>JBBRMV010000009.1:0-98568 GCA_038230675.1 Sphingomonadales bacterium | reverse complement strand
TGATAGACGTCGTCATTCATGTCGAGCTTGGCGAGCACATAGCCCGGCATGAATTTGCGCTCGACCTGGATTTTCTTGCCGCGCCGTGCCTCGGTGATCGTCTCGGTCGGCACTTCGACCGCCTCGACGAGCCGGTCGAGCCCCATCCGGGTCGCCTCGGCCATGATCGAATCGCGGACCTTGCCCTCGAAACCCGAATAAGCGTGAATGATGTACCAGCGCGCCATGCGTTCTTGCGTCCTAATTTATCGGGCGACCGCGCTCAGCCGGCCATCGTCAGCAGCATCTTCACAATCGCTTCGAAGATCGAATCGGTCGTGAAGAAAAATACCCCGAGCAGCGTCGTCATCAGGACGACCATCACCGCCGTCGTCACGGTTTCGCGACGGGTCGGCCAGACGACCTTCTTGGTTTCGGCCTGCACTTGCCGGAAGAATTCGAGAGGGGTCGTCTTCGCCACGCTATGTCGTCCTTGATTACCGTTTTTCGAGACATAGTTTCGCCGCCCGGTCCCGCAAGGGGCACGGACGATGATCAATCCCGATGTCGGATTGGTTGCGGGCATAACGCCCTTCGCGACGGCGCGCAAGCATCGGCGCCAATGGTGAACCGGGTTGCAGAACGGGAAGGGATGGCAGGGGAGCTCGGACTCGAACCGAGGGCCTTCGGTTTTGGAGACCGACGCTCTAACCAGCTGAGCTACACCCCTATGCGGAGACGGGCTTTAGCGAAGCGCGTGGAGCGGGGCAAGCACCGGCTGCGTCGCACACGACCGCGCCGCCGCCCAAATGCTTCAAGCCGCCGCTGCCGCCTCTGGCCGACCGCGGTTCGCGACCGCGCGGGCTTCCTCGACGGGCAGGGGACGGCCGAAATAATAGCCCTGAACCTTTGAGCAGCCGAGCGCCTGCACCATGCGATGTTCTTCCTCGGTCTCCACCCCTTCTGCGGTGGTCGCCATGCCAAGGCTCTGGGCGAGGGCAACGACCGCACGGATGATCGCGATCGCCTCGGGCACCGAGTTCGACGCTCCCTGAACAAAGCTGCGATCGATCTTGATCGACGAAAAGCGCGTACGGCTGAGATAGCCGAGCGAGGAATATCCCGTGCCGAAATCGTCGAGCGACAGCTTGACGCCGAGATCGAGGATCTTTTCCAGCACCTGCACCGCGCAGGTGCCCTCGTGCATGAAAACGCTTTCGGTTACTTCCAGCTCGAGCCGTTCGGGCGGCAGACCGCTATTGGCGAGTGCCGAGGCAACGGCGGCCACGAATGTCGGATTGTTCAGCTGTTGCGGCGACACATTCACCGCGACCCGCACCGATGACGGCCAGCGCGCGGCTTCGTCGCATGCTGTGCGCAACACCCATTCGCCGATCGGCGCGATCAGGCGCGTGTCTTCGGCAAGCGGGATGAACTTGTCGGGTGGCACGCGACCAAATTCAGGGCTCGTCCACCGGAGCAGCGCCTCGAAACCGGTCAGCGCGCCGGTGCCGGCATTCACGACCGGCTGATAATTCAGATGGAGTTCGCCGTTCGCCAGCGCCTTGCGAAGCGCCATTTCCAGAACACGGCGTTCTTCTGCTGCCACATGCAATTGCGGCTCATAGACATGGAAAGTGCCGCCGCCTGCGTCTTTCGAGCGATAGAGCGCGAGATCGGCGGAACGGATCAGTGTTTCAGCGGTGCGCCCGTCGCGCGGGCCAAATGCGACGCCCAGGCTGGCGCCGATGTAAAGCGTGTTCTGATCGATCTCATAGGGCATCGAAACCGCTTCGATGATCGAGAGCGCCAGCCGCTCGACGCGCGCGCTGTCCGATGCGTCGCGTACCACCACCGCGAATTCGTCACCGCCGAGCCGACCGATCATCTCGTTGGTGCCCATCAGCGATCGCAACCGCTCCGATACCTGACCAAGCAACCGGTCGCCGACGGGGTGGCCCAGCGTGTCGTTAACCGCCTTGAACCGATCGAGATCGATCATCATGAACGCGCAGCGCGACGCCCATTTGTCGGCATCGGCCATCGCCCGGCTGAGCGTTTCGTTGAGCAACAGCCGGTTAGGCAGCCCGGTCAGCATGTCATAACGCGCCATGCGGTTGATCTTGTCGGCGGAGGCGCGCGCCTCGGTCACATCCGAGCCGACGCCGCGAAAGCCGATAAAGGCGCCCTCTTCGTCGAACCTCGGCGTCGCCGCGATCTCCCACCAGCGCTGATCGCCCTTCACGTGCACCGGCACGATCAGATCGCGAAACGCTTCGCGGCGGTTGAGCTTTTCGGCAAGCGTGCGAAACGCTGCCGAGAAATTGCCCGTCTCCCATTGCTCGCCGGCGAGTATCTGAAGGAAGGGCTTTTTGTTAATGGAAACCGCATCGAGCCCAACCGCATAGGCAAAGCGGGGCGATGCGCGCATCACCTGTCGCGCGGCATCGATTTCCCACAGCCAGTCGGCGCTGTTGTCTTCGACGTCGTTCAGCAGCAGGTTGACCGTCTCGTCGCGTTCGGACAGCGCGATCTCCGAAGCGCGGATGACGACGAGCGACTTTGCCCGCCCGAAACAGGCCAGCATCAGCAGCACGACGAACAGCATCGCCGCGCTTACAAACACCGGACCACCGACCCGGTACAGCATCGTGCAGATCGAGATACCGAGGATCGCGAGGAAACTCATTGTCGCCAGCGGCAACGCCGCCATCGCCACAGCAGACGCTGTCATCAGCACCGACAGCACGATCCACAGCCCCAGCGCCGCCTCAACATCTGCGCTGACGCCAAGCGCGAGCGGTGCGACCGACCAGACCGCCGCGAGTGCGATCCCCTCAAGCATGGTGTCGCGCACCGCCGAGACCGGCGCGCTGTAACTGTTGCGGAACTTGGCCGACAGCCGGCGCAGGGCGACCGCCGTCGCAACGACAGCCGTCGCCGCACCCCAGCTCATCAGCGCCCAAAGCGGCGCCAAATGGGCGCAAATCATGACGACGAGCGCCCCGCCGATCACATTGGTGGCGAGCATGAACAGCGCCAGGTCGCGGCCGGCATTCAATTGCGCGGCGCGAATCGGCCCCCAGTCGGTCGAATCGGCAGGATCGTACAGACCAAGCAGCGCGCGCGCGTCGATCCTTGGCTGTGCGAATTGAGAGGCGGCTCGTTCGGTCACGCTGGCATCAATAGGCTGATGTAGGTTAGCGGATCGTTAGAATCCGATCCGCCCGGCCACCGAAATTTTTACGTCCCTCAGGCAGCGATGGCATAGGGCTTTATTTCGCCGGCCAGATACAGGTTGCGCGCCTTGGCCCGGCTGAGCTTGCCCGAGCTTGTCCGCGGCAGCGTGCGCGGCGGCACGAGTTCGATCACGCAGTTCATCCCCGTCACCGAACGGACGCGCTCGCGTATTTCGTCGCGCAGCCGGCTGCGTTCGCGATCGTCGGATGTCCGGCACTGAACGAGGACGGCGGGGGTTTCCTCGCCGCCCGGCGTCGTGATCGCGAAGGCGGCGATATCACCGGCCTTGAAACCCGGCAGTTGTTCGACCGCCCATTCGATGTCCTGCGGCCAGTGATTGCGGCCATTGACGATGATCATGTCCTTCGCCCGACCGACGATGTAGATATAGCCATCGGACATATAGGCCATGTCGCCGGTGTCGAGCCAGCCATCGACCATGCAGGCAGCCGTCGCCTCTGGATCGCGGAAATAGCCGGCCATGATCGACGGGCCCTTGCACCACAGCTTGCCGATCGCCCGCTCGGGCAGGGGCGTGCCGTCTTCCTCACGGATTTCAATGCGCATGTCGCGCACCGGCTTGCCGCAATTGACGATCGCGCGATACCGTTGCGGTCGGTCCTGACCTGCGGCGACGCCCGAAAGCTGCGTTTCCTCGACGAGTTCGACGCGAATTCCCTCGCCCGGCGGCATGATCGACACCGCCAGCGTCGCCTCGGCCAGGCCATAACTCGGCAGGAAGGCAGTGGCGGGGAAGCCGGCGCCGGCAAAGGCATCGACGAATGCCTGCATGACATCCGGGCGGATCATGTCCGCGCCATTGCCTGCGAGCCGCCAGCGCGTCAGGTCGAAACGGTCCGCCGCCCTGGTCTGGCTCGACATCCGACGCGAACAAATGTCGAAGCCGAAGGTCGGCGAATAGCTGATCGTCGTCCCTGTATTGCGCGTGATCAGATCGAGCCAGGCGAGCGGACGGCGCGCGAAATCCTCTGTTTTGAGATAATCGGCCGAAACCTGATTGGCGATCGGCGACAGGAAGCAGCCGACGAGACCCATGTCGTGATACCAGGGCAGCCACGAGATGCAGCGATCGCTCTCGATCACTTCCATGCCGTGCGAGTGCGCCGCCAGATTATTGAGCAACGCATGATGTGTTACCGCGACGCCGTGCGGAAAGCGCGTCGATCCACTCGAATATTGGAGATAGGCGATGTCGTGCTTGGTCGCGCTTGGGAGCGCCGTGTCGGGCGCCGGCGTGGCTGCAAGCGCCGCCCAGTTCATCCCCTCGACAGCCGCAAGCCGAGCCGCCTCACCCGCCATCTGCGCGAGTTCGGGCGGATAGATGAGCAACGCCGGATCGCAGCTGGCGAGCTGAACGCGGATCTGGTCGATATAGGAATCGCGGCCACCAAACGAGGTCGGCAGCGGCAGAGGCACCGGCCAGGCGCCTGCATAGACAACGCCGAAGAACAGTGCGGCGAATTCCGGCCCGGTTTCGGCAACGAGCGCTACCCGGTCGAGCGGCTTGATCCCCAGCGCGATCAGCCGGCGGGCCATGTCGATCGCATCCTCGCGCATTTCGGCAAACGGATAGGCACGGGCAAGCGTGCCGCGCGCATCGTGAAAATTCAGTCCTCGAACGCCCGACGCCGCATAATCCAGCGCCTCGCCCAACGTGTCGAAATCTGCAAACCGACGCACCAACGTGTCTTCGGTCGGCGTCGGGGCGGGCGCGTGCGGGCGATCGATCACCTGCTCGTCTGCCATGTGCCCCGTTTCAATTCCCATGTTCAATTCAGCCTTAGATCACGATCAGCTCGATCAAGAAACGTCCGTCGCCGCCGATTGGATGCGAAGTGCCCTGCCCCCGGCAAGCGTTCAAAATCCGGTTCGAGTATGGCAATATGATGGCATGCCCCCAAAACGCCCGCCTTTGCCACCCCTGGACGCCGCATCGCTCGACCGCATGGCGCTACGCTATGTCGAACGATTCGCCACCACGCGCAAGCGATTGGCGGCCTATCTCGACCGCAAGATACGCGCCCGGGGGTGGCACGAGGGCGCGCCCGCTCCCGATACGGCCGCGATCGCCGAGCGTCTGGCGGGGCTCGGCTATATCGACGACCGCGCGTTCGGTGAGGCGCGGGGCCAGGCGATGGCGCGGCGCGGGCTCGGCGCACGGCGTGTCACCGCTGCACTGCATCACGCGGGCGTGCGGGGTGATGACGGCACCGCATTGCAGCCGGGCATCGCTGCCCGCACGCTCGATTCCGCATTGGCCTATGCGCGCCGCCGCCGGATCGGTCCATTTGCCGTCACCGATGCCGACCGGGAGCTGCGACGCAAGCAATTGGCCGCCATGATCCGTGGCGGCCATGATTTCGCACTCTCCCGCCGGATCGTCGAGATGGCGGCGGGCGACGATCTCGCCATCCTGGACGACATTGCCCAAAACGGCTGAACGGCGCGTCACAAGCAAGGATTTTCCGCTGGGCGCATCCTATGCTAGCATGATCGCAACAGGGGGCTGTTACGATGCGGATGGATGCGCAACCGGCTGGGTTTGCTCTGGCGGAACAGGATTGTTCCGCGCTGCGCCCGACCGATGATGAGCGGAAGGGCGAGCGCCGTTTTTCGGGCGCGCTAAAGTGGTTCGATGTCACGCGCGGCTTTGGCTTTCTGGTCGCCGATGAAGCCGACGCAGGCGATATTCTCGTGCATTTCTCGATACTTCAGCCGCATGGTCGCCGCAGCCTGCCAGAGGGCGCGCTGATCGATTGCCTCGCCGTCAAGCGCGATCGCGGCTATCACGCGACCGAGATTGTCGCGATCGATCTGTCGAGTGCGGTCGAACCCGTTCCCCGCCCGCGCGGCGCTGGCGATCGGATCGATCCCGGCGCGCTGATCGATTCGGCGGGGCCGTTTGAACCCGTGACGGTCAAATGGTTCAACCGCTTGAAGGGCTATGGCTTTTTGGTCCGCGATCACGATTCGAGCGATATCTTCGTCCACATGGAGACGCTCCGTCGGGGCGATATTGGCGATGTCATGCCCGATCAGCCCCTGCGTGCGCGGATCGTCGAAGGACGCAAGGGGCCGCTTGCGGTCGTCGTGGAAGCGGTGGCCTGACCCTGCTTGCGACTGACCAGGACGGGTGGCCCCTCCGCCGAAACGGATTGAAGGCCGGGCGCGGGCAGAGTAAGCGGCGGGCATGGGCTTGCTCGCATCGATCTTTACCTGGTGGAACGGCGCCACCATCGGCACCCGGCGCGGGCTGCGCGGCAAAAGCCGCGTCGGCGAGGATTCGCTGGGCAATGTCTATTATGAGGGCGGCGTTGACATGAACGGTATCGCCCGCCGCTGGGTGATCTATGCCGGCCCCAACGACGCCAGCCGGGTACCGCCCGAATGGTTCGGCTGGCTGCATCATCAGGTCGATGCGCTGCCCGATCAATCGCTGCCGCCGGCGCGCCAGTGGCAGAAGCCCGCAATCCCCAATCTTACGGGCACGGTCGCAGCCTATCGCCCGGCGGGGGCGCTGGAGCGCGGCGGGCGGCGGGCGGCGGCGACGGGCGATTACGAAGCCTGGGCGCCGGGCGAATGAAGCCAAGGCTGGTGGCCGCCGTGGCGGCTGCGGTGATCGCGATCGGGCTGATCGGCTGGTTTGCCTACCAGACCTGGTTTGCCGGCCCCGGACCGCAGACATCGGTGCCGACGGCGGGCACGACTGCGCTCGATCAGGCACAGGGGCTGACGAATATCGATACGGTTGACGTCACGCCAACGACCGATCTGGTGCAGGGCATCACGCCGATGGCAAAGCGCGTCGCGGTGCTGGGCCTGCTCAACAAGCGCAACGGCGTCGCCCGCGACATCACGCTGAAGCCGGGCGAGGCGACACGCGTCGGTGATGTCGTCGTGCGGCTGCGCGCCTGCGAGCAGACGGCGCCGTGGGAACAGGATCATTATACCGGTGCCTTCGTCCAGCTGGAGGTCGAGCAGATCGATCGTCAATGGCGGCGCGTCTTCTCGGGCTGGCTGTTCAAGGAGCGACCGAGCCTGAATGTCGTCCAGCATCCCATCTATGATGTGTGGACCAAAAGCTGCGAGATGAGCTTCCCGAGCCGCGGTGCCGATACCGTGTCGGCGGGCGATGCAGCGACGACGCGTTCGAGCGCGAAGAAATCGCCTGCGGCGACAGCCGCCGCGCCTGCCCCTGATGCTGCCGGCGCGGCGCCGCCAAGCGCACCCTCGACCGCGCCGTCGACGGCGGCCGCCAACAACCCCAAATAATCGGCCCGGCTGATCTCGACCGCGCCGAGCGACGCGAGGTGATCGGTCTGGAACTGGCAATCAAGCAAGGAGAACCCGCCGACGCGCAAGCGTGCGACGAGCCAGGCAAGCGCCACCTTCGATGCGTCACGCGCCCGGCTGACCATGCTTTCGCCGAAAAAGGCGCGACCAAGCGAGAGCCCGTAAAGCCCGCCGACCAGCGTGTCTCCATCCCAGCATTCGATCGAATGGGCGTAACCCGCTGCGTGAAGATCGCGGAAGACCGCCTCGATCGATCCGTTGATCCAGGTTTCCGGCCGGCCGGCGGCACTTTCGGCGCACAGCGATATTACCGCGTCGAAGGCGGTATCTGCGGTGACCCGGAAACAATCTGCAGCGATCGTCTTGCGGAGCGAGCGTGACAGCCGAAATCCGTCGAGCGGCAGGACTGCGCGGCGTTTCGGCTCGACCCAATAGACGCCGTCGGCGCGGCGATGATCGGCCATCGGGAAGACGCCGACCGCATAGGCGCCGAGCACCAGCCGAGGATCGAGCGCCGTCATCGCCGGCGGCCCGTTCAGCGCTTTCGGGCCGGCTCGACCAGGCGCCGCTCGATCGCTTGCCACAATTGCGCAAAGGATTGCCCGGCCGGCGATTTGCCCGCGAAACTGCCCACGGGGGCGCGGCGCACTGTCATCGTCTCGACGATGCTTGCCATCGGGATGACCGGCCAGTCGGGATGGCGGGCGAGCGCCTCGGCGTGGAGCTTGCGCCTTCTGTCGACCATCGAATGAACCGGCATAAGGTGCGATTTGCCGGCCAACTGCGCGGTCACCTCTGCAAAGGCGCGTTCGGAAAGCGGCGAGGGGATGACCGGCACGATGATGAGATCGGCAGCGCGCATCACCTGATCGCTCGTCTCGGTCAATCCGGGCGGACAATCCAGAATCACGCGATCATAATCCTTGCCGACCGACGACAGCAATTTGGTGAGCAGCTTTTTCTTGTCGAGTTCGTGGAACAGCACGTCGAGACCGCGCAGCGACGCGTCGGCCCCCAGCAAATCGAGCCGGGGAACGCCTGTCTTGCGGACAAGTTTTGACGGGTCCACATCCTTGGTGAACACCGATTGCGCCTGATCCTTGGTCTTGCGATCGGTGAGCATGAACGTGCTCGCCGCCTGCGGATCGAGATCCCAGAGCAATGTCTGGCGTGCCGAAAGCATCGCCGCGCACCAGGCCAGATTGACGGCAAGCGTGGTTTTCCCGACGCCGCCTTTCAGGCTGTAGACCGCAATCGTTGCCAAGGTTCAGGGATCCTCCTTCAATGCCCGGTCATCGTGCCGCAGCGGCCGTGGTGAGGCAAGGCCGGCTATTGAACCATTTTTCGGCATTAAAAAGGGCCGGTGGTTTGCGCCACCGGCCCAAATCGGGTGACGCTGGTCGCGACGATCAGGTCTTGCAGGCGAGGCTGGGCTTGCCGGGACGGGTCAGCGTGATTGCCTTTGGCGTGCCGGTCATCGAATACCCGTCGGCAGTCATCGGATCGCCCGCCTTGGGCGCGGTCAGCTTGACCGGCGTACCATCCTTGGCCGTGCGGACATTGGCCTGCATGTCGCCGGAGAAGAAATCGACGAATACGAGGCTGTTGTCCTTGCACCGAAAGGTCACCGATGCCTTCATCGACGGCGGCAAGACCACCGGCGCGCTCTTGGCGAGCTCGGCGGCCTGCGGATCGGGTGCGGTCGTCGTCACCGTTTCGGTTTTGTTGTCACAGGCGGCGAGCGGCAGAGCCAGCAAAGCGGCGGCGGTGCAAAGGAGCTTGTTTGTCATGGTGTTCAAATTCTTCGCGCACGCAACATCATTCGTCAAGACCTCACGAAAACGGGCGGGCGTTCATTTTGCGACGCAATAATTTTGTCATATATTTGATCTCGCGGCTCGCGGCTCATTCGTGAAATTCATGCGGTTCGGGAATACGGCCGAACGCAATCTTGGTGCCCACCCGGTCGATCCGTCCGCCATGCAGCGGCCCGACCGAAACCGCGTGGCGACCGAATTTCTCGTTGATCCGGTCCATCGCCCGGCTGAGTGCCAAACCGCGCGTTTCGCGTGCAAGCGGATCGTCGGGGTCGAGCGCAGCGAACATCGACCCCTGCTCGCCGGATTCGGCCTCGATCTCGCAGAGCGTAATGCCGACCATCCTCAGCAAAAAGCCACCGCCGCGTGCGCGCCCCGCCGCCGCCAGCCGGGGAAACAGGCCGTCGAGTGCCGCCAGGATGACGAAACTGTCCTGCGTGGCCGGCAGTTTTACAGACGCACGCCAGTTGCTCTTGTCGTCCTCGAACTTGCCGTGAAGCACCAGCAGGCGGGCGCGGTAATTCTTGCGCCGCAACCGGCTCGCCGCCTTGAGCGCCAGGCGGCGCGCGGTGAGGCGGACGGGTTCCAGCCCGCGCTTGCCGGGCAACAGGACGTGGCTGTGCCCGATCGTCCGGCTCTGCGTCGCCTTCTCGGCCAGATCGACGCCGTGGAGCAGATACCAGAGCCGGTCGCCATTGGTGCCTCCCCAGGCAGTGCCGACGCCTTGCGGGCGGCGTTCGCAAAGCTGGCGGATATCGTTGATCCCGTCCTGCGCCAGACGCCGCTCCATCTTCGCGCCGATGCCGGCAATGTCGCGCAGTTCGAGATCGAACAGCCGCTGCGGCAGGGTTTCCGCCGACAGGATCACGAGCCCGTCGGGCTTCTGCATGTCGGACGCAAGCTTGGCGAGCAGGCGATTGGGGGCGATGCCGACCGAACTCGTCATGCAATCGCCGATATTGGCACGGATGCCCGCCTTGATCCGGTGGGCAAGCGCCGTCGCTGCCTCGACGCTGTTTTCATTGTCGAGCAGGCGGCAAGCGACCTCGTCGATCGAACACACCTTCGTCACCGGGATATGCCGCCAGATTTCAGCGACGATCGCGTCATGGAACTCGACATATTTTTCGTGCCGCGCCGGCGTGACGATCAGGTCGCGGCACAGTCGCTTCGCCTCCCAAACCGGCGTGCCCGTCTTGATGCCGTACCGCTTCGCCTCGACAGATGCGGCAATCGCCACCGTCGTGTCGCTATCGACGGGTGCCACGAGCACCGGGCGGCCACGCAGGTCAGGCTGCAATTGTTGCTCGACGCTGGCGAAATAGCTGTTGAGATCGAGAAACAGCCAGCGCAGCGGGCGCGGGGGCAGGGTGAGTTCGAGGGCGGCAGGCGAGACTCGCATCGCGCGAACAATAGCAGAACAACGTATATCGGCACAGAGCGGTCTTTTCGGCCTTGCCAGCGGGCCGTCGCGGTGTAATTGTATCACAATACACTTGGGGAGCAAGTCGATGCGAAATCGGGCAATGTGGTTGGCGTGCGCGGCAATAATCGCGGGAAGCGGCGGTATGGCGGCGGCGCAGACACCCAAGGATCAGCTCCTGGTCCCGCCCGCCAATGCGCAAAAATTCCTGATCGTCTCCGCTGCGGGCCAACACGGCAATTCGGCGCAGTGGCTGATGCCCGACGGCACCTATGCGACGCGCGAAAGCATGAATTTGCGCGGTCAGGTGTTCGAGCAGGACGAGACGATCCACACCGGCCCCAACGGCCAACCCGACAAGATCGTGATCCGCGGCTATACGCCGTCGGGCGATTCAGCCGAAACGTTTACGATTTCGGGCGGCAAGGCGACCTGGAAATCGCAGATCGATGCCGGCTCGGTCACCTATGATGGCAAGTCGCAATATACCAGCTTTGGCGGTCCGTTCATCGCGAACGCCTATTTTGCCGAGGCTGCGTTGAAGGCGCCCGGCCACCGGCTGACGTTGCTTCCGGGCGGATCGGCTCGGATGGTCAAGCTTGTCGACGTTCCGGTCGGCAGCGGTGCCAGCGCAAAGACGGTCACGATCTGGACGCTGGAGGGCGTGTCGAACGAGCCACTGCCGCTGGTGATGGATGCGCAGGGCAAGTTTTTCGGCTTTGTGAGTGCCGGAATCTCCTTGCTACCAGAAGCATATACCGGCGATCTTCTGGCGCTGCAAAAGGCGCAGATCGAGGGGATGGCGGCGCGTAATCCGGCCTTCCAGGCGCGCTTCGGCAAGGTGTCGCCGGTGCCGGTCGCCTTCACCCACGTCCAGCTGTTCGACGCCATTGGCGGCGCTTTCCTTCCCGATCAGACGGTGATCGCCAACGCCGGAAAGATCGTCGCCGTCGGACCATCGGCGACGGTGACAGTGCCGGCGGGTGCGAAAGTGATCAACGGCGCCGGCAAGACGCTGAGCCCCGGCATCTGGGACGCGCATATGCATGTCGGGTCCGATCTGACCGGGCTGCAACTGCTGTCGCAGGGTGAAACCAGCGCGCGCAATCCCGGCGCGGATATCCAGCCGACGGTGCTCCGCAACAAACAGATCGCCGACGGCAAATTGCTGTTCCCGACGGTTTATTCCTCGGTGCTGATCGACGGCAAGGGGCCGCTTCAGGCGCAGGGCGGCATCAGCGTGTCGTCGGCAGCAGAAGCGATCGCGGCGGTCCACACGGCCAAGGACAATGGCTTCACGGCCGTGAAATTCTACACCTCGATGAAGCCCGAATGGCTCTGGCCGGCGATCAAGGAAGCGCACAAGCTGGGCCTTCACGTTCACGGCCATATCCCCGCGACGCTGCGCCCCAAGGACGTGATCGCCGGTGGCTATGATGAAATCACCCACATCAATTTCGTGATGATGCAGGCGCTGCCCGACAGCGTCGTCAATATCGACAATGGCATCGAGCGCTTCAACGGCCCCGGCAAATACGCCAAGGATGTCGACCTGGGCGCCGAGCCGATGAAGTCGCTGATCGCCGAAATGGCGGCAAAGAAGATCGTCGTCGATCCGACGCTTTCGACGTTCGAGAGCCTCTACGTTCCCGAAAACGGCGATCTGTCGCCCGCGTACGAGCCGTATATCGGTTCGCTGCCGCCGACCGTCGAGCGCGGTTTTCGTGCGGGTGGCTTCAAGCCTCCGGCGGGTGTGACGCGGGCGGACTGGCGCGCAAGCTTTGCCAAGCTGGTGGCACTCACCCGCGCATTGCACGAAGCCGGCGTACAGATCGTCGCCGGCACCGACGGATCGGGGCTGGAGATCGTGCGTGAGCTCGAGCTGTATGTGCAGGCCGGATTCTCCAACGCCCAGGCGCTGCAATCGGCGACGATCATGCCCGCGCGGTTGGTCGGTGCCGATAAGGAAACGGGGTCGGTGACGGTCGGCAAGCAGGCCGATCTGGTGCTCGTCGATGGTGATGCATCGAAGAATATCGGGGCAATGCGGCGTACCTTGTGGGTCATGTCCGACGGCGCGCTGATGAATGCCGATGAACTGCGCGAGGCCGCCGGATTTTCGGGTCGACCGAAATGAGCAGCGTAAAGATTACGCGCTATGCCGATTTCTGGCCATTCTACCTGCGCGAACATGCCAGGCCCGAAACGCGGATGCTGCATTATATCGGGACGGCGATGACCCTGGTGTTTGCGGTTGTCGCGCTCATTCTGGGCGGATGGTGGTGGGCGCTGGTGCCGATCGCGGGTTATGGCATGGCCTGGCCGGCGCATTTCGCGGTCGAGAAGAACCGGCCGGCAACCTTCACCTATCCGTTGTGGTCGCTGGTGAGCGATTACCGGATGTTTTTCCTTTGGGCGACGGGGGCGCTGCCGTCGCATCTGGCAGCGGCGGGCGTCGGCGCGCGATAGCGGGAATTTGCCGGCCGACAGTTTCGGTCGCTTGCCGTGACGGGGGCGGGCGTCCTATCTGCCGGGGATGACGACCATCCCCAATACGCTCGCGCTGATCGGCAACACCCCTCTTGTCCGGCTGAAAGGGCCGAGCGAGGCGAGCGGGGCCGAGATTTTCGGCAAATGCGAATTCGCCAATCCCGGTGCTTCGGTGAAGGACCGCGCGGCGCTGGCGATTGTCGAGGACGCCGAGGAACGCGGGCTGATCAAGACTGGAGGCACCATCGTCGAGGGGACGGCGGGCAACACCGGCATCGGCCTGGCGCTGGTGTGCAATGCCAAGGGCTACAAGACAATCATCGTCATGCCCGAAACGCAGAGCCGGGAGAAGATGGATACGCTGCGCGCACTGGGGGCAACGCTCGTGCTGGTGCCGGCGGCGGCCTATTCCAATCCCTGCCATTTCGTCCACCAGTCACGGCGGATTGCCGAGGAAACGCCGAATGCGGTGTGGGCGAACCAGTTCGACAACATCGCCAACCGCCGCGCGCACATCACCGGCACCGCGCGCGAAATCTGGGAGCAGATGGAGGGCCGCATCGACGGCTTCACTTGTGCGGCCGGCACCGGCGGGACGATCGCCGGTGTGGGGCTTGGCCTGAAGGACAAGGACGAGCGGGTGACGATCGCGCTGAGCGATCCGCACGGCGCGGCGCTTTACAGTTTCTACGCGTGCGGCGAGCTGAAATCGGAAGGCTCTTCGGTCGCCGAGGGGATCGGGCAGGGACGCATCACCGCCAATCTGGAAGGCGCCCCCATCGACACCCAGTTCAGCATTTCGGACGAGGAGGGCCTCGAATGGACGACCCGGCTGCTCGACGAGGAGGGGCTTTGTCTCGGCCTGTCGTCGGGCATCAATGTCGCGGGTGCGGTGCGGCTCGCGCGCCAACTCGGGCCGGGTAGCCGGGTAGCGACGATCCTGTGCGACACCGGCTTTCGTTATCTCTCGACGCTCTACAATCGTGCCTGGCTCGAGGCGAAGGGGCTGCCCGTCCCGGACCGGCTCATGCAGGGCTGACGCTCGGGGTTCGACAAAATCGCGCAACGCCGGTAAGTTGCATGCCGCATGATACGAAAAACCAGTGATCAGACGCAGGCGATGCAACGGGTGAAGGTGGGGATGACCGGCCTTGCGATGGTGTTGCTGCTGATCGGTCTTGCCAGTGCCGTGTTCAGTTCGGCCAGCCGCGAGACGCCTGTCGCTGTGGTGGGCGCGGCCAAACCCGAAAGCGTCGCCAACCTGACGATGGACAACGCGACCGGCGCCGATGATGCCAGCAAGGAGCCGCTCGCCGAACTCGGCGTGACGCCCAGCGCCGCGACCGAATCCCTCAACACGACCGCTGCAATAACCGCGCCCGCCGCACGGGTAAAAAAATGATGCTGGGCGGTGTTGCCCGCATTGCGATCAATTCAGGGTGGGGATTTCGCGCCGATCTGCGGGAACTGATGTCTCGCGGCACAATGTTCACTGAATGTTCTAGGCAACTATTGCTGTCGTTTCACTGCGTCGATCCGCCCCTTGCTCGCAGATATGGTGATAATTAGCTCCCTCGCCCGTCAAATCCCCAAATTTTCCGTTGATTCCCGTCCGGCCCCCATGCTAACCCATGGTTAACAGGGGCGGGCTCTCTTGTTCGCAAGTCGAAACGGTCGTGGCGGCAATGGGCTTTCACGGGTCGAGAGAGCTTTGCGCACCACGAAAGAGGTGGGCGTGTCGGGCAGGGGTATCTATTCGGGCTATGCGCTGCAGCAGGTGGACGACAAGGGTCGCGTCGCGATCCCGTCTGCGCTCCGCACGACGCTGATTGCCCGGAACCAGCCGACCAGCGACCCCAAGGAAGCGCTGGTCGTAGTGCTGGCGATGCATGAAACCGACCCGTGCCTGGTCGGGTATGACAATGGGTATGCCGAGCGTCAGGTAGCGGCGCTGAACGAGCGCGCGGCGGCCCATGCCGGCGTCAATGGCGCACCCAACAGCCAGATTCTGCGCGACGCATCGATCACCGACACCGTGCCGTTCGATACCAGCGGCCGCTTCATCCTGCCGCCGTTCCCGCGCGTCGAGCTGGAGATCAAGCTCAACCACTATGCCTTTTTTATCGGGCTGGGCGATTGCTTCGAGATCTGGGCGCCCGAAAAACTGCTCGCCTGTGAGACGGCGTCGCCGAAACTGAAGGCCGCGGTGCGGTTCTTCCTCGCCGAGCGTGAGAAGAAATCATGAGTGCTGCACCCCATATTCCGGTGCTGCTCGACGAGGTGATCGACGCGCTCGCGATCGTCCCCGGCGCGCGTCATGTCGATGCGACCTTCGGCGCCGGCGGATATACATCCGCGATGCTCGAACGCGGCGCGCACGTCATCGCGTTCGACCGTGATCCGGATGCGATTGCCGGGGGACAGGTGCTGGTTTCGGAGGCAGACGGGGCGTTGACGCTTGTCCACGCGGTCTTCTCATCGATCGAGGCGGAGCTCGATCAGCGCGATGCCATCCCCGTCGACGGCGTGACGATGGATATCGGCGTTTCCTCGATGCAGCTCGATCAGGCCGAACGCGGCTTTTCCTTCCAGTCCGATGGCCCGCTGGACATGCGGATGAGCCAGGCGGGCATGAGCGCTGCCGATTTCGTCAACGAGGCAGATGAGGCGGAGATCGCCGACGTCATCCATGATTATGGCGAGGAACCGCGTGCCCGCCGCGTTGCCCGCGCGATCGTCGCTGCCCGCCCGATCACGCGCACAGCCGAATTGGCCAATGTGGTGCGCCGTGCGCTCGGCTATCGTGCCCATGACAAGAAGGACCCGGCGACCCGCACCTTCCAGGCGATCCGCATCCATCTGAACCGTGAGCTCGGCGAACTGGCGGACGGTCTGGCGGCGGCCGAGCGCGTGCTCGGGCCGGGCGGTCGGCTCGCCGTCGTCACCTTTCACAGCCTCGAAGACCGGCTGGTGAAACGCTTCCTGCGCGAGCGCAGCGGCGCGACGCCGGCGGGATCGCGGCACCTGCCGCAGGCGGTGGCGAAAGCCGAGCCGAGTTTTGAGCAAGTCGGCCGCGCCATGCGTGCCGGCGATGCGGAGATCGCCCGCAATCCACGGGCACGTTCTGCAACATTACGCGTGGCGCAGCGCACGTCGGCAGCGCCATGGCCTTTGGGAGAAGCACGATGACGGCATCCTATCGCTTCAGGGGTCTGGGCTGGTTCTTGAGCGGCGTGATCGTCGTGCTGGGCTTCTATATGGTCTCGTTGCAGGTCGCGGCTGAGCGCAAGAAGGTGGATGACGTTGCGAGGGCAATCGCAACAGCGCAACGCGATATCCGCGCGCTCGAAACCGAATTCGACACGCGCGCCAATCTTGCCCAGCTGGAGCGCTGGAACGGCGACGTGCTCGCGCTCACCGCCCCCAGTGCCGGGCAGTTCGTGGCCGACGAAGCTGCGCTTGCCCAGATCGATTTCAGTCGGCCCGATGCGGCGGCGCAGGTCGCCAATGTCGCTTATGTCGTGCCGGCGATGCCTCAGGCGAATCCGCCCACGCCGACGGCGGCACCCTTGGCGACCCCGGTCGTCATCGCGCCGGCGCTTGTGGTCGCACCGCCTGCCGTCAGGTCGGTAACCACGCGCACCGTGCTTGCCAGCGTCGCCCCCGTGCCCACCCATGCCGATGCAGGCAGGGCTGCCCGCAGCCGTACCCAGGCAGTGGCGATGCTCGACCGCAGCCTGCTCAGTGATTCGACGATCGGCGATCTCGTAAGCGGCGCGCGTGCCGAAGCGTCTGGCCTGCGTTGAGCCTGCTCGTTGCCAGACCAACGCCGCAGCGTCGGCTGACAGGGCAGCGCCACGTGATGGCGCAGGTGGCGCCGGTGCGCCTGATGATGCTGATGCTGCTGATCGCCGCCGGGGTGATGCTGGTGATCACCCGGCTGATCTGGCTCGCGGCGTTTTCGGCACCGGCGACGACGCGCGATGCCGCCGCGGCGTTGGTGCCGCTGAGGGGCGATCTGGTCGATCGCAACGGCGCGCCGCTCGCCCGCACGATCGATGCCTGGTCGATTGGCATTCATCCGGGCAAATTGATCAACGATCCCGAAGATCTCGCGCCAAAGCTCGCCGCGCTGATGCCCGAGCATGATGCGGCCTGGTATCTGAAGCTGCTTCAGTCGCACGCGTCCTTCGCCTATCTTCAGCGCCGCGCCATGCCCGAACTGGTGCGCGACGTGAATGCGCTGGGCGAGCCGGCAATGGCCTTTGCCCGCGAGCCCGAGCGGCTCTATCCGCAATCCACCATGGCGGCGCATGCGCTGGGCTTTCTCGATTATGACGGCCACGGCGTTCGCGGGATGGAGCGCACGCTCGACGAGCGGTTGAGCAATCCCGTCGAGCGCGCAAGGCCCGTCGCGCTGTCGATCGATTCGCGCGTGCAGGCGGCGATGGAGAGCGAGCTTGGCGCGGCGATGCTTTCGTTTCAGGCCAAGGGCGCCGCCGGCGTCGTGCTCGATGCGCGCACCGGCGAAGTGATAGCGATGGTGTCGCTGCCGATGTTCAACCCCAATCAGGTGAAGGGCGCGAGCGAGGACCAGCTGCGCAACAATGTGACGCAGAGCGTTTATGAGCTGGGATCGACCTTCAAGCCGATCACGATGGCAGCGGCGATCGATGAAGGGGTCGTCACGTCGATGTCGCGGCGTTTCGATGCGCGCGAGCCGCTGACCGTCGGCCGGTTTCACATCAAGGACGATCATCCGCAGCGCCGCTATCTCGATATCCCCGAAACGCTTGTCCATTCATCCAACATCGTCACGGCGCGCATCGCCGATGAGCTTGGCAAGGACCGGATGCAGGCGATGTTCCGCAAGCTCGGTTTCGATACCAAACCCGACATCGAACTGCGCGAAAAGCAATCGCCCTTGTGGCAGAAATACTGGGCGCGCGTGACGGTGATGACGAGCGGCTATGGCCATGGCATCGCGGTGACGCCGCTGCACCTCGCCAGCGCTTATGCAGCGCTTGTCAACGGCGGTGTCTGGCGCCCGTCGACGTTGCTGCGGGTCGAGCCGGGACATGCAGCGCAAGGGCGCCAGGTGATTTCACAGGCGACCAGCGACCGGATGCGGCAGCTGCTTCGGCTCGTGGTGTTGCAGGGCACCGGACGCAAGGGCGAAGCGCCGGGCTACCGCGTCGGCGGCAAGACGGGCACTGCTGAAATTGCCATGAAAAGCGGTTATTCCCATAAACGCAATGTATCGACCTTCGCCGCCGCCTTCCCGATGGATTCGCCCCGCTATGTGGTGGTGGCGATGCTCGATTCGCCCGTTGCCAACGCGCAGTCGGCGGGCCAGACGACGGCTGCCTGGACGGTGGCCCCAGTCGTGTCGCGTGTCATCATGCGGACCGGGACCATGCTAGGCGTGACCCCCGATCTCAACCGCGATGTCGATGTGTCGGAATTGCTGCCACTGCTGTGGCATGCGCCCGGCGAAGATCAGGCAGCGCCCGAATGAGGCTCTGTTCATGAAATTGGGCGCGCTCACCGGCGGCGGGGAGCCCGCGATCGTCACAGGCTTCGCGATCGACCACCGCAAGGTCGCGCCGGGCACGGTGTTCGGCGCGTTTGAGGGCATGCGCGTGAACGGCGAGGATTTCGTTCCCGCCGCCATCGCCGGCGGGGCAGTCGCGGTGGTCGCCCGGCCAGGCGTCAAGGTCGAGGGCGCGGTCCACATCGCCGATGATCATCCGCGCGCCGCCTTTGCACGGCTCGCCGCGCGTTTTTTCGCGCCGTTCCCGCAAACCGCGATTGCGATTACCGGCACCAACGGCAAGACATCGACGGCGGAGCTGACCCGGCAATTGTGGCGGATGGCGGGGCATAACGCTGCATCCATCGGCACGCTCGGCGTCACCACGGCGGATGAACGGGTGACCACAGGGCTCACCACCCCCGATATCGTCACTTTCCTGTCGAATGCGGCGGGGTTGGCGCGCGAAGGCGTGACGCATTTGGCGTTCGAGGCATCGAGCCATGGCCTGTCACAATACCGCACCGAGGGATTGCCGGTGCAGGCGGCGGCCTTCACCAATCTCAGCCGCGATCATCTCGATTATCACCTCGACATGGCGGATTATTTCACCGCCAAGCTGCGGTTGTTTTCAGAAGTGCTTGCACCCGACGGCACGGCGGTGGTGTGGGCCGACGACGAGCATGCCGCGCGCGTGATCGATCTTGCACGGGAGCGGGGCAACCGGCTGATCACCGTCGGCGAGCGGGGCGAGACGTTGCGGTTGATATCGCGCGCGCCAACGCTGCTGGGGCAGGGGTTGGCGATCGAGGCGGACGGGTCGCTCCACCGCGTCAACCTGCCGCTGATCGGCGCGTATCAGGCCGCCAACGCGCTGACCGCCGCCGGGTTGGTGATCGCGACGGGGGGCGATGTCGCACAGACGTTGCAGGCGTTGGCGCGGTTGCAACCCGTGCGCGGTCGGCTCGAACGCGCGGTCATCACGCGCAGCGGCGCGCCGGTCTATGTCGATTACGCGCACACTCCCGACGCCATCGAAGCGGCGATTGCGGCGCTCAAGCCACATGTCGAAGGCAAGCTGATCGTGCTGATTGGTGCCGGCGGCGAGCGCGATCCGGGCAAGCGCGCGCCGATGGGCGAAGCCGCAGCCGCGAACGCCGATCTGGTGATCGTCACCGATGACAATCCGCGTGGGGAAGACCCCGCCGCCATCCGCGCTCAGGTCATGACAGGGGCACCCCACGCGACTGAGATCGCCGACCGGCGCGCGGCCATCGCCGCCGCCGTCGCGGCAGCAGGACCCGAGGATATCGTGATCCTGACGGGCAAGGGCCATGAACAAGGCCAGATCGTCGGCGATCTGGTGCTTCCCTTCGACGATGTGACCGTCGCGCGCGAGTGCGCGGCATGAGCCTTTGGACATCCGCCGAAATCGAGGCAGCGACGGGCGGCGTTGCGTCTGCGCCGTTCACAGTCGGCGGCGTCGCGTTCGATTCGCGCGAAGTTGGCCCGCACGATCTGTTCGTCGCGCTGAAGGGGGAGACGACCGACGGCCACCGGTTCCTCGACGACGTGTACGCGCGTGGCGCTGGCGGGGCGCTCGTGTCGCACACGCAGGCCAATCCCGAGCAGCCCCAGGTCAGCGTGCCCGATACGATGGCGGCGCTTGAGGCGCTGGCACGCGCATCGCGCACGCGGATGAGCGGCAAGGTGATCGGCGTGACCGGGTCGGTAGGCAAGACGGGCACCAAGGAAGCGCTGTTTGCAGCCCTCGACCGCGCCGCGCCGGGTTCGACGCACCGATCGGTAAAGAGCTACAACAACCACACCGGCGTGCCCCTCAGCCTTGCGCGGATGCCGCGATCGAGCCGCTTCGGCGTGTTCGAGATGGGGATGAACCACGCCGGGGAACTCGCCGCGCTCACCCGGCTGGTGCGCCCGCACGTGGCGATCATCACCGCGATCGCCCCTGCGCATATCGAATTTTTCAAGGATGAGGCGGGCATCGCCGACGCCAAGGCTGAGATATTTCAGGGGCTGGAGCCTGGCGGCACCGCCATCGTGCCGTTCGACAGCCCGCATCATGAACGGCTTGCAACCGCAGCGCGCGCATATGCGGGGCGGGTGATCAGTTTCGGGACCGGCGCGGGGGCCGATGTCCGCGCGCTTGAGACGATGCGGACGCCGACCGGTGGCACCTTCGTGACTGCGCAACTGATGCACCGCGAATTGAGCTTCACCGTTGGCGAACCCGGCGCGCATTGGGTATCGAACGCGCTTGCGGTGCTCGCCGCGGTCGAGGCGGTGGGGGCGGACGTTGCCGTTGCCGGACTGGCGCTTGCCGATCTGGGTGGGCTGCCGGGGCGCGGTGCGCGTTTTCTCGCTGCGTTGCCGCGTGGCGCGAGCGCGCTGATCATCGACGAAAGCTATAATGCGAACCCGGTGTCGATGGCGGCGACACTGGCCGTTCTTGCAGCGGAAAAGGCGCCGCGGAAGATCGCCGTGCTGGGCGAAATGCGCGAACTGGGCGACGAGACCGCCGCTTTCCATTCAGCGCTTGCCGCCCCCGTGCTCGCTGCCGGCGTCACAAAGGCGATCCTCGTCGGAAACGCCATGACAGCGCTTGGAAACGCGCTTGAGGGGCGGTGCGAATTCGTCCATGTGCCCGATGCAGCCGCCGCCAGGCACGCCCTTTTCGACATCATCGCAGACGGTGACGCGGTGTTGATCAAGGGCTCCAACGGGGTCGGGCTTTCAGCGGTGGTGGCAGTTCTTTCGGGCGGGAAGGCATAATGCTCTATTTCATCGCACAATATCTGGGCTTCCCGAGCGTCCTCAATCTGGTGCGGTATCTCAGCTTTCGCACCGGCGGCGCCGTCGCGACCGCGCTGATCATCGGGCTGATCATCGGCCCGCGCTTCATCGGCTGGCTGCGCGTGCGCCAGGGCAAGGGGCAACCGATCCGCAGCGACGGGCCGCAAAGCCACCTCGTCAAGCGCGGCACGCCCACGATGGGCGGGCTGATGATCCTGACGAGCATGGTGATCGCGATCCTGTTGTGGATGGATTTGACCAACCCGTTTGTCTGGGCATGCCTGTTCGTGACGCTCGGCTTCGGGATGATCGGTTTCCTCGACGATTACGACAAGGTGCGAAAGGCGAGCACCGCCGGCATTTCGGGGCGGATGCGGTTGCTTGGCGAATTCGCCATCGCCGGCATCGCCAGCTGGATCATCACGCAGCAGAACGGCACCCATCTGTACCTGCCCTTCGTCACAGGGCTGTCGATCGATCTCGGCTATTTCTACATCGTCTTCGCCGCCTTCACGATCGTGGCGTTCGGCAATGCGGTGAACCTGACCGATGGGCTCGACGGGTTGGCGACGATGCCGGTGATCATTGCAGCGGTCGCCTTCATGCTGATCGCCTATCTGGCGGGTAACGCCAAATTCGCCGAATATCTCGGCATTCCGCATGTGCCACGCGCTGGCGATCTGGCGATATTCTGCGGCGCGATCGCGGGCTCGGGACTCGCCTTCCTTTGGTTCAACGCGCCGCCGGCCGCCGTTTTCATGGGCGATACCGGCAGCCTGGCACTTGGCGGCGCACTTGGCGCGATTTCAGTCGTCGCGCACCATGAGATCGTGCTCGGCATCATCGGCGGCCTGTTCGTCGTCGAGGCGATGTCGGTGATCATCCAGGTGTTCTTCTACAAACGCACCGGCAGGCGCGTGTTCAAGATGGCGCCGATCCATCACCATTTCGAACAACTCGGGTGGAGCGAGCCGACCGTCGTCATCCGCTTCTGGATCATCGCCATCGTGCTCGCGCTTGCGGGTCTCTCGACGTTGAAACTGCGGTGATCACCAACGATGCCTGGCGCGGCAAACGCTATGCAGTGCTGGGCCTCGCGCGCTCGGGTGCCGCGACGGTGCATGCGCTGTTGGCGAGCGGCGCCGAGGTGGTGGCGTGGGACGCAGACGCGGTACGACGCGAGGCGATCCTTCCCCGTGCCAGCAAGGAATTATCGCTCACCGATCTCGACGCGATCGACCTTGTAGGCTTCGACGCAATCGTCGTTTCGCCGGGCGTGCCGCTCAACCGGCATCCGATCGCGACGCGTGCCGCGACGGCGGGCGTGCCGATCATCGGCGACATCGAGTTGTTCGCGCAGGCCCGCGCCACGCTTCCGCCGCACAAGGTCGTCGGGATCACCGGCACCAACGGCAAATCGACGACGACCGCGCTGCTCCACCACATCATCGCAGGCGCAGGCGTGCCAACGACAATGGGCGGCAATATCGGCCTGCCGATCCTCGGACAGGAACCGCTGCCCGAAGGCGGCGTCTATGTCCTCGAACTGTCGAGCTATCAGATCGATCTGACGATGAGCCTCGACTGCGACGTCGCGGTGCTGCTCAACATCACCCCCGATCATCTCGATCGCTATGACGGGTTCGAGGCCTATGCCGCCTCCAAAGCGCGGCTGTTCGCGATGCAATCGCCGACGCATGCCGCAATCATCAGCATCGCCGATGTGCCCTCAAGCCAGATCGCGCGAAGCCTGTCGGCGCGGGGCGAGCACCTGACCAAGATCGCGTCGGGCTTTTGCATGGATCAATCGCGCTGGCCGAGCCTGCAAGGGCCGCACAACGCGCAGAACGCGCTCGCCGCGATCAATGCCGCACAAGCGCTCGGTATTCCCGAGCCCGCGATCGACAAGGGCCTTGCGACCTTCAAGGGCCTCGCCCACCGCATGCAGATCGTGGCGACGCGCGGCGGCGTGACCTTTGTCGACGACAGCAAGGCGACCAATCCCGAAAGCTCGGCGCCTGCGCTTGGTTCGTTCGACCGTATTCACTGGATCGTCGGCGGGCAGGCCAAGGGCGACGATCTCGACGCGTGCAAGCCGAATTTCGGACATGTCGCGCATGCTTATACGATCGGTGAGGCTGGAGCGAAATTCGCCGCGCTGCTCGCGCCGCACATGCCCGTTGAGCATAGCGAGACGCTCGGGGTGGCGGTTTCCCACGCTGCGGCGCAGGCTCGAAGCGGCGACACGGTGTTGTTGTCGCCGGCCTGCGCTTCGTTCGATCAGTTTCGCGATTACGAGGCGCGTGGCGATGCCTTTCGCGCCGCAGTGGAGGCGTTGGCATGAGCGACGTGCGGGGCATGAGCGACGTCCGGGACAGGGCAGACGCTCGGGGCGAGCGGCAGGCGCTGTGGGCGCGGGTCAAGCCACGCGGCGGGCGCGGTGACCGCAGCACGCTCGGCATGTGGTTTTTCGACATCGACCGGGTGCTGTTGCTGCTCGCGCTGTTGCTGATCGCGATCGGGCTGCTGGCGGTGGCGGCGGCGTCACCAGCCTCTGCGGTGCGCTATTCGGGGGACAAGGTCCATTATCCGCCGCTTTATTATTTCTGGCGGCAGGTGATGTGGGTCGCGGTGTCGCTGCCGGTGATGTTCACCGTGTCGATGCTCCCGGTCCCCCTTGCGCGACGCCTCGCCTTGACCGGTGCGCTGGTGTTTCTGGTGTTTCTGGCCGCCGTGCCCTTTATCGGGGTTGAAAAGAACGGCGCGCATCGCTGGCTGGGGTTGGGCATCGCGCAGTTCCAGCCGTCCGAATTCCTGAAACCCTTCTTCATCGTCAGCCTCGCGTGGCTTTTGTCCTTGAAGGCCAAGGACGAGGATTTGCCCGTGGTGCCCATCGCGGTCGGGGCAACCGGCGTCGTCGCCTGCCTGTTGATGATGCAGCCCGATTTCGGTCAGACGATCATCTTCGGCGTCATCATGCTCGCGCTGTTGATGATCGCGGGCACGCCGCTGAAGGTGATGGGTGCCCTGGTCGGTGCGGTGCCTGTCGGGCTCGTCGCGGCCTATCTGTTTTATGATACTGCGCGGATCCGCATCGACGCCTTCCTGTTTCGCGGCGACGATGGCGCGGCGATCGACCATTACCAGACCGACATGGCCTATGCGACGATCACCGCCGGTGGCCTTACCGGCACTGGTCCCGGCGGCGGCACGATGAAATTCCGCCTGCCAGAGGCGCATACCGATTACATCTTCTCGGTGATCGGCGAGGAATTCGGGCTAATCGCTTGCGCGGTCATCGCGCTGCTGTTCCTCGCGCTGGTCATTCGTGTGTTCGTGAAACTGCTCGACGAGCCCGATCCGTTTCGGCTCCTCGCAGCGGCGGGCCTTGCCACGCAGTTCGGCGCGCAGGCGCTGGTCAGCATGGCGGTCAACACCGGGATTGCACCGTCCAAGGGGATGACGATGCCGTTCATCAGCTATGGCGGCTCGTCGATGATCGCGCTGTCGATCGGGATGGGGCTGTTGCTTGCCTTTACCCGGCGCAACCCGTTCCTCACCCGATCACCCTATATCGTCAGGTGGAGCGGGCAATGAGCAATCTTCGCCACTTCGTCCTCGCAGCGGGCGGTACCGGTGGCCATATGGTGCCGGCCGCCGCGCTTGCAGCCGAACTCATCCGGCGCGGGCACAGCGTGGCGCTGATCAGCGACCAGCGCGGCGTGCGCTTTCCCGGGCTGTTCGAGGGCATCGAGACGCATGTGCTGCCCGCTGGCAGGCTCTCGGGCGGTCCGATCGGATGGGCGCGCGCGGCGGCAAGCATGATCGCAGGCCGGCGCAGCGCAATCCGCCTGTTCAAACAACAGCGTCCGGCGGCGGTGATCGGCTTTGGCGGCTATCCCGCACTCCCCGCGCTGCTCGCCGCCTTTTCGCAGCATGTCCCGACTGCCGTGCATGAACAGAATGCCGTGCTGGGGCGGGTCAACCGGCTGGTCGCGGGCCGGGTCGATGCGATCGCCACCTCCTATCCCGATGTCGAGCGGCTCAACAATCGGCTTCGCGGCAAGACGCATCTCGTGGGTAATCCGGTGCGTGCGCAGGTGCTGGAACTGCGCACCCGGCCCTATCCGTTGCTCGAGGAGGACGGCATTTTCCGCGTGCTGGTGACGGGCGGCAGTCAGGGCGCGAGCATCCTGAGCGAAGTCGTGCCCGACGGCCTTGCGCTGTTGCCGATCAGTTTTCGCCGGCGGTTGCAGGTGACGCATCAGGCGCGCGTCGAGGATATCGACACCGTCCGTGCAAAATATGCCGAACTCACGATCGCTGCGGAACTTGCGACGTATCTCCCCGACCTGCCCGAACAACTCGCCTGGGCGCATCTGGTGATCGCGCGTGCCGGCGCCTCGACGCTGGCCGAGCTGACGGCTGCCGGTCGGCCCGCGATCCTTGTCCCGTTGCCAAGCGCGACCGACGATCACCAGACCGCGAATGCACGCGAAATGACGATGGCGGGCGGCGCACGCACGATCGATCAGCGCAGCTTCACCCCCGTCGAACTCGCCAAGCAGATGCAGAAGCTGGGGCTCGATCCGTCGGCGCTCCAGAACGCGGCGGCGCGTGCGCGTGGCT
The DNA here is from genome assembly GCA_038230675.1 of Sphingomonadales bacterium. Taxonomy (GTDB): domain Bacteria; phylum Pseudomonadota; class Alphaproteobacteria; order Sphingomonadales; family Sphingomonadaceae; genus Sphingomonas. The sequence goes on along the minus strand of JBBRMV010000009.1, from coordinate 72,329 downwards.
GCGGCCGGCCCGATGCCGCGCGCGACCTCGCCGATCTCGTCGAAAGCCTCGATGCGCCGACCAGCGACATGAAAATCGGCCCCGCGCGACCGATCAAGTTCGGAGACCAGGCGGCATATGCCTGAGCGCTCAAATCTGGAAATGGCGGCATGAGGGGCGTCGCGACCGACATCGGCACGATCCATTTCATCGGCATCGGCGGCATCGGCATGTCCGGCATCGCCGAGGTGATGCATAATCTCGGCTACAAGGTTCAGGGGTCCGACGTCGCCGAGGGCTATGTCGTCCAGGGTCTGCGCGGCAAGGGCATCGAGGTTCATATCGGCCATGACGCCGCCAATCTGGGCGACGCGGTCGTGATCGTGACATCGACCGCGATCCAGCGCGGCAATCCCGAAGTCGAGGCGGCGCTCGAACGACGCATCCCCGTCGTGCGGCGGGCAGAGATGCTCGCTGAGCTGATGCGGCTGAAATCGACGGTCGCGGTGGCGGGAACGCACGGTAAGACGACGACGACGAGCATGATCGCCGCCCTTCTCGATGCCGGAGGTGTCGATCCGACCGTCATCAACGGGGGTATCATCAACAGCTATGGCTCGAATGCGCGGCTCGGCGCGAGCGACTGGATGGTCGTCGAAGCCGACGAAAGCGACGGCAGCTTCCTTCGGCTCGACGGCACGATCGCGGTCGTCACTAACATCGATCCCGAACATCTCGATCATTATGGCAGTTTCGAGCGCGCCAAGGACGCCTATGTCGAATTCGTCGAGAATGTGCCCTTCTACGGCGCGGCGTTGCTGTGCCTCGATCATCCCGAGGTGCAGGGCATCATTCCGCGCCTGCGCGACCGGCGCGTCGTCACCTACGGCTTTTCGGCGCAGGCCGATGTGCGCGGGGTCAATGTGACGCCAATTACCGGCGGCAACCGGTTCGAGGCGATCATCCGCCACCGCGACGGCAGCGCACGATCGATCGAGGGGATCGAACTGCCGATGCCCGGGCGCCACAATGTCCAGAATGCGCTCGCCGCGATCGGCGTAGCGCTTGAACTTGGGATCGACGATGCGACGATTCAGCAGGGTTTTGCCAAATTCGGCGGGGTGAAGCGGCGCTTCACCAAGGTCGGCGAAGTCGCGGTCGATGGCGGCGTGGTGACGATCATCGATGATTACGGGCACCACCCGGTCGAGATCCGCGCGGTCCTCTCGGCCGCGCGCGAGGGGGGCACGACGCGCGTGATCGCGGTCGTCCAGCCACACCGCTATTCACGGCTCGATAATCTGATGGAGGATTTTCAGCAGGCGTTCAACGATGCCGATATCGTGCTGGTGGCGCCCGTCTATGCGGCCGGCGAGGCGCCCATCGATGGTGTCGATGCAGAGGCTTTGGTGACGGGGTTGAAGACACGTGGGCACCGTTCCGCAGCTACCGTTTCGGGTGCCGACGATCTTGCGGAGACGCTTGCCGGGATGATCGAGCCCGGCGACATGGTGATCTGCCTTGGTGCTGGTGACATCACCAAATGGGCGGCGGGTCTGGCCGACGCGATTTCGGGGGCGCGGCGGTGACGCCCGCGTCGCCTTGTGTCCCTGCGAACGCAGGGACCCAGCCTGGGCTCCTGCCTTCGCAGGAGCACAACGAGGTGCGCGGTCGCCTCACGCCCGACGCGCCGCTCGCGCCGCTGGTGTGGTTCAAATCAGGCGGCGCCGCGCAGTGGCTGTTTGAGCCGCGCGATGTCGATGATCTCACCAGCTTTCTTGCCGCGCTCGATCCAGCCGTGCCTGTGATGGCGATCGGGCTCGGCTCGAACATGATCGTGCGCGATGGCGGCATTCCCGGCGTCGTCGTGCGGCTTGGCAAGGCGTTTGCGGGCGTCACCCGGCAGAACGGCGCATTGATGATCTGCGGTGGCGGCGCATCGGGCATCCTCGTTGCCTCGACGGCGCGCGACTGGGGGATTGCCGGGCTTGAATTTCTGCGCGGCATTCCCGGCACCGTCGGCGGCTTTGTCCGGATGAACGGTGGCGCCTATGGCCGGGAGGTCAGCGATATCCTGGTTGAATGCGAGGTCGTGCTGCCGGGCGGTGCGCGGCAGGAGCTGTCCGCTGCAGGGCTGGGCTACAGCTATCGCCATTCTACGCTGCCCGAAGGCGCCATCGTCATCTCGGCGACGTTTCGCGGCGAGCCCGGTGATCCCGCGACCATCGGCGAGGAGATGGAGCGGATCGCAGAAGCGCGAGAGCAATCGCAGCCGCTGCGCAGCCGCACCGGCGGCTCCACGTTCAAGAACCCCGATGGCCACAAGGCGTGGCAGGTGATCGACGCTGCCGGCTGCCGGGGCCTGCGCATCGGCGACGCGCAGGTGAGCGAAAAGCACTGCAATTTCCTGCTCAATCTGGGCAGCGCGACAAGCAAGGATATCGAAGCTTTGGGGGAGCAAGTGCGGGCACGGGTGAAGGCGCATTCGGGTATCGAGCTGGAGTGGGAAATCCAGCGGGTGGGGTTGGAATGAGCTTGTCCTGTTTCTCGTTCCCCGGCGAAGGCCGGGGTCCAGGCTCGGCGCGAAGCGCCGAACGCGCTGCCGCGCGTGATTTCGGCAGAGGGCTGGACCCCGGCCTTCGCCGGGGAACGGAGGCGTGCCTGTGACCGCGTCCCTCACCATCGCCGTGCTGATGGGCGGGTGGTCGGCCGAGCGCGAGGTATCGCTGACCTCTGGCGATGGCATTGCACGCGCGCTCGAAAGCCTGGGCCACCGCGTTACCCGGATCGACATGGACCGTGACGTGGCCAGCAAGCTCGCCGACGCGGCCCCCGATGTCGTCTTCAACGCGCTTCCCGGGACGCCGGGCGAGGACGGATCGGTGCAGGGCATGCTCGATCTGATGGGCCTGAAATACACCCATTCCGGCCTCGCCACCTCGGTCATCGCGATCGACAAGCAGCTGACCAAGTTGCTGCTCGTCCCCTATGGCATCCCGATGCCGGGCGGGCGGATCGTAAAAAGCGAGACGCTGTTCGACGGCGACCCCATCAAGAGGCCCTATGTGTTGAAGCCCGTCAATGAGGGCTCATCGGTCGGCGTCGCGATCATCACCGATGAGGGCAATTACGGCCACCCCATCGCGCGTGGAGCAGCGGGGCCTTGGCACGACTTTGACGAATTGCTTGCCGAGCCGTTCATTCGCGGGCGCGAGCTGACCACTGCCGTCCTCGGCGGCGACACGCTCGGCGTCACCGAACTGCGCCCCAAAAGCGGCTTTTACGATTATGACGCCAAATATACCGATGGGATGACCGATCACATCTATCCCGCCGACATCCCCGACGAGATTACGGCGGCGTGCGAGCGGATCGCGCTCGACGCGCACCGTCTGCTCGGCTGCAAGGGCGTGTCGCGCGCCGATTTTCGCTGGGATGACGATGCGGGGATCGACGGGCTGTTCCTGCTCGAGGTCAACACCCAGCCCGGCATGACGCCCTTGAGCCTGGTGCCCGAACAGGCGCGCCACCGCGGCATGAGCTATGAGCAACTCGTCCAGCGTATCGTTGAGGAGGCATTGTGACCAAGACGATCAAACGCGGACCGCCGCCACGGCGCCCGATCCAGCAGGCAAAGCGCAAGCCGCGCGCGCAGAAGCGATCGATGATCGACCGGGCGATCACCGCGTTGCCGATCAGTGAGATCACGCTGCGACGGATCGCGACATGGACGATCCTGGGCACCGCCGGCATGGTGACGCTGGTTGTGGCGAGTTTTATGGGGGTGCCGCAGGCCGCCGGGGTCGCGGTTGCCGAGGAGATCGGCAAAGCGGGTTTCCGCGTCGAAGGCATCGAGATCACCGGCGCGCGGCGGATGAACGCGATGACGGTCTATGCCGTCGTGCTTGAACAGAAATCGCGCGCGATGCCGCTCGTCGATTTGGAGGGTGTCCGCCAGAAATTGCTGCAATATGGCTGGATCGCCGATGCCCAGGTGTCGCGCCGGCTACCCAACAAGCTCGTCGTCAATATCGTCGAGCGTCAGCCGGCGGCGATATGGCAGGACAAGGGGCAATTGACGCTGATCGACGCGCGCGGCGTGCTGCTCGAACCGGTTTCTGCCGAGGCGATGCCCGATCTGCCGCTCGTGATCGGCAACGGCGCCAATGAACAGGCGCCTGCTTATCGCGCGCTGCTCGATGCAGCACCCGCGCTGCGCCCGTTGGTGAAGGCAGCGACCTGGGTCGGCAATCGCCGCTGGAACCTGATGTTTGAAACCGGTGAAACGCTGGTGCTGCCCGAGGAAGAGCCCACCAAGGCGCTCGTCAAATTCGCCGAACTGGATGGCACCCGCTCGCTGTTGGGCAAGGGCTGGCTGCGCTTCGACATGCGCGATCCGAGCCGGCTCGTCGTGCGTCGGCCCGGCGCTCAGGGGCAGCGCAGCATCACCGATACGTCATCGACGCAGGCGACGGGATTGCCGTCAACGCCACAGCCGCTGCAAACCACGAGCAACAGGGAAGGTTGAGACATGGCCAAGGTCGCACCCGAAGGATTGATCACTGCGCTCGATATCGGATCGTCGAAGGTATCGGCGATGATCGCGCAGAAAGGGGAGGGCGGCGAGCTGATCGTGCTCGGCACCGGCCAGCGTGAGAGCCGGGGCGTCAAGCGCGGCTATATCGCCGATATGGCCGCCACCGAAGCGGCAGTGCGTGAGGCAGTCGAGCAGGCCGAGCGGATCGCCGGCATGAACATCGAGAATGTCTGGGTCAGCTTTTCGGCGGGCGGGCTGGTGTCCGATGTCGCCTCGGTCGAGGTGGAGCTTGGCGGCCACCGCATCGAACAGGCCGATATCGATGAACTGCTCGCGGCGGGTCGCAATTCCATTGATCCTGCGGGGCGGATGGTGCTGCATGCACAACCGACGCTCTATACGCTCGACGGGCTGACCGGCGTGAAGAAGCCGCTCGGGCTCCACGCCGACCGGCTTGGCGTGCATATTCATGTCGTCGCAGCCGACGGATCGCCGGTGCGCAATCTCGATCTGTGCGTCCGCTCGGCGCATCTTGAGGTCAAGTCGATCATCGCCGCCCCCGTGGCAACAGGCATGGCGTGCCTGTCGGATGAGGAGCGCGAGCTCGGCGTTGCGCTGGTCGAGCTTGGCGCGGGCATCACCAATGTGTCGCTGTTTGCCGGCGGGATGCTCGTCGGGCTCACCTCGATCCCGATCGGCGCCGCCGACATCACCGACGATATCGCCAGCGCATTCGGCACGCGGCGCACCCAGGCCGAGCGGATGAAGTGTTTCTACGGATCGGCCAATGCAACCCCCCGCGACAATCACGACATGATCGATGTCGCGCCGATTTCGGCCGAGGACGATGCCAGCGAAGGCGCACGGATCACGCGCGCGCAGCTGATCGCGGTGATCCGCCAGCGGCTCGATCATCTGATGACAGAGGTGCAAAAGGCGCTGACCGATCTTGGCTTTGACGGTCCGGTTGGGCGGCAGGTGGTGTTGACCGGCGGCGGTGCGGAGCTGAAGGGAGTCGCCGATTATGTCCAGTCGGCGCTTGGCCGTTCGGTCCGGGTCGGGCGCCCACGCGGGATGACGGCGCTGCCCGATGCACATAGCGGCCCGGCGTTCGCGACGCTTGCCGGCCTGGCGCATTATGCGGCCTCCGATCCGGTCGATCTGCGCGCGGCGGCACCGACCGGGCAAACCGTGCACCGGCCGCGCGGATTTGCCTCGATGCGTCGGCTGATGCAGGCGTTTCGGACAAATTATTAAACAATTGCGACAGCGAAACGCGTTTGGCACTAGAGTCGCCACCGGGGTTGTTGCATGAGACTATATCAACGTCCCACGTGACTTGGGGGCAAAGGTGGAGACAGGACGATGAGCATCGAATTTCTACCACCCGAGGTCGATGAACTGACGCCGCGCATCGCGGTGATCGGTGTCGGCGGTGCGGGCGGCAACGCGATCACCAACATGATGCGCGCCGACGTTCAGGGCGTCGATTTTCTCGTCGCAAACACCGATGCACAGGCGCTGAAGCAATCGACCGCGCCGCAGCGCGTGCAGCTGGGCGCAAAGATTACCCAGGGGCTTGGTGCAGGCTCGCGGCCCGAAATCGGTCGCGCGGCGGCTGAGGAGACGATCGAGTCGATCACCAAGATGCTCCAGGGCGCGCATATGTGCTTCATCGCCGCGGGCATGGGCGGTGGCACGGGTACAGGTGCCGCCCCCGTGATCGCCAAGGCGGCGCGCGACATGGGCATCCTGACCGTGGGCGTGGTGACCAAGCCGTTCGCATTCGAGGGCAACCGCCGCGCCAAGAGCGCCGAAGCGGGGATCGAGGAGCTGCAGAAATATGTCGACACGCTGATCGTCATCCCCAACCAGAACCTGTTCCTGATCGCCAATGCCAACACGACCTTCAAGCAAGCCTTTGAAATGGCTGATGAAGTGTTGCAGCAGGGCGTTCGTGGGATCACCGATCTGATGGTGATGCCGGGTCTCATCAACCTCGATTTCGCCGATGTCCGTTCGGTGATGCAGGAGATGGGCAAGGCGATGATGGGTACAGGCGAGGCCGACGGCGACGACCGCGCGATCGTGGCCGCGCAAAAGGCGATCGCCAACCCGCTGCTCGACGGGGTGAGCATGAAGGGCGCGCGCGGCGTCATCATTTCGATCACCGGGGGCGAGGACATGCGCCTGCTCGAGGTCGATGAGGCCGCCAACCACATTCGTGAGCTGGTCGATCCCGATGCCAACATCATCTGGGGCTCTGCCTTCAACCCTGATCTTGAGGGCAAGATCCGCGTTTCGGTCGTTGCGACGGGAATCGAGGCCGAGGCGCAGACCGAGGCGCCGCCGGAACCTTCGCGCGCGTTCAGCTTTTCCACGCCGCGCCGTCCAGAGGCGCCGGTCGCCGCTGCTCCTGCGCCGGCGCCGGTCGAAGAACCCGCCGAGCCGACGGCCCCGCCGCCAGCAGCGCCGGTTTTCCACATCGAAGCCACAGCGTCTCCCTGGGTCGCTGACACGGTCATGCCGATTGGGGTTGCGACGCCGGCGGATGAGGAGCTGGTGCTGGGCTCCGATGCTGCAGTACCAAGCCTTGCCGTCGATGAGCCGGCGCCCGAATCGGGCGGCCGCCGTCGGTGGCTGTCGCCCGGAACACCTGCCGAGCCGGAAGCGGAGGCTGTCGTTCCCGAAGAACCGCCGGTGGCCGAAGCCGAGCCCGAGCCCGAGGCTGCGCCCAAGGGCAAGGTTGGGGGTACGCTGTTCGAACGGATGTCGAACGTCACTCGGGGCGCTGCACGCGACGATCGACCTGCCGACAGCGATCCGCTCGATATCCCCCGCTTCCTCAACCGCCAGAATAATCAATAGGGCCAGCGACCGGGGCGGGGGCCAGGGCGCAGCAGACGCCCGCTTCGTCGCCGGCGCGCCCCGGCCTGTCGCTTGGCGCGGTGGCGGATGATTGCCGGTGCCGTCAAGCTCGTCTCTAGCGGACAAGGCATGGCATTTCTGAAACGATCCGGCGCGATGATCGCGATGGCGGCGCTGCTGTTGGCGCACCCGGCGGCGACCACCGCGGCACAAACCGAAGTGATTGCGCCGCCAGCGCCGGATGCCGATGCACTAGCTGCGGAAATGCGCGTGCTGGCTGCCAATCCAAACGACGTGACCGCGCTGATTAGCGCTGGCGAGCTCGCCTTGAAATTGGGCGATCCGACCGCCGCTGCGCGGTTTTTCGCACGCGCGGACAAGATCGATCCGCGCAATGCCAGGCTGAAGGCGGGCACGGCGCGCACCCTGCTGGCGCTGGAGCGGCCCGGTGAGGCACTGCGGCTTTTCGCGGATGCCGAGATGCTTGGCTATGATCCGCGCAATTACGCCGCCGACCGTGGGCTCGCCTTCGATCTTGTTGGTGAGCAGGCGCGGGCGCAGCGCGATTACCGGCTCGCGCTCAAACAGGGCGCCGATAACGAGACGGCGCGCCGCTATGCCTTGTCGCTCGGCATTTCGGGCCGCAAGGATCAGGCGCTCGCGCAGATCGATGCCCTGCTTCGCGAAAGCGACCGTGGCGCGTGGCGCGTGCGCGCGTTCGTGCTGGCGATGGCAGGCGACACGAGCGGGGCAGAACGCATCGCGACAAGCATGCTGCCGGGTGGAATGGCGTCTGGACTGATGCCGTTTTTCGAGCGCCTGCCCGCGCTCAACGCGGTCGATCGCGCCTTTGCAGTCCATTTCGGAGAGGTCGCGCCAACGGCCGCGCGCCTTGCCGATGCCCGGCTGACCCCGCATTTCGCGCCGCTCCCGCCCGAGCCACAGCCGCCGGTGCGCCTTGCCACCAATGATGCCCTGAGTGCCAGGGATCGTCGTGCCGCCGAAGCGCGCGCCAGAAAGCAACGTGGGCGCCAACCGGTGGTTGCAGCGGTGACGCTGCCGCCCTTGCCCCCTGTGCCTCGCGAAGCGGCGAACGAGGATCGTCCCGCATTGGTGGCAACGAGCTCGGCGCCCGCGTCATCGATCGCGATGGTCCAGCCGCTTGCATCAAAAACTGCGCTGCCGGCGAGCGTCAGTCCACCAATCGTAAAACAGGCACCCGCAGCGCCGCCCGCGACTGTGCAGACACCGATACTAGCGCCGACACCGACCCCGGCACCGACACCGGTGCGCGTAGAACTCGCGGACAAGAATGCGGGGCCGCCGCCGATATCGATCCTGCCGACGGTCCAGGAATCAGGTGCATCACCGTCGTCGGCTTCTGCCGTGGCCGATAACCCAGCCCTGCTGTCGCCTGCAGTCGAGCCTGCGCCTGCTCCCCGGCCCGTCGCGAGTGAGCAATCTATTCTCGCCCGGATTGTCGCCAGCATTGGCGTGCCGGCATCCGAGCTGGGCGTGCCGCCGGTCAAATCGCCGTCGACCACACCGGTTGAAGCCGTGGCGGTCCGCGATGCTCCCAAGGCGGCGGCGCTCCCCGTCGACGCGCCGAAAAGCGAAAAGCCGGCGATCGACCGAAAGGCCGCGGCGCGCGAGGCAGCGGAGAAGAAGGCAGCCGACAAGGCTGCTGCTGACAAAAAGGCGGCAAAGGCGGAACCCTCGCGCATCTGGGTGCAGGTAGCGGGTGGTTCGAGCGTTGGCGATCTGCCGCGCGAATGGGCGCGGCTGCGCGCCAAAGCGGGGGTCGCATTTCAGGGCAAGCAAGCCTGGACGACCCCGCTGCGCTTCACCAATCGCCTTCTGGCAGGACCCTTCAAATCGGGCGACGAGGCGCAGGGCTTCGTCAACCAGCTCACCAAGGCGGGCATCACCGGCTTTGTATTCACGAGCGATCAGGGTCAGAAAATCGCGAGGGTCGCGACGAAATGACCGCCCGCGCGCCCTGGGCATCGGACCCGGCGCGCAGCAAAGGACGTCTCCACGAGGAACAAAATGGCACCGCGCGAGGCCCGCGCGACGCCTTTCAGCGCGACCGCGACCGGATCATCCATTCGATCAGTTTCCGGCGACTGCGTCACAAAACGCAGGTGTTCATGGCGCCCGACGGCGATCATTTCCGGGTAAGGCTGACCCATAGCCTCGAAGTTGCGCAGATCGGTCGCACCGTGGCCCGCGCGCTCGGGCTCAACGAGGATTTGACTGAGGCGCTGTGTCTTGCGCACGACATCGGCCATCCGCCCTTCGGCCATGCCGGCGAGGCTGCTTTGACCGAGGCGCTCGCGGGGCAGGGCGGTTTCGATCACAACGGCCATACGCTGCGCGCGCTGACCGTGATCGAGCGGCCCTATCCGCTGTGGAACGGCCTCAACCTCACCTGGGAAACGCTGGAGGGCCTGGCAAAGCATAACGGGCCGGTGGCAAGTCCGGGTTGGGCGCTGGCCGAGGCAGATGCCGAATTCGCGCTCGATCTGGCGCGCTGGCCGTCGCTCGAGGCTCAGGTCGCCGCGATCGCCGATGATATCGCGTATGACAATCACGACATCGACGATGGGCTTCGCGCCGGGCTGTTGAGCCTCGATCAGATTTTGGCAGTGCCGATCGTCGCGCGCATCTGGCGCGATGTGCAGGCGCGCTTCCCCGGGGTCGCGACCGACCGGCTGATCGGCGAGCTGATCCGCGCGCAGATCGGCGAGATGGTGGCCGATCTGATCGCCGAGACGCAGCAGCGGATCGCGGCGGGGGGAATAAAGCGGGCGGACGACGTTCGCGCGGCCGGCGCCTGCCTTGTCGGATTTTCGCCGACCATGCGCGAGGAGGAACGCGCGCTGAAACGCTTCATGTACGCGTCGCTCTATCATCACCCCCGCCAGCTGGAGGCGGCGGGTATTGCGTGCGGCATCGTCAGCGGGTTGTTCGATGCGTACAGCACCGATCCGGGGTTGCTCGCGCCCGATTGGGCCGATCGGCTCCCCGCGCCCGATGACAATCGCCGGCGCCACATCGCCGATTTCATCGCCGGGATGACCGATCGCTATGCAGTGGCACGATACCGCGAAGCCGTTGGACCGATCGCGCTGCCCGAGGGTTTTTGACAAACTCTTGCGACACTTGGCGCGTAGGGACAGTTTGACGCGGCGCGACCGCGCAGCCTTCGACGGAGCACGACATGGCGACCGCGAACATTGCTCTCAACCGCTTCGGCCTCGGTGCACGCCCCGATGAAGCGATCCCCGATGACGGCCCGCGCTGGCTGAAGGCGCAATTCGATCGCTATGATCCAAAGCCGCCAGTAATTGCCGCCGCACCGAGCCGGGCCGATGTCGCCAATCAGCTTGCCGATTACCTCGAAGCAGCGCGCGGCATGCGTCGCGAGGTCAAGGCCGGGGAGCAGCCCCCAGCGATGAAGCCCGATGCCCAAATGGCGCCCGATACGATGGCGGCCAATGGAGCAAGGCCCGACGACAACACCCCCGATCCCGTCAAGCAGGCGCGGCAATTCGCGCGGCAACAGGGGCGCGGCGCCTATGTCTCGTGCGTTGGCGCGCGCGGCAATGCGGCGTTGGTGTCCCCGGCGCCGTTCGTCGAGCGGATGGTGCATTTCTGGGCAAACCACTTCGCCGTCTCGATCGACAAGTTCACCGTGGTTGGCTTGTCGGGCTTGCTCGAATTCGAGGCGATTCGTCCGCACGTGCTGGGCAAATTCAGCGATATGCTGAACGCGGTCGAGCGGCACCCGGCAATGCTGCTCTATCTCGATCAGGCGCAGTCGATCGGCCCGAACAGTCCGCTCGGCGCGCGGGTTGCGGCGCGCGGCGTGCGCAAGGTCGGCATCAACGAAAATCTCGCGCGCGAAATCATGGAGTTGCACACGCTCGGCGTCCGCACGGGCTATGATCAGGGCGACGTCACCGAATTCGCCAAGGCGATGACGGGATGGTCGGTCGCGGGCATCACGCGTGGGCCCTTGCAGCAGATCGCCGGGGTCGGCGGCGCGCCGGGCGACTTTATTTTCGCCGAGCCGTTGCATGAACCCGGGCCACGCCGGATTATGGGAAAAACCTATGATCAGTCCGGCGAGCGGCAGGCGCAGGCGGTTCTGAACGATCTCGCCCTGAACCCTGCAACGGCGGAGCACATCGCGACTAAGCTGGCGCGCCATTTTGCCGGCGATGTCCCGCCGCCGGCGATGGTCGCCCGGCTGAAGGCGGCCTTCCTGCGCTCGGGCGGCGATTTGCCGACGGTGTACCGCGCGCTGATCGATTCGCCCGAGGCATGGGGCGCCGCGCCGACCAAGTTCCGGTCGCCATGGGAATGGTCGATCGGCGCGATGCGGGCGATGGGGATGCGCGATGTGCCGGCTCTCCAGCTGACCGGGCTGATGAACCAACTCGGTCAGCCGACCTGGAAACCTGGATCACCGGCAGGATTCGACGATCTCAACGCGACCTGGGCGGGCCCCGATGCGGTGATGCGTCGGGTCGAGGCGGCGGAGCGCTTTGCGGGCCGCACGGCCGCGCGCGTAGATGCCCGCGCGCTGGCACCAAAGCTCTATCCGGCAGCGCTCAGCTCAGCGACGAGCCAGGCGCTGGCCAATGCCGAAAGCCCCGATCAGGCGCTTGCGTTGCTGCTGATCGCCCCAGAATCGATGCGGAGATAATCGCCATGATCGACCGTCGTTCCTTTCTCGCCACCGGCACCAGTGCGGCACTGGCGATCGGTTTTGCGCCGCGGCTCGCCTTTGCGAAAGCAGCAACCGCGAAGCGTTTTGTGTTCATCATTCAGCGGGGTGCGGCCGATGGCCTCGGCACCGTCGCGCCGGTCGGCGATCCGGCCTTTGCCCCCGCGCGCGGGGTGCTTGCTGCCGATTTCTCCGGGCTGACGCCTGTCGATGGGTTGTTCGCGCTCCATCCGAGCCTGAAAGCGGTTGCCGCAATGTTTGCGCAGAAACAGGCGCTGTTCGCGCATGCCATCGCCTCGCCCTATCGCGACCGTTCGCATTTTGACGGACAGAATGTGCTCGAGACCGGAAGCGCCGGCGCTTATCAGGTCAAGGATGGCTGGCTGAACCGGCTGCTCGGCGCGCTGCCGGCGGATCAGGCCAAGGCGATTGCGATATCGGTGACGGTGCCGCTCGCCCTGCGCGGGCCGCATGACGTCGCGTCCTATGCGCCGTCGAACCTGCCCCAGGCGAATGAGGACCTCATCCAGCGGGTTGGCATGCTGTATCAGGGCGACGCGCAGCTTCATGGGCTGTGGAGCGAGGCAATGAATACGCGCGCGCTCACCGGCGGCATGGCTGCCGACAATGCCAATAATCAGGCCGCGACGGGCGCGCTCGCCGCCAAGCTGCTGGTGCCCGACGATGGCGCGCGGATCGCGATGATCGAGACGGGCGGCTGGGACACGCATGCGCAGCAACACGGACGGCTCGGATTTCAGCTTGATGCACTCGACGCGATGATCGGCGCGCTCAAGGATGGGCTAGGGCCGCTTTGGACGGACACGATGGTCGTCGTCGCGACCGAGTTCGGGCGAACGGTGGCGCTTAACGGGACCGGCGGCACCGATCATGGCACAGCATCGGCGGCGATGCTGATGGGTGGCGCGGTCAAGGGCGGGCGGGTGATCGCCGATTGGCCGGGCCTCGCCGCGCCAGCACTTTACGAGGGGCGCGACCTGAAACCGACGATGCCGCTCGACGGTTTTATCGGCGGTGCGGTGGCTGGGCATTTCGGGCTCGATCCCGCGCGGCTGATGCCTCAGCTCTTCCCTGGGACGAGCACGCGCGCCGTCGAAGGGTTGGTCTAGCGCCCCGCGTTATTTCAGCCGTGCAGGCGGGGCCTTGCCGAGCTCAATGATCAGGCTGGTGAGCAGATACAGTCGCGGCGTAACCGACGCGAGCACCAGAAACTCCTTCTCCGAGTGGAACCCGCCGCCGACCGGGCCGAGCCCGTCGAGCGACGGAATGCCCGCTTCGTAGGCGAGTGCCGATTCGGAGGCGCCGCCATTGCCGCCGCGCGTGATCTTCAGCCCTTGTGCTGCATAGATGCGCTCGGCCATCGCCGCGAGGCCCTCGGTGCCGGGATTAGTCGGCAGCGGGGGAAAGCTGGGTTCGTGGCTGACCGTCACCTTGGTGTCTGGAATGATCGTCGTCTGCGCGTTCTTCTGGAGCAGGGCATCGACCTCCTCGCCCTGCTTCTTTTCGCGCAGGCGCACGTTGATCGTCGCCGATGCGTCCTCGGGGATGATGTTGTAACGTGAGCCGGCGCTCATCAGCGTCACATTGGCGGTCAGGCCGTCGCCGGTCTTTGGCAGGCCGTCCGCCCCCTGCAGCTGGTGGATCAGTTCGAGCGCGGCATTACGCCCCTCCTGCGGCGCGACACCGGCGTGCGCCGGGCGGCCCTTGACGTCGATCTTGAAGGCGGTGCTGCCCTTGCGCCACACCGTCATCACATCGGGCGCGTCGCCGGGTTCCAGATTGAGCTCGACATCGGCATCATGGACGAGCCGGTCGATCAATTTGCGCGTCCCCGGCGATCCGCGCTCTTCGGATGTTTCGACGAGGAAGGTGATCTGCCCGAAATCCTTGAAGCCCATGTCGCGCAGCAGCTGGATCGCGAAGATGCCCTCGACTACGCCACCCTTTTCATCCGAAACGCCGGGGCCATAGGCGCGCTCGGCATCCATGGTGAACGGGCGCTTCGCGACCGTGCCGGGGCCGAACACGGTATCGGTGTGCGCGATGATGAGAATGCGCCCCTTGCCACGGCCTTTCAGCGTCGCGACGACATTGTCTGGCAGGCTCGGCGCTTCGGCCTTGAGCAGTTCGACCGTCATGCCAAGCGCCTTCAGCCGATCGGCGACGAGCATCGAGGCCTTCTGCCCGCTGTCGGCGTCGCCTGTACCGGAATCGATATTGACGAGCTGTTCGAGCAACTTGAGCTGGGCGGGTCTTGCCTGTTCGGCTGCCTTCCAGACCGGACCATTTTTGCTTGCGGGCGCTGCATGGGCTGCGGTGGCCGCCAGGATAGCGGAGAGGATCAGGCCGGAACAAGCTGCGCGCATCGGATATCCTTCAGTTCGATTGCAATGCACCCTAAGGCATTCGCGTCAGCTTGCCACCCTTTGCGCAGGCAGCGCCATCGGCTAAGGCGCGGCGCTCATCCGATAAATGGCGCCCCGAACAATGGTGCCTCGATCCACTGGACCCGCAATGACGCTCTATCACCGTTTTGCCGAGCATATCGATGCCGCTCTCGATGCGCTGGTTGCCGCTGGCGATCTGCCCGGTGGGTTGAACCGCGCGAATGTAACGGTCGAGCCGCCGCGTGACACCAGCCACGGCGATCTGGCGACCAATGCGGCGATGGTGCTCGCCAAGCCCGCAGGCGCCAATCCACGTGCGCTCGCCGAAATGATCGCCGCGGAACTGGGGAAATTGCCCGAAGTCGCGGCGGTATCGGTCGCCGGGCCGGGGTTCATCAACATGGCGCTTACCGATGACACGTGGCGCGGCGAGCTTTCGGCGATTATCGATGCAGGCGACGATTATGGCCGCGCGAAGCCCGGCAGCCGACCCAGCGTGAATGTCGAATATGTATCGGCGAACCCGACTGGCCCGATGCACATGGGGCATTGCCGCGGCGCGGTGGTCGGCGATGCGCTGGCCGCGCTGCTCGAATTCACCGGCCACAAGGTGATCCGCGAATATTATGTCAACGATGCCGGTGGGCAGGTCGATACGCTCGCCCGATCGGCGCATCTGCGTTACCGCGAAGCGCTGGGCGCGGATATCGGCGTCATCCCCGAGGGATTATACCCCGGCGACTATCTCGTGCCGGTCGGTCAGGCGCTCGCCGCCGAGTTCGGCGACCGTTATGCCGACGCGGCAGAGGCCGAATGGCTCGTGCAGTTCCGCACCCGCGCCGTCGCCGCTATGCTGGTACTGATCAAGGCCGATCTTGCGCTGCTCGGCATCCACCACGACGTGTTTTCGTCCGAAGCCGCGCTGCAGGCGGCGGGCAAGCCCGAGGCGGCGGAAGCGGAATTGCGCGCGCGGGGGTTGATCTATGACGGCGTGCTCGAAGCGCCAAAAGGCGAGACCCCCGATGATTGGGAGCCCGTCGTCCTGCCGCTGTTCCGCTCGACCCAGTTCGGCGACGATCAGGATCGCCCGATCCGCAAATCGACCGGCCAATGGACCTATTTCGGCGCCGATCTGGCTTACCATTACCAAAAAGCGCAGTCGGCGGATGAGTTGATCGACATCTGGGGTGCCGATCATGGCGGCACGGTGAAGCGGATCGTGGCGGGCGTCAAGGCGCTGACCGGCGGTAAGACACGCTTTGACGTGAAGCTCGTGCAGATGGTGCGGCTGCTGCGCGGCGGTGAGCCAGTAAAGATGTCGAAACGATCGGGTAATTTCGTCACCCTTGCCGATGTCGTCGAGGAAGCGGGCAAGGATGTCGTCCGGTTCATCATGCTCACGCGCAAGGCCGATGCGCAGATGGATTTCGATTTCGCCAAGGTGGTCGAGGCGTCAAAGGACAATCCTGTCTTCTACGTCCAATATGCGCATGCGCGAATCGCATCGCTGCATCGGCGTGCCACCGAGGCGGGAATCACGTGCGACGAGGCAAAACTGTCCCTTCTTGATACAGAAGAGCTGGCGTTGGTGAAGCTCGCCGCACAATTTTCTCGCGTCGTGGAAACGGCGGCGACCGCGCGTGAGCCGCACCGAATTGCTTTTTATCTCTATGATTTGGCTGCACAGCTTCACGCATTGTGGAACGTCGGCAATGACCGCCCAGATCGGCGTTTCCTGATTATCGATAACGCGCCGCTTACCTGTGCGCGACTTTTGCTTGCCGATGGGGTAGGGCAGGTCATCCGTAATGGCCTGCGTATTATGGGCGTTGATGCTGTCGAGGAGATGAGCTGATGGCGACGTCTGGCGAATATGAAGTCCGCGATGAAGATCGGCTGCCCTGGCTGGAGACGGTCGATGACGATTATGAGAGCGGGACATCGATCTTCCGCATCGGGCTGTTCGTTCTGCTCGGGCTCGTCGTTATCGCCGGGCTGATCTTCGGCTCCTATTGGCTGAAGAATCGCGGCGGCCCGGGTGGTTCCGGTGCGCTGATCGCGGCGCAGGAGGGCGATTACAAGGTAAAGCCCGACAGCCCCGGCGGCATGAAGGTGGAAGGCGAGGGGGACACCGCCTTTGCCACCAGCGAAGGCAAGAGCGCGGGCAATGCATCGATAGATCTGAAGGCGATGCCCGAGGCTCCGATGACGGGCAAGCCCGCAAAGGCCGGCGCGGTTGCCAAGGGCGCTGGCAAGGTGCCGCCATCGAGTGGCAAGCTGACCGCACCGGCCCCGATGACGAAGCCGGGCGCAAACGCGGCTGCCGGCACCTCCGGCGGGGCGCTTGTGCAGCTGGGATCATTCCCCGATGAAGCTTTGGCGAATGCGGCATGGGCTCGCGCTTCAAAGCGGTTCGGCTATCTCGCGCCGCTCGGCAAATCGGTGCAGCCGGCAAACGTCAACGGCAAGACGGTCTATCGCCTGCGGGTCAACGCTGGCAGCGCCGGGCAGGCCGGCGACCTTTGCGGCAAGCTGAAGATCGCTGGCGAGGCTTGTTTCGTCGCCAAGAATTGATTGCGCGACATGTTGATGTTGACGTTGATGAAGACGCTGGCGCCGTGAAGCTGATCCGTTGAAGCCCGTTATTTTTGGCCTCTCGGGGCCTGTGCTCACCGATGATGAAGCGGCGTTTTTTCGCGAAAGCGATCCCGTCGGCTTCATCCTGTTTCGTCGCAATGTCGAAACGCGTTCGCAACTGCTGGCGCTGACCGACAGTCTACGCGTGCTGACCGGGCGCGATGATGTGCCGATCCTGATCGATCAGGAGGGCGGGCGCGTTGCCCGGATGGGGCCACCGGAATGGCCCGCGTTCCCGGCGGGTCCGGCATTCGACGCGCTTTACGAGCGCGCTCCGATCTCGGCGATCGAAGCGGCTCGGGTGAATGCGCAGGCGATTGCGCTGATGTTGTCGGAAGTGGGCATCAACGTCGATTGCCTGCCGCTGCTCGACGTCGCACAGCCCGACACCACCGAGGCGGTCGCCAGCCGCGCTTATGGGCACGAGCCGATGCGCGTCGCGGCGATGGGGCGTGCGGTGATCGAGGGACTTCGCGCCGGGGGGGTGGTCGGCGTCGTGAAGCACATGCCGGGGCACGGCCGTGCGATCGTCGATACGCATTATCATTTGCCAACGGTGACGGCGCCCGATGCCGCGCTCGCCATCGATCTCGAACCCTTCCGGGCGTTGGCCGATGCACCGATGGGAATGACGTCGCATATCGTGTTCGAGGCATGGGACGCGGCCCGCCCCGCGACGCTTTCACCCGTCATCGTCAACGACATTATCCGCAACCGCATCGGTTTCGATGGGCTGTTGATGACTGACGATATCGACATGAAGGCGCTGTCGGGCACGGCTGGCGAAAAGGCGGTCGGAGCGCTTGCCGCCGGTTGCGACATCGTGCTGGATTGCTGGGCGAGGATGGCGGAAATGCAAGACATTGCCGCAAGTATCGGCGACCTGCCCGATGTATCGCGCGCCCGCCTGGAACGGGCGATGGCGACGATCGCCGGGGTCGAGCCAGCGGGTGCCATGGACGAGCTGATCGCCAAACGCGACGCGCTGCTGGCGGTGGGGGACGCTTAGCGACTGATTGGCAGACGGAGTTGCAATATGCGTTGTGCTCCTGCGAAGGCAGGAGCCCAGACTGGGTGCCCGCCTACGCGGGGACACAATTTTCCGAGTTTGGCGCACGGAGATATATGCCCCACAAGGCTCTCCCACGCTTGTCGAAGCGCGCGCGATGTTCTTAAGTGGCGGCGTTGATGGGGCGATCCGCGCCTGAAGTGACCAAGCCGATCATGACCGACCCCGACATTCTGACGCTCGACATCGATGGCTGGGAGGGGCCGCTCGATCTGCTGCTCGCGCTTGCCCGCTCGCAAAAGGTTGATTTGCGGGCGGTGTCGATCCTCGCACTGGTCGATCAGTATCTCGCTTACGTGGATCAGGCGCGCGCGCTCAAACTCGAAATGGCGGCCGATTATCTGGTGATGGCAGCCTGGCTCGCTTATCTCAAATCTGCGTTGCTGTTGCCGCGCGATCCCGAAGTCGAACCAAGCCCAGAGGAGTTGGCGCTGCGGCTGCAACTACGGCTCGAACGGCTAAATGCGATGCGCGAAAGCGGCGCACGGCTGATGGCGCGCGACCGGATCGGTCGCGATGTGTTCCAGCGTCCAGCGCCGGAGGGGCTCAAGACCGTCCGACACGCGGTCTGGCGGGCCGAAATCTTCGATCTGATCGCCGCCTATGGCCGGGTGAGCGCGCGGACCCGCCCGGTCATGCACATCGTCGCCAACCGCCCGGTAATGACGCTCGAGGCAGCCCTTGAGCGGGTCGCGCGGCTGCTTGGCGAGCAAATCGAATGGGCGACGATCGAGGCGTTTCTGCCGCGAGAGGCGAGCGGTTTGTTTCGCAAATCGGCGCTGGCCTCGTCGTTTCTGGCAGCACTCGAACTGGCACGGCAGGGACGCGTTGAGTTGCGCCAGAAATCCCCCTTCGCCCCACTGTATCTCAGGCGACCGGCATGACCGCGCGGATGCCCACGCCCGACATATTCGTCCGGTCGGTTGAAGCGGTGCTGTTCGCTGCCGATGCGCCGATGACGCTGGAAGCGATCCGCGCGCATGTCGGCAGCGAAGGGGATCTGCCGGGCGCCTTGGCGGAGATTGCGGCGGATTTCGCAGAACGCGGGATTGAGCTCGTCAAGCGCGGTGACCGCTGGCATTTCCAGACAGCGGCGGATCTCGCGCATCTGCTGCGCCGCGACCGCGATGAACCGCGCAAACTAAGCCGCGCGGCGATCGAGACTCTGGCGATCATCGCCTATCACGAGCCTGTCACCCGCGCCGATATCGAAGCGATCCGGGGCGTGCAGATATCCAAGGGCACGCTCGATGTGCTGATGGAGGCGGGCTGGGCGCGGCCCGCTGGCAGGCGCGAGGTGCCCGGGCGTCCGCTGCTTTATGCGACGACGCCCGAATTCCTCGCGCATTTCGGTTTGGCGAGCCGCCGGGACCTGCCCGGCATCGACGATCTGCGCGCCGCCGGGCTGCTCGATCCCGTCGATTTGGCGTTTGAACAGCATGAGGTGGCAAATGGCGATGAAGAGGACTAGATAGG
This sequence comes from Sphingomonadales bacterium, assembly GCA_038230675.1. Classification (GTDB taxonomy): domain Bacteria; phylum Pseudomonadota; class Alphaproteobacteria; order Sphingomonadales; family Sphingomonadaceae; genus Sphingomonas. The sequence goes on along the minus strand of JBBRMV010000009.1, from coordinate 52,620 downwards.
GCGATCCGCAAAGGAGAATCTCGATGGGTAGTTTCAGCCTGTTTCACTGGCTGTTGTTTGGCGGCGTTGCCATCCTGGTGCTGGGTGGCGGTCGCTTTTCAAACATGATGGGTGATGTCGCCAAGGGCATCAAGCAGTTCAAGAAGGGCATGTCCGAAGATGATGAGGTGCCGCGCGAACCGACCCGGATCGACGCCAAGCGTGACGTTGACGCGCCCGTCGCCGAGCCTTTGCGCGAAGAGCGCTGATCGTCAATCTCGCCGCGTTGCACGCGCCGCTTCGCCGGGTCTGACCTGAATGTTCGATGTCGCGCCTTCCGAATTGATGCTGGTTGCGCTGGTCGCGCTGGTGGTGATCGGCCCGAAGGATTTGCCCAAGGCGATGCGCTTTGTCGGCCATTGGGTCGGCAAGGGGCGCGGTGTGATGCGTCAGTTCCGCTCGGGCCTCGATTCGATGATGCGCGAGGCCGAGCTGAAGGAGCTCGAAGAAAAATGGGCCGCCGAGAATGAGCGGATCATGCGCGAGCACCCGCCGACATCCCCGCAGATGCTGCCGATGATGGGCCCTGTCGTCGATGACGATCCCCCGCCTGAAATGGCACCAATGCCCCAGATAGCCGGCCATCCCGCCCTCGACGTTCCAAGCGACGACGAGATCGCAGCGGCCGAAGGATTGCCTCAAGTAGCGCCACCGAAATCGTCATGACGGACACGATGGTGGATACCGCGATCGACGCCGATGAGATCGATCAGTCACGAGCGCCGTTGCTCGATCATCTGATCGAGCTTCGCAAACGGCTGATCTATTGCGTGGCGGCGGTGGCGGTCGCGTTCGGGGTGTGCTTCTATTTCTCTGAGCCAATCTTCGGATTTCTGCTTCAGCCGCTGTTGCGGGCGGGGCAGCACCGGGTGATCTACACGCAATTGTTCGAGGCGTTTTTCGTCCAGATCAAGGTGGCGTTTTTCGCCGCTATGATGGTGTCATTTCCGATCATCGCCAACCAGCTCTGGCAATTCGTCGCACCCGGGCTTTACCGCAAGGAAAAGCAGGCGCTGTTGCCGTTCCTGTGCGCAACGCCGGTGCTGTTCACGATGGGCGCAGCGATGGCCTATTATATTGCGGTGCCGATGGCGCTGCATTTTTTGCTGGGTTTTCAAGGCAATATCGCCGGCGTGGAACGCGAGGCGCTGCCCGCGATCGACAATTACCTGTCGTTCATCATGCAGTTTCTCTTCGGTTTCGGGCTGTCATTCCTGTTGCCCATTCTGCTGATGCTGCTCGAGCGCGCGGGGATTGTCACCCGCAAGCAACTGATTGGCGCGCGGCGCTATGCGATCGTGGGTGCGGTGGGGATTGCGGCGGTGTTGACGCCGCCGGACATCGGATCGCAGCTGTTGCTCGCGATCCCGCTGATCATCCTGTATGAAATCGCGATCATCGGCATCTGGATCACCGAAAAACGGCGAGGACGCCAAACTGCCGAGACAGTCTAGTTTTACCGTTTCAAGCTGAAAAAAGTAAGGTCCGAACGCGCCGCCGGGGGGGAGGGGTAGGCGCGTCCGGACCCATTTCTTGGATAGCGAGAGCGGGGGGGCAAAATTCACTATCCGAGGTGTAGAACGTCGACGTGGCGAGCGGGTTCCCACGCAATCAAACTTTTTTACAAAACTTTTTGGCAGCCTCGCTTTCAATCGCGTCCCGTCACCGGCAGCGCAATTTCAAAGGCGCCGATCAACGGATCGTGATGCAGCCTTGAGCGTAGTTGGCGAGACAATCCCTCCATCACGCGGCCATAGCGCTCGCTCATTTCGGTACGCAGCCGGTCATCCTCGATCAGCGCTGGTGAACTGATCCGCAGCAATGCCTTGTCGCTTTCGGGATCGGCCTGAAGCGAAATGCGGATTGCGGCGTCGGGCTGACAAGTCATCGCAAGCTCGATGATTTCGGTCAGCAGGAAAGCAATGGCCGTCGCGACGTCTTGATTGACGAGGAAGGAATCGATCTCGAGCTTGATCGACAGGCCCGTTCCCTCGGGCGCCGTCGCACGGATATTCGACGCCAGATCGCCGATCATCGTGCGCAGCGCCAGCCCGCGCGTCTCCTCCATTTCGGCAAAGTGATTGCGGTGGACAACGGCGAGCGCATCGACGCGGCGCTGGATGGCTGCATAGGCGTCGGTCGCGTCGGTGCTCCTTGCGCCGCGCGCATGGAAATTGATCAGGCTGGAGATGACCTGCAGATTGTTCTTTACGCGGTGGTGCACCTCGCGGGTCAGCTTCGTCTGACGCACCAGCCCCTCGGCAAGCCCCGTTTCGTGGAGCGCCACAGTGCGGCTGATCGTCCGGAATGTTTCGCCCAGTTCGCGGATTTCATAGGCCGGCAAAGACGACATCTCGCCGGCGTCGATCTCCTCGCCGGGACGATAATCGGCGACGCGGGCGCGCAGCATCCGGAGCGGTCGGATCAGCATGCGATCGACGACGAACCAGCCGATTCCGGCGGCCGCCGCCCACATCAGCAATGGTAACAACATGGCGACCACGACGGGCGACGTGATCGGCACGCTGCGAACGGTCATCTCAAACAGCACGCCGCCAATGCCCAGTGGAATTCCGATCGTTTCGGTGCGGTCGATGGGGGACATGTCGGGAAGCGATTCGAGCGGCAGGCGTTCGCTCCTATGCGTAAGCGCGGCGGCATAGGGCGGGGTGAAGCCGCTGGGCCGGGCGATTTCCGCGAGCGCGGTCCCGGGGAAGAGCGCCACGGCGACCAATCGCCCGCTCGGTGCGGTCATGCCGAGCGCGAGGCCCCGGTCGGGCGCGATCGTCGCTGCGATCATGCCGGACCGTGCGGGGGGATCGACCGCGATGCTTGGCATCCCCGCTGCCCCGCAAAGCACGCGCCCCCCACGATCAGTGATCGCAAATCGCGTGCCGCTTGCGAGTTGTTCGGCGAACACGCCCTACGCGCGCGCGCAACTCGGGGCATCGTCCTTGTCGCCATCAAGCGCGTTGAGCGCAACACGCAGGGCCGTCATGTCGCCGATCAGCTCGATTGCGAGCGACCTTGCGCTTTCTGCCGCCGCAACCCGCAGGCGCGAACGCATTTCAGTGTCGGCAATCCGGCCGGTCTGGAGAGCCGCGAACAAAGCGATCATCGCCAATGGGAGCAGGGCGCCGCTCAGAATCAGAAACAATTTCGCGCCCGTCGGCAACCGCGCCAGGCGCGCGATCAATCGCTGCCTGCCACGGCGCTCATCGCCCTGTTTCGCCATCGCCTATCAGTCGAGCTTGCCCAGCAGGTCGAGCATTTCCGGCGGGATCTGCTCCTCGACGGTCTGCTGATAGACGGAGCGCAAGGCAGTGCCCATTTCGTGATCGCCAGCGCTTGGTTTTGGTGGACGCGCGGTGCCCGCCGTTGTCGGCGCCTTCCCGGTCGCTGGCGCCTCGGCAGGCAAATCCTCATCAGGCTTCAACGAAATACCCCCAAAACAAGGCAAGAGGTGGTCGGGCGGACACCCGGCGCGGCGTCGTGATGTATTTTATGCACAACCACCCAAGCCCATGAAACCAAAGACGCGCTCGATTGTTCCGTACCCGGTGCAAAAATATAAATCCATTTCTGCCGCCCAATTTGTGCCACCGCAAAATCGCATTGCAAAGCCGGGACGCCGCTCACAAAACGGCGGTCATTATCAGGGAGTTTTCGACGATCATGTCGCTTGGACAGCAGCTTGCACCCCATCTTCCCTTTCTTCGCCGCTATGGCCGCGCGCTGACGGGCAGCCAGACACATGGCGATCGCTATGTTCGGGCGACGCTGGAGGCTATCGTTGCGGCGCCCGAGGAATTCCCAAGGGATGTCGATCCGCGCCTGGGGCTGTATCGTACCTTTCAGGCGATCTGGGCATCGGCCAATTTCGACGAAATGAACGAGCCGGGCAGTGCTGAGGACAACAGCGCCGAGGCCATTGCGCGCGCCCGCCTGGCACGGATGACGCCGTTGTCGCGTCAGGCGCTGCTCCTGACCGCAATGGAGGGGTTCTCGCCCGAGGATGCTGCCTATCTGATCGAAGTCGAGCCTGCAGAAATCGACTCGTTCGTATCCGAGGCGCTCGCCGAAATCGAACAGCAGACCCGCGCGCGCGTGCTGATCATCGAGGACGAGCCGATCATCGCGATGGATATCGAGACGATCGTGCGCGATCTCGGCCATGAGGTGACGGGCGTCGCGGTGACGCGGGACGAAGCCGTCGCGCTGGCAATGGAGGATCGCCCGGGACTCGTGCTTGCCGATATTCAGCTGGCGGACGACAGTTCGGGCATTGATGCGGTAAAGGACATTCTCGAGCAGTTCGCTGTGCCCGTCATCTTCATTACCGCGTTCCCCGAACGACTGCTGACCGGCGAGCGGCCGGAGCCGACTTTCCTGATCACCAAGCCCTTCCAGCGATCGACCGTGAAGGCCGCGATCAGCCAGGCATTGTTCTTCGACGACGCGACCTTGCCTGCAGTTTGAACGATACGGACCCAAAACGGGTTTGGTGGGTTATGGGATAATGACCGACCGAAACGACCCGATCCATATCGATGCCGAGGACGCCCGCGCCGGCGCCACGCCCCACGTCACGCGCTACGTCCTTGGCGTATCGCTGGTGCTTGTCGTGCTGGTGTTTGCCTGGTTGTTCATTCGCTGAAAAAAGATGCGGTTGCCCGTCTGGATTGTGGCTGGTTGAAAACCCGCGCATCCCTGGCAAGGGCCTGTTTGATCAAGAACGGAATTGCATGACCGATCCCGATCCTCGCGACGAAGACGACATGCCCACGGCAGTGCCGGAGGAGCGGATTGCGCTGTCCGATCCCGAGTTCAAGGCGCAGCTGGCGCAGGCGATCCCCCATCTTCGCGCGTTCGGCCGCTCGGTTTCGGGCAATCGCGACCTCGCGGACGATCTCGTCCAGGAAACGCTCATGAAGGCATGGGCCGCGCGCAAACGATTTCAGGCCGGCACCAACATGCGCGCCTGGACCTTTATTATCCTGCGCAATCTGTATCTGTCGCAGATGCGCCGTTCGCGCTTTCGCGGCGACTGGGACGATCTGGTCGCCGAGCGCATCCTCGCGGCACCTGCCGGGCAGGACAAGCAGGTCGAGCTGGGCGACATGCAGCGCGCGCTGCTTCACCTGCCACAGCCTCAGCGCGAGGCGCTGATCCTGGTCGGTGCCGGCGGCTTTGCCTATGAAGAGGCAGCGCAGATTTGCGGTGTTGCGGTGGGAACGATCAAGAGCCGCGTCGCGCGCGGGCGGGTGGCGTTGGAGACCTTGCTGACCGACGGTTCACTACCGTCGCGACGCACCCATACCAACCCGGCCGGGCAAAGCGCGCTCGACACGATCATGGCCGACGTCGACGAATTGAGCCGCGACCGATAACAGCCGATCAGCGTTGCGGTCGATACTCGCAAAGACCGGCGAGCAGCGCCGCCATGTCGTCGGGCAGACTTGGCTCGGGATCATAGGCCGACGACAGCGCAAGACCGATCGCATCGTTTGCACGTGGCGCCCGGACGATCACGTGGCGTTGGCTGGCCTGGCCGCCTGATTGATGAGAACTGAACGACATGAATGATATAACCATCGTCGAGCAATTTTGTTGCCGATCGGCTTAACATTGATCAAGTCTTTAGTTCCGGGGGCGTAATGAGTGTCATCAGTTCGCCAATTTGGGCTTCCGATGTGGCGGATGCACTGCGACGGGCCGAGCAACATGCCCCGTTCCTTTCCCAGCTGATTGCGCGAGAGCGTGATCTCGTCGACTTGTTGCGGCGAGGTGGCCCGCTCGATCCGGCGTCGATCAGGATCACCGATCCGTCTATGCCCGTTGGCCGGCGATTGCGGATCGAGCGGCGCCGGCTCGCGCTGCTGGTGGCGATCGGCGACTTGGCGGGGATCAGCGACCTGAGCGCCGTCACGGCGGCGCTGACCGATTTTGCCGATTATGCCCTCGATGCAGCCATTGGCGCCGCCCTGACCGAACGGATGCCCGATTCGCCCCCGCTCGGGCTGGCGGCGATTGCACTCGGCAAGCAGGGCAGTCGCGAGCTCAATTATTCATCGGATATCGATCCGATCCTCATCTTCGATCCCGAAACCTTGCCGCACCGGCCAAGAGAGGCGCCAGAGGAAGCAGCGGTGCGGATTGGCAGGCGCGTGGTCGAACTGCTCCAGGCGCGCGATGCCGATGGCTATGTGCTCCGGGTCGATCTGCGGCTGCGTCCATCGCCTGAGGTGACGCCGATCGTGCTGCCGATCGACGCTGCGATTTCCTATTATGAATCGCAGGCGCTGCCTTGGGAGCGGGCTGCCTTTATCCGTGCCCGCGCAGCCGCCGGCGATATCGCGCTTGGCGAGCGGTTTCTGGCGGCGATCAAGCCGTTCGTCTGGCGGCGCGCGCTCGATTTCGGCGCGCTTGGCGAGATCAGGGGCATTTCCAGGCGGATTCGCGATCATCATGCGCAGGGGCAGTCGTTCGGGCCGGGCTATGATCTCAAACGGGGGCGTGGTGGGATTCGCGAAGTCGAGTTTTTCGCGCAAATTCACCAACTGATCCATGGCGGCCGCGACCCGAGCGTGCGCGCGCCGGCGACGCGCGATGCCCTGCGCGCGCTGAGCATCGGCGGCTGGATTGCCGATGACGATGCCGCGCTGCTGATCGACAGCTACACGCTCCTGCGTACGATCGAACACCGCGTTCAGATGGTCGATGACCGCCAGACGCATCACCTTCCCGAAGGCGGCGCGCTCGATTCACTCGCGCAGCTGCACGGAGTCGAAACTGGGCACGCGTTATTGGCGGTGATCGAGCCCTTCGTCACCCGGACCGGCGCTATCTACGACGCGCTGGAGCCGGAGGGTGCGCCGGCGCTCTCGCGCGATAAGCCGCGATTGTTCGATGAGTTGAAACAGGTCGGCTTCGACGACGTATCGGCGGCGACCGCGTGCCACCGGATCGAGCGCTGGCGCGGTGGTGCCTATCCCGCCGTCCGCAGCAACGCCGCCCGCGAAGCTTTGGAGGCGGTGCTGCCCGGGCTGGTGCGCGCGCTGGGCGACGCGGCCGATCCTGCAGCGGCGACGATCCGGCTCGATCACATCCTTGCCAAACTGCCGAGCGCGATCAACTTTTTCCGCCTGATCGAGGCTCAGCCGCCGCTGGCGCGTCTGCTCGGTAACATCCTGAGCCACGCCCCGCCGCTCGCCGAGGCATTGGGCCGGCGTCCCGAATTGTTCGACGGATTGATCGATGCCAGCGCGCTTGATCCCGTGGGCGATGTCGAGACGCTGATCGCACAAATGGCGCCGCGCGATGCCGCGCTCGACTATCAGGCATTGCTCGATCATGTCCGCCGCGTCGTCGGTGAGAAACGCTTCGCCCTCGGCACGCAGATCGTGGCAGGTGTCGCCGATCCGCTCGATGTCGCGGCGGGATATGCACGGGTTGCAGAAGCCGCGATCGACATCGTCGTGCGGGCGACGATCGCCGATTTCGCGCGGGTGCATGGCACGGTGCCGCAAAGCGAATTCCTGATCCTGGCGCTTGGGCGAATGGGCGGTGGTGTCCTCACCCACGCGTCCGATCTAGACCTGATTTATCTGTTCACGGGTGATTTTCGTGCCGAATCTAACGGTAAAAAATCTTTAGGTGCCGTGCTTTATTACAACAGGCTCGCGCAACGTGTGAGCGGTGCGCTCTCCGTGCCTACCGCCGCCGGGCCGCTTTACGAGATCGACACGCGGTTGCGGCCCTCGGGCTCCCAGGGGCCGCTGGTGGTATCGATCGAGGGATTTGCCCGCTATCAGCGGGAAAGCGCGTGGACGTGGGAGCATATGGCGCTCACCCGCGCGCGGCCGATTTTCGGTTCCCCTGCCGGGCGTGCAGCGGCGCAGGCGGAAATCGATTCGGTATTGGCGGGCGCACGGCCAGAGCGGGACGTGATTGCCGATGCCACGGCGATGCGCGCGGAAATGGCGCTGCACAAGCCGCCGCTTGGATCGCTCGATGCAAAGCTTTTGCCCGGTGGTCTCGTTGATCTGGAATTCGCGGTCCACGTCGCACAATTGATCCATCGCAAGGGCTTCGATCCCAATCTTGGCAAAGCGATAGAGCAGCTGATCGCGAGCGGCATTTTTGCGCTAACGATGCATGCCGCGCATGATTTTCTCACCCGGTTGCTGGTGACAGCGCGCCTGGTCGCGCCCGACGCGATGCCGCCCGGAGGTGCCACCCAGGCGTTGATCGTTCGGGCGCTGGGCGTTCCCGATTGGCCGACGGTGGTTGCGTCGCTCGAGGCGACGCGGCAGGACGTGCTGGCATGCTGGAAAGCAACGACCCGGAGGCAAGACGATGGCAATCGATGAAGGAACCAAGCTCCCCGACCTGTCGCTGACGGCGAGCGACGGCAGCGTGATTGCGCTTCGCGATTATGTCGGCAGCCCCCTTGTCCTCTATTTCTACCCCAAGGACGACACCTCCGGCTGCACCCGCGAGGCACAGGATTTCAGTCAGCATCTGGCGGAGTTCGGCGCCCTTGGGGCGGCGGTGCTTGGCGTATCGAAGGATGCACCGATCAAGCACCAGAAGTTCATCGACAAGTTCGATCTCACCGTACCGTTGGCAACCGACGCCGACGGGGCGCTGATGGAATTGCTCGGCGTGTGGATTCAAAAGAGCATGTACGGCAAAACCTACATGGGGATCGATCGATCGACCTTCCTGTTCGATGCATCGGGCAAACTGGCGCGCTCTTGGCGCAAGGTCCGCGTCGCCGGTCATGCCATCGACGTGCTGGAAGCCGTCAAGGATCTCGATTGACGGGACGGATTGGCGGAGCCGCGAATCGCGGTCTTAACCATTGCGTTTAACGCCCGATAACCTCGCTCGTGCGCTTTTTTCACCGTATGACGGCTGCGAAACGATCGAGGATTAACCTGTTTTGAACGACTCGCCGCACGATAGGTTCCATCTACCCCGCGATCAGGATGCAGCTATTGCCGGGCGGGCTTCGTTTTTGGCACAAACATGCGTCCAGGCGGCGGAGGGGCTGTGCGCAGGGCAGTAGCGGATACCGGGCTCGGCATTCGCGGTCACATGCCGGGGTTTCATGGATATCAAAAACTCGATGTCGATTTCGCAGTGGGTTGCTCAGTTCCGCGAAAGCTTCAAGACGCGCGATTTCATTTTCCATGATGGCCGCGATCTGCGGCGCTTCAGCGTCGGCGGGCGCACGCAGGCGGTGCTGGCGGGCATTGCCGCGATCACGCTGTGTTTTTCGGCATACGGGGTTGCGCAGGCCGGCGTCGGCGCGGTCCAGATGACCGGCGTGATGGAAGCCCCGGGCTCACCCGAAGTTCGGCTCGCGCAGTTGCAGACCAAGCTGGCGAAAATGCAGGCCAATGTGGCGGCCATCAAGCATGCAGCGGCCATTCACGCCGCCCGCGTCGAGCAGCGCCAGGCCCTGATAGCAGCGGTGCTGAGCGGCAAGAGCGACGCAAAGCTAGCCTTGACGACAGCGACGATCGATGCAGAAACGGCAGCGCTTGCTGCCGACATTGTCGCGCCCTTCCAGCGGATCGAGCATCGTCAGCTCGCGCTGGCGGCGAAGGCGCGGTTGGTTGCCGAACGTCGCTACGTTGCCGAAATCAATAAATTCCGCCGGCTGGGCCTCGCGCCGGACCGTTTCGTGACCGCGCAGGGTGGGCTCGGCGGACCCTATGAGCCGGTCAACGCCGGTGTTTCTGCAGCCGATGCGAACGCCGATGCGCAGTTCCGGTCGCTGTTCATGACCTGGAAAAAGCTCGATAATATCCAGCGCGCAGTGATTGCCATCCCGTCCACAGAGCCGGTGACAAGCGTCACCTATTCGAGCTATTTCGGCGTTCGCAGCGATCCTTTCCGCGGTACGGCTGCAATGCACGCCGGCGTCGATATCCCCGGTGCGATCGGCACTCCGGTCTATGCGACAGCCGATGGCATCGTCGCGCGCGCGGAGCGGAGCGGCGGTTACGGCAATCTGGTCGAGGTCAATCACGGTCGCGGCATTGCGACGCGGTACGGGCATCTGTCGAAAATCCTTGTTGCCGCCAACAGCCGCGTGACGCGCGGTCAGGTGATCGCATTGATGGGATCGACGGGCCGTTCGACCGGCAGCCACCTCCATTACGAGGTGCGGATCGACGGTCAGGCGGTCAACCCGATGCCCTTCCTTCAATCGGCTGATTATCTGCTGTCGGCACAGGATCGCGCGCTCAAGCCGCAAGTGCTCGTCTCTGGGGGTACGGACGCCTCTAACTGATCGATTGCGATCACAGACCGTCAGGCGACGGGACGATCGCTATCGACGCAGCATGGCGACCGCCGCTTGCCGTAGGTGCCTGGGCGACCTATGTCTCGCGCATGAACACGCCCGACAAAATCGACGTGACGCTCACCGCATCGGCCGCGACCCGCGTTGCTGCGATTGCCGAGCGCCAGCAAAAACCCGCGATCCTGCGCCTGTCGGTCGATGGCGGCGGCTGTTCGGGCTTTCAGTATAAATTCGCGTTGGCCGATGCGATCGCTCCTGACGATACCATTGCTGAAAATGGCGGCGTTCGGCTCGTCGTCGATCCGATGAGCCTTGATCTCGTCCGCGGTTGCTCGGTCGATTTCGTCGAATCGCTCGGCGGCACCGCATTTCGGGTCGATAATCCCCAGGCGGCGTCGGGCTGCGGGTGCGGATCGAGCTTCTCGGTCTGACGCGCCGGAGCCCAGCGCCAATGAAGATCGTCACTTATAACGTCAACGGCATCAAGGCGCGGCTGCCTCGCCTGATCGAATATCTGGCCGAGCAGGCGCCCGACATCGTGTGCCTGCAAGAGCTGAAATCGAGCGACGAGACCTTTCCCGAGGGCGATATCCGAGAGGCGGGCTATGGCGCGCTTTGGCACGGGCAAAAGGGCTTCAACGGTGTCGCGGTGCTGGCGAAAGGCGCTGACCCCGTCGAGCGGATGCGTGGGCTGGAGGGTGAGCCCGAGGACGACCATAGCCGTTATCTGGAGGTGGATGTCGATGGCCTGACCGTGGCGTCGATCTATCTGCCCAATGGCAATCCGCAGCCGGGGCCCAAATTCGATTATAAATTGCGCTGGATCGATCGGTTGGCGAAGCGTGCGCGGGTGTTGCTGGCGGAGGAACGGCCGGTCGTCCTTGCCGGCGATTATAACGTCATCGCCAATGACGACGACACGTTCTCTGTATCAGCGATGGCGAGCGACGCGTTGATGCAGCCCGAAAGCCGAGCGGGTTTTCGCGGCCTGGTCGCGCAAGGGTGGACCGATGCGCTGCGCACGCGGCATCCGGGTGGCGGCGTGTGGACCTTCTGGGATTATCAGGCCGGCGCCTGGCAACGCGATGCGGGGTTCCGCATCGATCACCTGTTGCTCAGTCCGCAGGCGGCGGACCGGCTGATCGACGCGGGCGTCGACAAGGAATATCGCGGCCGCGAAAAGGCGAGCGATCACGCGCCGACCTGGGCAACGATACGTTAAGTCGTTTTGCGGTAAGGGCTTACGGGGGCTGAAGATTATGGGGGGCAGGGGGATGCGATCGATTATCGTGCTGGCGGCGTTGCTCGCCGCCGCGCCGGCCTATGCCGAGGAGCGGGATTATTGCCCCGCGCGTCCCGGGTTCGGCACGCCGCCCTGCACGATCGCGCCGGGAAGGATTTCGGCCGAGGCGGCGCTCGCCGACTGGACGGTCGAGGATACCGTTCAATCACGCACCGATACCGTCGCTACCGGCAATACGCTGGTACGCATCGGGGTGACCAACAATGTCGAGGTGGAGATTGGCTGGACACCCTATGGCCATGTCCGCACGCGCGACAAGACGACCAGGGCGATCACCAACCAGAGTGGCATTGGCGACGTGTTCCTCGGCGCGAAATTCAACCTGCGGAACCCCGATGGCGGCGGTTTTTCGATCGCGGCGTTGCCTTTCGGCACGGCGCCGACCGGCGGATCGGCGATCGGCGCGGGTGATTGGGGCGCAGGCTTTCTGCTGCCGATGAGCCTCGATATCGGCCATTCGCTCAGTTTGCAGCTCACGCCCGAGGTTGATGCCGCCGTCAATTCGGGCGGGCCGGGCCGCCACCTCGCGTATAGCGCCGTCGTCGGGCTCGGCTTTCCGATCGTCAGCAATCTCGACGGCACGCTCGAATTCAAGGCGTTGCAAGACAATGATCCGTCTGGTGCGACAACGCAGACCTTTGCCTCGGCATCGATGGCGTGGAGCCCCAGCGACCGCCTGCAACTCGATGTCGGTGGCGCCGCCGGGCTCAATCGCAACAGTGCGACTGCAGAACTTTATATGGGCATTTCGCGGCGGTTCTAACCGTCGCAATCCACTTTAGATATCCCGGGCATAGATCTGGTAGATGCGGTTGACGTGGCTGTCGATGGCCTCGGCAATCGACTGCATCCCCTTGTTATCCTCCAAAATCCAGCCGATTTCGCCGCGCGTCGAGCCGAATTTCGCGATTGAATCGCGGCGGATATATTCGATCATCATGAAGGCAAGCTGGCTGGCCATGCGCGACGATTGCAGCCGCTTGACCACGCCCATCAACGGCACGCGCATCGTTTTCGCGCGCGGGCGTCGTAGCCACAGCAGCAGTTTGAGCCAGCCAAAGGGCAGCAGCGAACCGTTCAGCGTCGCCAGCGGCTCGTTGAGATTGGGCATCGTGATCATGAAGGCGACGGGCTCACCGTCATATTCGGCGATCCGGATCAAATCCTCGAACACGATCGGCTTCAGCTTCTTGCCTACCTCGTCGATCTCGGGCTGAGTGAGCGGCACGAAGCCCCAATTGTCGGACCACGCATCGTTCAGGATCGACAGGATCAGCGCGGCTTCCTCGGCGAAGCGGCTTTTGTCCACGCGGCGGACATTGATGCGGGGATTTTTCTCGCCAGCGGCGATGATCCGTCCGATCAGCGGTGGAAAATCCTTGGTGATGTCGAGCTCGAAGGTCACCAATTGCTTCGCCGGCAGATATCCCGCGCGTTCGATCCAGCCCTGATATTCGGCGCGGTGATGCCCCATCATCACCGTCGGCGGATGATCATGGCCCTTGATCAGCAGGCCGGGCTCTTCCCAGATCGACAGGCTGACGGGGCCGAGCACGTGGTTGCTTCCCTTGCCCCGTAGCCAATTCTCGGCAGCGTTGATCAGCGCGTGCGCCGTTTCCTCGTCGACCGCCTCGATCATCCCCCAGAAGCCGGTGCCGGGGCCGAAGCCCTTTTCGGCGGGCATTTCGAGCGCGAGCGTGTCGATATGCGCAGAGATACGCCCCACCGCAGCCCCCTCGCGCATCGCGATGAAAAGCTGGCCATAGGCGTGGCTGAACCAGGCATTTTTCTTCGGGTCGATCGTGCTCGCCACATCGCTGCGCAGCGGCGGCACCCAATTGGGGGTTGCTGCGTTGAGCCGATACGCGACCTCGATAAAGGTCTTGCGATCGGCTTTGGTGTCGACCGGTTTGATGAGGGGGGGCGTGTTGGCCAAAGTTGCAGCCTTTGCTGATCGAGCCTTACAGGTTCGGGGGCGTTCAGTCCGTGGTTGGTGCGGTCCTGTCAAGCAAACAAGTTTTGATACCAACGACCGCGTAACGACCCCTGTTTTGCCACCTTGTAGCCACTATCTGAAGGCAATCGCCAACTCATGAACCAGATGCTTGCCTTTGATCGCCGCGATATCGGCGTCCGCGCTGCCCGTGTCGCGCATGCCGATCCCGGGCGGATCGCCGATGACATGGCGATGCTGCGCACCGCGGCGGAACTGACGCGCGACCTGAATGCGCCAAAGCCTGCGGTTTACTGGGCTGACCTGCTGGTATCCTGCGCGATCGGTTATTCCGCGATGGCTACCGCGATGTTGGTCGCGTCGCCGGCAGTTGCGCTTGTCGCTGCGGTGATCGCGATCCTCGCGCTTTACCGCGCCGGCAGCTTCATCCACGAACTGACGCACATCAAGCACGCGTCGGTCCCCGGGTTTCGGCTCGGCTGGAACCTGATCATCGGCATCCCGATGCTGGTGCCGTCGTTCCTGTATGAAGGCGTTCACAGCCTTCACCACGCACGGACACGTTATGGCACCGCCGACGATCCGGAATATCTGCCGCTCGCGCGGATGAAGCCGCATTCGGTGCCGCTGTTCGTGTTCGTGTCGCTGCTCGCGCCGGTGCTGCTTTTTGTCCGGTTTGCAGTCATGACGCCGCTCTCGCTCGTCATTCCTGGTTTTCGCAACGTCGTCGAGGCGCGGTATTCGGCGATGGCGACCAACCCGGTGTTCCAGCGCCGCGCGCCCGAAGGTGAGTTGAAGAAACAATGGTATTGGCAGGAGGCTGGTGCCAGCCTGTGGTCGATCAGCATGCTGACGCTGGTAGCGACAGGGGTAATCCCGCTGCGCGAATTCGCGATCTTCCTCGGTATCGGATCGGGTATTGCGGTGCTCAATCAGGTCCGCACGCTGGTCGCGCATCTGTGGGAGAATGAAGGCGAGGCGATCACCGTTACCGCGCAATATCTCGACAGCGTCAACGTGCCGCCGCCGGCGCTGTTGCCGTTGATCTGGGCGCCGGTTGGGCTTCGTTTTCACGCGCTGCATCATCTGCTGCCCGGCTTGCCCTATCACGCGCTGGCAGAGGCGCATCGCCGCCTGTCGTCGGTGCTGGAGCCGTCATCGCCCTTCCACCGCGCCGATTATGCCGGTCTGCCGGTATTGTTGTCGCGGCTGATCGACAGCACCATGCGGGTGGGCAGGCGGTACTGAGCCGCCCCGCTTATTCTTCGGTGCGGACGAGCAACAACTCGCCGATCATCAGGAACAGGAAAAACGGCGCCCAGGCAGCGAGGAACGGCGGATAGGCGCCGAGATTACCCATCGCCAGCGCAAAATTATCGGCCACGAAATAGGCAAAGCCAAGCGCCATGCCGATCACCGCGCGGATGAAGAGCTTGCCCGACCGCGCAATGCCGAAGGCGGCAACCGCACCAAGCAGCGGCATCAGCACCGAGGACAGCGGTCCCGCGATCTTGTGCCACATCGTACCCTCCAGCGCCTTGGTAGGGCGCCCGGCGTCTGCGAGATCGCCGATCGCGCCGCGCAGTTCCGAAAAAGACAGGCCGTTGGCGTCGATATTGTTGAGCGTGAACTGATCGGGACGAACCCCGCGCGCGACCACCACGGAGCCGAGCGGCCGCGACAGGCCGGTCATCACGTCAAACCGGACCGCATTCCTGATCAGCCAGCCATCGCCGGCGCGCGCGCCTGAGGGTGCGTTGATGATGCCCGACAATTCGCCGCCGGTGCGATCGAATATCGTGATGTTGATGAGCCGCACGGCATTGCCCTTGCCGATGACGCGCTTGGCCTGAACGAGATCGTCGCCATCGCGCACCCAGATGTTGACCCGGTCACCCTGATCGACCGGCATCGGGCCGTATTGCTGCTTTTGCCAGCGGTTGAGCGTCGCTGTCGCCCGCGACACCACCCGGTCGTTGAAGGTGAAGGAGATGCAGGCAATGCCCAGACTCGCGACGATGAGCGGGGCAAGCACCTGATGCGCTGACAGCCCCGATGCCTTCAGCGCCACCACTTCGCTGTTTTGGTTGAGCGTGGACAGCGTGATGATCGTGCCGAGCAACACCGCGAAGGGCAGGAACCGGGCGATTATTTCTGGCGTGCGCAGGCTGACATAGCGCCACAATTCGGCATCGCCATTGCCCGGATAGCCAAGGATCGTCCCCGATTCGCTCAATAGGTCGAGCGCCTGCAGCACCAGCACAAGCGCTGCCAGGATCGCGACGGTACGCACCAGAAACATCCGGCCCATGTAAAGGGTGACGGTGCGTGAGGGGAACAACTGCGCCGGCGTCACAGGGCTTCCTTCCGTCGGCCGGGCAGCACCCGCGCGATCGCCTTGCCCGCCTTTGAAAACACCCGTTCAAGCGCGCCGATCGGCTGACCGCCGGGAATGTAGGCGATCGTGTAATACATCCAGATCACCAGCCCCGAAAACAGAGCAAACGGCACCCACAGCGCCACGAACGGATCGATCTTGCCGAGCGATCCGATCGCCTGGGCGTATTCGTTCACCTTGTGATAGGTGACGATCATCACGATCGACAGGAATACGCCGAGCGCCGACGACGATCGTTTCGGCGGAACGCCCAGCGCCAGCGCGAGCATGGGCAGCAGGAATATCGAGGCGACTTCTGCCAGCCGGAAATGAAACGCCGCGCGGCTTGTGTCGCGCAATTCCGCCGATGCCGACCGATTGCCGCCGATCCGCGCGAGTTCGGGCAGGGTCAGCTCGAGATTGCGACCGCCGCGCGTGCGAAAATTCTCCGACTTGGGCAGCGGGATGGGCAGATCGTGGGAGGTGAAGGTCAACACGCGGGGCGCGGTGAAGCCGGGCGCGGTGTTGATCAGCGTGCCGTTGGTCAGGCGAAAGATGATCTCGTCCGGGTTGTCGGTCGCCAAAAACTGCCCACTTGCCGCCGTGACCGCCAGCGTGCCGCCGCCAGGCGTGTCCTTGTGGACGAAGATGCCCGACAGTTTGCGGCCGCCCTCCTGGCTCTGTTCGATGCGGACGGTGGCGCCGTTGGGGAAATTGGTGAACTCGCCGACCTTGATCGACGCACCCAGCGCGCCGGTGCGCAGCTCGAAGCGCAGCCCCTCATACGCATACCTTGCATAAGGCTGGACGAAGCCGACGATCGCCAGGTTCACCAGCGCGAGCCCCGCTGCATACATATAGGGCACGCGCAGCAGCCGCGAATAGCTCATCCCCACACCGCGCAGCACATCCAGCTCGGAAGTCGTCGCGAGCCTTCGGAACGCCATCAAGACGCCGAGCAACAGCCCGATCGGGATGCCGAGCCCTAGATATTCAGGCAGCAGATTGGCGAGCATCTGCCAAACGACGCTGACAGGGCCGCCTTCGGTCGCGACGAAATCGAACAGGCGCAGCATTCGGTCTAGCACCAGCAGCATCGCCGAGATGATGAGCGTCGAGAGCAGCGGCACGGCGATCAGCCTGGCCATGTAACGATCGATTGAATTCATGGCGGCGCGGGCGGGCCTTCACGCAATGACGAGCGCGACCGAAATGGCCGCAATCGCCCGGCTATATCGGCGCTTTGCCGCCGAGTCAGCCACGAAATTGCGATGCGCTCTGCGGGGTTCGTGGCGAATTGGGCTGGGGTCAGCCGATCACGCCGACCGCGCGCCCCGCCGCCTGAAACATCGCCAAAATCTGCGTCACCTGTTCTTCGCTGTGCTCGGCGCAGAGCGAACACCGCAAAAGGAACGTGCCGGCGGGCGTCGCCGGCGGGCGGGCCATGTTGACGTACAGCCCGCCATCGAGCAGCGCCTGCCACATCACCACCGCCTGCGTCTGATCCTTCAGGATCACCGCGATGATCGCGGATTGTGGCGTCTCGGTGCCGAGCGCAAAGCCCATTTCACGCAGGCCGCCGTGCAGCCGCCGCGCATTTTCCCACAAATGTTGCCGCTTGTTGTGGGCGTACATCAGTTTGCGGATCGACGTCGCGGCGGTCGCGACGACCGATGGGGGCAATGACGCAGTGAAGATATAGGGGCGGCACACCATCCGCATCGCCTCGAACTTGGGATGGTTCGACACGCAGAAGCCGCCGACGGTGCCGACCGATTTGGAGAAGGTGCCGATGATGAAATCGACATCGGGGCCGAGCTCCAGGCCCTCTTCCTCGTACACGCCGCGACCATGCGCGCCGAAAAAGCCCATCGAATGCGCCTCGTCGACCAGCACCATGCAGCCATGCTTGCGGGCGACTGCCACCATTTCCTTCAATGGCGCGATATCGCCGAGCATCGAATAGACGCCCTCGAGGACGACAAGCTTGCCGGGCTCGGACGGCAGGCGACCGAGCCTCTTGTCGAGATCCTCGACCGAATTGTGCCGGAACCGCACGATCTCGGCATTGCCGAGCGCGCACCCGTCATAGATCGACGCGTGGCTGTCGGCATCGAGGATGATGTATTCGCCCTTGCCCGCCAGCGTGGAGATGATGCCGAGATTGGCCTGATAACCCGTCGAGAAGACCATCGCCGATGAGGCGCCGTAAAATTCCTTCAGCGCGTCCTCGGCATCGATATGGTCGCGAAAGGTGCCGTTGAGCATCCGGCTGCCATTGGTGCCCGAGCCGAACCGGTCGAGCGCGTCCTTGCCCGCCTGAATGACATCGGGATCGAAGGTCATCCCCATATAATTATAGGTGCCGAGCAGGATCGTCTCCTTGCCCTTAATGATGGCGAGCGTCGGTGATTTCACCTCGTCCATCACGATCGCGAAGGGATCACGGACGCCGGTATCGATTAGCGCCTGGCGCTCGGCGATCAGCGGATCGAACTTGCTGAACAGATCGCGTTCCGGCGCAACAGCCTCGGGCTCAGGCGGCAGGGCGTGCGCTGTGGCGGCTGCTTCGGTCATCGCATCACCCTTTGAGCTTGTTCACGGCATCGACGAGCTGCCCGATCGTCTCGATTTCGGCCTGCATGTTCATTGTGATGATGATGTCGAATTCGTCCTCCACGGCAGCAACGAAATCCATCACCGTCAGGCTGTCCCATTCGAGATCGCCCTGAAAGCTGGTGGCGTCGCCCAGCGGCACGCCCTTATTGTTGAAGGGCTCGATCAGGCCGGTGACGGTTTCGAAGACGGTGGAGTCGCTCATCTTGTTCCTTGCAGTAATGTTGTCGATTGCCTTGCCAAGCAAATGCGGCGGCTTTCCGGCACGCGCGCGGCGATTGGCGGGTCAGATCAGCCCCTTTTCGCGATACCACATCGCCGTCGCCGCAAGGCCGGCATCGGTCGGTACACGCGGGCGCCATAATTCGGGCGGCGGGCGCCTCACCGGATCGACGGTCCAGTCGGGATGGCAGAGATAGCCAACCCGGTCCGCCGTCAACACCGCGCGCCGCCCGCGCCATGCCCTGTCCGCCAGCGACGCCAGCTGCATCATCGGGCCCGGCGTCGCAACGGGCAGCACGCGGCGCCCGACCGCTCGGCCCATCGCCATCGCAAGGTCGCGGTATGCCCAACCGCCGTTGCGTTCGTCATCGGGCTCGTAAATGGTGCGGGTCGGCGCCGTGGGGGTCGCCAAAGCCATCAGCAGATCGGCGAGATCGTCAACGCCGATGATCGACGCGCGACCGTGCGGCGGCAGCAGGACAAAGCCCCGCACGGCCATGCGGAACAGGTCGAGCAACTCGCCCGGGCCATAGATGATCGCCGGTCGCACCATCACCCAATCGAGCGAAGACGCCGCGACGATTTGCTCGGCGGCTTCCTTGGATTCCCCATACATCGAAAGCCCCGGCTCGCGCGCGGCGAGTGAGGAGACGTGGACGAACCGGGCCACGCCTGCGCGGCTTGCCGCCTCGACGATCGCGCGGGTGCCATCGACATTGCCGGCCACGAAGCCCGCTTTGTCGGGGGCGGAGGTGACGCCGGCGACATGGATGACGGCATCCGCTCCCTCGACTAGTCTCGCCAGCGCATCGGGCCGGTCGAGCGCCCCCTCGATCCACTCGACGCCTTGTCGGGCCGCCTGGGGCCGCCGGGTGAGGGCACGCACATGATGCCCCGCCGCGCCGGCACGGCCGATCAGCGTGCCGCCGACAAAGCCCGTGCCGCCTGTGACAGCGAGAATCACAGCAGCGCCATCTGGTTGCGGTGAACGAGCGCGGATCGCGGCGCATAGCCGAGCAGCGCCGCCTGATCCTCGCTCCGCTTGCCGCACAGCATCGCGGCTTCGGCAGCGCCATATTCGCTCAAGCCACGGGCGATCGTGCTGCCGTCCGGACCGATGATCGCGACCAGGTCGCCGCGAGCAAAGGCCCCACTGACCCGCACTGCCCCGGCCGCAAGCAGGCTCTTGCCCGCGCGCATTGCCTCGCAAGCGCCGGCATCGATATGGATCTGGCCCTTCGCGGTCAGCCCGCCGGCAAGCCATGCCTTGCGCGCGGAAGCGGCCTTTTCGGCAGCGAACAGCGTTCCCCGACCCGTTTCGGCGAAGTGCGCCAGCGGGTGCGCGATCTTTCCCGAGGCGATCGCCAGCGCGATGCCCGCCCCGGTCGCGATCCGCGCCGCGGCGATCTTTGATGCCATTCCGCCCGATCCCATGCCCGATCCCGAGCCGCCATCGGCCATCGACTCGATCGAAGCGTCGATCCGGTCGACTCTTTCGATCAGCCGCGCATCGGGCGAGGTGAGGGGGTTGGCGTTGAACAGGCCATCGACGTCCGACAACAGGATAACGCCCTGAGCACCCGCCGCCTGGGCCACGCGCGCGGCGAGCCGATCATTGTCGCCGAACCGGATTTCCTCGGTCGCGACGCTGTCATTTTCATTGATGACGGGCACGACGCCCAGCGACAGCAAACGGCCTAGCGTGGCCGACGCATTGAGATAACGCCGCCGGTCTTCCAGATCATCGAGCGTGACGAGCATCTGGGCGGCGACAAGCCCTTCGTCACCGAGCAATTCGGACCAGATCTGGCACAGCACGATCTGGCCGGTCGCGGCGGCAGCTTGTGCGTCCTCAAGGCTCGCGCGGCCGCCTTTGGCGAGTTTCAGCCGGCGCGCGCCCAGCGCAATCGCACCCGAGGAAACGATCGCGACCTGCTGTCCCGCACGTGCGCGCGAAGCGATATCGGCAGCAAGGCTCGCCAGCCAATCCCGCCGCACACTGCCATCGCCGCCGACGAGCAACGACGAGCCGACCTTGACGATCAGGCGCGGGCAATTCGATGCCGAAAAATTCTGATCGGCCATGCCTCAGCGACGATCGACCGCGCGAAACAAATCGAACAGCCAGATACCGGGCACCGCCATCAACACCAGATTGGGCAGCCACCAACCGATCGAAAAATCCCCAGTCAGCGTCCAGAAACTAATCGCCATCATGCCCGCGCAAAAGGCGAGGGTGAGCGACACGATCGCGGTAGGGCGCCAACGCGGATCGCCCCGCCTTGCGAGTTCGAGGCTCGCAAAGCCGAGCAGCGAAAAGCACAAATCGAGCGGCGCAAACGACCAGTTCCACGCATCGATCATCGGGTCGCCATAGCCCTTGTACATCGCGTCCGGGGGCAGATGTATCAGGCCGATACAGGCGATCGTCGCCAATCCCCAATAGACGAGCATGCCGCCGTCCAGAAGGAGCATCGACAGTCGCAAGCCATGTGGCGGCTTCAGATCGGCGACCATTCGGCAACCTCTTCGCCCTTGGCTGGGGGCGTTGCCGGCTCGACGGGGCCGATCGCAGCGACCAGCCGATCGAGCACTGCCTCGATGCCTTCGCCACCCGCACCCGAGAGCAGCATCACCTCGGCCTTGCTCGCGCGTTTCAGCTTGGTCGCGAGCTTCTTCACATCGGCGGCGGGCAGCGCGTCGATTTTGTTGAGGCCGATGACTTCGGGTTTTTCGATCAGGCCGGCGCCGTAAGCGTCGAGTTCTCCACGGACGATCCGGTAGTTTTCCACAGGGTTATCCTCGGTTGCGTCCACAAGATGGAGCAACACCTTGCAGCGCTCGATATGGCCCAGGAAGCGGTCGCCGATGCCGGCGCCGTCGGCTGCGCCATCGATCAGTCCGGGGATATCGGCGAGGACAAATTCGCGCCCCTGATGACTGACCACCCCCAGCTGCGGGCGGGTCGTCGTGAAGGGATAATCGCCTACCTTCGCCTGTGCATTGGTAGTCGCGTTGATGAAGGTCGATTTGCCGGCATTGGGCAACCCGACCAGCCCTGCATCGGCGAGCAGTTTCAGCCGCAGCCACACCCAGCCCTCCTCGCCGGGCCAGCCGGTGCCGTGCTGGCGCGGGGCGCGATTGGTCGACGTCTTGTAGCTCGCATTGCCGCGGCCGCCGTCGCCGCCGCGCATGAACACCGTCTGCTGCCCCGGCACGGTAAAATCGGCGAGGACATGCTCCTTGTCCTCGCTCAGCACCTGCGTGCCGACAGGCACCCTGATGACCAGATCGTCGCCGCCCGCGCCCGTCTTGTTGGTGCCGGCGCCGCCCTTGCCACGCGGCGCCCGGAAATGCTGGGTGTAGCGAAAATCGATGAGCGTGTTCAGGCCCGGCACGGCCTCAAAAATGATATCGCCGCCCTTGCCGCCGTTGCCGCCGTTGGGGCCGCCATATTCCATGAACTTTTCGCGCCGAAAGCTGACCGCGCCGGGGCCGCCGGCGCCTGAGGAGACGAAAATCTTGGCCTGATCGAGAAAATGCATCGCCGCTCTCTAGCGAAATCCGGCATTTTATCCAGAGTGCGCCTTCAGGCCCTGGTCGTCGGCCCCGCGGCGAGCCGCGAAGCCACGAGCTGGCGCACCGCCAGCTCGCGTGCGGTGCCGCGCGAGAGGTTGAGCGCGCTCGCCATGGGCCCGCCGAGCAGGGCATCGCCAAGCGCCATCAAGACAAGCGACAGGGTTTCTTCGTGCAGCGCCAGGCCATCCATCTCCTTGTCTTCGGCCAGCTGATCGACAAGCCGGTGGATCGCCTCAAGGATAGGGTCGAGCGCGTCTTCGTTGCCGGACAGGATCATCCAGCTGGCGAGCGCGCCAGCACCTTCCTTGCCGAACGCATCGAAGGTCAGATCGACGACCTCGCGCGGATCGTGATCGCTCGTCCGCGCGCGCAGCACCGCCGCTGCGATCGTGCCGACGATGGTATCGGCCATGTTGGCAATCAGCGCCTTTTGCAGGCCCGCCGCCGATCCGAAATGGTGGAGCAGATTGGCGTGCGTGCGCCCGATCCGCGCCGCAACCGCCTTTAGCGTCACCGCCTGCGGGCCAGCCTCGATCAGCAGCGCGCGCGCCGCCTCGAGCGCATTGTCGCGTGATTCTTCGGGGGACAGGCGACGGCGAGCTATTGACACGTTTGTAAGTAACACCTATTGACAAGGGTGTAAGTTAACAATCCAGACCCCTTCTGTTCGGAGTTTTTCGTGGCGAAAGCAACTACTCCCGCCGATCTGACGATCACCCCGCGCGACCTTCGCTTCGGGCGCGGCGGCGCGATGGGCCGGTGGTGGCTCAATAACGATCCGATCGCGACCGCGTTCTACAACGCGCTGTCGGTCACCTTTCCCAAGGGCGAGGGCTATTTCATCGACAGCGTCCGCGCCTTTCGCGAGGGCACACCGCCAAAGCTCGCCGGCGAGATCCAGGCATTCATCAAGCAGGAAGTCATTCACACGCGTGAGCATGTCGCCTTCAACCGGCACGTGACCGCGCAGGGATATGACGTGTCGCTGCTCGAACGACACGTCGACGAATCGCTGGCGATGACCAAGGGGCGCCCGCCGATCGCCAATCTGGCAGCAACGATGGCGCTCGAGCATTTCACCGCGATCATCGCGCAGCAACTGATCGCCAACCCGAAGCATCTCGCGGGAGGGGAGGAACAGCCGGCGGCGATGTGGCGGTGGCATGCGTCTGAAGAAATCGAGCACAAGGGCGTCGCCTACGACACCTGGCTCCACGCAACGCGCGACTGGCCGCGCTTCACGCGCTGGCGGGTCAAGGCGCTGGTGATGGTGATGACGACGATCAAATTTTTCAACGGTCGCCGCAAGGGCATGCTCGAACTGCTTCGGCAGGACGGGCTGACCGGACCTGCCGTATGGGCGCGGATGGCTTGGTTTGCGTTCGGCAATCCCGGCATGGCGCGCAAGATACTGGGCGCGTGGTTTTCGTTTTTCCTGCCCGGTTTCCATCCCTGGAAGCATGATGACCGCAAGCTGATCGCGCTTGCCGAAAGCGATTACGAAGCGGCTTTGCTGCCGCGTGAGGATCGGGAATTGGCGGCGGCTTGAGGCGCCTGTTCTCTCCGCGGGATAAGCGCGGGGAGGGGGCTGTCCTCAAGCCGCCAGTCGGTCAGGGTCGGCGCAGGACCCTTCGTCCGACAGGTCGATGATCAACTTGGCGCATGGCTTGTCGATGCCCATCGACAGGCAGTGCTGCATCTCGACGCCGATGGTGCGAAAGCCGAGCTTGGCGAGTACGCGGCCCGAAGCCGGATTGTCGATGAAATGACCGGAGCGGAGCCGCTTCAGGCCCATCGCGTGACGCGCTATGCCCAGCATCGCCTGGCCGGCTTCGGTCGCATAGCCGCGACCCCAGGCGTCGGGGGTCAGCCAATAGCCGATCTCGTCGCCGCCATGGGTTTCGTCGGGATGAATGCCGATCCCGCCGATCAGGCGCGGCGAGGGGCCCTCGTGCGCCAGGATCATCAGGGTGAGATTGCGGCCTTCCTGCGGCTTGCTCAGCCATTCGCCCGCATGCGCGACGGTATAAGGCCAGGGGAGGCGGGCGAGTTTGAATGCCACCTCCTCATGCGCGATTGCCGCCGTCAGCGCCGCCGCATCCTCGGGCCAGCCGGGGCGCAGCGTCAATCTTTGTGTCCGAGCGAACATGCTTCCTCTCCTCGTCGGCATGGGCCGCCGCTCGCACGCCGCTATGACGTGTCCGCGACAAAGCCGTTGAGGGAGCAAGAAAAAAGGGAGCCTGGGTGACCCGGCTCCCTTGTTTGGCTGGTTCCTGATCGGAACCCCGGTTCACCCTGGTGGGCAACCCGGCTGGTTACCCGATGTTATTCGGCGGCAATCGCCATTTCGGCTGCATCTACCGAGCAGAAAGTTCGGCCGAGTTTGCCCGCATGGAACGCGACGCGGCCCTCGATCAGCGCGAACAGCGTGTGATCCTTGCCGATGCCGACGTTGCGACCCGGGTAGAACTTCGTGCCGCGCTGGCGCACGAGAATGTTGCCGGGGACGACTTCTTGTCCGCCGAACTTCTTCACGCCAAGGCGGCGGCCTGCCGAATCGCGACCGTTGCGCGATGAGCCGCCAGCTTTTTTATGTGCCATTGTCTATGCTCCTCGTATTCTCTTGCTTACGCCTGCGCTGCGGAGGCTTCGGCCTCAGCAGGGGCGGGGGCTGCATCGGCCTTTTTCGCCTTGGCCTTCTTCTCGACTGCGCCGATCGACACGATCTTCAGGATCGTGTGCTGCTGACGGTGGCCGTTGCGACGGCGATAATTGTGACGGCGACGCTTCTTGAAGACGATGACCTTCTCGCCCTTGGCCTGAGCGATGATCTCGGCAGCGACGGTCAATCCCTCGACCGACTTGAGATCGGCGCCTTCGCCGGCGAGCAATACGTCGCCCAGCGTGATCGAATCGCCAGCATCACCGGCCATCTTTTCGACGACGATCTTGTCTCCTGCGGCAACGCGGTATTGCTTGCCGCCCGTGCGCACCACTGCGAACATGGCTTTTGGTCACTTTCCAATGAATCAGCCCACGCTCGGCGGACCGGCGCGGAAAAGAGGCGTCAGCTATGCGAGCAGGCCGCGCGTGTCAACCGGAAGCGTATCGTTGAGCACGCCGTAGCGTTGCAATTCGGCAATAGTGTTTTGACAAAAATGTCATTTGGCGGCGCCGACTGATCTCCAATGTGAAAATTTTGTTGCAATGCGAAATCTTATGTGGCGCAATTGAGTTGTTGCGAAAGAAACGTTCGGGGGAGCTTTGCAACATGGATCGGCTCTTTGCCGGCAGCCATGCACTTTCCTGCGGACTGAAATCGCGCGATCCGGTGCCGGGTCGGGTGAGGGGCGAATAATGCCCGTCGCGACGCAACCCGACGAAGCAAAGCTTTGCGGGAAGCACGCGTGCTCTGGGAGGAGCGTGAGCCAAGCTATTCTTAAGGGGACTGAATATGAAACGAGTTAGGGCACGAGCGCATAAGCGGGTCATTTGTGCGTCGACCGCGATACTTGCCTCATTGCTGCTGGCCGATGCCGCCAGCGCCCAGAGCGCGGTGTCGCCCCCGCCAGAGGAGGCTGGCAAGGAAATTCTCGTTATCGGCACGCGTCGTACCGACCGGGTGCTTACCGATTCCGCATCGCCCGTCGATGTGATCAGCGCCGCCGAGCTCACTCAGCAGCCTGCAGGCAACCTGCTCGATGTCATCAAGAATCTGGTGCCTTCTTTCTATGTGGGCCAGAATTCGATTTCGGACGCCTCCACCTTCGTTCGCGCGCCATCGCTGCGCGGCCTGCCGGGCAGTCAGGTGCTCGTGATGCTCAACGGCAAGCGCTATAACCGATCGGCGCTCGTCCAGGTTTATGGCGGCAGTGATACCGGCCTGTCCTTTGGCTCGCAGGGCCCTGATATTTCGGCAATTCCATCGCTCGCCATCAACAATCTCCAGATCCTTCGCGACGGTGCGACCGCGCAATATGGATCGGACGCGATTGCCGGCGTGCTGAATTACGGTTTGAAGGAAGTGTCGGGCCTGGAAGTTGTCGCCCGTTACGGCCAATATTACCAAAATGGCGACGGCAAGAGCTATCAGATTGCCGCCAATGCCGGCGTCAAAATCGGCGATATCGGCTTCATCAACGTGACCGGCGAATATAATAACGACGGCCAGACCAGCCGCGGCGTCACGCGGCCCTCAGCGGCGAATTTTGCGGGCCAGTTTCCAGCACTCGCCTCCCAGCTGCCCAATTTCCCGGGGCCGGTTCAGATCTGGGGCTCGTCGCCGTCCAACGGCTATAAATTCGTCGTCAATTCAGCGCTCAACGTCACCAGCAACAGCAAGATCTATTTCTTTGCCAACTATGCCAAGAGCAGCGCCAACCAGAGCTTCAACTACCGCCCTCCGATTACCACCACGGCGGTCAGCACCGATGGCGTGACGCGTAACCAGACGGCCAACTCATCGTTCAACACGATCTACCTCACGCGCTGCCCGGCCGGCAACGCAACCTGCCCGGCCAATGGCTTTGTCCTCGACAACAACACCTACAACTTCCGGACGCTGTATCCTGCGGGCTTCACGCCGCGCTTCATCGGCGAGGTCGAGGAACTTTATGGCGTGCTCGGTTACAAGGGCAGCCTTGAAAACGGCCTGACGTTCGATGGGTCGGTTTCGCTCGCGCGCAACTCGCTCGATCTGTCGATGACCAATTCGCTGAACGCGTCGTTCGGTCCGCAATCGCAGACGAGTTTCCGCTTCGGCAAGATCACGCAGGAAGAACTCAACGCCAATATCGATCTCACCTATCCGCTGGAAGTCGGGTTCGCGAGCCCGATCACGATTGCCGGCGGTGCCGAATATCGCAAGGAAACCTACAAGCTGGTGGCTGGCGATCTGCAATCCTACGGCGCGGGCCCCTATGCCGGCGCACAGGCGCTGTATCAGCAGACGGCGCCCGGCGTGTATGTCCGGAACGGCTCGTCTGCGGGCGTTTCGCCCGGGGCCAGCGGTTATGGCGGCACGAGCCCGGCATCGGCGGGCAATTTCAGCCAGAACAACTACGCGATCTACGGTGCGCTCGAAACCGATATCGTCAAGGCGCTCAGCGTTGGCGTTGCGGGTCGATATGAAAACTACAACACCTTCGGCGGATCGCTGGTCGGCAAATTCAACGCTATCCTGCGACTTTCCGATGCGTTTTCGATCCGTGGCACCGTCGGCAGCGGCTTCCACGCGCCGTCGCCGGGGCAGTCGAACAATTCGATTCTGACGACCGCGTTCAACCAGGGCATCCAGGTTCAGACGGGCACCTATCCCGTCGGCAATGCGATTTCGCGCTTTTATGGCGCGGTGCCGCTCCGCCCTGAAAACTCGACCAACTACGGCGTCGGTTTCATCCTGAAGCCGCTGCGTGCGCTGACGATCACCGTCGATGGCTATATCATCGAGGTCAGCGACCGGATCGGCATTTCCCAGACGTTCAACGTCACGGCTGCCAATATCCTCGCCGAGCCGGCACTTGCGGCCGTCGGCGCTGGCGGCGCAGTGACCTATTTTACCAACGGGTTCAGCACGCGGACAAGGGGTTTCGATGCGGTGGCGACGTGGCGCACGACGCTCAGCGGCACCCAGCTGAACTTCTCGCTGGCGTATAATTACAATCTCAGCACTGTACCCCGGTTCGATCCAAGGGTGATCAGCGCGAACCAGATCATCGACATCCAGCATCTGGCGCCAAATCATCGGGCGATTTTCACTACCAACTGGGTTCGCGGGCCGCTCGCGATCAACCTGCGCGAGAATTTCTACAGCTATTTCACCAGTGCGGTTGATTATGGCCCGGGGCAAATCTTCAAGTCGAAATTCACGACCGATCTCGACGTGACCTACACGATCCAGAAGCATTATTCGATTACCCTGGGGGCGACCAACTTGCTCGATAACCGCCCCGACAAGCTCAGCCCGGCGTCGGTGCCGATCTATCCGATCACCGGCGGCACCAGCGACGGCCAGATCTATCCGCGTAACGGCGGACCCTTCGGCTTCAACGGCGGCTTCTGGTACGCCCGGATCGGCGTGAAATACTGACGATCTGTTTCTGACGACATGAAGACCTGACGACAGCTCCGGTGCGCGCCTCTTGCGTACCGGAGCTGTTTTTCTGCGTGGGCCGGTTGCGCGGCAGCAACCCGCGCGTGGATGCACGCCACCCGGATACCGGCCAAGCCCTGACCGGCATTGCGGCGCACGTGCATCACCTGCCGGGCAAAATGCCCGTACCGAAAAAACATGCAAAAACTATATTTACTTTTATGTCGAGCGCCTCTAGCTCGCCTCTTCAACGGAGGCGGCATGACGGAGCAGGATCAAGCTGAAGGGGCGGTTACACTAAAGCTTTCACGTGACCAATTGTCGAATCTGGTCAATTTTGACGAACGCCTTCGCCAGTCGCGCGGCATCGGCATTCTGAGTGCAGAGGGGCGTATCTTGATGCACATCGCATTGAATGGCACCCCGCCGGTGTCGGATGCGATGGCCGCGTCGGGCACGTCGTATCGGGGGTTTTATACTGTGCTGAGTCGGCTGAAGAGCGCGTCGCTGGTGCAGGCGACGGTAGATATGGGCGATCAGCGCGTGCGTCGCCTTTCGATCGGGGAGGAAATCAAAAATGAACTCGGCCAATGATACTCGCTGTGTGGTCGCTGCCGAGCGAGTGACCCCCACGCTGCGGCGCAAAAAAACCATGATTGGCGGCATGTTCGGTGTGAGCCTGATGGCGCTTGCGCCAGCGACACCGCTCTATGCCCAGGCGCGCGACGATGATGGCGCGACGCGGGCGCAAGCCGCGCCGAAAGCTCAAGTTTCTTCGGCGACCGCAGGCCCGGTGCTCGACCCTGCGCCAGCGCCCGATGCGAGCGGCGATCAGCGCATTGCCGATGATGATGCCCTGGTTCCGGCGTCCGAGCAGCTCTCAACGGCGAACGCGCAATATCGCAGCGGCGCTTATGGACCGAAATTGAGTCATGCTGTTGCCGATACGCCGCAATTCACCTGGAGCGAGCCGCCGCCCGCAACCCCGCCCGCGCTTGCAGACGCGATCGCCATCGCGACCAAAAAGGATCCGTCGGCGTTAGGCGCATGGCTGGCGGCGCGCGCGGCGTTGCAGGATGTCAGGGGCGCCAAGTGGCTGCGATTCCCGTCGCTGTCGTCGGGCTTCGTGTTCTACAATCGCTCCTCGCCGATCACAGAGCAGCTCGCGCCGTCAATCCAGGTCCAGTTGCCGGTCTGGACGGGTGGTCGGATCGGCGCAAACATCAGCCGTGCAAAGGCGGTTGAGCAATCGGCCATCGCCAACTGGCGCAGCGTGGTTCTCGATATCGCGCAGCAGGTTGCCGACAGTTACTATAATATAGCCTTGTCGACCCGGCTCGAGGCTTTTTACAAGGATAGCCTCGTCGCCCACCAGGATCTGGTCAAGACGATGCGCAACCGCGTTTCTCAAGAGGTCAGCCCCGAGGCTGATCTCCAGCTGGCGCTTTCGCGGACTGCCCAGATCGAACAGGAACTCACCAACATTCAGGCGCAGCGCCTTTCGGCACTGCGGACGCTTGCCGAGCTGATTCGTGATCCAAATTATCGGATCGGCCCGGTCCCGCGTTTCGAAGCCGAGAAGGCGACGCAAAACTGGGATAACGTGGTGGCAGAAGCAGTCGATTTCAGCCCGACGCTCGAACGGCTGCAATATTCGGCGGATGCGGCGCGGCAGGAGGTCAAGATCACGCGCGGCTCCATTTTCCCTCAGCTCAACGCGCAATATTCTTACAGCGACTTTGTCGGCAGCCGGTTCGGGCTTGGCCTTCAGCTGCAAACTGCCAACGGACTTTCGCAGTTCAGCGCCGTTTCTGCGGCATCGGCACGCGCTCTGCAGGCGACCCAACAGGTCGGGCTTGCCGAGCGCCAGCTGAGGCAGAATGTCGAGGTGCAAAAGGTGTCGCAGGAGGCCGCGGTCCGGCGCGCCAAGGTTTCGACCTTCGCTTCGGAAACGGCGGGCCGCGTCAGCGAAAGCTATGTGCGCCAGTTCATCGCTGGCCGCCGGTCGTGGCTGGACGTGTTGAATTCCCTTCGTGAGCGCCTTTCCAACCAGGCGAACGTGGCCACCGCCGAGGTGGTTGCCCAATCGACTGCGACCCGCCTCAATCTGTTGTCCGGCCGTTGGCGGCTGGTGCTTGAAGAACCCAAAAAGTGAGCTTGGAAGCTATGCGGAACATCTTGAGCGCTTTAACGACGCTGGCGCAACTTCGCCGGATTCAGCTGCGTCCTGATTGGTCGGATCCGATCCATCACATGCCTGGCGACGGCAGGGAAAAAGGCGCCCTCGAAGCCGTGGCCGAGCAGCTCGGCTGGCCACGACCGCATCGCATTCCCGCGACCCCGCTCGCCCATCTGTTTCCGTTGCTCGCCTATCATGCCGATCATGGCTGGGTTGTCGCCGAGCGGCTAGACGATAACCGGCGGGTGACCGTCATTTCCGAGGGTCATCGTGGCCAGTGGCTCATCGATCGCGATGTCACCTTTTATGACGTGGCGATGCCCGAGCCGCCGAGCGAAAAGCATTTCGACAGCGCGATGGGCGTTTTCTGGGAATCGATTTCGAAGCGCAAGCATCCGATCGTGGTGGCGATCATCGCGACCATTGCCATCAACATGATCGCGCTCGCGACGTCGATCTTCTCGATGCAGGTTTATGATCGCGTCATTCCACGCGGCGCCTTCTCGACATTGTGGGTGCTGTCGTTCGGCGTCATCCTGGCGCTGGTGTTTGATTTTGTCCTGCGGATCATGCGGGCGCGCCTCCTCGAAGTAGAGGCGGTCCAGATCGATCGGGAAGTCTCCGAATATTTCTTCGCCCGCGCGACGTCGGTTCGGCTCGATGCGCGGCCGCCGTCGATCGGTACGCTTGCCGCCCAGTTGAAAGGGCTTGAACAAATCCGCTCGACGATGTCGTCGGCGACGCTGTTCGCGCTGGCCGATCTTCCCTTCGCGCTGCTGTTCATCTTCGTCGTATGGCAGCTCGGCGGGATCATCGTGCTGGTGATGATCGGCAGCTTCCTGATCTCGATGGTCATCGCCTTTGTCCTCGCGCTGTTGATCAAGGGCGATTCACGCAAGGCGCAGGTAAGCAGCTATCGCAAGAACGGCTTGCTGGTGGAGGCGCTCGATTCTGCAGAGACGATCAAGGCCAATCGCGGCCATTGGTTCTTCCTCGCGCGCTGGAATCGCCTGACCGAGGATCTTCACGACGCCGAATTGCCGGTCAAGGATCTGCAATCGATCGCGGGGTCGGTATTCGGCTCGATCCAGCAGGCTGCTTATGTCGCGCTGATCGCCTGGGGCGCCGTTGCGGTCTACGAACACAATATGACGATGGGCGCGCTGATCGCGTGCTCCATTCTTGCCGGCCGGATCAACGGCCCGCTGATTGGCCAGTTGCCGAGCATGGTGCTGGGCTGGACCTACACGCGCATCTCGCTCGGCATGCTCGACGCGATCATGCGGCTGCCGCAGGACAAGCCGGCCGGAGTCGAACAACTCCGTCCGTCGCGGCTGCGCGGCGCGATCAGCGTTCGCGAAATGACCTTTGCCCACGCCGGCTCAAAGAGCGGCGTCAACATTCCCAAGCTTGAGGTTGTCGGCGGCGAACGGATCGGCATCATCGGTGGCATCGGATCGGGAAAATCGACGCTGTTGCGCCTGATTGCGGGTCTTTATGCCCCGAAGGAGGGGCAGGTGCTGCTCGACGGACTCGACGCGGGGCTGATCGCGGACGATGTGCTGCGCTCGCAGATCGGGTATCTGCCGCAGGAATACCGTCTGGTGAACGGAACGCTGCGCGACAATCTGTTGCTCGGCATGCCCGATCCTGGTGACGATGCGTTGATGGCTGCCGCCGAGTTGACCGGCCTCGATCAACTGATCATGGCCCACCCGCTCGGCGTCGATCTGCCGATCGCCGAAGGTGGTCGCGGACTATCGGGGGGGCAGCGCGTTCTTGCCGGCCTCACGCGGCTGATGCTCACCAATCCCGCCATCTGGCTGCTTGACGAGCCGACCTCAAACCTCGATGTCGACACCGAAGCGCGTGTGCTGAGAGCCATTCTCGACAAGTTGCGTCCCGATCAGACGTTAATCATCGTCACTCACAAGCTCCAGCTACTCAATCTTGTCGACCGCGTTATCTTGATGGGCAATGGACAATTTCAGCTTGACGGGCCAACCAATCAGGTGGTTGCGCGATTGACCAACCAGCCTCAGGTTGAGCGTCCGACTGCAGTTCCTTCACCTGTCAAAACCGTTCCCGCCGTCGCGGCGATGTGAGAGAAAAATCGATGGCCTCTTCACGTTTAACCAATAACCGCATCTCGATCATCGTGATCCTCACGGTGTTCGTCTTCCTGATCTTCGTTGGCATCTGGGCCGCGAACGCCAAATTGGAGGAGGTGAGCCGCGCACCGGGACAAGTTATACCGACCGGCCGGTTGCAGGTTCTGCAAAGCGGCGACGGCGGCGTAATCACCGAGATTTTGGTGCGCGAAGGCGAGCGGGTGAAGACCAATCAGGTGCTGGTCCGGCTCGACGGTTCCAAAATCGATTCCGCGGTCGGCGAAGCGCGCGGGAAGGTGGCCTCACTGATGTCGGCCATGACGCGGATCAACGCCGAATTGTTCGACAAGCCATTGAACTTTCCGGCGGAGGTCCAGGCCTTTCCCGAGCTGATGGCCAACCAGAGCTCGTTGTACCATCAGCGTCGTCAGGCGCTCAAGGACCAGATCGCATCGATTCATGAAATGCGTGACCTTGTGCAACAGGAACTGACGATGAACCTGCCATTGTTGAAGGCGGGCGACGTGGCAAAGGCCGATGTGCTTCGGCTGCAGCGCTCGGTTTCAGATCTGCGCTCTCAAGGCGTGAATGTCCGCAACAAATATCTTCAAGACCTTCAGACCGAATACACCAAGACCCAAGAAGATTTGTTGGCCGCCCGAGAGGTGCTCGCACAACGCGAACAGGTACTCAAAGGTACCACGATCGTCGCCCCGGTGGATGGTATCGTCAAGAACGTGCGCTTGACGACAATCGGCGGCGTTCTCCGTCCTGGTGACGAGGTGCTCAGCATCGTTCCAACCGGGGACAAGCTGATCGTCGAGGCAAAGGTAGCGCCGTCAGACATCGCTTACCTGAAGGTGGGGCAAGGCGCCTCGATCAGGTTCGATGCTTATGATGCATCGATTTATGGCGCGGGGCAGGGCAAGGTGATCTTCATCAGCCCTGACACCCTGACCGATCCACGTCCCCAGGGCGAATTCTCTTACTATCGCGTACATCTATCGGTCGATACGCGCGATATGAAGCCGCATCTGCCCGGCGAGAAGATCGAGATTCAGCCCGGCATGACGGCAAATGTCGAAATTCAGACGGGGAACAATACCGTGCTGAAATATCTGACCAAGCCGATCACCAAGACCTTCTCCGAATCGATGACGGAGCGCTGAGCCGGCGCGCCAGCTAGCGGTGTCCGGTAACATGGCCGGTTTTGCGCCGCGTTGCCGGATGCGGGCTTCGGTTGGGCAAGTGACACTGCGCATTGGCATGCAATGTTCCTAACCTGCGTTAGTCAGATTTTTGCGCGCTCGGTATGCCGATAAGGGTTGGAGTGATTCAGGATCGGATCGGCGTGCCGGCCGAACCGTCTGCCTCAAAAGGTGCGTACCCCGGTCGGCTGTCAATCCGCCGCCGATCCTGCAAAAGCGTGGTCGAGCACGCATCCGAGCCTGCAGGGCACTGTGCTCCCGATGCCACTAGCCGGCCAAAAACGTGGAAACATGTCCCATAATGACCCCAAAACCCGCCACTGGGCGCTTCGGCCCTGCGCGAGCGGCTTGCACCCGCTGAATTGACGGTCGATCAAGCTTTACCAAACAATAGCTTGTCGGGTCCGTTTCTGCGCAACCCTGTCAATTTTATGGTTTTATCGCCGAATGATAGCGGATTTCGTAACGGCGCCCGACGCTAAATTTAGGATTGCCATCGTCTCATCCAAAATGTAGAGACGCCTCATTGGCCATGCGCTAGCTGCCGATATCCAGGGACTTACTAACTAAAAGGGGTGTTTATGAAGAAGGTGATGGCACTGCACGCAACCCATGCGGGCAAGATGCATCCGGCTGCACACGACAAGACTGCTCCGCAGGTCGTGCAGAAGGTGGCTTCCTCTGAAAATCAAAATCACCACCCCAAGCAAAAGTGGGATGAGGTGAAGAAGGAGCAGTCTGAAGAGACGGCTCAGGCGAACCAGTCTCAGGACAACGCGGCAACCGCGGCCGACCAGGATATGGGCTCGACCAGCGATGTCACGCTCACTTCGCTGCTTCAGGAAGCGTCGGCAACCGATGCACCTGCAGACGGTCAGTCGACCGACGCGCAGGCGAGCGGTGGCGACAATGGTGGCCGTCATCACATCAACCCGCTGCTGATCGCAGGCGGCATCGCGGCGATTGCCGGCGGTATCGCTGCTGCGACGATCGGTGGCGGCGGTGCTGTCGCTGCAACACCTGCGCCGACGCCTACTCCAACGCCGACGCCTACCCCCACGCCGACGCCCACCCCAACGCCGACGCCAACCCCCACGCCGACACCTACTCCAACGCCGACCCCGACCCCGGCAAATTCGCCGCCGGTGTTCGCTGCGGCTGCGGTTGCGGTCACGACGCTTGAGGATACCAAGGCTTCGGGTACTGCAACGGCGACCGATGCGAACGGTGACACGTTGACCTTCGCGCTCGGCACGGCTGCAACGAAGGGCACGGCTGCGGTCGCTGCTAACGGCGCGTACACCTACACGCCGAACCAGGACTTCAACGGCACGGACAGCTTCACCGTCACCGTCAGCGACGGCAAGGGCGGCACGGCAACGCAGACGATCAATCTGACGGTCACGCCGGTCAACGATGCGCCGGTCTTCGCTGCGGCGACCGCGGCGGTCACGACCGCTCAGGGCACCGCTGCGACGGGCACGTCGACGGCTACCGACGTTGATATCGCGACCAACGGTGACAAGCTGGCTTACGCAGTCGGTACGGCGGCTGCCAATGGCTCGGTGGTCGTCAATGCAACCACCGGTGCCTACACCTACACGCCGAACGCAACGTTCAGCGGTACCGATACCTTCAAGATCACGGCAACCGACACCGGCAGCCTTTCGGCGACGCAGACGGTTACTGTGACGGTGACGCCTGCGCCGACGGTGACGACGTCGCTCGATCAGGACAATGACGGCAATCTGGCGACACGCTTCACGATTGCTGCCACTGCTGGCCGGGATGTCTTCACCGAGAACGCCAATGTCGGCAACACGGTGCTTGTGACGGGTTTCAACCCGACGCAGGACATTATCGCGGTGTCGAACGCCTCGACGACGGCCTACAGCTTCACGTCGCAGGGTCAGGACGTCCTGATCAGCCTCAACAACGGCGGTGTCGTCAGCGACATCCGCGTTGTCGGGATCGTGCCGACCACGTTTACCGGCATCATCAACTCCGAAGCATCGGCGGAAGCGGCAGTTGGTGCCAATTTCTTCCAGCCGGCAACGGCGACGCCGAGTCCCACTCCGACACCGACGACAGGGGTTAGCCTCGACGTGGGTACGGCAACGACCCGGGCAAACGTTGATGGTGCTGGCGGTGCCTTCGTCTTCAACGACAATGCAGCGGTTGGTACCAACGTGCAGATCGTGAACTTCACATCTGACGATGCGGTCCGTGTGACGGGTGCAACGGGAACTCAATACTCCTTCACCAGCGGCAACTTCGATGGGGGAACGACCGGAAACGATCTTCAGATTTCGTTCAACAATAGCGCTGCGGGCGTAACCAATCAGATTTTTATTCTGAACGTTGTCAGCCCAACGGCGTTCGTGAACGACCAGGCTTCTGCGACTGCAGCGGTTGGTTTCAACTTCATTACCTTCGGCTAATTTTTACGATCACTTGGCGCGTCTGCCAAAACTGACCTTACTAGGGAGACTGAAATGGCGAATCTCATTCTAAGCAGCGGGGAGTCGGTGACTTTCTCGACTGGCACGTACAATGTGTTCGGCACCACTGGTGGTGCTGAGACGCTCAATGTCGGCGCTGGCACCGTCACCACGCTCGATGCGTCGTTCAACCAGGGCGGCGACAATATCCGCCTCACTGGCAACGCCAGCTCGTACACCGCGGTCCGCAGTGGTTCGACGATCACGCTGACCAGCGGTTCGGGTGCCACTGGCACCTCGATCACGATCCCAGTCGGCACGGTTGCTGAAAACATCGTGTTCGCCGATGCGACCCGCGGTCTCGTCTTCAACACAACCAGCCAGCAGATCGAGCTTGGTGGCCAGGCAATCACGACCACGTCGGCTCCCGTTGCTGCGGGTTCGGGCGGCGCGACGCCAGTCGTTGGCACGACCTTCGTTCTGACGAGCGGTGTAGATCAGGGCGCGGCATTCACCGGCACGGCGAATGACGACACCTTTATCGCTACCGATAATGCCACGACGTCGAACTTCTCGCCAAGCGATACGCTGGTCGGCGGTGCAGGCAACGATACCATTCGGGTTGTGACCGGTTTCGCGTTGTCGAACACCTTCACGCCTTTGGGTGCAACAATCTCGGGTATCGAGAACGCTGAGGTTATTTCGTCGGTTTCGCAGACGTTCTCGACTGCAGCTCTGACTGACGTCACGGCTGTGAAGCTCTCGAACAGTGCGGGCAACCAGGCGCTCACTGTTTCGGCCACGCAGGATGCGACGACGGTTCACACCGCGATGGCAGCCAACACGGTTAGCGTTACGGGCGGTCGCAACGTGTCGATTACTGACACTGGCACGACTACCGGTACGACGACGGTCAATGGCGCTACCGGTACCGTCAACGTTTCGAATTCGGCAGCGTTTGTTGGCGGTGTAGGCGGTAATACGCTCGGTACGATCACTGTGACTGGCGGCACGGCAGTCAGCGTTCTGGAAACGGCGACTAGCTCGGGTACCGTGGTTGCTGGCGATATCACGACGCTCGGCGCTGTGACGGTCACCGGCGGTGCAGCAACGACCGTTGTAACGGTAACGCAAACCCCGGCGCGTGCTACTTCGCTTACTACGGCTACCAATGCGGGTACTTTTGGGGTCGTGGGTGGCGCGGTCACTATTACTGACAAGAACGCTGCTTCAGCAACTGCGATCAACACCATCGCTACTGTTTCGCTGAACGGTGCTGGTGCAGCCACGGTCGACTCGGCTGCGCTCACGACGCTTAATCTTCGGAACGTGATCACGTCGTTGGTTGCATCGAACAACAATACGTCGACCAATCTCGCTACCCTGACCATGAACTTGGATGGCGCGACGATCGGTGCCGTGGTTCTCGATTCCGACACACGTACCCTGAACATCACTGGGGCGACGGGTGCATCGAAGTTGACGAGCCTTTCAACTGCAACGACTAATCCGGCAAACGTTGGCGATGTTGGTACTGCCATCACCGCGGTAAATATCGGCGGCGATAAGAGCGTGACGATCACCACGTTGAATTTCTCGGCGACGGGCACGATCGTTTCGACCAACACCGCCGGTACGACCATCGGTAACATCCTCGGCACTACTCAGACCTTTACCGGTGGTGCTGGCGCTGACAGCATCTCGGTCGGTGGTACGACCAAGGCAATCACCACTGGTGACGGCAATGATACGGTTGCTTGGGACGGCACGGCCATCGGCACGGGCGGTTCGGTTGCTGCCGGTAACGGCACCGATACGATCGTTCTGAGCGGCGCAACTGCTGCAACGGCGAGCGGATCGGCAACATTCAACACCAAGTTCACTGGTTTTGAAGCGCTGACTGTTACAGCTGGTGGTTCGGCTACGGTTGATCTTGCTGCCATCAACAACGTAACGACCGTGAATACCGTCGGTCAGACTGGTACCCTGATGCTCAATAACTTCGCTTCGGGTGCTTTGTTGAACCTCACTGGCGTCAACACGGGCGGCGTTGCGCTCAATGTGCCAAACGCGCTGCTTAACGCTGCTGATGTGGTCAACGTTAATTTGACGAACTCCGCGGCAGGTGCTGTTGCCTTTGGTACGGTCACTGCAGCGAGTGTTGAAACGGTCAACATCAATCTGGTCGACACGGGCATAAACGCTGACACCGCAGCCACGGTTGACTCGCTGACCTTGGTCGCAACTGGCGCAACCAGTGTTGTGGTGTCGGGCAATAACGGTCTCACGCTTACGAACACGGGCAACACCGCGATCACGACCTTTAACGCGTCGGGTGTTGTCGGTAACTCGACCGATGATACCGCTGCCAACCTGGCCGTGACCTTTGCCTCGGCCAACACCACGACGACTGCCACCGTTGCCATCACTGGCGGCGCGGGTAACGACGTTCTGACGGGTAACGCTGCTCGCGATACCATTGTCGGTGGCGCTGGTAACGACACCATCAACGGTGGTGCGGGTATCGATACGCTCACGGGCGGCGCTGGCTCGGATAGCTTCGTGATCGCAACTGCGGTGGCGGATCGTGACACTGTCACGGACTTCACCGTTGGTACGGGCGGCGATTTGCTGGTGTTCAGCGCTGGTTCGACGACTGCCGCAACGGCAGCGGCGGCTGCGCCTGTGGTGGTAACCGAAACGTCGGTCGCTTCGGCTGCTGCCGGTGTGTATACTTTGACCGCTGGCAATACCGCTACTTCGGACGTTATCGTTCTCCAGCGCGGCCTTTCGCTGACAACTGGAACGAACGGTGGTGATCTCTTGGCCTCCACCAATGGTTCGGAACTGCTGCGGGCGCTCACCAACGCTGATGCGTCGGATGCCTTCACTGGCATCACGGCGACTGCTGCGAGCAACTCGGTTTTCCTCGTTGCTTATCAGGGCACGAATGCCTTCGTTTATCTCGCAAGCGATACGAACACGAGCGGTGTGTTCGAAGCTGCTGAAATCAACTTGGTTGCCACGCTGAGCAACGTAACAGCGAACAGCATCACGGCTGCCAACTACGGTAACCTGATTGCTTAAGACGCGTTAACAGGGCCCCTTCTCAAGGGTGCTCGTTGACTTGATTGAAACCCCCGGAGCAATCCGGGGGTTTTTCTCTTTGCGCTGGATCGGTGTGTTCGTTCGTTCGGCGGATCGGGAAAAACTTGTAGAGCGCGCTGCGCCGGCACTGCTGCCACCTAGAGCATGTTTTCTTTGCCTTGACCTGTTCGTATTGAGCGCCCGGTATCGGCTTCGCCGGTCCTGAGGACCGGCTCTGTCGAGAGACATTCCGCGAGCGCTCCGCACGGTGTCTCGACTTCGGCCTTGCAGACCGAAGCCGGTCCTGAGCGGCTGGCTTGCAGGCTAGCCGAAGGGTTCGATCCGAACGCTTCCCCAAATCGCGCCTGCAGCGGCGAGGGTGTCAGGCCGGGATGCGTGGCGATGGCGGCACGGGCCTTCGGGGTAACGGCCTTGAGGAAAGCGCATCACAGGCGCGATGCTTTAGGGTCGTTTGCAGTCAAATCGAGGCCCGCCCGTTCCGCGGCGCAGTTGCAACGAAAGGCGACCCCTTCGTCGAAGCTGACGACAGGTTTCGACGTCGCCCAGCGTGGACGGGCGACGAGATGCTTCAACGATGCAAAAAAACGCAGGCTAGATCACCTGGAGCGATCTCAGCAACGGCAACATCGTGGTGCTCGCTGCTTGCGCCTGCGATTCCAGTTCTGCCCGGTTTTCATCGGGCGTTTCCAGTGTTTTGCCGTCCTTGACGATCATCTGACCCTGCGGCGTCAGAACATCGAATACAAACTGCGCCCATTCGGTCGGCAGCTTGCGACCCTGGCTGATGGCGGTCAGGAACATCTGCTGAAAGCGGTCGACTGCGACGCCGCCACCCGTCAACGGGCTGGCGAGGAAGTTCACTTCTGCCCCGCCCTGCGCCTTTTGGCAGATATGGGCGTTGAGCTTTGCGGTACGCTTCTTGACCTTGGCGATTGCTGCATCGTCCTGAACGATGGCCGCGCTGCCATTGCCGACCAGCACCATCAGCGCCTGAATAATCTTCCTGACATCAACATTATGCGGGCTCACGGCCGCCTCGATCTGGCCAATCGTATGGATTCGGTGATCGGCCATGACATCGAGGATCGGCGTATAGACATCGGGATGCAGATCGGCGGAGCCGAGCGACCCGTTGACCTTCATCAGGATATTGGCGCGCGGTACCGTGAGCACGACGCGTTGTTGCCGCAATCGCGACCATTGCTCGACCGCGCTCATCCGGCGCGATCCTCTCACCCAATAATCGCGCCTGAACTGCTGGTTGATGATGAAATCTCGGGTCGTTTCCCTGAATTTCGCATCGGATATGCCGTTCAGCAGGGCCAGCTGCTCCGGGCTCAGATTCACCCCATCGATGTGGTCGATATAGTGGGCCGAACACGCATATTGCACTTTTGCCGGCTCGAGCAATTCGTGCATTGCCGAGAAATACATCGGATACCAATGGTGGTTGAAATATTCGCCGGCGAGGTAATTCCGGTTCTGCTTTTTTACGTTTGCCAGGCGATCGGTGATCGCGGGCAGGGCGCGCGCGACGCCGGGGTTCACACCCAGCAGCTGGTCACCAAAGGCAAACGCGCTTTCCATCCTGTCCTTGATGCCGATGCCGACCGATCCCATCGTCAGCGAATGCTGGGACAGCAAATGCCGCATCGGTGCGAAATTGGCCCAGCCGGGCAAGGTGTTATAGCTGACGTACAAGACACCACCGATGGTCAGCTTGCGGCGCACGAAATCGACGATGATCGACCGGTTTTCGTCCGAGATCCAGCTCCAGATGCCGTGGAGGCCGATATAATCGAAATCGGGCAAGTCGTCACGACGGCAGAATTCGAGGAATGATTCATCGGACAATCCGACGCCACTTTCGCCGGCGATCGCCATTTCGCGCGCGAAGCTTGCTTGTGCTGGATTGAAATCATTGCCGAACCAGGTGGTAGGGGAGGCGGCGGCATGGATGTTGATCGACACGCCCTGGCCAAAACCAAGCTCGCAAGCATTTTGGACTTCGGGAAAAACCAGCCCCTGATTCAAGAACGCCAACTTTACGCGCAGGGGATTCATTTCGGGATAATAACCATAAGTATAGTCGAGATCAGCCCGGTAACCCTCAGTCCAGTCAGTCATGAATTCCCCTCCGCTTGGCGCCGCCCCCCAATGAAGACTTTTTCGGCATGAGGAAAGGGGGGTAATCAACGGCTTCGGTGCTCTGACGAGCGTCGCGGGGTTGATGCTTGTCGGTGGATCGCCTACCAGCCGTGGCTCGTGGACCAATGCGACGGGGTATCCCCTGATCATGGTCCGTGCGCATCATCGTGGGTCCGGACGAAATGTGATCGTGACGGACGTGTTTTTTTGCAGGAGAGAAGTTGATGACTGGAACCAATAACGGTGCCGGCACGGTGACCATCGACGAAGTCGAATATTCGCTTGCCGATCTTTCGGCCGACATTCAGGCGCAGCTTGGCAGCATCCAGGCGGTCGATCGCCGGATCGCGGGCGTTCAGGAAGAGCTGGCGATATTGCAGACCGCGCGCATCGCCTATGGCAATGCGGTGAAGGACATGCTGCCTCAGCGTTGATCCGGAAGGTTCCGACGTGACGGCGATCAACGCTGGATCCACCTGGTCCGCAAATGGCGTGGATCGCCGCACGCTGGCACCTGTTTGCGTGTCGGTCCGTTCGGCCGTCTTCACCGCCGCAATGGCGTTCGTCCTCGCCGCACCGGCGGTGGCGAAAGACCCCAACAATATCGCGACGGGCTTTGCGGTGGCGGATGGCAACTGGCTCGTCACCGCCAGGCACGTCATCCAGGGCAAGCCCTGCGTTGCCGTCGCTAACGGTGTCGTCGAATCGGACGGTGCCAGCTCGCAACCCATGCGTTGGGAAGCGGCCAAGGTGCTCGCCAGCAATGCGCGGCTCGATGTCGCCGTCCTTCACCTGCAGACCAGGCGCCCACCGCTTTCGCTCGCGCTTTGGCCGAGCGTACCCATCGGGCTTGAAGCCGCGGTGGTCGGCTATCCTCAGCCCGCTTTGCTCGGTCGCTCCGCCAAGATCACCCAGGGGCTGTTTTCGGGCATTCCCGAAATCGGCCGGCAATATTCGCTGTTGCAGCTCAGCGCATCGATCGAGCTGGGCAATTCGGGCGGCCCGGTGCTGTCCCCCGACGGGCTTGTCATCGGGATGGTGCGCGCGCGCGCCGAGCCGGCGGTTTTCGGCAAGAA
Organism: Sphingomonadales bacterium; assembly: GCA_038230675.1. Classification (GTDB taxonomy): domain Bacteria; phylum Pseudomonadota; class Alphaproteobacteria; order Sphingomonadales; family Sphingomonadaceae; genus Sphingomonas. Next base: position 9,850 of record JBBRMV010000009.1, on the reverse strand, counting down.
CCCCGTCGATGCGCCTCAGTTGGTCAATTTTGCCGTGAATTCTGGTGCTATCTTCGACTTTTTGGTGACTGCAGGCGTCACGCCGCAGCGTGCACCCGTCGCAACAGGCGCGGCGGCGCGGCCATTCGAGACGTTTCGCCGCGCGCAGCCTTCCGTCCTGCTGGTGGTGGCGGGCGACTGGCGCGGGGACGAGCATCCGACGATCGCCGGCCAAAAGCTGACCGAGCCGCTTGTTGGCGCCTGTGGCGCCCGTTGAGCAAACAATTCTGATTTAAGGCTCGTGGCCTTAGTGACGGTGTTCCCGACGCAGTGAATAGCGACCGTCGGCATAGCCGTGGAACAGGCCCGAAATCGCCGGGTGGTCGATCGGCTCTTCGCTTTCGTCGAGGATCAGGTTCTGCTGGCTGACATAGGCGACATAGCTGCTCTCCACATTCTCGGCGAGCAGGTGGTAGAAGGGCTGGTCCTTGCGCGGACGAATGTCTGCCGGGATGGCATCATACCATTCCTCGCTGTTGGCAAAAACGGGGTCGACGTCGAAGATCACGCCGCGGAAATCGAACAGCCGGTGGCGAACGACATCGCCGATCGCAAAATTGGCGTGCGAGACGGCGGGCAGGACGATGCTGGTATCGGCGGGCAATGCGGGAATGTGCGAACGGTGCATCGCATCAATCTAATGATTGTTGGGCGGGGCACAAGCGGCGCTGCACATATAAGCATCGAGGGCGACCCAGAGCGCTTGTATGGCAGGAATTGTTGCGCTAGAGGCCCCGGCTCGATCAGTCGGTGGATGCACGCGCTACATGCCGTGCGGCCGCGAGATTCCCTCAACGGAGAGGTGGCAGAGTGGTCGAATGTACCGCACTCGAAATGCGGCGTGGGCGCGAGCTCACCGTGGGTTCGAATCCCACCCTCTCCGCCAGGGACCCAATGATTACACGCGGTGTCCGCCGAACGCCGGAGCCGGGATGTCGTGTTCGGCCCGACTGAAGTTGCGCGGGCGCGCGGGAGGCGCTAGGTTCGCGCTTCGTTCCATTTTGGCGGGAGCCTTGCGCGTTGGACCCGATCCTCATTCTCGTCATCGTCGCCGCGTTGCTTGGCGGGGTAGCGCTTGGCTGGTTTCTGGGCGGGCGCGGGGCGGCGCAGGTGCGGGCTGAGCGCGACGCTCGCGAGGCTGATTTCAAGCGCGCGATCGTCGACCTTGCCGGTGCCGAGGAGCGGGCACGGGCGGCGGCGGGGCTGTCCGCAACACTCGATCAGGTTCGTGACGAGCGCGATGCGGCGCGCACCGATCTGGCGACGCTTAAGGCGCAGGCAGGGGCTTTCGAGGCGCGGCTTGCCGAATTGAAGGAGGCCAAAGACGTGATGGCCGCGCAATTCGCCGAGGTATCGAACAAGCTGCTGGCTGAGGCGCAGGACAGCTTCCTGAAACGCGCCGATGAACGTTTCAAGCAATCCGAAGAGACGGCGGGGCAGAATCTGCGCTCGATGCTGAAGCCGGTCAGCGATCGGCTGTCGCTTTATGAGGAGACGGTGAAGAAGGCAGAGACCGACCGGACGAGCGCGTTCGATCAACTAAAGGGCCAGCTTGAGGGATTGCGCGTCGGCCAGGAAAAGGTGTCGAGCGAGGCGGCCAAGCTCGTCAATTCGCTGCGCAACGCGCCGAAATCGCGCGGGCGCTGGGGCGAGCAGCAATTGAAGAATGTGCTGGAGACGTGCGGCCTTTCCGAACACACCGATTTCCAGACCGAAGTGAGTGTTGCGGGCGGGGACGACGAGGGCGCGCGGTTGCGGCCCGATGCCATTGTCCGGGTGCCGGGCGGGCGGGCGCTCGTCATCGATGCGAAGGTGTCGCTCAACGCCTATCAGGATGCGTTCGGCGCGGTTGATGAGGCCGAACGGCTGATCGGGCTGGCAGCGCATGCCGCTTCGATGCGCAGCCACGTCAACGGCCTGGGCAACAAGGCCTATTGGAGCCAGTTCGCCGATGCGCCCGATTATGTCATCATGTTCGTGCCGGGCGAGCATTTCCTGTCGGCGGCGCTCGAACATGATCCGACGCTGTGGGATTTCGCCTTCGACAAGCGCGTGCTGCTGGCGACCCCCACCAACCTGATCGCGATTGCGCGCACCGTGGCGGCAGTGTGGCGGCAGGAAAACCTCGCCAAGGAAGCGCGGCAGATCGGCGAGCTCGGCAAGGAACTGTACGAGCGGCTGGCAAAAGCGGCGGGGGATTTGCGCAAGGTCGGCGGCGGGCTCACCTCTGCTGTCAACAATTACAACAGCTTTGTCAGCAGCTTTGAAAGCCGGGCGCTCGTTACCGCGCGAAAATTCCGCGATCTCAATATCGATACCGGTAGCCGTGAGATTGAGGACGTTCCGCCCGTCGAGGCGCTCGCGCGCTACGGCGATGCGGTGCCGCTAATCGGTGCGACGATCGCCGGGGAGATGGACGAAGCGGCGGAATGATCCGCGCCGTCACTGTCCCTCGGGCGGTGGCATATCGACGACCCAGTGGTGATCTTCGACGACGACCCCCGGCACCGGTTTTCCCTGTGCATTGCGTTTCGGCTTGAAGCGGAAGCGTTCGATAATCAGCCGGCAGGTCGTGTCGTCGAGCTCGGCATTACCGCTCGATCGCTGGATGCCGCATTGCTCGACCCGCCCGCGCACATTGACGATGTAGCGCACCCAAACCGTCCCGCCGATATGCGCGCGGAACGGGGCTTCGGGGTAATCGCGGCCGCTGATTCGCCCGCCGGTCTGGCGCAGCGGCGACCCCACACCGCCGCCACCGCCACCATCGCCGCCAGTATCGCTCCCGGTGCCGTCGCCAATTCCGCCGCTGCCCGTGCCTGGGCCGGCGAGGGGAGCCGCGCCGGTGTTGCGCTCGCTGCCGATTTCTGCCTTGTCCGCCACGATAACAGGCGGTGGCTGCGGCACGAGCACCACGGGCGGCGGTGCGGCGATTTCGGTTGCCTGCGCCTTCAGATTGGGTGGTGCGGCGGCGCCATTGGGGCGCGGCCATTGCGCGGGGCGCGGCTGCGGCGATGGTTGAGGCGGGCGGGGCGGGGGCACGACCGAGAATAATTTCAGGCCGGCTTCGATCGCATGGGGCAAAGGTACGCTGAGCCCGCTCAACAGCGCATAACCGATCAGCAGATGGATGATCGCCACGCCGAACGCAGACTTCATCCGATCGGTGGTTATCTCATGTCCGGCGATGGCGATCATGCTTGCTCAAAGGCCCGACATGCATTTGGTTGCATGAACCTGCGCTTGCCGGGCCGATCAGAGGCGTCGCGAAAGGACCTCATACGCCATCACCGCCGTCGCGACCGCAGCGTTCAGACTGTCGGCCTTGCCGAGCATCGGCAGTTTGACGAGCAGGTCGCACTCGGCGGCATAATCGCCCGGCATTCCCTGAGCTTCGTTGCCGGTCAGCAGGAAAGTCGGCGCGGCATAATCGGTGGTGCGGTAATCGCCATCGGTGTCGAGGCTGAGGCCGACGAGCTGCCCAGGGCCGCTGCGAAGCCATGATACGAAGTCGCTCCATTCGGTCTGGACGATCGGGACGGTGAACAGCGCCCCCATGCTGGCGCGCACCGCCTCGACCGAGAAAGGGTCGACGCAGTCGCCGATCAGGATCAGCCCACCGGCCCCCACCGCGTCGCCGGTGCGCAGGATCGTGCCGAGATTGCCCGGATCGCGCAGACGTTCTGCAACCAGCCAGATCGCGGCGCTTTCCCGATCGAGCGACCCGAGCGACCGCGCAAATTCGGCGAATACGCCGACGACTGCCTGCGGGTTATCCTTGCCCGACAGCTTTGAGAGGATATCGGGCACGGTCTCGATCGCCTCGCCGCCCGCCGCTTCGACATCGGCGATCAGCGCTTCGACGAGCGGATGCGTGGCGCTGTCCCGCGCGAAGAACAGAAATTGCGGCAGCCGCCCGCTTTCGCGCGCCTCGGTCAGGATGCGTAGCCCCTCGGCGAGGAACAGCCCCTCCTCGCGGCGATGGCGCTTCTCGCGAAGCTGGCGGATGCGCTTGATCAGCGGGTTAGAATAAGCGGTGATTTCGCGCGGCATTTACAGTCTCTCAGGCCAATTGGCGCGCGGTCATTCCTCGCCGAACTTGTCTTCCACCAGTGCCGCGAGCGCCGCCACCGCGACATCGGCACCGTCGCCGTTAGCGCTGATCGTGATTTCGTCGCCCATCGCCGCGCCGAGCATCATCAACCCCATGATCGACGTGCCCGTCACTGGCTGCCCATCCTTCACCACCGCGACATCGACCGGCTGGGTGGAGGCCAGGGTCACGAACTTGGCGCTGGCCCGCGCGTGGAGCCCGCGGCGATTGGTGATCAACACCGTTCGGCTGATCTTGTTCACGCGGCCGCCGCACCCAGCACTTCGGACGCGACCGAGATATATTTGCGCCCCGCCTCGCGCGCGGCGGCGACGGCTTCGGCGACTTTCATCGATTTACGCGCGCCTTCCAGCCGGATCAGCATCGGCAGGTTGATGCCGGCGATCACCTCCACCCGGCCCGGCTCCATCAGTGAAATGGCGAGGTTGGAAGGGGTCCCGCCGAACAGATCGGTCAGCACGATCACGCCCTTGCCGTCGTCGACTTCGGCGATCGCCGCCGCGATGTCGGTGCGACGCCCCTCCATGTCGTCCTCGGGTCCAATCGAGATCGCCGCGATCCGCGTCTGCTTGCCGACGACATGCTCCATCGCCGTCACGAATTCTTCGGCCAGGCGACCATGCGTTACCAATACCAGCCCGATCATGCGCAGCGCATCACTTTACCAAAGTCCCCGTATGATTTTCATCATCGCTGCGTCCATGCCCGTCGCCAAGCCCATCCATCGCGCTGCTGCCCGGCCTGCCTTCCAGCGAGTCCTGGGGGCCAGCCCGAAGATCACGGTGGCGGACCGTGGGCGAAAATCCTGCGTCGCGCAACACCCGCGCCACCCGTTCGGTCACGTGAACCGAGCGATGTTTCCCTCCGGTACAGCCGAATGCGATCGTCACATAGGATTTTCCTTCGGCCCTGTAGCGCGGCAACAACAACAGGATCAGCGATTCGATCTGGGCAAGGGCTGCTGCATAAGCCGGGTCTTCGGCGATATAGGCCCCCACATCGGCGTCGAGCCCGGTGCCGGGCCGCAGCTTTTCTTCCCAATGCGGATTGCGCAGGAAACGCACGTCGAACACCAGATCGGCATCGCGCGGCACCCCCCGGGCAAAACCGAACGACATCACCGAAAGCGTCGGCTCGCCCGAATTCGCGCGGCCAAAGGTCTGGCGAATCTGCTGCGCCAGTTCGTTGGCGGAAAGATCGGTTGTGTCGATCAGCCGGTTTGACCAGTCGCGCAAGGGGCCGAGCAGGCTGCGTTCATGCGCGATTCCGTGTGCCGCAGGGCGATCGAGCGCGAGTGGATGGCGACGCCGCGTTTCCGAATAGCGGCGTTCGAGCTCGCTGCCCGAACAGTCGAGAAACAGCGCGCCCACGTCATGGCCGTGTTCGACGAGCCAGCCGATCCGCCGGATCACGCGTTCGGGATCGAAATCACGCGTCTGCGAGCCGATGCCGACCGCGATCGGACGTTCATTGGCTTCGGTCTCGCCGCCCGGTGTTGTCAGCAATCGATCGATCAGGCGGATCGGCAGATTGTCGAGCACTTCCCAGCCAAGATCCTCAAGCGCGTTGAGAACGGTCGATTTGCCCGCCCCGGACATGCCCGTGACGATGAGGATGTCCTTTGGACCGCCCGGCGTCATGGCTGACCCGCAATCCGGCGCAGCGCGATCTCGATCTTGATCGGCGTGGAGGCGTGGTGACCCGTCAGGCGGATGAGCGGCAGATCAACCCCCGCGATGCGGCGGACCGCGCCTTTGGGCGGCATTCGCTCGACCGCGTCTGCCAATTCGACGACCAGCACCGCCGGCACGTTGGCGATCCCTGGCATGTCGATAATACCGAGCCCGCGCACCTCGATGCGCCCCGCGATGGTTGCGGGTGCGGTCGCGACTAGCGCGCCATCCTTGCGGATCAACAGCGTGTAATCATCGCTGACCAGCACGGCGCCCCGATCGATCAGCCTCAGCGCGAGATCGGATTTGCCGCTGCCCGATGGCCCCGCGATCAGCACCGCACGGCCGCCGATGGCGACACAGGAGGCGTGGATGGTTTCGGAGGAAACTGGGGTCATCACACTCTTGCGGCTTCAGCGATTGTCGATCAGCGGCAACGTTACCACAAAACGCGCGCCGCTGTGATGGTCTGCACGCGATTCGACGGCGATCGACCCTTGATGCGCGTCGACAATCGTGCGCGCAATGGCAAGGCCCAACCCCGAATGCTTGCCGAATTCCTCGCTTGCCGGGCGGATCGACTGGAAACGACGGAACACGGCATCGCGGGCTTCCTCGGGCACGCCCGGCCCCTCGTCCTCGACCCGGATGACGACGTTTTGCGCGGCGCGATTGAGGCCGATCGTCACCGTGCCGGCATCGGGTGAAAACGAGATCGCATTGTCGATAAGATTATCGAAAACGCGTTCCAGCCGCGCGCCTTCGCCAAGGACCAGCATCGCATCATGGGTGCCGCGTTCGAACTGCATCGTGATGCCGCGCTCGACGCCGCGGTCGCCGCGCGTGCCCAGCAACGCCTCGATCATCGCCGCGATATCGACCGACTCGAACTTCGCGCGGCTCAACTGCGCATCGAGCCGTGACGCCTCCGAAATGTCGCTGATCAGCCGGTCGAGCCGGTGAACATCATCACGGATGATCATCGTCAGCCTGTCCTGAAGCTCGGGATCCTTGACCATCCCGAGCCCCTCCACCGCCGAACGGAGCGAGGCGAGGGGATTTTTCATTTCGTGCGTCACGTCGGCCGCAAAGGCTTCGGTCGCGTCGATTCGCGCGCGCAGGGCCTGGCTCATGTCGGAAAGCGCGCGGGCGAGCATGCCGATCTCGTCGCCGCGCGTCGGCAGGCGCGGCACCACCACTTCGCGCGCTCGACCCAGCCGTACGCGCACCGCTGCACGCGCCAGTCGCCGCAGCGGGCGGACGATGGTGCGTGCCAGGAACAACGAGAGGAGGATCGAGGCGATGGTAACGACCAGCAGCACCATGCTGAGGCGAAACCGTTCGAGCCGCACCGTTTGCGTGATGTCGCGCGCGTTGATCGCCGTCATCACCACGGCATCACCGGGCAGGGGGGCGACGGCGGTGATGACAGGCGAGCGATCGGGCGCGCGCCACACCGTCGCCAATGCATCATGCGTCGTCTGCGCGGTGCGTACATCGGGCCAGGTCTGGCCGGGGCGGCGTTCGCGGTACAGCGGTGCCCGGGCCGCGCCCACGACGGTATCGATCATCGCATCGAGGAAGCGCCCGGCATTCTGGCCCCAGGGCTCCTTGTCAGGGTCGATCAGCGCGAAATTGCGCAGCCCGAGCGCGCGGCTGTCATCGGTCAGCGCGCCGCTTTTGTCGAAGAGGCGGATGCGCGTGCCCGTCGTGCGCGCCAGGTCGACCGTCAGCGCCTGGCGACCGTCGGGACCCGCTGCGCTCAGGGCCATGGCGATCAGCCGCGCCTCACGAATCGATTGCGCCACCCGGCTGTCGACGATGCGGCTGCGATAACTGTCGAGATAGAAAAATCCGCCCGCCAGCATCGCCAGCGCAAAGATGTTGACCGCCAGAATGCGCCGGGTGAGCGATACCCGGCCCGACCAGCGCAGCGTCAGGTCACGGTCGTCGGCGCGCGCGGCCTCACTCTTCGGAGAATCGATACCCAGCCCCATAAAGCGTTTCAATCGCATCGAATTCCTGATCGATCTGGCGGAACTTGCGGCGGACCCGCTTGATATGGCTGTCGATCGTCCGGTCGTCGACATAGATATCGTCCTGATAGGCCGCATCCATCAGCTGGTTGCGCGTCTTGACGATGCCCGGGCGCTGCGCAAGCGTCTCCAGAATCAGGAATTCGGTGACGGTGAGCGTGACGGCGGTGCCGCACCAGGTCACGCGGTGCCGCGCCGGGTCCATCGCCAGCCGCCCGCGCTGCAAGATTTCGGGCGGGACTTCCTCGACGCCGGGTTCAGGCGGCTGGTTCAGCTCGGCACGGCGCAGGATGGCCCGGATTCGGGCGATCAACAGGCGCTGCGAAAACGGTTTGGCTATATAATCGTCGGCACCCATCGCTAGGCCGAGCGCCTCATCGAGTTCGTCATCCTTCGAGGTGAGGAAGATGACCGGCATCGCGCTTTTCTCGCGCAACCGACGCAGCAGCTCGAGCCCGTCCATGCGCGGCATCTTGATGTCGAAGATGGCGAGATCGGGCGGATTGTCGATCAGCGCCTTCAGCGCGGTCTCTCCGTCGGAATAGACCCGCGTCACGAATCCCTCGGCCTGAAGCGCGATCGAGACCGAAGTCAGGATGTTGCGGTCGTCATCGACGAGCGCGATCGTAGCCGTCATCGGTGAAGCGACCCATGGTGATGTACCTTCCCGACTAGGCCAAAGTGACGCGACGCTCAACTGCGCGCGATTTTTCCCGCAGAGTGAGGTCAGTCCAGCTGGGTGTGATCGACCGTCATGCGTTACGCACGGCCTTGTGTCCCCGCGAAGGCGGGGACCCAGTCTGGGTCCCCGCCTTCGCGGGGACACAAGGGGTTCATCCAGATTGAAGGGTATCGCACCGAAGCAAATCCTGCCGGCTTTCGCGCCTTGTTTGACGGTGCATGATATGGACGATATGCGCTGCTCAACAGGCGCATGCGATAATCTTGCAGCGGATTTTAGGAGAGCAAGCGTGACCGAGCGTACCCCGATCAAGGGCCTTGCCGCCCAGGGTTTCGCCACCAACGCGGCGGTGCACTGGAATCTCATCACCGCGCCGCTCGTCGAAGCGGCGATCGCGAGGGGTGAGGGGCATCTGGCCGCCGAAGGCCCGCTCGTCGTTGCGACGGGCCAGCACACCGGGCGGTCGGCGCAGGACAAGTTCATCGTCCGCGATGCCGAGACCGAGCAGAATGTCTGGTGGGGAAAGACCAACAAGGGCATGACGCCCGATCATTTCGCCGCGCTGAAGGCCGATTTTCTCGCCGCGCTGACGCAGAAAGATACCTTGTTCGTGCAGGATCTGTTCGGTGGATCGCAGCCCGAGCACCGCGTTCGCGTGCGCGTCATCAACGAATTGGCGTGGCACAATCTGTTCATCCGGACGCTGCTGGTGCGGCCTGCGGCGGAGGAACTGCGCGGTTTCGACCCCGAATATACGATCATCGACCTGCCGAGCTTTCGTGCGGACCCCGCGCGCCACGGCTGCCGCAGCGAAACCGTGATCGCGGTGAATTTCACCGAAAAGCTGATCCTGATCGGCGGCACCGCCTATGCCGGCGAAATGAAGAAATCGGTGTTCGGTTTGCTCAACTATCTGTTGCCGGCGCAGGGCATCATGCCGATGCATTGTTCGGCGAACATCGGCGCCAAGGGCGATACGGCGGTGTTCTTCGGCCTGTCGGGCACGGGCAAGACGACGCTGTCGGCCGATGCCAGCCGCACGTTGATCGGCGATGACGAGCATGGCTGGTCCGACACGGCGGTGTTCAACTTCGAGGGTGGCTGCTACGCCAAGATGATCCGGCTTTCGGCGGAAGCAGAGCCCGAGATTTTCGCGACCACCAAACGCTTCGGCACGGTGCTCGAAAATGTCGTGATGGACCCTGAGACGCGGCTGCTCGATCTCGACGATGCGACGCTCGCGGAAAACAGCCGGGGGTCATACCCGATCGATTTCATCCCCAATGCGTCCGAGAGCAATATGGGG
>JBBRMV010000008.1:0-99514 GCA_038230675.1 Sphingomonadales bacterium | reverse complement strand
TGCCCTGGGTGCCGCAAACCCGTACCGATCCCAAAACCGGTGCCGTCCTGTCGGTCGCGGTCAGGGTGCCGGCGCGCGATGGCAGCGCGCGCCTAGTCGTTCGTTGTGACCGCGCGGTCGTTCCCGTCGTGTCGGTTCAGTTCGTGCCGCTCAAATCGCTTGGCGAGGCCGGGCCGGAACATGCCGTCGCGATGGCGGCTGACGGCAACCCCGCAATCAATGCCAATTGGGAATTTCCGGGGAACGCGGCATTCAACCGCGATCCGGCTGTCGTCACCGCCCTGACCGTCGCGATCGCGAGCGCACAGGGTCTGGCGCTTTCTACGATCGACGCGAGCGGCCAGCCCATTGGCGCAACCTTTGCTGGCCCGCCAGGCAAGGCGCCGATCGAGGCCGTGCTCAGCGCATGCGGCTATGTGATGGGGCAGGTGCCCGCCGCAAAGGCACCACCGACCGCCGCTCCGGCGACGAAATGAAGCTCGGCCGTCTCAACCATATCGGCGTGGCGACGCCCTCGATCGAAGGATCGATCGCGCTGTACCGCGACGTGCTCGGCGCGACGAAGATTCATGATCCTTTTGATCTCCCCGCGCAGGGGGTGAAGGTTTGCTTTGTGGATACGCCAGATGGCCCGCAGATCGAGCTGATCGAGCCGCTGGGAGAGGCGTCTCCCATCCACGCCTTCCTCGCCAAAAACCCGGCTGGAGGCCAGCACCACCTCTGTTACGAGGTGCCCGATATCCATGAAGCAAAAGCATGGTTCGAGACGAAGGGCACCAAGGTTCTCGGCGAACCCCGCATCGGCGCGCATGGCACGCTGATTTTTTTCGTCCGTCCAAAGGACATGGGCGGCGTGCTGACCGAAATCATGGAAAGTCCCGCGCTGGCGCAGGGGCATTGATCCGGCTATGACGACAGCGCAACGACCGGGCAATTCCGCCGCGTTGGCAGGGGACGATGCGGCGATGGGCTATGAGATGATCCGCACCGACCGCGCCGGCGACGTCTTGCTGATCACGCTCAACCGGCCCGATCGATTGAATGCCGCGCCGCCGCAGATGTTCGATGAAATTTCCGAAGCGCTCGATAATATCGGTAGCACCCGCGCGGTGCTGATCACGGGCGAAGGTCGCGCGTTTTGCTCGGGCGCCGATCTTGCCGGGCGCGATGGCGGCAACGAGGTTTCGGGCGGGCAGCGCGCGCAGAATGCGCTGACGACGAGTTACAATCCGGTGATGATGAAATTGGCGAAGCTCGGCGTGCCGATCGTGAGCGCCGTCAAGGGACCGGCTGCGGGCATCGGCTGCAGCCTCGCGCTCGCCGCCGATTTCTGCATCGCGGGCGAAAGCGGTTATTTCCTGCAGGCTTTCGTCAATATCGGGCTGGTGCCCGATGGCGGGGCGTCGTGGATGCTCGCACGGCTGATCGGCAAGGCGCGTGCGACCGAAATGATGCTGCTGGGGGAGCGCATCCCCGCCGCCAAGGCAGCCGAATGGGGGCTGATCCACAAGGCGGTTGCCGATGAAGCTTTGATGGACACGGCATTGGCGCTGGCCACGCGCCTCGCCGCCGGGCCGACGCTGGCGCTGGGGCTGATGCGGCAGGGTCTCGCTGCCGCGCTCGAAAGCGATTACGCGACCGCGCTCGCCGGTGAAGCTGAGCGTCAGGCGCTGGCTGCGGAGAGTGGCGACGCGATGGAGGGCGCGATCAGCTTCCTTCAAAAACGCAAGCCGGCCTTCAGGGGCGTTTAACCAGTGTCGCAGGAGGTCGTCGCGCGCCTTCCGCGCGGCATCTCGACTTCGCTCGACACGACCGGCTAGGGAGTGTGGCGATGACCGACAAACCCACCGCAGCGGACGCCCCGCCGACCCTTACCGACTGGCAGGCGCTCGCCGCCAAGGAAACCAAGGGCGCCGATCTGACCTGGCACACGCCCGAAGGGATTGCGGTCAAGCCGCTCTACACCGCCGATGACGTGAACGAGGACCCCGGCCTTCCCGGATTCGCGCCTTTCACGCGCGGCGTGCGCGCGAGCATGTATGCCGGGCGGCCCTGGACGATCCGCCAATATGCCGGCTTTTCCACCGCCGAGGCATCGAACGCCTTTTACCGCCGCAATCTGGCAGCGGGGCAAAAGGGGCTCAGCGTCGCGTTCGATCTGGCGACGCATCGCGGTTACGACAGCGATCACCCCCGCGTGACGGGCGATGTCGGCAAGGCAGGGGTCGCGATCGATTCGGTCGAGGACATGAAGATCCTGTTCGACGGCATTCCGCTCGATCAGATGTCGGTCAGCATGACGATGAACGGCGCGGTCATTCCCATCCTCGCCTTCTTCATCGTCGCTGGCGAAGAACAGGGGGTGCCCCAGGCCAAGCTCGACGGGACGATCCAGAACGATATCCTGAAGGAGTTCATGGTCCGCAACACCTATATCTACCCGCCCGATCCGAGCATGCGGATCATCGCAGACATCATCGCATACACCTCGGCCAACATGCCGAAATTCAACAGCATTTCGATTTCCGGCTATCATATGCAGGAAGCCGGGGCGACGCAGGTGCAGGAACTGGCCTTCACCATCGCCGATGGCCGCGAATATGCGAAGGCCGCGATGGCGGCGGGGTTGGATATCGATGCCTTTGCGGGTCGTTTGAGCTTCTTCTTCGCGATCGGCATGAACTTCTTCATGGAAGTGGCCAAGCTGCGCGCGGCGCGGACCTTGTGGCACCGGGTGATGACGGGGCTTGGCGCGAAGGACGAGCGATCCAAGATGCTGCGCACGCACTGCCAGACGAGTGGCGTGTCGCTGACCGAGCAGGATCCCTACAACAACGTGATCCGCACCACCGTCGAGGCGATGGCGGCGGTGCTTGGCGGCACGCAATCGCTCCACACCAACGCGCTTGACGAGGCGATTGCGCTGCCGACCGATTTTTCCGCGCGAATAGCACGCAACACCCAGATCGTGCTGCAGGAGGAGACGGGCATCACCCGCGTGGTCGATCCGCTCGGTGGGTCCTATTATGTCGAGGCGCTGACCAGCGAACTCGTTGACAAGGCCTGGGCGATCATCGAGCGGGTCGAGAGCGAGGGCGGCATGGCCAATGCGGTCGCGGCGGGCTGGCCCAAGGCGATGATCGAGGAAGCCGCCACTGCGCGCCAGGCGCGGGTCGATCGCGGTGAGGACGTGATCGTCGGCGTCAATAGATACCGGCTGAAGGACGAGGACGCGATCGACATTCTCGATGTCGACAACGTCGCGGTGCGCGCTGGCCAGATTGAGCGGATCGAGCGCGTAAAGGCGGGCCGCGACGAAGCGGCGTGCCAGGCGGCACTCGATGCGTTGCGTGTCGGGGCGGCTGGTAACGCCAACCTCCTTGCGCTCGCGGTCGATTGCGCGCGGACGCGTGCGACGCTCGGCGAGATTTCCTCGGCGATGGAGGATGTGTTCGGCCGTTACGCAACCAGCCCCGCACCGGTCAGCGGCGTCTATGGCGGCGCTTATGGCGACGATGCGCGCTGGGATCAGTTGATTGCGGGTGTTGCCGCGACGGCATCGCGCATGGGCCGCCGCCCGCGCATGCTGGTCGCCAAAATGGGCCAGGACGGGCATGATCGCGGCGCCAATCTGGTCAGCAGCATGTTCGGTGATCTCGGTTTCGAGATCGTGCCCGGCCCGTTGTTCCAGACACCGCGCGAGGCCGCAGCGCTCGCCATTCAGAACAACGTCGATGTCGTCGGCGCGTCCAGCCTTGCTGCCGGCCACAAGACGCTGATCCCCGAACTGATCGGGTTGCTGCGCGAGGCGGGGCGCGGCGATATCAAGGTAATCGTCGGCGGCGTCATCCCGGCGCAGGATTATGATTTCCTTCGCGAGGCGGGCGTGCAGGCGATCTTTGGCCCCGGCACCAATTTGATTGCCGCGGCAGGCGAAGTGTTGCGATTGCTGGGACATAATATGCCGCCAGCGACCGGGGAAGCAGGATGAGCGAGATGTCGACCGAGCCGGGCACGGGCGCAGGCCAGGGTGCCAACGACCCGTTGTTGCTCGAATATGATTATTTCAAACATCTCAGCACGATCGCGCTCGTGACGCTCGGGGTCGTCCTGTCCTCGTTCCAGTCGGGGCGCTCGGGCGGCAGCGTGATGGCGCTGATCGCGTTGACGCTGGTCGCGATGTCGGCGGTGCTTGGCTTCGGCGCGATGAACCACATCATCACCCACCGGAAGAACGGCAAACCGCTGCGCTTCTTCTTCAAATACGAACGCGGCCTTGCCTCGGGTGCCTTCGCGGCCGGGCTTGGCGTTTTCATGAGCGAAATCGGGAACAGCCTACCATGATCCGCACCGACTGGACCCGCACCGAAATTGCCGCGCTGTTCGACCTGCCGTTCGATGAGCTGATCTACCGCGCGGCCACCGTGCACCGCGCGCATCATGCAGTGGGCGAGGTCCAGCTGTGCCGCCTGCTCTCGATCAAGACCGGCGGCTGCCCGGAGGATTGCGGTTACTGCTCGCAGTCTGCATCCTACGAAACCGGGCTGAAGGCCGAAAAGCTGATGGACGTGGCCGCCGTGCTCGCCACCGCGCGTGAGGCAAAGGCGGCGGGGTCTCAGCGTTTCTGCATGGGCGCTGCGTGGCGCAACCCCAAGGATCGCGACATCGATGCGGTCGTCGAAATGGTGTCGGGCGTCAAGGCGATGGGGCTGGAAACCTGCATGACCTTGGGCATGTTGACGGGGGAGCAGGCGCGGCGGCTGAAGGATGCGGGCCTCGATTACTACAACCACAATCTCGACACCTCGCCCGAACATTACGGCGATATCATCACCACGCGCACCTATCAGGACCGGCTCGATACGCTGGCGCATGTCCGCGATGCGGGGATGGCGGTGTGCTGCGGCGGGATCGTCAATATCGGCGATAAGCGCGAGGACCGTGTGGGTCTCATCCTCGCGCTCGCCACGCTGCCGCGCCATCCCGAAAGCGTGCCGATCAACGATCTGATGCCGGTGCCGGGCACACCTCTGGGCGACATGCTGAAGGGGCTGCCGAGCGCCGAGGTCGACGATATCGAATTCGTCCGCATGATCGCGGTCGCACGGATCACGATGCCGCTGAGCATGGTCCGCCTGTCGGCCGGCCGAGAGCATATGAGCGATGCGACGCAGGCATTGTGCTTCATGGCCGGTGCAAACTCGATCTTCACCGGCGACACGCTGCTGACGACCGCCAACCCCGGCGACAACAAAGACGCTGCGCTGTTCGCGAAGCTGGGGCTGAAGCCTATGGAGGGCGCGGAGCCGATGCGGGTGGTGGCGGCTTGTGCCATGACGGATTCGTAGTTACATTTATGGAGTGGAGTTGGGACGATCAAAAGGCGCAAACCAACTTTGCAAAGCACGGTGTGTTGTTCGAGACGGCCACGCTGGTATTCCTTGATGAATATAAGATCAGCGATCCGGACCCGCATGCGGATGACGATCGCTGGCGAACGATCGGGATGGTCGGAACGGTGACGTTGTTCGTGGTTCACACGGTAATCGAACCCGACGGTTCGGGACGCATTATCAGCGCCCGCAAGGCAACGTCGGCGGAAAGGAGATATTATGAAGCGCTACGTTTCTAAGGGTATCACCCCTGAAATACAGGCGAACCTTGATCGTCTGGCTGCCATGCCCGACGAGGATATCGACCTTTCCGACATGCCGGAGATTACAGACTGGTCGAATGCGGTGCGCGGCAAATTCTATCGCCCGGTCAAGCAGCAGGTGACGCTGCGGCTCGATGCCGATGTGCTGCACTGGTTCAAGACCCATGCCGAAGGATCACGCGGCTATCAGACCAAGATTAACGCGGCGCTGCGCCGGTTTGTCGAGGAAGAGGCGAAGCGGGCGTGAGGGATTGCGTGACTACCTCAAACCCCAACCGTGACCCCGGACTTGTTCCGGGGTCCACCGCGCAACTACTAATGCCGTCTGCGGGGGAGGCGTGGACCCCGGAACAAGTCCGGGGTGACGATTTCCTGGAGTCGGCTGCGTGAAGATCATTTGGATTTCAATGGGATATTGGCTGACTTTGGCGATCGTCGCAGCGGCAATGTTTCTAGCGAGTAATTTCGCCGGTCCAACGGGAACCCCAACCTACATTCAATCGACGATAGAAGTGCTTGTGATTGGCGCTCTTATTTATGCTGTCGGTCTGATCTTATTTCGTCGGCGAAAGATTCTGTAATGCTTAAAAAAATCCTGGTCGCCAATCGTGGTGAAATCGCCTGCCGCGTGTTCCGCACGGCGAAGCGCATGGGCCTCGCCACGGTGGCGGTCTATTCCGATGCCGATGCGCGCGCCCCCCACGTCCTGATGGCGGATGAGAGTGTGCGGCTCGGCCCGGCGCCTGCGGCGGAATCCTACCTGAAGGCCGATCTCCTCCTCGCTGCCGCCAAGGCGACGGGCGCCGACTGCATCCACCCCGGTTACGGCTTCCTTTCCGAGCGCGAGAGCTTTGCCAAAGCCTGCGCGGAAGCTGGGATCGCCTTTGTCGGTCCGCCGCCCGCCGCCATTGCGGCGATGGGTGACAAGATCGAATCGAAGAAGCTCGCCAAGGCGGCAGGGGTCAACGTCGTCCCCGGTTTCCTGGGCGAAATCGCCGATACCGAGGCGGCGGTTAAGATCGCCTCCGACATCGGCTACCCAGTGATGATGAAGGCGTCGGCAGGCGGCGGCGGCAAGGGGATGCGGCTGGCCTATGGCGAGCAAGACGTGCGCGAAGGCTTCGAGGCGACCAAGCGCGAGGGGCTGGCGTCGTTCGGCGATGACCGCGTGTTCATCGAGAAATTCATCGAAAGCCCGCGCCATATCGAAATCCAGGTGCTTGGCGATCAACAGGGCAACATCGTCTACCTCAACGAGCGCGAATGCAGCATCCAGCGCCGCCATCAAAAGGTCGTCGAGGAAGCGCCGTCGCCGTTCGTCACCCCCAAGATGCGCAAGGCGATGGGCGAGCAGGCGGTCGCTTTGGCCCGCGCGGTGGGTTACTACAGCGCAGGCACGGTCGAGCTGATCGTCTCGGGCGCGGACACGACGGGGGAGGGGTTCTACTTCCTCGAAATGAACACGCGGCTGCAGGTTGAACATCCCGTGACCGAGGCGATTACCGGCATCGATCTGGTCGAACAGATGATCTGCGTCGCAGCGGGCGAACCGCTGCCCTTCGCGCAGGCCGATATCGGCATCAACGGCTGGTCGATCGAAAACCGCGTCTATGCCGAGGATCCCTATCGCGGCTTCCTGCCCAGCATCGGTCGGCTGGTGCGCTATAACCCGCCGGAGAGCGAGGGGACGCCGTACTCATCCCCCTCGCGCTTGCGGGAGGAATTAGGGGAGGGGCCCGAAGAAGTCCCCTATGTCCGCATCGACGATGGCGTTCAGGAAGGCGGCGAGGTCAGCATCTTCTACGATCCGATGATCGCCAAGCTGATCACCTGGGCGCCGACGCGCGAAGCGGCGATCGATTTGCAGATCGATGCGCTTGATGCCTTCGAGATCGACGGGCCGGGGCACAATATCGATTTCCTGTCGGCGCTGATGCAGCATCCGCGCTTCCGCAGCGGCGCCATCACGACGGGCTTCATCGCCGAGGAATATCCCGACGGATTTCACGGCGCGCCGGCTTCGCCCGATCTGATCCGCACGCTTGCAGCCATCGCTGCGTTCGCGGCGACGGCGGAGGCCGACCGTGCCCGCCGCGCCGACGGCCAGCTCGGAGAACGACTGCCGCCGCCCGACGAATGGGTGGTGCGGATCGCAGGGGCCGATCACAATGTGTCGATCGACGAGGACGAGATCATCGTCGATCGCGCGCCCGTCGATCTGGCGATGGAATATACCCCGGGGGACCGGATGATCGAAGCCGAGGTGGACGGCGAGTCAATTTCGGTTCGGGTCGCGCGGACACGCAGCGGCTTCAAGCTGACGACGCGTGGCGCGAGCCACATCGTCCGCACGCTGCCAGCGCACATCGCGCCGCACGCACGACATCTGATCGAAAAGGTCGCGCCCGATCTCTCGCGCTTCCTGCTCTGCCCGATGCCGGGGCTTTTGATGCGGCTCGATGTCTCAGCAGGCGACAAGGTCGAGATCGGCCAGCCGCTGGCCGTCGTCGAGGCGATGAAGATGGAAAACATCCTGCGCGCCGAAAAGGCCGGCACCGTCAAATCGCTGAGCGCCGCGCCGGGGGACAGTCTTGCCGTCGATGCGGTGATCCTGGAGATCGAATAAGGGCTTGCGCCTGCCGTTACGTCAGGGTCTATCTGATGGTGATGGTCGATCACAAACCGGACGCATCATTACAATTTGCGACACTATTTCGTTGGACGGTGCCGCGCCGCCGCGCCAATTGGAGATGATGTTGCGTTTGCGTTCCCTTCCCTTGCTCCTTGCCCCGATCGTGCTTCAGGGCTGCGCCGTCGGCCCGGATTACCGGGCTCCTGCGCCGGCGACGCTGGCGGTGCCGCCAGCCTATTCAACGGCATCTCCCTCGGGCGAGCGCCCCGATGTCCAGCGTTGGTGGACGAACTTCAACGATCCACAACTCAATGCCATCGTCGACCTGGCGCTGAAGCAAAATCTGGATATCGCGCAGGCGGTGTCGCGGTTGCGGCAGGCGCGCGAGGCGCTGGTCCAGTCGCGCTCGGCCCTGTTCCCGACGATCGGTACGAGCGCCAGCTATTCGCGCCAGATCAACATTCGCGGACGGACTTTTGGTCAGATCACCAATGCCGGTATCGTCAACGAAAATTACGCGCTGTCGGGCGATGTGTCCTACACTGCCGATATCTTCGGCGGCGTGCGACGATCGGTTGAATCGGCGCGGGGCAGCTATGCGGCGAGCGGCTATGATCTCGCGCAGGTGCAGGCATCGATCGCGTCCGAAGTCGCGCGCAACTATATTCTGGCGCGGGCAGCGCAAGCGGGGGCGGCAATTGCGCGGGATAGCCTCGCCATCCAGGACGATAATCTGGAGATCGCTGGATTTCGCGTTCAGGCGGGGCTTGTCTCGTCGCTCGATGCCGAGCAATCGCGGGCGCAGCGCGCGCAGACCGCCGCCAATGTCCCCAGCCTCGACCAGAGTTTCGAGCAGGCGGCGAACCGGATCGGCGTGCTGACGGGGCAGGCGCCGGGCGCGCTCAAATCGCAACTGCTGGCGGCATCGCCGATCCCCGCCGGTCCTGAGGCGGTGCCCGTCGGCGTGCCCGCCGATATCCTGCGTCAGCGCCCCGATGTGCTCTCCGCAGAGCGCAACCTTGCCGCCGCGACCGCTCAGATCGGCGTTGCCCGGGCCGCGCTCTATCCGCAATTGACGCTCAGCGGCAGCATCAGCTCGAACGCTTTATCGATCAACGCGCTGACCGATATCATTACCGGGCGGGTATTCGGGCAATTGGCGCAGACGATCTTCGATGCCGGGCGCAGCCGTGCGGTGCTCCGGCAACGCCGCGCGCAGGCGGAACAGGCGTTTTCCGCGTATAAATCGACGGTGCTGACCGCACTGGAAGATGTCGAAAATGCGCTGACGGCGCTTGCGACAGCGCAGGCACGCCAGCGCGAATTCGTGATTGCCGCCGATGCATCGAACAATGCCGCGATCCTCGCGCGCAGCCGATACCGCGCCGGGCTGACCGATATCACCACGCTCAACACGACCGAGAGCAGCTTGCTGACGGCGCAAAGCGGCCTGTCGAACGCAAAGTCGGATCAGGCACAGGCGCTCGTCCGGCTCTACCTGGCGCTTGGTGGCGGGTGGGACAGCGCCGCCCCGCCACCGACCGCAGAACCGCTGAAACATGGCGACGGTCAGCCGCCCCACATCCCCGCTTCCTGACAGGATCGCCAATGGCAGACGCAAGCGCTTCCGATCTCGACGAATTTCTGGGTGTAA
Organism: Sphingomonadales bacterium; assembly: GCA_038230675.1. GTDB lineage: Bacteria > Pseudomonadota > Alphaproteobacteria > Sphingomonadales > Sphingomonadaceae > Sphingomonas. The sequence continues at coordinate 89,572 of JBBRMV010000008.1, read as the reverse complement.
GGCCCGTGCCCGCGTGGCGACGCTATGGCAAATGGGTGCTTGTCGGGGTGGGCGTCATCCTGCTCGTCTTGCTGGTCATGCGGTTTCTCGCACCGGCGGCAAAGCCCGATTACGCGACCGAGACGGTGACAAGGGGGCCGCTGGTCGTATCGGTATCGGCAACGGGCAAGCTCGCGCCGACCAATCAGGTCGATGTCGGATCCGAAGTGTCGGGGCTGGTGTCGCGCGTCGTGGTCGACGTCAACGACCATGTGCGAAAGGGTCAGCCGATCGCGCTGATCGATCCATCGCGGTTTCGCGATGCCGTCAATCAGGCCAATGCTCAGCTCGACGCCAATATTGCAGCGGTTGCCCAGGCACGCGCGACGCTGGCGCAATCGAATGCGCAGCTGGCGCGGCTGCAGGAGGTCAGCCGGTTATCGAACGGCCGGGTGCCGTCGAAGACCGAGATGGAACAGGCGATTGCCGATCGCGCCCGGGCCAGCGCCGGCGTCGGCTCCGCACAGGCCAATGTTGCTGCCGCGCGCGCGAGCCTGTCGTCGAACCAGTATAACCTTGTTCGCGCGGTCATTCATTCGCCGGTCGATGGCGTCATCCTCGCGCGCCAGGTCGAACCCGGCCAGACGGTCGCTGCGTCCTTCAACACGCCGACACTGTTCGTGATCGCCGAAGATTTGACGCGCATGAAGCTGGAGGTCGCGATCGACGAGGCCGATGTCGGCGAGGTCAAGCCGGGCCAGCAGGCAAGCTTCACCGTCGATGCATTCCCCGGCGAAACTTTTCCCGCCACCATCACGCGGGTCGATCTCGGATCGAACCTGTCGGCACAAACGACGACCACGACCACCACCACGACCAATCAGGTCGTCAGCTATTCGGCGACGCTCACCGTATCCAATCCGCAAGTCCGGCTGCGGCCCGGCATGACCGCAACGGCTGACATCACGACGATCCAGAAAAGCGGCGCGCTGCTCATCCCCAATGCGGCACTTCGCTTCAAGCCCGATGATGCGGCCGCCAAGGGGCAGGGCGGCATCGCCAGTGCCTTTGGCCCGCCGGGCTTTCGGCGCGCGCGCGAACGCACAGCGACGCTCGGGCGCGGATCGCGGCAGAATGTCTATATCCAACAGGCCGACGGCAGCCTGAAGCCCGTCGAGATCGTCACCGGGGACACCAACGGCACGATGACCGAAGTGACGGGCGGCGGGCTGAAACCCGGCATGCATGTCGTGACCGGCCAGCTGGCAAAGGGTGCCGCCGCGAGCGGCAGCGGCACGAGCGGCAGCACGGGCAATCGTCGGCGCGGGACGGGCGGTGGCCAGTAACCCTGCGCCCTTGATCGCCACCGCCCCGCCGCTGATCGCGATGCGCGGCGTCACCAAGGTCTATGGCAGCGGCGCGACCGCGTTCCAGGCGCTCAAAGGGGTCGATCTGGATATCGCGGCGGGTGATTTCGTCGCGGTGATGGGGCCGTCGGGATCGGGCAAATCGACGACGATGAACATCCTCGGTTGCCTCGACGTCCCGAGCGCGGGCAGCTTTGTATTCAAGGGCCATCATGTCGAGGCGCTCGGCCGAGACGAGCGCGCGCTGCTGCGGCGCAAATATCTCGGTTTCGTTTTCCAGGGTTTCAATCTGCTCGCGCGTACGACCGCGCTCGAAAATGTCGAACTGCCGCTGCTGTATCGCGGCGATGCCCGCAAGGCGCGTCACGACACTGCGATGGCCGCGCTCGACAAGGTGGGCCTTGCGCCGTGGTGGGATCACACCCCGGCGGAGCTTTCGGGCGGGCAACAGCAGCGCGTGGCGATTGCGCGCGCGCTCGTCACCAATCCCGACGTGCTGCTCGCCGATGAGCCGACCGGCAATCTCGATTCGGAGCGCTCGCTCGAGATCATGGAGCTGCTCACCGAACTCAATCGGACGATCGGCATCACCGTGCTGATGGTCACGCATGAGGGCGATATGGCCGCGTTTGCGAACACGATCGTCCATTTCAAGGACGGGCTCGTCGAGAGGATCGAGACCGGCAAGCGTGCAAGGGCCGCCGGCTGATGTTCTTCACCACCATCTCGCTCGCGCTCCGGTCGATCGCACGCCACAAGCTGCGCTCGTTCCTGACGACGCTTGGCATCATCATTGGTGTGGCGGCGGTGGTCACGATGGTGACGCTCGGCAAGGCGACGACGGCGGCGGTGCAGGCATCGATCGCGTCGCTTGGCACCAACATCTTGCAGGTGCGGCCCGGCCAGGGCTTCGGGCGCGGCGGCGGCGGCCCGCGTCCGCCCGATTTCAAGGCAGAGGACGTGACCGCGATCCGCCAGCAAATCGCCGGCGTGACGGCGGTCGCCCCGCAGGCGCAATCGACGGGGACAGTCATCTATGAAGGCGCCAACTGGTCGACGACGATCAATGGCACCAATGATGATTATTTCCAGGTCCAGCCCTGGCCGCTCGCCGCCGGACGTTATTTCACGCCGCAGGAGGAAGCGGCGGGCAAATCGACCTGCATCATCGGCAACACCATCAAGAAGAACGTCTTCCGCCAGACCGACCCGATCGGCGAACGGCTGCGCGTGGCGGGCATCAGCTGCGATGTCGTCGGCGTACTGACCGCGAAGGGGCAGGGCGGCTTTGGCGGTGATCAGGACGATGTCGTCATCATGCCGCTGAAAACGGTGCAGCGCCGGCTGACGGGCAACCGCGACGTCCGGCTGATGCTGGTCGGCGTCGATCAGGCTTATTCGACCGCGCAGGTGCAGACGGTCCTGACCGACCTGTTGCGCGAGCGGCGAGGCATCCTGCCCGGCAAGGACGATGATTTCTTCATCTTCGACACCAAACAGATCAGCGACACGCTGACCTCGACGACCACCCTCCTGACCGGCATCGTCAGCGCGGTCGCGGCGATCAGTCTCGTCGTCGGCGGTATCGGCATCATGAACATAATGCTGGTATCGGTGACCGAGCGCACGCGTGAGATCGGCATCCGGCTCGCAATCGGTGCGGTGGCGCGTGAGGTGCTCATGCAATTCCTGATCGAGGCGATCGCGCTGTCATGCCTTGGCGGGCTTATCGGGCTGGTGCTGGCGCAAGGGGTGATCGTGCTCGCGGTGCCGCTCCTCAAGGTGAAGTGGCTGTTCGATCCGCAGATCAACATGGTCGCCTTTGCAATATCGGCGATCATCGGCGTGGTGTTCGGCTATTTCCCGGCGCGACGCGCGGCAGCGCTCAACCCGATTGACGCGCTGCGTCATGAGTGATCCCAGCAAGCGCCCGTAGCGCCTCGAGATCCTCCGGCGTGTCGATATCGATCAGCTCGGCGGGGTTCGTGACGATGTGGTGCCCGCCACGGATCAGCGCGCGGCCGCCCACGTCGCCTTCAGCCTGCATCAATGCCTCGAAGCGGCCGGCGCCGAACAACGCGGGCGGCGAGGGGGCGTGGCCGTCGCTTGAGGCGATAACGGCATCGGCACCGTCGGCGGCATCGAGCAGGCGGTAGATGTGGGTCGCGGTCACGCGCGGCATATCGGCGAGCGCGATCAACACTGCGGCAGCGCCTACATCGCGCGCGGCCTGCACGCCGAGCTTCACCGATTCCGACATGCCGCGTTCCGGCGCCGGATTGGCAATCACGCGGTAGCCGAGGCTCGCGAAATCAAGGTCGGTGCCCGATACGATCGCGACCCGGCCAAGAAAAGCCACGTTCTCCAGCGCACTGACGACGTGAAGCGCCAGTGGCCGCCCAAGGAAGGTCTCAACGAGCTTGTCGATATCGCCGAAACGCATCGAGCGGCCCGCCGCGAGCAGTATCAATAAGGTACGTTCAGCGGGGATCACGTCGTTTTCGCGTGGAAAGCGGCAATCATTGCCGCCGCCACCGACAAGGCGATTTCCGCAGGACCGATCGCGCCGATATCGAGCCCGACGGGCGCGTCTATACGAGCAAGATCGGCCGCGCTCGTGCCCGCCGCCGCCAGCCGTTCGCACCGCGCCGCATGGCTTCGCCGCGATCCGAGCGCGCCGACATAGCCGGTGGGGGCGGCAAGCGCGGCTGCCAGCGCGGGGTCGTCGATCTTGATATCGTGGCTGAGCGTCACGACGGCGGTTGCCGGCCCTGGCAGATAGGCGGCAATCGCCTCATCGGGCCAGCGATCGTCGAGTGTCACGCCCGGAAAACGCTCCTCGGTGAGGAAGCGTGCGCGCGGATCGATCACCACGGTATCGATGCCGAGTTCACGCGCGAGCCCCGCCAGCGCCTGCGCGATCTGGACCGCGCCGACGATCAGCAGGCGGCGCGGCGGATCGTAGCGGTTGATAAATGCTGCACCCTCGATCGTCCGCAAGCTGCTTTGCCCGGTCGTCAGGTCGGTGTTGACGGTCAGCCCCTGGCCAGCGCTGCGTGCTTCAGCGATCCGGTCGAACAGCTCGGGGTCGAAGCCCTCGGCTGATACAGGCTGCACCAGCACCTCGATCTCCCCGCCGCAGGGCAGGCCGACTTCCCAGGCCGCCGCATCGGCGACGCCGTAACGCTTCAGCTGAAACGGGGCGCCGGCGATAACCTCCGCGGCGGCGGCCATGATGTCGCTTTCGACACACCCACCCGAGACCGATCCTTCGAAGCGGCCGTCCGCGTGGACGAGCATGTGGCTGCCGCGCGGCCTTGGCGCCGAACCCCATGTCGACACGACGGTCGCGAGCGCCATCGGTGCGCCCTTCCACGCGGCGGCGGCGGTGATGACAGAGGTGTTATCGGCCATTTGCTAAATCCAGCTTCTATTGCCCTCTCCCCTGAAGGGGAGAGGGAGAAGGCCACCCCTCAAACCGGCGGCAGGCCGGGCAGGATCTGGTCGAGCGTCATCGGCCAGTTTCGCACCCGCACGCCGCACGCATTGTAGACCGCATTCGTCACCGCCGCGCCCGCGCCCGAAATGCCGAGTTCGCCAATCCCCTTGGCACCGACAGGGCTTGCATGATGATCGATCTCCTCGACGAAATACGCCTCAATCTGTGGCACATCGGCGTTCACCGGGATGTGATATTCGCCGAGGTCGCGGTTGACGTAGGAGCCGCTGCGCTGATCGAGCACGGCATGTTCGTGGAGCGCATAGCCGATGCCCCAGATCATCCCGCCAAGCGCCTGGCTGCGCGCGGTCTTCGCGTTCAAAATGCGCCCGCAATCGAACACGCCAAGCATCCGACGGACGCGGACTTCACCCGTCACCGCATTGACCGCGACTTCGGCGAACTGCGCACCGTGGGTCGCCTGGCTATAGGCGCGGCTGTTCTTGCCGGGGCGCAGCACGCCCATCGCCTCGATCGCCTCGCCGCCCACCAAGTCGGCGATCGGCACGCGCTTGTTGACGGCGATCGCATGGCCATCCTTCAGTGTCATGTCTTCGGGCGTCGACTCCATCCGTCGCGCCAGTTCGGCGACCAGATCGTCGCAGGCGAGTTGCACCGATGATCCGCTCGATGCCGCGCCAAACGACCCGCCGGAGCCAGCCCCGTCGGGATGATCCGAATCGCCAAGCGTCACCTTCACGCGCTCCATCGGCAAGCCGAGCATCTCGCCCGCGATTTGCGCCAAGATCGTGTAGGTGCCGGTGCCGATGTCGGTCATATCGGTTTCGACCTCGGCATTGCCCTCGGGCGTCAGCCGCACCCGCGCATCGCTGTTCGCCAGGAAATTGACACGCGCCGCAGTCGCCATGCCGATGCCGATCAGCCACTCGCCCTCACGCACCGATCCCGGTGTCGCGACGCGTTTGTCCCAGCCGAAGCGCTTTGCGCCTTCATCGAGGCAATCGGTCAGCCGCCGCGTCGAGAATGGTACGCCGCGCATCGGATCGACATCGGGCTCGTTGAGCTTGCGGAAAGCGATTGGATCGAGGCCGAGCTGCTCGGCCATTTCATCCATCGCCGTTTCGAGCGCCATCATGCCAACCGCCTCGCCCGGTGCACGAACCGCACCCGCACGCGTCACGTTGAGCTTGACGATCTTCGTCGTGAACTGGCGCGCCTCGGCGGCATAAAGTGACAATGCGCCAAGCGCCACGGGTTCGAAAAAGCTGACGCCGGTCTTCTGGCTGACGACGCTGTCCTGCGCCATCCCGGTCAGCCTGCCGTCGTTCGTTGCGGCAAGCCGGATCCGCTGGTGCGTGTCTGACCGGCCGAAGATCGAATGGAACAGCTGTTGTCGCGTCAGCGCGACCTTGACGGGGCGGCCGATCGCTTCGGCGCCAATCGAAGCGAGCACGATCTCCGGTCCGCCGATTTTCCCCCCGAAACCGCCGCCGATAAAGGGCGAAAAGATGCGGATGCGAGCGATATCGATGCCGAGCGATTTCGCCAGCATTGGCCGGCACGCGCGCATGATCTGGATCGAGCCGTAAAGCGTCAGGTCGTCGCCATCCCATTCGGCGACGGCGGCGTGCGGTTCCATCGCCGCATGCACCTGATAGGGCGTCGTGTAGGTGACATCGATCGTCGCGTCGGCGGCCGCCATTGCGGCATCGACATCACCCTTGATCGCATCGGGCAGCATCGCGCCTTCGTGCGGCGGTTTGGCGCTCGCGATATTCGCCATCGTGTCGAATTTGCCCTTTTGCGGGGCATATTCCATCGTCACGGCGAGTGCCGCCGCGCGTGCCTCCTCGAAGCTTTCGGCGATGACGAGGCCGGTGAACTGGCCATAGCTTTCCACAGTGCCGTCGAAACGTGGCGCAACGTCGGCGCCGATATTGTGCGATTCACTGGGCATGCGCGGATCGTCTGTGATGATCTTGATGACGCCGGGCATCGTTGCTGCAACGCTCGCGTCGATCGATTTGACCGCACCGACCGCAATCGTCGCCATGATCGGGAAGCCGTAAGCGAGCTTGCCCCTTGGCTTGTGTTCGGCGGCATAGGTTGCCGCTCCCATTACCTTGGCAATGCCGTCGGTCCGGTCGAGCCCCTTGCCGATCAGCCCCTGAACGCCCCGGTCGAGCGCGGACGGGCCGTAATTGGCGTCCATCTTGTGCTCGCTCATGCAGCATCTCCCGTCAGGTCTCGAAGTGTCGCGATCAGCGTTCGCCTCGCGAGCGGTATCTTGAAATCGTTCGAGCCAAAGCCCTTCGCGTCGGCCAGAAGCGCATCTGCGGCGGCCTCGAACACCGAGGTGGATGGCGGCTGTCCGATCAGCGCCGCCTCAACGGCGTCGTCGCGCCATGGCATCGGCCCCAACCCGCCAAAGGCCAGCGCTGCGGTCGAAATTTTGCCGTTCTCAACCGCGATGATTCCGGCGATCGACACAAGCGCAAAGGCGTAGGAGGCCCGGTCGCGCACCTTGCGGTATATCTGGTTGCCGGCGGGTGCGGCAGGCAGTTCGATATGGGTGATCAACTCGCCGGGTTCTAACACCGTCTCGATCTGCGGCGTGTCCCCCGGCAGCCGATAGAATTCGCCGATCGCGATCCGCCGCCGGTCGCCGCCGGGTTGCAGCGTCACGATCATTGCATCGAGCGCGCGCATCGCCACCGCCATGTCGCTCGGGTGGGTGGCGATGCAATCCTCGCTCGTGCCGAGCACCGCCATGATCCGGTTGAATCCACCCTGCGCCGCACAGCCGCTGCCCGGATCGCGCTTGTTGCAGGCGCGCGCGGTGTCGTAAAAATAATAGCAGCGCGTCCGCTGAAGCAGATTGCCGCCTGTGGTCGCCTTGTTGCGCAATTGCGGCGATGCGCCGGCGAGCAGCGCACGGGCCAGTACCGGATACCGCGCCTTTATCGCCGCATGCTGCGCCAGATCGCTATTGGTGACGAGCGCGCCGATCGACAGCCCGCCGTCCGCCATATCGGTGATCGCGGCCAGATCGAGGCGACTGATATCGACAAGCTTTTCAGGCGTTTCGATCTGAAGCTTCATAAGATCGAGCAAATTGGTGCCGCCGGCGATGAAGCGCACCCCGTCGCCGCTCTCACCAACCGCCGCCTCGGGACTATCCGCCTTCACATAATCGAAGTGCTTCATGCGCCTGCCACTTCTTTGATCGCGTCGACGATGTTGGGATAGGCCGAGCAGCGGCACAGATTGCCGCTCATCCGCTCCGAAATCTCGTCATCGTCGAGGGTGATGGTGTCGAGCGAGCCGCTGACATGGCTCGCCCAGCCGGCCTTCACTTCATCGAGCATCGCCACGGCCGAGCAAATCTGGCCGGGCGTGCAATAGCCGCACTGAAACCCGTCATGACGGATAAAGGCCGCCTGCAGCGGATGCAGCGCATCGGCGCTGCCGATCCCCTCGATCGTCAAGATCTCGTCATCCTGATGCATCACCGCGAGCGTCAGGCAGGCGTTGATGCGCCGTCCGTTGACGATGACCGTGCAGGCGCCGCACTGGCCGTGGTCGCAGCCTTTTTTGGTGCCCGTCAGCCCGGCATGATCGCGCAGCAGATCGAGCAGCGATGTGCGGATATCGGGTTCGGCCTCAATCGCGTGGCCATTGATTTTAAAGTGCATGAGTCGCCCCTCTTCGAGAGATGCTGTAACGCGCCGATGGGAAATGGGGTTCACGGGAAGGATTGCCATATGAAACGGAATTGGCGCTCATTGCGCAAGCGGAATCGTATGTTGCTGGCGATTGCGCTGCTGGCGTCGGCGCCGGCAGGCGCGCAGACTGGCCCGATGACTGCAATCAAGCCGCTCTCCCCGCCCATCGTGATCGCGCACCGCGGCGCCAGCGGCCTTCGCCCCGAACATACGATCGCGTCCTACACACTGGCGATCGAGCAGGGCGCGGATTTCATCGAGCCCGATCTCGTGCTGACCAAGGATGACGTGTTCGTCGCCCGCCATGAGAACGATATCACCGGGACGACCGACGTCGCGGCGCACCCCGAATTCGCCGCACGCAAGGCAACAAAGACGATCGACGGCGAAGTGCATGCCGGCTGGTTCACCGAGGATTTCACGCTCGCCGAGCTGAAGACGCTGCGGGCCAAGGAGCGCCTGCCGCAACTCCGCCCCGGAAACGCGACCTTCGACGGTCAGTTCGAAATCCCGACGCTCGCCGAGATCATCGCGCTCGCCAAGGCCAAGTCGAAGGAGCATGGCCGAACGATCGGCATCTATCCCGAAACCAAGCATCCCAGCTATTTCGCGTCGATCGGCAAGCCGATGGAAAAGCATCTCGTCGCGCAGTTGAAGGCGGCGGGTTGGGATAGCGCTTCGGCCCCCGTTTTCATCCAGTCGTTCGAGGTGAACAACCTGAAGGAACTGCACAAGCTGACCGCGATCCGGTTGATCCAGTTGATGGATGCAAGCGGCGGCCCCGCCGATCATGCGGCGCCAAGCTATGCCGCGATGGCGACGCCCGCCGGGTTGAAGCAGATTGCGGCGTATGCTTACGGGATCGGCCCCAACAAGAACATGATCTGGGACGGTGTTCACCCGCCGACCACGCTGGTCGCGGACGCGCATGCCGCCGGGCTCCGACTACACCCCTGGACCTTCCGCGCGGAAAACACCTTCCTGCCGGCGGTTTTTCGTAACGGTGCCGATCCGGCGGTTCATGGCGATATCGATGCGGAGATCGCCGCCTATCTCAAGCTCGGTATCGACGGCTTGTTCACCGATTATCCGCAAATTGGCGCTAAAGCGGTTCACGCCCGCAACTAGCCGGCAAGGGGGTTCTAATGAAAAAGCTTGCAGTCATTCTCCTGCTGGCGCTGCCATTGTCGCTCGGCGGATGCCTTGCCCAGGCGGCGATTGGCCTGGCGACGGCCCCGATCAAGGTCGCTGCCAAGGCAGTCGACTGGACGACGACCAGTCGGGACGAGGCGGATCGCAATGCCGGGCGGAAACTGCGCAAGGAAAAATCGCGCTGTCGCCACCATCCCGACGAGTGCGAAGTGGCCAAGGTGTCACGGGGGCACCGCCGCGACGATTAAGCCGGCGGCGACTTCTCGGTCCACACGGTCGTCGGCATTTTCTGCTCCATCATGCCGTCGCCAAGGCCAGTGATGAGCCGCGCGCCGCGATCGAAGGTGATGTAATTCCACAGCCAGTTCGCGCCGACGATGAGGCGCGCGCGAAAATCGCTCAAATAAAAGATATGCGCGGTTGACCAGACGAACCAGGCGGGAAAGCCGTGGAGTTTGGTCCAACCGAAATCGGCGACCGCGCTTTTTCGGCCAATCGTGGCGAGATTGCCGTAATTCTTGTACTGGAACCGCCCCGGCGGGCGACGGCGCCTGATCGTCGCGGCGATGATCCGGGCGACATGCGCGCCCTGCTGCTTGGCGGCGGGGGCGACGCCGGGAACCGGCCGTCCGCCGACACCATCGACCGAGGATGTGTCGCCGATGACGAAGACATCGGGATGACCGGGCACGCTCATATTGGGTTTGACGATGACCCGGCCTGCGCGATCGGCCTCGGCGCCGAGCCACTGCGCGGCGGGGGAGGCCTGGACACCCGCAGCCCAGACGATCGCAGCGGCGGCGATGCTCTCCTCGCCGACCATCACCGATGTGCTCGTGATATCGGTCACGCGTCCGCCGAGCCTGACATCGACACCCAATTTGGTAAGCGCATTGAGTGCATGCACCGACAGATCCTCCGGAAAGGCGGCGAGCAGCCGAGGGCCGGCCTCGATCAGCATCGTCTGGACGCAGTCGCGCGAGATGTGCTGGAAATCCATGTCGGCGGCGTGGCGGGTGAGTTCGGCGATCGCACCCGCCATCTCGACACCCGTCGGCCCGCCGCCGATGATGACGAAGGTCAGATGTTTGGCGCGCGTCTCCGGCCGTTCCTGACGCTCGGTCTCGGCGCGCTCCATCGCCACCAGGATTTTTGCACGCACGCGGATCGCGTCGTCGATGGTCTTGATGCCGGGCGCATCGGCCGCCCAGTCGTCGCGCCCGAAATAGCTGTGGCGTGCGCCCGTCGCGATCACGAGCGCATCGTAAGGCAGCGCCACACCGCTTTCGAGTTGCACAGTGTGCGCCTTTGTATCGATCCCGGCGACGGCATCGAGCAACACCCGCGTGTTGCGAAAGCGGCGGACGATCGCGCGGATCGGTGAGGCGATGTCGGCGGGGGAAAGGCCAGCAGTCGCAACCTGATAGAGCAGGGGCTGGAACAGGTGATGGTTCTGGCGATCGACCAGCGTCACATTGGCACGCGCATGCCGAAGCCCGCGGGCAGCGGCCAGCCCGCCAAAGCCGGCGCCGATGATGACGATTTCAGGTTTGCGCGTTTCGGGCATGTCCATGACCGGGCTGTAGCGCACTATCGGTCCGAAATTTTCGCTATTCGGTGCGGTATCGATGCGAAGACGGTGCTGCATTGCAGCGCATCGACCAACGGACTGCATGCGACACCGCTTTCTTGCGCGGCGGCGACTGTGATATGACGCTGTGATGGCAACCGAAACCCACATGCTCGAGCGGCCACCCGAAGGTGCTGCCAGTGACTGGACGATTCCCCAGGGGTGGGACGCCTATGGTCCTGCCGAACACGCGATCTGGGATACATTGTTCGAGCGGCAGGCAAAGCTGTTGCCTGGCCGCGCCTCCAACGCATTCCTGCGCGGGCTCGACGTGCTGCGGCTGTCGAAGCCAGGCATTCCCGATTTCGAGGAACTGTCCGAACGACTGATGAAGTTGACCGGGTGGCAAGTCGTCGCGGTGCCGGGGCTGGTGCCGGACGCTGTATTTTTCGATCACATGGCCAATCGTCGCTTCGTGGCGGGCAATTTCATCCGCCGCGCCGATCAGCTCGATTATCTGCAGGAACCCGATGTCTTCCACGATGTGTTCGGGCACGTGCCGATGCTCGCCGATCCGGTGTTTGCTGATTATCTCGCGGCTTACGGGCGCGGCGGGCAGCGCGCGCTGTCGCTTGGCGGCTTGAAGTATCTCAGCCGGCTTTACTGGTACACCGTCGAATTCGGGCTGATCGAGGAGCCGGAGGGCTTGCGCATCTATGGCTCGGGCATCGTGTCGAGCGCCGCCGAAAGCCGTTTCGCGCTCGACGATCCGAGCCCCAACCGGATCGAGCTCGATCTTGTGCGGGTGATGCGCACCGAATATCGGATCGACGATTTCCAGCAGAATTATTTCATCACGCCGAGCTTCGGCGAGTTGCTGCGGCTGACGGTCGAAACCGATTTCGCGCCGCTTTATGAAGCGATCAAGCAACAGCCCGATATCCCGATCGCTGCGATTTTGCCCGACGATGTCGTCATCACCCACGGCACGCAGGATTATGCTCGGAGCAAGGGCGGCCAGGCGATTCTCGGTTAAATTGCCGACAATCGAATCGGGTATTGTCGATAGTTCCCGCGCCGTTGTGCTCCTGCGAAGGCAGGAGCCCAGTCTGGGTCCCTGCCTTCGCAGGGACACAACGCTTAACGGTCAGTGGTGACTGGAACTCCCGTGCTGAGGGCGCCGGGAAGCCGATGTTGAACGCCGGCTAGCGAAGCCGAAGGCGAAGGATCGCCCAATCTCCAAGGTCGATCCGCTCGGCAAGGCGAAACCCCTGCCGGCGATAGGCGCGCGCCACGCTGGCGGCTTGCGTGCCCAGCAGCCCGGCCAGCACGATTTGCGCCTTGGCATCGGCAATCGCGGCGATGTCGGGTGCCAGTGTGACCAATGGTCCGGCCAGAATATTGGCGATAATCAGGTCATAGGGCGCGCGGCGCTGCACCAGCGTACTGTTCGTCCCATCGGCGATGGCAAGCGCGACGCGGCCCTGTCGCTGACCGGTCGCTACCGCATTGATCGCCGCGTTCTCCGCCGTCACTTCGATTGAAACGGGATCGATGTCGGTCGCGGTCGCATAGGCGCGCGGCCAGAGGTGGAGCGCTGCAAAGGCGAGCAGGCCAGTGCCCGTGCCGAGATCGATCAGATTGCCGACCCGCGTGCCGCGCCGCTTCATTGCGTCGAGCATCATCAGGCATCCGGTGGTTGTTTCGTGATGGCCGGTGCCGAAGGCACGGCTTGCCTCGATACGAAACGAACGCATGCCGGGGGAGGCGGCTGGCACGTGCGCCGCTGTGTGGACAATGAAACGCCCCGCGTGCACGGGTTCCAGCCCGGCCTGGCTCATCGTGACCCAATCGGCGTCGGGCACGCGTTCCGCTTTGGCCGATAAGTCAGACGCGCCGGCGATGAGCGCGCGCACTGCCGCCAGTCGGGCCGCATTCGGCTTGCCCTCGAAATAGGCGTCGAGCTGCCACCTGCCGCTCGCCTCGTCGATTTCAGACGTCATCAGTACGGCGCCGGGATCGACCTCGTCGGCGCGCGCGATCGCCTCCGCTTCGGCCCGGGTGCAGGGAAGGGTGAGTTTCCAGCTTTCCGGCTCTCGTGGCCGTTCAGCGGACATAGCTTGCGCCGTTTACGTCGATCACGCTGCCCGTCATCGATGCAGGTGCCTCGAGCGCGAGGAAGCGCGCCGCCGTCGCCACCTCTTCGGGCATCGCGACGCGACCGAGCGGGATATCGGCGAGCAATTTGTCGCCGCCCCGGCTGGCGAGATAATCCTCGGCCATCCCAGTCATCGTGAAACCCGGGCAGATCGCAAACGCCAGGATGCCGTCGCGCGCATAACCCCGCGCGATCGTCTTGGTCATGCCGATCATGCCCGCCTTGGATGCGGCATAATGCCAGTGCGCCGGGCTGTCGCCGCGATAGGCGGCACGGCTGGCGATGTTCACGATCCGGCCGCCGCGCCCATCCGCCTGCCAGTGCAGCACGGCGAGCCGGCAGAGCTCGGCGGAGGCGGTCAGGTTGATGCGCATCGTCCGTTCCCAGCCCGCGACCCAATCGGCGTCGTCGATGTCGATCGGGTTTTCCTCGAAGACACCGGCATTGTTGATAAGCACATCGATCCGACCGTCGAGCCGGTCGAGCGCCGCCTGCCACAATTGCGTAGGGGCGGCGGGATCGGCGAAGTCGGCGGGGATGCCGCTAGCGGTGCCGTGGCCGACGAGCGCTACATCTGGCTGGGCTAGCGCGGTGGCGATGGCGGCACCGATGCCGCGGCTGCTGCCCGTGAGCAGGATGTTGATCTGGTCCATGTCCGCTGGTTAGGCGGTGGCGCGGCGCGGTTCAACTCGTGCCTGTCGGGCGGGTGCCGATCAGGCCGCGACGCTGGCGGAGAATGTTTCGGCGGCGCTCTTCAGCCCGCTCAGGCGGTCGTCCACCTCGCCGAACGCGCGTTCGAGCGTGTCGATTTCGGAGGCGACGGTCTCGGTATCCTCGCGGATGGTGGCGATGGTCGTCGACATCGAATCGGCGGCAAGCGCGGTTTCGTCGACCGATGCCGTGATTGCAGTCACCGTCTGGGCCTGGGTTTCCATCGCTCGACGGATTTTCTCGGCGGAAAGCTGCACCTCGGCGACGGTCGAGCGAATCGATGCGTTCGTTTCGACGGTCGAGCGCGTCGCCGACTGGATCGCGGCGATCTTGGCAGCGATATCGTCGGTCGCCCGCGCCGTCTGGTTGGCGAGCGACTTCACTTCCTGAGCCACAACCGCAAAGCCGCGCCCGGCGTCACCCGCACGCGCCGCTTCGATCGTTGCGTGGAGCGCGAGCTGGTTGGTCTGGCCTGCGATGTCGCGGATCAAGCCGAGGATCGACTCGATCGACTTGGCATGTTCCGAAAGCGTCTCCGACATGCCGACTGCAGCGCCCGCCTGGCCGCTCGCGCGCGTCGCGATCTCGGCCGCCGCCTCGACTTCGCTTCGGGCATCCTCGATCGCACGGATCAAGCCGGCCGCCGTCTGCGCTGCTTCGCGCATGGCGAGCGCGGATTCATGCGCGGCGGTGGACACTTGCGATGTCCTGCCCAGCATGCCGCGCGCTGCGGTCGATGCACCTTTGGCTTGGATCCGGATCTGGTTGCCGAATGCCGCCGCACCGTCGATCGACCCGGCGATGCTTTCGCGGAACTGGGCGGAGCGCTCACGGCGCTCGTCGCGGGCTCGGGCCGCATCGCGCATGCCGAGATGCGTCGACATCACATCGGCCTCGACCAGCGCCAGCCGCTGGATGATATCGCCAAGCCGCGCGATCCGCGATGTGTCGTCGCCGAGTTTTTGCGCAATCAATCCCAGCGTACGGCTGTGCGCGAAGCTGAGCGATGAGAGCAAGGCGGGCAGGGGGATATGGCTGTCATAGGATTCGGCAGCGTGGTTGCAGGCCTTTTGCGCCCAGCGGTCCTCGAACGGCGCCCGATATTTGAGCATAGTGTATTGAGCGCTTTTCTGGACGCGCGCCTGCTTGAATTCGGGTGTCAACGCGCTGCGGATATGGGCAACCGAGGGCAGCGAAAGATAATGGTCCCAAAATGCGGTCGCGATGACGTTTTCTGAGCCGACGATCAGATCGGCGATTTCGATGGCGCCGGGCGTGATGGCGTTATCCCAGTTGTAATCGCCGACCCGCGCGGCGACGCTGCGGGCACCGCCGCTCCATCCGCCGACGCTATCCATCCGATCTTCAGCCATGTTCCTCGTCCGTAATTTATGCAGCGACTTTCGAGATGAAGTCGTTCGCGGTTGTTTTGAGCGTTCCCAATTGCGCATCGAACGCATCGAACCCGAAGCCGACCCGGTCGATTTCGGAGGCGACGGTCTCGGTATCCTCGCGGATGGCGGCGATCGTGTTCGACATCGAATCGGCGGCGAGCGCGGTTTCGTCGACCGATGCCGTGATCGCGGTGACGGTCTGGGCCTGGGTTTCCATGGCGCGGCGGATTTTTTCTGCGGACTGCTGAACCTCGGCGACGGTCGACCTGATCGATGCGTTGGTCGCCACAGTGGAAAGCGTGGCGGACTGGATCGCGGCAATCTTGGCGGCGATATCGTCGGTTGCGCGCGCGGTCTGGTTGGCGAGCGATTTCACTTCCTGCGCCACAACCGCAAAGCCGCGGCCGGCATCGCCCGCACGGGCCGCCTCGATCGTCGCATTGAGCGCGAGCAGATTGGTCTGGCCGGCAATGTCGCGGATCAGGCCGAGGATCGATTCGATCGACTTGGCATGTTCCGAAAGTGTCTCCGACATGCCAACCGCAGCGCCCGCTTGGCCGCTGGCGCGTGTCGCGATTTCAGCGGCGGCTTCGACTTCGATGCGTGCGTCCTCGATGGCGCGGATCAGCCCCGCAGCAGTTTGGGCGGCCTCGCGCATGGCGAGCGCGGATTGCTCGGCGGCAGCGGCGACTTCGCTTGTCTTGCCGAGCATGCCACGGGTCGAGCTGGAGGTCCGGCTGGCGTGCGCACGCAGATCGCTGCCCTCTTGCGTCACGCTTTCGACCATCGCGGCGATCCCGTCGCGGAACTCGCCCGCGAGCCTGTCCCGCGAGACCTGATTGCTGTGATCGCGGTACGCGTTGTAGATCGCGACGGTAATTTCGCCCTCGAGCGCTGAAAGCCGCAGCAACGTGTCGATCAGCAGCGGCAGGCGGGGATCGCTGCGATCGATCCGCCGCATCATGACGGCGAGCGCGGCCCGGTCGCTGGCGTTGATCATCGACAGCAGCGCCATCGGTGATACGCCGCCGAGATAGGCGGATGCGACCGATCGCTCGATCGATTCGACCCAAGCCATTTTGCTGGTATCCAGAAACCGATTGCGCAGGAAAACGACGCCGAGATCGATCATCTTGGCGGTTTCGTGCGGCGCCCATTGCCGTTCATCGGCGAAACAGCGCAGCCATTGCTGCCAGAACGCATCCGCGATTGCCGGTGCGTCGGCCTCAATCATCTGCCACGCCTCGCGACTGGCGGCGGCGAGCGAGCCGTCGAAGTCGAAGACCCGCAATCGCGCCCCAAGGTCGATCCGCGATGCAACCGTTCCGACGACTGGCAAATCACTGCTGTTCAAGACGGCGCCTCCTGCGGTGACACGCAACGGCGCGTCTCACTCATCAGCGTCGGGATTAGGGGGATTTGGTTAAGGGGTGGTTAGGCTGCGGCGCTCGCGCGGCCGCCGGGCAGGCTGCGCGGCGGACTTCAAAACAGGCACTGGTCCTTAGTGCCGGGTTGCATCACGGCGCTTGCCGACTAATAGACGCGGCACAGCATGCAAGGATTTCGTCTTGGCCAGCCAACGACCCGTCGCCCGACCTCTCTCTCCCCATCTCAGCATCTGGAAATGGGGGCCGCATATGCTGGTCTCAATCCTCCACCGCGCAACGGGAGACGGCATGGCGACCGTCGGCACCTTGCTGTTCGTGTGGTGGCTGGCGGCGCTCGCCGGCGGGCCGGCGAGCTATGACGCGTTCGTCGATGTTTTCACGCTTCAATCGGGCAAGCTCAACGCGCTCGGCTACATCTTCGGGATCGGGATGACGCTCGCCTTTTTCCAGCACATGGCCAGCGGCATCCGCCATTTCGTTCTCGATACCGGCGCCGGCTATGAACTGAAATCGAACAAGATGTGGGCGCAGGCAACGATGTTTGTCTCGATCGTGCTCACCGCGGCCTATTGGGCCTATCTGCTGGCGGGGAAATAATCATGGGCAGCGGCACCGAACTTGGTCGCGTTCGCGGTCTCGGCTCGTCGAATGAGGGCGCGCATCACTGGTGGCACCAACGGCTGACGGCGGCGGCGAACCTGTTGCTGATGCTGTGGTTCATGGCATCGATGGCGCTGCTGCCGGCGCATGATCATGCGAGCCTCACCGCCTGGCTGGCGAGCCCCTGGGCGGCGGTGCCGTTGATCCTGCTGGTCGTCAGCACTTTTTACCATTTCCGGCTCGGGTTGCAGGTGCTGATTGAGGATTATCTTCACGGGGCTGGTCGGTTTGCGGCCATGCTTGCGCTGACCTTCTTTACGCTGGGCAGCGCCGCCATCGCCATCTTCTCGATCCTCAAAATCGCCTTTGCTGCCGGAGCACCGCTCGCATGACCGCCGCCTACAAGATCATCGATCACACCTATGACGCGGTCGTTGTCGGCGCGGGCGGCAGCGGCCTGCGCGCGACGATGGGCATTGCCGAGGCGGGGCTGAAAACCGCGTGCATCACCAAGGTTTTCCCGACGCGCAGTCACACCGTCGCCGCACAAGGCGGCATTGCCGCATCGCTCGGCAATATGGGGCCCGATCACTGGACCTGGCACATGTACGATACCGTCAAGGGATCGGACTGGCTGGGCGATCAGGACGCGATTGAATATCTGTGCCGCGAGGCGCCGGCTGCCGTGTACGAACTGGAGCATGCCGGCGTGCCGTTTAGCCGAACGGAGGAGGGCAAAATCTATCAGCGCCCGTTTGGCGGCATGATGCAGAATATGGGCGAGGGGCCACCCGCGCAGCGGACCTGCGCTGCTGCCGACCGTACCGGCCACGCGATGCTCCACGCGCTCTATCAGCAGAGCCTGAAATACGACGCCGATTTCTACATCGAGTATTTCGCGCTCGACCTGATCATGGAAGACGGCATGTGCCGCGGCGTGATCGCGATGTGCATGGAAGACGGCTCGATCCACCGTTTCCGCAGCCACCAGACGGTGCTGGCGACGGGCGGCTATGGCCGCTGCTATTTCTCGGCGACGTCTGCGCATACCTGCACCGGCGACGGCGGCGGGATGGTGCTGCGTGCGGGGCTCCCGCTTCAGGACATGGAATTCGTCCAGTTCCATCCGACCGGCATTTACGGCGCCGGCGTGCTCATCACCGAGGGCGCGCGCGGCGAGGGCGGTTATCTCACCAATAGCGAAGGCGAGCGCTTCATGGAGCGCTATGCCCCCTCGGCGAAGGACCTCGCCTCGCGCGATGTCGTCTCGCGCTCGATGGCGCTCGAAATTCGCGAGGGGCGCGGCGTCGGCAAGGAGAAGGATCACATCTTCCTCCACCTCGACCATATCGACCCCAAGGTGCTGGCGGAGCGACTGCCCGGCATTACCGAGACGGGCAAGATCTTTGCAGGCGTCGATCTGACGCGCCAGCCTCTGCCGGTTGCGCCGACGGTGCATTACAATATGGGCGGCATCCCGTGTAACTTCCACGGCGAGGTCGTTCGGCTGAAGGACGGCAATCCCGACAGCGTCGTCCCCGGCCTGTTCGCGGTCGGCGAGGCGGCGTGCGTTTCGGTTCACGGCGCCAACCGGCTCGGCTCCAACTCGCTGATCGATCTGGTCGTTTTCGGCCGCGCAACGGGCAAGCGCATTGCCGAGATCACCAAGCCGCAACAGGCGCACAACCCGCTGCCGCAGGCATCGGAGGAAATGGCGCTCAGCCGGCTCGACACCTTCCGCCACGCGAGCGGCGCGACGCCGACCGCGAAAATCCGCGGCGCGATGCAGCGCACGATGCAGAAGAACTGCGCGGTTTTTCGTGACAATGCGCTGCTGGCCGAGGGCAAGCAGAAGATCGGGGAGATTTATGCTTCGATGGCCGACGTCGGCGTGGTCGATCGCTCGCTGATCTGGAACACCGACCTGATTGAAACGCTCGAGCTCGACAATCTCATCGCGCAGGCGGTGGTGACGGTGAATTCCGCCGCCAACCGCCAGGAATCGCGCGGCGCGCATGTGAACGAGGACTTCCCTGACCGCGACGATGCCGGCTGGATGAAGCACACCATCGCCACCTTCGACGGCTGGGGCGGCAAGGGCGGCGCGGTGACGATCGATTACCGGCCTGTCCACGACTACACGCTCACCGACGACATCGAGTATATCAAGCCGAAGAAGCGTGTCTATTGATAGGGACTCGGGAGCGCTTGCAATTGACTCGCGTCGCGCATCCGCCTGAAAAGGTGGGACAGGCGGGGTAGATGATGAGCGGGTTTGGTAACGGCAGATTTTTTCTCGCGCTTCTCCTCGCGCTCATCGCGTCGGGCGCGTCGGCGCAGGACCCCGGTTATCGACCGCCGCAGCATGGCGAGCCGAGCCCCTTCTTCCGCAACCTGACGCCCGAACAGGCGATCCGTTTTGCCGATGCGGGTACGCAGATCGAAACCAGTCGATCGCCAGCAGAGGAGCTGACCGAGCACCGCGCGCTCGACCGCTCGCTTGCTGCCATCGCGCCGCAGCGAAGGGGCGTCGTCGATGCCTATGTGGTGAGCGTCGCGCTCGACAGCGATCCGGTGTTCGGGCGCGAGGCGCGCGAGGCGGGCAGGGTGCTGTCGCGGCGGTATGATGCGTCCGGACGGACGGTCGTGCTCGCTGGCAGCGACGGCGGCGCGCCAAGCGCCCTGCCGCGCGGATCGCCCGAGAACATCGCGCTCGTGCTGGCGCGGATCGCCGAGGTGATGGACCCGGCCGAAGACGTGCTCATTCTCTACACCACCAGCCACGGCGCGCCGATCGGCATCGTTTATAATGACGGAAGCGAGGGCTTCGGCGTCATTTCGGCAAACCGGATGGCGGGGATGCTCGACGGGCTCGGCATCACGCGGCGGCTGGTGATGATCAGCGCGTGCTTTTCGGGCACCTTCGTGCCAGCGCTTGCGAGCAGGGACAGCGCCGTGCTGACCGCGTCGGTCGCCGATCGCACGTCGTTCGGGTGCCAGTCGGACAATGACTGGACGTTCTTTGGCGATGCGCTGATCAACCACGCGCTGCGCAAAGCCCAGCCGCTTGCGGCGGCGAGCAAGGAGGCGGCGGGGCTCGTCGACAATTGGGAGAAGCGCGGGCAGTTGACCCCCTCGCTTCCCCAGGTGTCGATCGGGACGGGCGCGGAGGCATGGCTCGCCGCGCTGGACAAGCGCACGCCGAAGGTCGCCTCGACACCGGTCGGCAAGCCGGCGGTGTCGCTTTTCGATCAGCGGTAACCCGATCGGGAACGCTTTTGCGATGGGGGTGTTGTGGCGCCATGACAAATCCAGCACTTCAATATCCGCTGCTCGCGCGGCCGCACATCCGCCTGTCTGGCACCGTCGACCAATCGATGTACGCCAGCTTTCGCCATCAGCTCGAGGATTGCCCCGAGGCGGAAACGCTGGTGATCGCGATTACCACGCTCGGCGGCGATCACGAGGTTGCGCGGACAATGGCCGATGATATCCGCCTGCTCGAGGAGCATGACGGGCGCGAAATCCTGTTCCTCGGCAAGGTGGCGGTCTATTCGGCGGGTGCCACCTTCATGTCGGCGTTTCCGGTCGAGCGTCGCTTCCTGACGCGGCATACCCGGCTGATGATCCATGAACGCACAATCTCGAAGCGACTCGACATCAACGGCCCGCTGCGGATGTGCGTCGCCTCCATCAAGGCGACGCTGCACGAGATCGAACATTCGATCCTGATCGAGGAAGAGGGCTTCCGCGATATCGTGAAGGGCAGCCGCGTCGATTTCGAGGACCTGCGCGAGAAAGCGCCCGCCAATTGGTACATCGAGGCGGAGGAAGCGCGTGACCTGGGGCTGGTGCTGGATGTGATTTAGATCATTTTCCACGTTGTCCGGGCTACCAGGCCCGGTCGTATTCATCGAGACAAACAATCGCCAGTCGACGCCGATTATCCGAACAGCGAGATCGAGTTTCCGAAGTTATGCAGCAGGATCGGGAGCAAGACGCTGCCAGTTCGCAACCGCAACCAGACGGCCACGAATGCGGGCAGCGTCGTCAACCCCATCGTCAGCGGGTCGAATGAATACCCGCCGTCCGAATAGCCGAATGCATGCGCAAGCCCAAACAGCGCGCACGAGAATACCGCTCCCCAACCCCAATCGACCCCGAGAAACCGCCATCGTCCCATGAACGCCCGATCAAGGGCGAGCAACAGAACGCCCCGATAGAATGGCTCTTCCTCCAGCCCCGGCATGGTCAACTGAAACGCGACTGTCTCGCGGCTGGCGGGCTCGCTCGGGAAAAAATAGGCAAGGGCCGCAAAGAACAGGCAATAAAGCAAGGCGACCGGGATGCAGCTGGGTAAACTGCCTGCCGTCTGCCGCATCGTCAGTCCTGCATTGCGCCAACCGAAAGACGGCAAGGCCGCAATGGCCAGCGTGACAGCGAGCGCCATGATCTTGCCCTGCCAATTCCAATGCCAATCCGACGCCGGCAGCAGTCGCGGCATGACACCGTAAAGCCGCGTCAGCATTGCATCGTTCGCAACGACCAACCCAATTGCGACCATAAACCATCGCAAAGAGAACCGGTCGCGCTGCGCGAGGGCCACTGCTCCACCGGCCACGAGGAGCAACGCAAACACGCCCGCAATCCCGATGATCCCGTTCATGTGCTTCCCCTCGCCAGCGCCTCTTACACCAGCTTCATACCCCAAAGTTGCACAGGCAAAAATTCGGCAATATTGCTGTTACCGATTGTTCTTGCCAAAATCGGGTCACGGCCTGTGCTGTTAAGCCTGCTGAAGCCGCCACCGCAAATTGCCCCGCGTCAGATCGCTCACCCGCCGCGCGCCCATCAGTTTCATGTCGCGCTCGATCTCGTTGCGCAAATTGCCCAGCGTCCGCTCCACGCCCGCCTGTCCGGCGGCGGCGAGCGCGTAAAGATACATCCGCCCGCCCGAACACGCCTTGGCGCCGACGCTCAGCGCTTTCAGCACGTGACTGCCGCGGGTGATGCCGCCGTCGCAGATCACGTCGATCCTGTCCCCCACGGCATCGACGATCTCGGCGAGCTGATCGAAGGGCGCGCGGCTGCCGTCGAGCTGCCGCCCGCCGTGATTGGACACCATGATCGCGGTCGCGCCGATATCGACCGCGCGGCGCGCATCATCGACCGACATGATCCCCTTCAGGCAGAATTGCCCGCCCCAATCGGCGCGGATGCCTTCCGCGGTTTTCCAGTCGAGCGTCTGGTCGAGCATCTTGGTGAAGTAATTGCCGATCGACATCGATTTGCGGCTGCCCTCGTCTAGATGATCCTTAAGGTTCGATAGCTCGAAGGGCTCGCGCAGCAGATAGTCGAGCGTCCATCTGGGATGCGTTGCGAAGCTCCATGCCGATGCCGGCGTGATCTTAGGCGGCGAGGTGAAGCCGGTGCGCAGGCATCGCTCGCGGTTGCCCCCGACGATGGTATCGACCGTCAGCGCGATCGCGTCGAACTTCGCTGCCTTGCACGCCGCGATCATCGCTGCGTTCAACCCCTTGTCCTTGTGGACATAAAGCTGGAAGAGTTTTGGCGTCGAGATCGTGCGCCCGATTTCCTCGATGCTCACCGTCGCGAGCGAGGAAATGCCGAACCAGGTATCGAATTTCTCCGCCGCCGCCGCCACGGCCCGCTCGCCGCGCCAGTGGAACAACCGCTGAAGTGCGGTCGGCGACAGGAACAACGGCATCGCGATCCGCTTGCCCATCACCTCGACGCTCATGTCGATATCGGCGACGCCCGCCAGCACGTTCGGCACCAGATCGCATGTCTCATAGGCTGCGGTATTGCGCCGCCGCGTCCCCTCGTCATCGGCGGCGCCGTCGATATAATGAAAGACGGGGCCGGGCAGCCGCGCCTTGGCGAGCCGCCGGAAATCGTCGACATTATGGCATTGATCGAGCCGCATCATGCCTTGGTACGGGCGCTGTCCCCAAACGCAATCCCTTCGCCAGCGTCGCAAGCAACGTGCACGCACAAACATTTGCGGGCCGGCACCGCCTCATGTATCGGCTTGGGCAGCCGGCGCGTCGCTCGCGCCGCCAGCCGAGGACGATTGACGCGATGGCCGAGTTTTTCCTGCCGAAGAACAGCAAGATCAAGAGCGAGGGTAAGGTTCATAAAGCCGCCAGCGAAGCCAAACGCGTCAAGTCATTCAAGGTCTATCGCTACGATCCCGATGCCGGCACCAACCCGCATTACGACACGTTCGAGATTGATCTCGACGATTGCGGCCCGATGGTGCTCGATGCGCTGATCAAGATGAAGGCCGAGCAGGACAGTTCGCTCACGTTCCGCCGCTCGTGCCGCGAGGGGATTTGCGGTTCGTGCTCGATGAACATCGACGGCACCAACACGCTCGCCTGCACCAAGGCGATCGATGAGGTGAAGGGCGATATCCGCATCACGCCGTTGCCGCATATGGATGTCATCAAGGATCTGGTGCCCGATTTCACGCATTTCTATGCGCAATATTCCTCGATCAAGCCGTGGCTGCAGACGGTGACGCCGCCGCCCTCCGGCAAGGAGCGCCTGCAATCGCCCGAAGACCGCGCCAAGCTCGACGGCCTGTACGAATGCATCCTGTGCGCCTGCTGCTCGACGAGCTGCCCGAGCTATTGGTGGAATTCGGACAAGTTCCTGGGGCCGGCGATCCTGTTGCAAGCCTATCGCTGGCTTGCCGACAGCCGCGACGAAATGACCGGCGAGCGGCTCGATGAATTGCAGGACCCGTTCCGCCTCTATCGCTGCCACACGATCATGAACTGCGCGAATGTGTGCCCCAAGGGCCTCAATCCCGCAAAGGCGATTGCGGAAATCAAGAAAATGGAAGTCGAGCGCGTCGTTTGATGCAGATGGCTGCGCTATTCGCGGCGATACGATGATGAGCGATCTGCCTGCCTTCGCCTTTGCCGAAGCGCCCGATCACCCCGGCTGGATGACGTGGGAGCTGCGCGATTCGTCGCGGTTCAACAGCCTGTTCGGCCCGTTTCTGCTGAGGGTCGAGGATGGGTTGGCGCGCGTGCGGATGACGCCGGCGCATATCCATTCCAACCTGTCCGGGCGGATGCACGGTGGCGCGCTGCTCGGCTTTATCGATATCGCGCTGTTCGCCGCCTCGCGCGGCTTCGGGCTGATTGAGGCGGGCACGGCGGTGACGGTCGATCTGTCGTCGCAATTCCTGGGCGCCGCGAGCGTCGGCGAGCCGATCGAGGCGCGTGTCGAGCTGCTTCGCGAAACCCGGCGGCTGCTGTTTTTGCGCGGGCTGATCGTGCAAGGCGAGGGGGACGCTGTAGAAAACATCGCCGCTTTCTCGGCGACGATCCGCAAGCCGACCGCGCGATGACCTTCGTCCTCGATCGCTACAACCAGCTGATCGCCAGGGGCGAATTGCGCCGCGATGCGCAGCAGGAGGCCGCCGTGCTCCAGCTTGCCGCGCTCGCCACCGATCTGGAGGCCACACCCAAGCGCGGATCGGTGCTGTGGCGGGCGCTCGGCCGCGCGCCCGATCCGCCGCGCGGCGTGTATCTGTGGGGCGGGGTCGGTCGCGGCAAATCGATGCTGATGGACCTGTTCTTCTCCTGCGTCGCCATCCGCCGCAAACGCCGCGTGCATTTTCATGAATTCATGATCGACGTCCACGCCCGGCTGGCCGAGGAGCGCAAGAAGGAGGCCGGCGACCCGATCATACCCGTCGCCAACGCGATGGTCGGGGAATCGCGGCTGATCGCGTTCGACGAAATGGTCGTCAACAACACCGCCGATGCCGCCATCCTCTCCCGCCTGTTCACCGCGATGTGGGTGCGCGGGCTGACGGTGGTCGCGACATCGAACCGCGCGCCGCAGGATCTCTACAAGGACGGGCTCAACCGCGAGCATTTCCTGCCCTTCATCGCGCTGATCGAACAGAAGACGCATGTGATGGGGCTCAACGGTCCGGTCGATTACCGGCGTGACCGATTGGGATCGATGGATCTCTGGCATGTCCCGAACGGTGCCGAGGCGACGCGGGCGCTGTCGACCGCCTTTTTTCGCCTCACCGACTATCCGCCGGAGGATCGCGCGCATGTGCCGACCGAGGAAATCCCGGTGTCGGCGGGCAGGACACTTCATGTTCCCAAGAGCTTGAAGGGCGTGGCGGTGTTTTCGTTCAAGCGGCTGTGCGGGGAACCGCGCGGGGCAGCCGATTATCTGGCGATCGCGCGCCGTTTCCACACCGTCATCATCGTCGGCATCCCGCAATTGGGGCCGGAGAGCCGCAACGAGGCGGCGCGCTTCGTCACGCTGATCGACATATTGTACGAAAACAACGTGAAGCTCATCGCCGCCGCCGATGCGCTGCCCGATGCTCTCTACACTAAAGGCGACGGGCGTTTCGAGTTCGAGAGGACCGTATCGCGGCTCGAGGAGATGCAGTCCGATGACTATCTCGCGCGGGGGCACGGCGCGCATTGAGACGGCGGGGGACGCTGCCGCACCGCATATGCGACGCATTCGCAACAAGCACATATCGGCTGAGGAATCGACGGTTGCGACGCTGGGGCAAAGCGCCTAAGCCGCCCTCGCTTCGCGTGCGTACAAGCGCCGCAATCATAGCCGGAGGTTGAGAATGGCCCGCAAGAAAATCGCGCTGATCGGCGCTGGCAATATCGGCGGCACACTCGCCCATCTCGCGGCACTCAAGGGGCTTGGCGACGTCGTGCTGTTCGACGTGGCGGAGGGCGTGCCGCAGGGCAAGGCGCTCGATCTGTCGCAGTGTTCGCCGGTCGAAGGCTTCGATGCGACGATCACCGGCTCCAACGATTACAACGACATTGCCGGTGCCGATGTGATCATCGTGACGGCAGGCGTCGCGCGCAAACCGGGCATGAGCCGCGACGATCTGCTCGGCATCAATCTGAAGGTGATGAAGGCCGTCGGCGAGGGGATCGCCGCCAACGCGCCCGACGCGTTCGTCATCTGCATCACCAACCCGCTCGATGCGATGGTGTGGGCGCTGCGCGAATTCTCTGGCCTGCCGCACCACAAGGTCGTTGGCATGGCGGGCGTGCTGGATTCGTCGCGCTTCAGCCATTTCCTCGCTGAGGAATTCAAGGTGTCGGTGAAGGACGTGACGAGCTTCGTGCTTGGCGGCCACGGCGATACGATGGTCCCCGTGATCCAATATTCGACGGTGTCGGGCATCCCGATCCCCGATCTGATCAAGATGGGCAAATCGACGCAGGAGCGCATCGACGCGATCGTCGCGCGCACCCGCAGCGGCGGCGGCGAGATCGTCGCGTTGCTGAAAACGGGCTCGGCCTATTATGCGCCAGCGACGAGCGGCATCGCGATGGCGGAGGCCTATCTCTACGATCAGAAGCGGCTGCTGCCAGCGGCGGCGCACCTCACCGGACAGTACGGGATCGACAATCTGTATGTTGGCGTGCCGGTGGTGATCGGCGCGGGCGGCGTCGAACAGATCATCGAAATCGCGCTGGATGACGAGGCGAAGAAGAACCTCGGCGTGTCGGTCGATGCGGTGAAGGAGCTGCTGGTGGCGTGCAAGGCGATTGATGGCAGCCTCGCGTGAGCAATGATCCGGATTTTGAACCGCCGATAAATGCTCAGGCCATCGAGGTAATCGTTCGATATCGCGAGCGAATGAGCCCGGAAGCGATTGCCGAGGCCCTGTTCGGCGATAGCGGGCGAGTAAATGATGTTCGCAAGGCTATCGAATGGTTAGTGACTGACGCCAAGTACCTTGGTCGCGAGCAAAACGGCTCCGTCTTTTCAGCACGGAATGGACCGTCGTCATTGAATGCCAATGATCATGTACGGCCTTGGTCTGACTTAAAGGGCAAATAAATGAGCATCCTGATCGACAAGCACACCAAGGTCATCACCCAAGGAATGACCGGGGAAACCGGCAGCTTCCATACGCAGGCAGCGCTCGCCTACGGCACGCAGATGGTCGCGGGTGTTACGCCGGGGAAGGGCGGGACGACGCATCTCGATCTTCCCGTCTACAACACCGTTCACGAGGCGGTTGCGCAGACCGGCGCGACCGCGAGCGTCATCTATGTGCCGCCCCCCTTTGCGGCGGACTCGATCCTCGAGGCCATCGACGCGAAGGTGCCGCTGATCGTTACGATCACCGAAGGCATTCCCGTGCTCGACATGGTCAAGGTCAAGCGCGCGCTCAGTGGCTCGAAATCGCGGCTGATCGGCCCCAATTGCCCCGGCGTGCTGACCCCTGGCGAGTGCAAGATCGGCATCATGCCCGGCAGCATCTTCAAAAAAGGTTCGGTCGGCGTCGTCAGCCGTTCGGGCACGCTTACCTACGAGGCGGTGTTCCAGACGTCGAACGCCGGGCTTGGCCAGACGACCGCGGTCGGCATTGGCGGCGATCCGGTCAACGGCACCAACTTCATCGACGTGCTCGAATTGTTCCTCGCCGATCCCGAAACGCATTCGATCATCATGATCGGTGAAATCGGCGGCTCTGCCGAAGAAGAAGCCGCGCAGTTCCTCCGCGACGAGGCGAAAAAGGGCCGCAGCAAGCCAATGGCGGGCTTCATCGCCGGTCGCACTGCGCCTCCCGGGCGCCGTATGGGCCATGCCGGCGCGATCGTCTCGGGCGGTCAGGGCGGTGCCGAAGACAAGATCGCGGCAATGGAAGCCGCCGGCATCAAGGTGGCGGACTCGCCGAGCGAACTCGGCACGACTTTGTTGTCGGTGCTGAACGGGTAATTGTTTGCGTTCCCGCATAGGCGGGGACCCAAGCTGGGCTCCCGCCTTCGCGGGAGCACAAGAGGACCGATATTATGGGCTATGAGGGTCAGGATTTCGACGCGCTGGCAGGTTCGGTAAGCCCCGCCTTCATCGACACGCTCTACACGCGCTATCGGGCAAGCCCTGACAGCGTCGCCCCCGAATGGCGCGGACTGTTTGAGGGGCTGGAGGGCACATCGTCCGGCCCGAGCTGGCAGCAGCCGAGCTGGCCGCAGACGACTACCGATGATCTGACCGCAGCGCTCGACCCCTCGCAGATGGAACCGGCGGCGAAGCCCGCAAAGGGCGCCACGCCAAAGCCTGCCGCGGGGACGGCATCGGCGGCGGTCGACGTCACCCAGGCCGCCGCCGAGGCGATCCGCGCGATGATGCTGATCCGCACCTACCGCGTGCGCGGGCATCTTGCCGCCAATCTCGATCCGCTCGGCATCGCCAAGCAGGAATTGCCCGCCGATCTGACGCCCGAATATCACGGCTTTTCAGGCGCCGATCTCGACAAGCCAGTCTATATTGGTGGTGCGCTCGGGCTGCAGTACGCCACCATTCGCGAGCTGGTCGCCATCCTTCGCGCCAATTATTGCGGCCCCGTCGGCCTCGAATATATGCACATCGCCGATGTCGAGGAACGCCGTTTCCTGCAGGACCGGATGGAGGGCCAGGACAAGGCGATCCAGTTCAGCCCCGAGGGCAAGAAGGCGATCCTTAACAAGGTGATCGAGGCCGAGCAGTGGGAGAAATTCCTCGGCCGCAAATATGTCGGCACCAAGCGGTTTGGGCTCGATGGCGGTGAGAGCATGATCCCCGCGCTCGAAAGCGTCATCAAATATGGCGGCCAGATGGGCGTGCGCGAGATCGTCTATGGCATGGCGCATCGTGGGCGATTGAACGTGCTCGCAAACGTCATGGCCAAGGCGTACCGCGTGATCTTCCACGAATTCGGCGGCGGCTCCGACAATCCCGATGACGTGGCGGGCTCCGGCGACGTGAAATATCACCTCGGCACCAGCACCGATCGCGAGTTCGACGGGATCAACGTGCATATGTCGCTCGTCGCGAACCCCTCTCACCTCGAAGCGGCGGACCCGGTCGTGCTTGGCAAGACGCGCGCTATTCAGACGATCGCCGGCGATCTGGAAGAACATACCGGTTCGCTGCCTGTCCTCATCCACGGCGATGCGGCCTTTGCGGGGCAGGGGATCGTCTGGGAATGCCTCGGCTTTTCGGGCATCCGCGGCTATAATACCGGCGGCTGCCTCCACTTCATCATCAACAACCAGATCGGGTTCACGACGAGCCCGCAATTCGCGCGGAGTTCGCCTTACCCGAGCGACGTTGCCAAGGGCGTTCAGGCGCCGATTTTCCACGTCAACGGCGATGATCCCGAAGCGGTCACCTTCGCCTGCAAGATGGCGATCGAATTCCGCCAGAAGTTCAAGCGCGATATCGTCATCGACATGTGGTGCTATCGCCGCTTCGGCCATAACGAGGGCGACGAGCCGAGCTTCACTCAGCCGTTGATGTACGATCGCATCCGCAAGCATGCGCCGGTCAGCGACATTTACGGCAAGAAGCTGATCGAGGAGGGCGTGATCGATCAGGCCTGGATCGATGACGCGATCACGCAGTTCACGACCTTGCTCGAAGGCGAGTTTGAAGCCGGGGCAGTCTACAAGCCCAACAAGGCGGACTGGTTCGCGGGGCGCTGGTCTGGCTTGCACGCGCCCGCCGATTCGGAGAGCGCGCGCCGTAACATGTCGACCGGGCTCGACCGAAAATTGTTCGACAGCATCGGCCGCACGCTGACGACCGTGCCCGACAGCGTCCAGATCCATAAGACGCTCACCCGTGTGATCGACGCCAAGCGCGAAATGTTCAAATCCGGCGAGAATTTCGATTGGGCGACGGGCGAGGCACTCGGCTTTGGCGCCCTGCTTTCCGAAGGGTACGGCGTGCGACTGTCGGGCCAGGATTCGGGGCGCGGCACCTTCAGCCAGCGCCATGCGGTGTGGGTCGATCAGACCGACGAGCATAAATATGTGCCGCTTCAGACGATCGATCACGGCAGCTTCGAAGTGCTCGACAGTCCGCTCAGCGAATATGGCGTTCTCGGCTTCGAATATGGCTATGCGCTCGCCGACCCCAAGACGTTGGTGGTGTGGGAGGCGCAGTTCGGCGATTTCATGAACGGCGCGCAGATCATGATCGATCAGTTCATTGCGGCTGGTGAGGCGAAGTGGCTCCGGGCCAACGGCCTGGTGATGCTCCTGCCGCACGGATATGAAGGGCAGGGGCCGGAACATTCCTCGGCACGGCCAGAGCGGTTCCTGCAATTATGTGCGCAGGATAACATGCAGGTGGCGAACTGCACCACGCCGGCCAATTATTTCCACCTGCTGCGCCGGCAGATGCACCGCAATTTCCGCAAGCCCCTCATCGTGTTCACGCCGAAATCGCTGCTGCGGCACAAGCTGGCGGTGTCGAAGGCCGATGATTTCCTGGGCGAGAGCCACTTCATGCGGATCTTGTCCGATCCTTGGGCGCCCAAGGATGCCGATGTAAAGCGGCTCGTCCTGTGCACCGGCAAGGTCGCCTATGACCTGATGGAAGCGCGCAACGCGGCGGAGGACAAGAACACCGCCGTGGTCCGGGTCGAGCAGCTTTATCCGTTCCCCGGCGAACCCCTGACGGTGCGCCTGAAAAAATTGGTCAATCTGGAAGACGTCGTCTGGGCGCAGGAAGAACCGAAGAACAACGGTGCCTGGTCGTTCGTCGAGCCTTTCATCGAGGAAAGCCTGGCCGATGCTGGCTGCAAGGTAGCGCGGCCGCGCTATGCCGGGCGCACTGCGGCGGCATCGCCCGCAACCGGCCTGATGAAGCGTCACCAGGCCGAACAGGGCGCGCTCGTCGCGGACGCGCTTGGCCATAATGTGCGCGGTGAAATCAGACGCGCGCGCAAGAATTGAACGAGGGAAGCAGGAAAAGATGGCAACCGAAGTCAAAGTCCCCGTTCTGGGCGAATCGATCACCGAGGCGACGCTCGGCGAATGGCTGAAGCAGCCGGGTGACAAGGTCGCGGCCGACGAGCCGATCGCCAGCCTGGAAACCGACAAGGTTTCGGTCGAGGTCCCCTCGCCAATCGCCGGCGTGATGGGCCAGCACGCCGTGAAGGTGGGCGACACCGTTCAGGTCGGCGCGATGATCGCCACCGTCGAGGCCGGCGGCGCGGCGGCAGCTCCAGCAGCAGCGGCGGCTCCTGCAACGCCAGCAGCACCCGAACCCGCGGCTGCTCCTGACACGGCACCAGCCGCACTGTCGCCCTCCGCCCGCCGGGCGGTGCTCGAAACCGGCGTTGACCCGTCGACTGTCACTGGCACGGGCAAGGACGGCCGGCTGACCAAAGAAGATGTGCTCGCCGCGGCATCGACACCTGCCGCAGCGTCCGCTCCTGCGCCCGCGCCCGCGCCCGCACCCGCATCCGCAACGGCCGCACCGCGCCCAGCATCGGTGGCTCCCGCCGGCGCGCGCCGCGAAGAACGCGTGCGGATGACCCGCCTGCGCCAGACGATCGCGAAGCGGCTGAAGGAAGCGCAAAACACTGCGGCGATGCTGACGACGTTCAACGACGTCGACATGACCGCCGTCATCGAGGCGCGCAACAAGTACAAGGAACTGTTCGAGAAGAAGCACGGCGTCCGGCTCGGCTTCATGGGCTTCTTCGCCAAGGCCGCGTGTCTTGCGCTGAAGGACATTCCGAGCGTCAACGCATCGATCGACGGCGACGAGATCGTCTATCATGATTACGCCGATATCTCCGTCGCGGTATCGTCGCCCGGCGGGCTTGTCGTGCCGGTCGTGCGCAATGCCGATCAGATGTCGGTTGCTGAAATCGAGCGTGCGATCGGTGATTTCGGCAAGCGCGCCAAGGACGGCACGCTCAAGATCGACGAGATGCAGGGCGGCACCTTCACGATATCGAACGGCGGCGTGTTCGGGTCGCTGATGTCCACCCCGATCATCAACCCGCCACAGAGCGCGGTGCTCGGCCTGCACCGCATCGAAGACCGCGCCGTGGTGGTCGACGGCCAGATCGTGATCCGCCCGATGATGTACCTCGCACTCAGCTACGATCACCGCCTGATCGACGGACGCGAGGCAGTGACGTTCCTCGTCGCGCTCAAGAATGCGATCGAGGACCCGACGCGGATTTTGATCGATTTGTGATTTCGCGCTTCCATTATCACACCCCGTTCGGGCTGAGCCTGTCGAAGCCCTGCTCTTCTTGAACGGTCGCAAAGAAGAACAGCCCGTCGACAAGATCAGGGCGAACGGAGTTAGAAATGGCTGACGAACAGCAATACGACTACGACGTCCTCATCATCGGCTCCGGCCCGGGGGGCTATGTCGCCGCCATCCGCGCCGCGCAGCTCGGCCTCAAAACCGCGTGCGTCGAGAGCCGCGAGACGCTTGGCGGCACGTGCCTCAACGTCGGCTGCATCCCGTCAAAAGCGATGCTGCACGCCTCCGAATTCTTCAACGACGCGGCCAATGGCATGATGGCCAAGCTCGGCATCAAACTCGGCAAGGTCGAGCTCGATATGGAGGCGATGCACGCGCAAAGGCTCGATGCGGTGAAGCAACTCACCGGGGGCATCGCGTTCCTGTTCAAAAAGAACAAGATCGATTGGCTGAAGGGCCACGCCAAATTCACGGGCACCGATTCGGTCGATGTGGCAGGCACGAGCTACCGCGCGAAGAACATCGTCATCGCGACCGGATCGTCGGTCACGCCGCTGCCCGGCGTCGAGGTGGATAACGCAAAACAGATCGTCGTCGATTCGACCGGCGCGCTTGAGCTTGCCAAGGTGCCCGAACATCTCGTGGTCATCGGCGGCGGCGTCATCGGGCTTGAGCTTGGCTCGGTGTGGAAACGACTTGGCGCGAAGGTGACCTGCGTCGAATATCTCGACCAGATCCTGCCCGGCTTCGACGGCGAGGTCCGCAAGGAATCGAACAAGATCTTCAAGAAGCAGGGAATCGAGTTCAAGCTGTCGGCCAAGGTCACGGGTGTCACGATCAAGGGCAAGAAGGCCAGCGTCACCGTCGAGCCCGCTGCTGGCGGACCCGCCGAGACGATCGAGGCGGATTGCGTGCTCGTCTCCATCGGCCGCCGCCCCAACACCGAAGGGCTGAACCTCGAAGCCGCAGGCATTGCCCCCAACAAGCGCGGCCAGATCGAAATCGATCACAGCTTCAAAACATCGGTCCCCGGCATCTGGGCGATCGGCGATGTCGTCCCCGGCCCGATGCTGGCGCACAAGGCGGAGGACGAGGGCGTTGCCGTCGCTGAAAACATTGCCGGGCACACCGGCATCGTCAATCACGATGTCATCCCGTCGGTCGTCTACACCTGGCCCGAAATCGCGGGCGTCGGCTTGACCGAGGAAGCGGCTAAGGAGCGCGGCGAGATCAAGGTCGGCAAGTTCCCCATGCTCGCCAACAGCCGCGCCAAGACCAATCACGAACCCGACGGCTTCGTAAAGGTGATTGCCGATGCCAAGACGGACCGCGTGCTGGGCGTGTGGATGATCGCGAGCGTCGCCGGATCGATGATCGCGCAGGCAGCGCAAGCGATGGAGTTCGGCGCGACGAGCGAAGACATTGCCTACACCTGCCACGCCCATCCAACCCACGCCGAAGCCTTTAAGGAGGCGGCAATGGCGGTGATGGGCAAGCCGATCCACATCTAGCCCGGCTGACCTGGTCCTTGCCCGGTCGAACGTCGCCGCCTATCCCGTAGCAAGATTGGCGGTCAAGCCGGATTTGCGACAAGGGGTGGGCAACATGAAGCATCTGGGCACGGCGATCATGTTGGCCATTGGCGTCTCGACAACGCCGGTCATGTTTGGCGCGCCGGCGTCGGCTGCGACCGTTCCGAGTGCCGCCGACGCTCAGTTGAAGGCGATCTACGACACCGAATGGCAGTGGCGGACGAAGGAGTTCGCGCGCGTTGCGGACGGCCTGCGGAGCAAAGACGACGATCATTTTCCCGCCGTCACCGCCGCCGATTGGGCACGGCGCCGCGCCTATTGGCAGGATGTGCTAGACCGGGTGGCGAAAATACCGTCGGCGCAATTATCACCTGAAGAACAGCTCAATGCCGCCGTTCTCACTGAATCGCTTCGCGCCGAAATCGCCAATATCGATTTCCGAACCTATGAAGCGCCGCTCAACAGCGACACCTATTTCTGGGGCGAGGTGAAGCCCTATTCGGCGCTGGAAATCGCTGCCGATTACCGCCGCTATATCGGCAGGCTGAAGGATGTGCCGCGCTGGTTCGATGAGAATATCGCGAACATGCGCGCCGGCTTGCGGCGGGGATATACGCCTCCGCGGGTGACGCTCACCGGGCGCGACGCAACGATTGCCGCCTTCGCGATGGCAGGCACGACCAACCCGCTTTACGATCCGTTCAAGACGATGCCGGCAGCGATCCCGGCGGCTGAACAGGCGAAGCTGCGTGCCGAGGCGGCGGCGGCGATCGATACGCAGGCCGCACCAGCTTATCGCAAGCTGCTCGGCTTTTTTCGGGACACCTATCTGCCTGGAACGCGCCAGACTTTGGCGGCGTCTGCATTGCCCAACGGCAAGGCCTTTTATCGCAGCCAGATCCGCGAATATACGACGCTCGATCTGACGCCCGAGGAGATCCACGCGATCGGCCTGAAGGAAGTGGCGCGGATCGAGGCCGACATGGCCGCGACGATCGCCAAGACAGGGTTCAAGGGAGACTTCGCCGCGTTCCTCGCTTTCTTGCGCAGCGATCCGCAATTCTATGCGCGGACGCCCGACGAGCTGCTCGGCTTTTCGGCCTATGTCGCCAAGCGGATGGACGGACGGCTGAAGGACGTTTTCACCGTGCTGCCGCGCTATCGCTTTACGATCCAGGCGGTGCCCGATGCGATTGCGCCCGTTTACACCTCGGGCCGCGGCGGGCTCAGCGCATGCCTGATGAACACCTATGATTTGAAATCGCGGCCGCTCTACAATCTCGTATCGCTGACACTTCACGAATGCGTGCCCGGCCACAGCCATCAGGCGGCGATGGCGCTGGAGGCGCCCGATCGCCCGGCGTTCCGGCGCGAGACCTATTTCTCGGGCTATGGTGAGGGATGGGGGCTCTATTCGGAATGGCTCGGCACCAAGCTTGGCATGTACCGCACGCCCTATGAGGAGTTCGGTCGCGAGACGTTCGAGATGTGGCGCGCCTGCCGGTTGGTGATCGATACTGGGCTGCACAATGAGGGCTGGACCCGGCAACAGGCGATCGATTACCTCGCCAGCCACACCGCGCTCGCCAGGCTCGATATCGAGATCGAGGTCGATCGATATATTAGCTGGCCGGGCCAGGCGCTCGCCTACAAGCTGGGCGAAATGAAGATGCGCGAACTGCGCGGCAAGGCGGAGGCCCAACTCGGCGACCGCTTCGACCAGCGCCGTTTCCACGACACGCTGCTCAACATGGGGTCGGTGCCGTTGCCGGCGATGGAGCGCAAGATGCTGGAATGGATTGCGGCTGAGAAGGCGAAACCTGCGGTGTGAATGTCGGCTTCGAAGCGGGAAGGGCCGAGCTAGGCCGGAATTGTTTCCGCCGATACGGTCAAATCAACCATGATCTCGCCCGAAATCGCTTCGAGCGCGGCGATCACATCGTCGGGATCGGTGCCGTCGGGAACGGTCAGCATGGCGCGCGATCGGAAGATGCGCTCGCCAGACCAGGCGCCGTCGGTCACCGCGGTGTCGAACTCCTCGATGTTGACGCCGAGCGAGGCGAGCACCGATGTCACTTCGCGCACGATGCCCGGGCGGTCCGCGCCGACAAGTTCCATTCTCAGCGGGTGACCGGTGGTCGCCATGCCGGCTGCATCGATGATCGAGACAGTGAGCGTGCCGGGATCGATCGTGCGCATCGCCGCTTCGAGCGCGGGCCGCTCCCCCTCGCCGATTTCGACGATGACTGCGCCGACATATTGCCCGCCAAGCCGGGACAGCTTGCTCTCATGCCAATTCCCGCCGGCGGCGAGCACCGCATCGGCGAGCGCCTGAGTCAGCCCCGGCCGGTCCTTGCCGACCAATGTCAGAATTACCGAAGCCGCCATCCGTCTCTCCTATATCGTTGCCATGACAGTTGCACAGTCGCGCAGGCGGCGCCACAGCGCAGGCGTGACAGACCCTGCCGATCCGCTTGCGCTTTATATCCACTGGCCGTTCTGCGTCAGCAAATGCCCCTATTGCGATTTCAACAGCCATGTCCGCGACAGCGTCGATCAGGCGGCGTGGCGGGCCGCGCTGATCGCCGATCTGGCGCATGAGGCGACGCTGCTTCCCGGGCGGCGGCTGGGGTCGATCTTTTTCGGGGGAGGCACGCCGTCGTTGATGCCGCCGGAGACCGTCGCCGCGCTTATCGGGGCTGCGCAGGATATATGGGGTTTTGCCGACGATATCGAGATCACGCTTGAGGCCAATCCGTCATCGGTTGAAGCGGCGCGCTTTGCCGACCTTGCACTGGCCGGCGTGAATCGCGTGTCGCTGGGGTTGCAGGCGCTCGACGATGCGGCGCTGGCTTTTTTGGGGCGCGCGCACGGCGTGGCGGAGGGGTTGGCTGCGCTGGAGGTGGCGCAGCGGCATTTCGGGCGCGTCAGTTTCGATCTGATCTATGCCCGCCCCGATCAGTCGCAGGCATCATGGGAGGCCGAGCTGCGGC
The DNA here is from genome assembly GCA_038230675.1 of Sphingomonadales bacterium. GTDB lineage: Bacteria > Pseudomonadota > Alphaproteobacteria > Sphingomonadales > Sphingomonadaceae > Sphingomonas. The sequence continues at coordinate 52,495 of JBBRMV010000008.1, read as the reverse complement.
GCGCGATCGAGTTCGGCACCGATCATTTGTCGCTGTATCAACTCACGATCGAGCCCGGCACGCGCTTTGCAACCGAGGCCGCCGCTGGACGTATCACGATCCCCGACGAGGACCGCGCCGCCGACCTGTTCGAGGCGACCGCAGCCGTCACCATCGCGGCTGGCATCCCGGCCTATGAAGTCTCCAACCATGCCCGTGCCGGCGCAGAGAGCCGCCACAACCTGACCTATTGGCGCTACCGCGATTATGCGGGCATCGGCCCCGGCGCGCACGGCAGGCGCGGCGGGATGGCAACGGTGCGCCATAAAAAGCCCGAGAACTGGATGAGCGCGATTGGCCGCAACGGCAACGGCATCGAGAGCGAGGAGCTGCTGGCGCCGTCGATGCGCCTCACTGAGGCGATGCTGATGGGGTTGAGGCTCAGCGAGGGCGTCGATCTGGCGCGGGTGGCCGCACTCGGCGAAACGACGATCGACGCGGCTATCGACCGGCGTGCACTCGCCACGTTGCAGGGGGAGGGGCTGATCGAGCGAACAGGCGATCGCCTCCGCGCGACGGCTTCCGGCATGCTGGTGCTCAACGCGGTTCTGGCCGCCTTGCTCGCCGATCGGCCCTAGCCGCTATTTCCCGAACCCTGCGGGCGCGGGAGACACAATCGTGGTTGTGCCGCCCCTGATCTCCTGAACCGCCAGCGCGCGCTCGGCCACGCCATCGGCGCCGAAGCGGAACGCACCGTCGATCCCGGCAAAACCGCCACGATCGCTCAGCCGATCTTCGGGGAACGCCGTGCCGATCGGCCATTCGCGCATGATGCGCACGGTGAGCAACACCGCGTCATAGCCAAGGCTCGACAGCCGGTAAGGCGCGGTGCCGAACCGAGCCCGATATTTGGTGGCATATTGCCGATAGAGCCCGTCCGAAACGCTTGCGAACCAGGCGCCGCTCAATGCCGGCGCAGTCACCGCCGAATTGTCGCTGCTCCACAAATTGGTGCCCAGGATTTGCGCGGATTGGCCGCCATTCTTGCGGATGATCGGCACCGCCGTTGCTGCCGTCGCGCCACTGTCGGCGATCAGCACTGCCTGATAAGGCGAATTCTTCGCCATCCGGGTGATCGCTGCCGTCAAGGCACCCGGTGCGCGGTCATATGTCTGCAACGACACCACCTGCCCGCCGGCGACTTCGACCGCCCTCAGCAGCGCGGTCGACGAGCGATCGCCGTACAGCCCGTTGGGGACGAGCGCCGCGAAATCGGCGATCCCGCGACCGCGCGCATAGCCGACGACGCGCTCGATCGACTGGGCAGGCGCATAGCCGAGCACATAGGTGCCGTTGCCGGCCACGCTGGCATCGTTTGAAAAGCTGATCAGCGGCACACCGGCACGGCGCGCGACCGGTGCGACGGCACGAACATCTTCGGCGAGCAATGGCCCAAGGATCAGGCGATTGCCATCGGCGAGCGCGCGCTGCGCGGCGCTGGCCGCACCCTGGTTGGTGTCATAGCTGGTGATCCGGATGCGGTCGCTTTTGGTGTCGAGCACGGCGAGTTGCGTTGCATTGGCGATCGACTGGCCGACGCCCGCATTAGCCCCGCTCAGCGGCACGAGCAGGGCAATCCGCTGGCGCTGGATATCCTGCGGAATACCGGCATCGACCCGCGGCGCCACCACGGGTGAAGGGCGCACGGGCGCGGGCCGGTTGATCGGCTCGGCGGGGCCGCGCGGCACCACCGTCTGGCACGCGGCCAGCCCCATCGCGGCCATAGCGGTCACTGCCAATTTGCCGAACAACGCGACCAGCCGTTGCGGTTTGCCTGCAGCCTCTGCCATGACGATTCCCTATGTCCACTTCACTTGCGCCCGGTCTCTATATCGTCGCCACCCCGATCGGCAATCTCGGTGATTTGTCGCCGCGCGCCGCCGATATCCTGTCGCGGGCCGCCATAATCGCGGTTGAAGACAGTCGCGTGACCGCCAAGCTGCTCCGCCATATCGGCGTGAAGCGGCCAATGACCCCCTATCACGATCACAATGCAGAGGCCGTTCGCCCCGGGCTGATCGCGCGAATGGCCAGCGAGGCGGTGGCCCTCGTATCCGATGCCGGTACGCCGCTGATCTCCGATCCGGGCTACAAGCTCGTCCGCGATGCGCGCGCGGCGGGGCACATCGTGGTGACGATCCCCGGGCCATGCGCCGCCATCGCCGGCCTGACGCTTGCCGGCTTGCCGACCGATCGATTCTTTTTCCTCGGTTTCCTGCCGCCCAAACAGGCCGCGCGATCGGCCGCGATTGCCGAGGTCGCAGGGGTGCGTGCAACGCTGATCGCTTATGAATCGGGGCCAAGGCTCGCCGCCACGCTGGCCGCGCTTGCCGAGGGACTGGGCGATCGCGAGGCCGCCGTGACGCGTGAAATCACCAAGCGGTTCGAGGAAGCGGTGACGGGATCGCTCGCCGCGCTCGCCGCGCGCTATGCCGATGCGCCGCCCAAGGGCGAGATCGTGATCGTCATCGCCCCGCCCGGCGCCCCCGAGCCTGCTAGTGTTGCGGACGGCGACGCCGCGCTTGTCGAGGCGCTGACCCGCCTGCCGGCCTCGAAAGCCGCCGGCGAAGTCGCCAAGGCGCTCGGACTCGATCGGCGCACGCTCTATGCCCGCGCGCTCGAGTTGAAAGGGTGACGGCCGCGCGCAAGGCCGCAGAGGATCGCGGACGCCGGGGTGAACGGCTCGCTGCCTGGTATCTGCGGCTGAAAGGCTGGCGTATCCTCGCCGAGCGCGTCCGCACCCCCGCTGGTGAGGTCGATCTGGTGGCGAAGCGCGGCAACCTGATCGCCTTTGTCGAGGTGAAGACCCGCAGCAGCGCCGGCGAACTCGATTTCGCGATCGACGCGCGCCGCCTGTCACGTGTTGCCGCCGCCGCCGAAATCCTGATCCCGCGCTTTGCGACTGCCGGCGAAGACAGCCGCATCGACGTGATCCTGATCGCACCCGGTACGCGGCCCCGTCACATCGAGAATGCGTGGATGGGGTAGGAGGATGGCTGACCACGTCCTACATGGCGCCAAACGGGGAGAAAGACGTGAGCCTGAAAGTCGCTGTCCAGATGGACCCGATCGGATCGATCAACATCGCCGGGGATTCGACCTTTGCGCTGATGCTGTCGGCGCAGGCGCGCGGGCACCAGCTGTTCCATTACGGCGCTGAAGACCTGAATTACGAGGACGGCCGGGTATGGGCGAAGGCGCATCCGGTGACGGTCCAGCGCGTTGCAGGCGATCATTACCGCTTCGGCGATCCTGTGAGCCTCGATCTTGGCGATGCGGCCGATGTCGTGCTGATGCGGCAGGACCCGCCCTTCGATCTCGGCTATATCACCGCGACCCATATCCTGGAGCGGATCGCCGACCGGACGCTTGTCGTCAACGATCCGGTGAGCGTGCGCAACGCGCCCGAAAAGATGTTCGTCCTGGATTATGCGCGCTTCATGCCGCCGACGCTGATCACGCGCTCGCTTGACGAGGCACGCGCGTTCCTGGCGCGGCATGGCGCAATCGTCATCAAGCCGCTGCACGGCAATGGCGGCAAGGCGATCTTCAAGGTGGGGGCGGACGGCGCCAACCTGTCGGCGCTGATCGAGGTGTTCAACATGACCTGGCGCGAGCCGCACATGGTGCAGGCGTTCCTTCCCGATGTCGCAAAGGGCGACAAGCGGATCGTGCTTGTCGACGGCGAAGTCGCAGGCGCGATCAACCGCTTGCCCGGCGAGGGCGAAATCCGATCGAACCTCGCGGTCGGCGGATCGGCGGTTAAGACCGAACTGACCCCCGAGGAGCGCGCGATCTGCGCTGCACTCGGCCCCGAACTGAAGGCGCGCGGGCTGATCTTCGTCGGCATCGACGTGATCGGCGGCAAATGGCTCACCGAAATCAACGTGACGAGCCCCACTGGCATCGTCGCGATCGAGAAATTCGACGGCACCGACGTCGCCGCCATGATCTGGGAGGCGATCGAGGCGCGGGTTGCGGGGTGATGGGGTGGTTACGATTCAGGCTGGCTCTGAGCCTTGCCAGCCTAGAGTTTGAACTGATCTAAGCCGCTCCTTGTGCTCCCGCGAAGGCGGGAGCGCAGGCCAGGTCCCCGCCTTCGCGGGAGCACAAGACAGGTGCCGGGACGAAGCGATGTTCAAGCCACGCGCCCAACCTCACTTGATCGGCGAATTCGGGTCCAGCCGCATGTCGAGATAATTGTCCACGCTCTCCATCAGCTCGGGCATTTCGTGCTCGAAGAAATGGTTGGCGCGCGGGAGGACGTCGTGGTGGATGGTGATGTGCTTTTGCGTGCGCAGCTTGTCGACCAGCTTTTGTACCGCGATTGGCGTCACCACTTCGTCGCCGTCACCCTGGATGATGATGCCCGAGGAGGGGCAGGGTGCGAGGAAGGTGAAATCATACATGTTGGCGGGCGGCGCGATCGAGATGAAGCCGCGGATTTCCGGGCGGCGCATCAGCAATTGCATGCCGATCCACGCGCCGAAGCTGACGCCGGCGATCCACGTCGTCGATGCCTCGGGGTGGATGCTCTGCACCCAATCGAGCGCGCTGGCGGCATCGGAAAGCTCACCCACGCCGTTGTCGAACGTGCCCTGGCTCTTGCCGACGCCGCGAAAATTGAAGCGGAGCGTGGCGAACCCGCGCCGCTGGAACGTCTTGTACAGCTCCTGCACGATCCGGTTGTTCATCGTGCCGCCCGCGGTCGGGTGCGGATGGAGGATCATCGCGACGGGCGCGCGCGGGCGCGGGGGAGGGGCAAAACGGCCTTCGAGACGGCCATCGGGGCCGGGGAAAATGACTTCGGGCATGATACCTGCTGATAAAGAAACGGAGGGCCGCTCAGTGCGCGGGATTGGGCGCTATATAGGAACCGGCCCGGTTGGCGCAATCATTGTGGCGCGCCGGGCGGCGGGCTAGAGCTGGCGGTGTGAAAAAGCGCATCTATCTCGATCATGCAGCGACCACGCCGATGCGGCCAGAGGCGGTTGCGGCGGTGGCCGAGGGCATGGCGCGCTGGGCCAATCCGTCGAGCCCGCATGCAGAGGGGCGCGCAGCACGGGCGGCACTTGAGGAGGCGCGCGCGCGGATCAAGACGTCGCTTGGCTGGACGGGCGAACTGATCTTCACCAGCGGCGCGAGCGAGGCACTGTCGATCGCACTCAACCGGGCGAAGGCCGAGCGGCAGATCGTGTCGGCAGTGGAGCACGATGCGGTGTTCCGCGCGGCGCCGGGGGCCGAGGTGATGCCGGTTGCGGACGCGCAGATCGATCTCGATGCGCTCAAATCGGCTCTTGCGAACGGTGGTCGCGCCGTGGTGGCGATCCAGTCGATTAATTCGGAAACGGGCACCGATCTGCTGCCATTTGCCGCGACCAATCCCGCAGTGTCGGCAGTCGCAGCGGCGGGCGGAGTCTCGCTGGCCGATTGTTCGCAAGGGCAGGGGCGCATTCCGTCCGATGTCGATTTCGCGGTTGTCTCTGCGCACAAGCTGGGTGGTCCACCGGGCATCGGCGCGTTGCTCGTCCGTGACCTGGCACTGCTCGAGCCGATCGGCGGGCATGAATTCGGCTATCGGATGGGCACCGAAAATCTTCCGGGCGTGCTGGGATTTGCAGCAGCGCTTGACGTCGTTCGCGCGCCTTGGCCAGTCGATGCCGGCGCTCTTTTTGAGCTGAAGAACGCGCTCTGGAAAGTTGGCGACGTGATCGCACCGGGGACGCAATCGGTGCATATCCTTGCCATCGCGATGCCGAACCTGAGCGCCGCCGCGCAGCTGATCCGCCTCGACGCGATGGGGTTTGCGGTTTCGGCGGGCAGTGCATGTTCGTCGGGCACGCTGAAGCGCAGCCGGGCGCTTGCCGCATTCGGGGTCGATGAGGACACCGCCAGCCGCACCATCCGCGTAAGTTTCGGGTGGAACACGACGCGTGAGGAAATCGATGCCTTCCGCGAAGCCTGGCTCGAAGTCGCGCATGATGCGGCGCAACGCGCGGCATGATCTATCTCGATTATCAGGCAACGACGCCGCTCGCCCCCGAAGCGCTTGAAGTGATGATGCCCTGGCTGCGCGACAACCCTGCCAATCCGCACTCGGCGCATGCGGCGGGTCGTGCCGCAAAGGCGGTGGTGGAGATCGCGAGGGAGCGTGTGTCATCGTTGCTGCCCACGGGCGGATCGCTGGCGTTCACGAGCGGCGCGACCGAGGCGCTCAACTGGGCGATCAAGGGCAGCACCGGGCCGATCGTCACCATCGCGACCGAGCATGCGGCCGTCCTCGATACCGTCCAGGCCGAGCGCGCGCGCGGGCGTACCGTCACCATCCTGCCGGTCGGGCACGACGGGATCGTTGATATGGACGCCGCCGCCCGCGCCATCGTGCCGGGGACGGGTTTGGTCGCAGCAATGCTGGTCAACAACGAGATCGGCGTGATCCAGCCGATCGCTCAACTCGCCGCGTTGGCGCATGCAGCGGGGGCGTTGATGCTGTGCGATGCGGTGCAGGGATATGGCCGGGTGCCGATCCCCGATGGCTGTGACATGGTCGCGATTTCCGCGCACAAAATTCATGGACCAAAGGGTGTCGGCGCCTTGTGGGTGGGCGAGGGCGTGGTGCTCGAACCGCTGATGCACGGCGGCGGGCAGGAGGGGCGGGGGCGGTCGGGCACTTTGTCGCCAGCGCTCTGCGCAGGGTTCGGCGCGGCTGCCCGGTTGATGGCCGAGCGTAGCGATGCGGATGCGGCGCATGCCCAACAATTATCCATCACCGCGCGACAGCGCTTTGGTCCCGGCTGGCACATCAACGGATCGACCGCCATGCGCTACCCCGGCAATCTCAACATTCGCCGTGACGGGCTGGATGTGGCGCGGTTGATGTCCGATCTGCGCGATGTCGCCTTTTCCGCCGGGTCGGCCTGCGCGAGCGGATCGCGCCGGGCGAGCCATGTTCTCGAAGCGATCGGCTTGACGTCTGCGCAGGCACGGTCGAGCATCCGGATCGGTTTCGGTCGCTACACCAGCGAAACCGAATTGGGGGATGCCATCGACCGGATCGTTGCCGCTGCTGCTGCCCAACAGGTGCCCGCTTGATCCGCGTGCGCTTCATCGCGACCGACGGGTCGGTGCGCGAGGTGGAGGCGAACGACGGCGACCGTCTACTGGATGTGGCGCAAGCCGATGGCCAGCCGCTGGAGGGGACGTGCGAGGGCCAGATGGCGTGTTCGACCTGTCATGTCATTATCGACGCCGACGACTTCGCCCGGTTGAAGCCTGCGCGCGAGGAAGAAGAGGATATGCTCGATCTCGCGGTCGGCGCGACGCGGACGAGCCGGCTCGCCTGCCAGATCTGGCTCGATGCCGCATTGGATCGACTGACGGTGAAAATGCCGCGCGAAACGCGGAACATGCAGGGCCGCTGATCATTACGCCCTTAGTGCATCGGTGCACGAGGAGGAGAGCCCCATGAAAATCATCACCGCGATCACTGCCGGCTTTGTCGGCGCTGCCGCCATGCTGGCCCCTGTGCCGCTCGTTTCGGCCGCCAACGCGCAGGACCGTGTCATTCGCGAGCGTGTCGTCACGCACAATCGCACCGTCACGCGCAGCAATGGCTTCGGGCGTTATCACAACCGCCGGGTCTGCAAGGTGACGTATCGCAACGGCAATCGCATCCGCCGCTGCCGCACCATCCGCGTGCGCTACTAGGCGATTTGGCGCCACCGCGCGCCATTGACAGCGCGGCGATAGCAACTTGATCCGCCCGTCCGTCTCCCCCATATGGCCAGCGGGAGTCGGGCGGGCGTAGTCGTCGCCAACCTGGTCAGGGCCGGAAGGCAGCAGCCACAACGATTTTGCTACGGGTCGTCCCGGCTCCCACCGCGCGGGGCGCATGTGTGCTGCGTAGCAGCACACAAGACGCGCCACCGCGGCCGGCGGGGCATCGCCCCGTCCGACGACACGGCTTCGCCGGGTCGCTTCAAAACATCACCGCTCGTTTTTTCGTAACGGCCGATACCGCCCCCATTGTTTCATGATTGGATACGGAAATCGGGTTTCGAATCGGCGCTTTTCTGAGACGTAATCAGGGTCGCCCGTTCGAGCGGCACGCGAGAGCCAATGCCGATACCCTCGCATATCGCCATGATTTCGAAACGTTGTGGACAGATTGCCTAAAATCCAGCTTTCGCCGAGTGTGCGGGCAAGCCGGCGGTCGAGTGCCAACCCTTTGGCGAGATCATACTCGCTGTCCTGTGGCGAAGTCAGTCGGTTAGCTAGCTCGGCAATAGCGCCGGTATGGCCCCGCAATGCCAATGCACGAAGCACCGGCATTCCGTGGCCATTCGCCCGACCTTCCAAAATGGCGATCGCGCGATCCAGCCAACGGTTGTGTTTCGCCTGAATGCTCTCGTCGCGCTTCATTGGGCGGCTATGCCCAACGAATCCTCCGCTTGTCGATACCTCCCTATCCCCCCTACATACCGCCGCAATGGACGATTCCTTCCTCGATCTCGGCGAACCTGCGCAGCCGGCCAAGGCCGTGCCTTACCGCGTTCTCGCGCGGAAATACCGACCGCAGAATTTCAGCGAGCTGATCGGCCAGGATGCGATGGTGACCACGCTCGCCAACGCCATCAAGCGCGGGCGGCTGGCGCACGCGTTTCTGCTCACCGGCGTTCGCGGTGTCGGCAAGACATCGACCGCGCGGCTGATCGCCAAGGCGCTCAACTGCATCGGCCCCGATGGTGACGGCGGCCCGACAATCGATCCCTGCGGCATCTGCGAACCGTGTCGCGCGATCGCCGAGGGCCGCCACATCGACGTCATCGAGATGGACGCCGCGAGCCACACCGGTGTCGACGATGTGCGAGAGATCATCGATGCCTCGCGCTATTCCGCCGTGTCGGCGCGGTTCAAGATCTACATCATCGACGAAGTTCACATGCTGTCGAAGAACGCCTTCAACGCGTTGCTGAAGACGCTGGAAGAGCCGCCGCCGCACGTGAAATTCCTGTTCGCGACAACCGAGGTGAACAAGGTGCCGGTGACGGTATTGTCGCGCTGCCAGCGTTTCGATCTGCGCCGCATCACCAGCGAAAAACTTGCCGCGCATTTCGCCTATGTCGTCGAGGCGGAGGGTGTCGAGGCGGAAGGCGAGGCGCTCGCGCTGATCGCACGTGCTGCGGAAGGGTCCGCGCGCGACGGGCTGTCGATCCTCGATCAGGCGATCGCGCACGCCGGGATGGAGGGTGGCGGGGTACGCGCCGCGACGGTGCGGGAAATGCTCGGCTTGTCCGATCGTGGCGCGATTCGTGATCTGCTCGGGCATTTGCTGGCGGGTGACGGCCTGGCGGCGCTGGCCGCGCTGCGCCGCCAATATGATCTTGGCGTCGATCCGGTCGGCGTGCTGCGGTCGCTGCTCGAGGCAATCCATGCGGTTACGTTGGCCAAGCTCGGTACGCCGATGGACGCGTCACAATCCGCCGAAGAGCGCGAGGCGCTATCGGATTGGGCATCCTCGCTGTCGTTCGCGGCGCTGCACCGGCTGTGGCAACTGCTGCTCAAGGGGCATGACGAGGTGGCGCGGGCGGCATTGCCGATTGAAGCGTGCGAAATGGCGCTGCTGCGCGTCGTCCATGCAGCGGCGCTTCCCGATCCCGGCGACCTGGCCCGGCAGATGACGGCGGGCCGAACCGCCGATACGACGGGGGTGCCCAACGGCGGAGCGCCGTCAAATGCCGCATCTCCTGCCAATGGCGCCGCGATGCCGGCGAGTTTTGACGCGCTGATCGCCCTGCTCGACAGCAACCGCGAGCCCGGCCTGGCCGAAACCTTGCGGCTGACGGCGCGCGTGGTGCGCTATGAGCCGCCGGTCATCAGCCTTAGCAACGCCAAGCCGATGCCGAGCGACCTCGTGCGCGACCTTGCCGACGCGCTGCTCAGGATCACCGGCGCGAAATGGCGGATCTCGACCGAAGATGCTGCAGGCGCACCGACATTGCGCGAGGCGCAGGCGCTGGCCCGCGAGGCAGAACTTGAACGGGTCAAGCAGGCACCCATCGTCAAGGCGGCGTTTGAAGCCTTTCCGGATGCCGAAGTGATCAGCTGGAATTTGAACAAGCGGAGTTGAAGATGAAGGGTATCGAAGACATGCTGGCCATGGCGCAGAATGTGCAGGCCGAACTCGCCAAGGCGCAGGCCAATCTCGACACGATCGAGGTCGAGGGCGCGGCGGGCGGTGGTCTCGTCAAGGTGCGCGCGTCGGCAAAGGGCCGGATCATCGCCGTCGATATCGACGAATCGCTGCTTCAGCCGAGCGAAAAACAGATGCTCGAAGATCTGGTCGCGGCCGCCCTCAACGATGCACGCGGCAAGGCCGATACTGCGTCGAACGCCGAAATGTCGAAGATGACGAGCGGACTTCCCCTGCCGCCGGGGTTCAAGCTGCCCTTCTGATCGGGAACAAAACGGGCCATTATCGCTTGATGCCGGGTGTTCAATAAACAAGGGAGACCCGAAATGGCTGATAATGGCCGCGATACTGTCGTCATCGAACGCCGCAACAACGGTGCCGGGCTGCTGATCGGACTTGCACTGATCCTGGCGGTTGCCGTGGGCGCGTTCTTTTTGCTCAACCAGAGCCGCAACGACAATATTCGCACTGATGCCGTGACATCGGCCGCCAAGACCGTCGATGCCAACGCGCAAAAGGTCGGCGACGCCGCGCAAAAGGCCATCGATCAGTAAGTTGAAGCCTTGAAAACGAGACGGGCTCGCTTCAGCGCAAGCAGCTGTCGAGCCCGTCGTTGCGAACGACACCCGCACGGCGGGCAATCGCATTGCCGTGGCGTCGGGTGAAACCCGTCGGGGCAACGGCTGCGCGCTTTTTGGGAAGCGGCAACACAGCGGCGATCTTGCCCGCCTCGGCCCGCGACAGGCGCGTTGCATCGTGACCGAAATATCGGATCGAGGCCGCATTGACACCGTATGTGCCGATGCCGGTCTCGGCGATGTTCAGGTACACCTCCATGATCCGTCGCTTGCCCCAGATACGCTCGATCAAGAAGGTGAAATACGCCTCGACGGCTTTGCGGGCATAACCGCCGCCCTGAAACAGGAAGGCATTTTTGGCGGTCTGCTGACTGATCGTGGAGCCACCCCGCAGCCGTCCGTCGCGCTGGCTCCGTTTATAGGCAGCCGCAATCGCTTCAAAATCGAATCCATCGTGCGCGCAGAAGCGCGCATCTTCACCGGCAATCGCCGCGCGGGCCATGTTGGGATCGATCTTCGACAAAGGCAGCCAGCTCTTGTGGATGCTGTGCCCGCCGACCGCGTCGCCAATCATCGTGAGCGTAATCGGTGGTGCGATGAAGCGATAGATCACGACCCATAGCAACGACACCAGCAAGAACCCGGCGAGCAGCGTGGCCGTCAAAAGGGAAACCCGGCGGATCATCGATCCACCGGGTCGCATGAAGCCTGGCACTTGATCAAGCCCGATCGTTTCGGCCCCGTCGAAATGAAGGGACCGTTCAGATCAACGGAACGCTCGGATCAATAAGCCGCGAGCAGGCGACGGTCGCCCGCCAGCCGCATCATCGCCTTTTGCAGTTTCTCGAAAGCGCGCACCTCAATCTGGCGAACGCGCTCGCGCGATACATTGTAGACCTGGCTCAACTCCTCAAGCGTCTTGGGATCATCGGTCAGGCGGCGTTCGGTCAGGATGTGCTTTTCGCGCTCGTTGAGGTCCTCCATTGCGGAGACCAACATCGTGTGGCGAACATCGGCTTCCTGCGCCTCTGCGACGACGGCGTCCTGCAGGGGCGCATCGTCGGCAAGCCAATCCTGCCACTGGCCTTCGCCATCCTCCCGCATCGGCACGTTGAGCGAGGTGTCACCACCCATCGCCATCCGCCGGTTCATGCTCGTCACTTCATCCTGGGTGACGCCAAGGTCCTTGGCAATCTTTGCCAGATGCTCCGGCTTCAGGTCGCCGTCCTCGAACGCGTCGAGCTTGGCTTTCATCCGGCGCAGGTTGAAGAACAGCTTTTTCTGGGCAGCCGTGGTGCCCATTTTGACGAGGCTCCACGACCGCAGGATGAATTCCTGGATCGACGCGCGGATCCACCACATCGCATAGGTCGCAAGACGAAAACCACGATCCGCCTCGAACTTTTTCACGCCCTGCATCAATCCAATATTGCCCTCGGAAATCAGCTCGCTGACGGGCAGGCCATAACCGCGATAGCCCATCGCGATCTTCGCCACGAGCCGGAGGTGCGACGTCACGAGTTGCGCCGCCGCATCGGTGTCACCATGCTCCTCAAAGCGCTTGGCGAGCATATATTCCTGCTCGGGCGCGAGGATCGGGAATTTCTTGATCTCGGCGAGGTAGCGATTGAGGCTCGCCTCGCCGCCCAGGGCGGGGATTGTCGCCGGGACGTTGCTGCCGCTTGCCATGATGAAATCTCCCTTTTTCTGCAGAAGGCGCGCCGTCATCAGCCGGGCGCCCCCTTAACTTACGATAAGAGTGTATCGAACAATTCCTGCATGTCCGCAGGTATTTCGCTATCGAACGCCAAAGCGTTACTTTTGACCGGATGGATGAACCCCAGGCGCGCCGCGTGGAGCGCCTGCCGCCCGAATTGCAGCGACTCGAGTGTCGCGCGGTGGGCATGTTTTGTTCTAGCATAAACCGGGTCGCCCAGCAAGGCGTGGCCGATCGATGCCATGTGGACGCGCACCTGATGCGTCCGCCCGGTTTCGAGCCGGCATTCGACCATGGCCGCCTCTCTCAATGGTCGGATCATCCGGTAATGCGTGACCGCGCGCTTGCCGCCCTCAACGATTGCCATCTTCTTGCGATTGGCGGGCGAGCGACCGAGCGGGGCGTCGACCTTGCCCTCGGGCGGATTGGGGCGTCCGGCGACGATCGCCTTGTAGCGCCGGTCGATCGAATGCGCGGCGAACTGCGCGGCAAGGCCGATATGAGCGGCATCGGATTTCGCCGCCACCATCAACCCGGATGTGCCCTTGTCGATGCGGTGGACGATGCCGGGGCGGGCGACGCCGCCGATCCCGGACAGCTGCCCCGCACAATGATGGAGCAGCGCGTTGACGAGCGTACCGTCGAGATTGCCGGCGGCAGGATGGACGACGAGCCCGGCGGGCTTGTCGATCACGATCAGGTGTTCATCCTCATAGACGATATCGAGCGCGATTTCCTGCGCCTCGTTGTCGAGCGGTGTCGGCGGTGGCAGCGTCACCTCGAACAGATCGCCCTGGGCTGCCTTGGTCGTCGGGTCCATCGCGAGCGCCCCGTGGGCGTCGGTGACGTTACCAGAGGCGATCAGCGATTTTACGCGTTCACGCGAAATACCTGGGAAGGAGCCGGCCAGCGCACGGTCGAGCCGTTGGCCATCGGCCACGCCCGCAATCCGCACTTGTATCGTCTCTGTCCCCCGGTCCATCTTCGAGAAATATGGAAATCCCCGTTGGAATTTCAAGCGACCGGCTGGCGCGACTACTGGCTGACGCGGCAGCATCGCCGGACGCGGAGATTTGCGGTCTGCTGTTCGGCAACGAGCACCGGATAGACGCGGCGCTCGCGTGCGCCAATGTAGCCGTCACGCCGCATGACAGCTTCGAGATCGATCCCGCCGCGCTGATCGCCGCGCATCGGGCCATGCGGCAGGGCGGACCGCGCCTGATCGGCCATTATCATTCCCACCCCAACGGCATTGCACAACCTTCGCCACGCGATGCCGCAGCGGCGGGGACACCGGGCGATCTGTGGCTGATCCTGGGGAACGGCGACGCGCAGTTGTGGCGGGTACAGAAAGGTGGTGCGTGGTTGGGAAGCTTCGATCGGGTATCGCTCGATGCGACACTGCCTTGCGCGTCGCGCGCGCCTTCGCCATGAGGGGCCAACCCGTTGCCGCCCGCTGGAGCCGCCCCCCGAAATGACGATTAGCCCGGTCGAATTTGCCAGCCTGTTGTGTTCGCGCCTGTGTCACGATCTTTTGAGCCCGGTCGGCGCGCTCAATAATGGGCTGGAACTGCTCGCCGACGAGCACGACCCCGAAATGCGCAATCGCTGCCTGGAACTGCTGTCGGAAAGCGCGCGCGCATCGGCCAACAAGCTGAAATTCTTTCGACTGGCGTTCGGAGCCGCCGGTGGCTTCGGCGAGACCGTCGACAGTCGCGAGGCGCGGGCGGCGATCGAGGGACTTTTCGGCGACAATCACCGGGTGAAGGTCGGCTGGCTGATCGAGGATGCCGTGTTGCCGAAGCCCGCGATCAAGGTGCTGCTCAACCTGGCGCTGATCGCCGGCGATGCGCTGATCCGGGGTGGTCAGCTCGATATCGGCGCCGAGGCGATCGACGGGAATGTCGAAATCGTTGTGCGCGGCGACGGGCCGCGCATCGTGCTCGATGCCGAGTTGCGCACCGCTTTGCTGGGCACGGGCGGCGATGCCGTCGTCACGCCAAGGGCGGCTGCCGCTTATCTGGCACAATCGCTGGTCGCCGAAGGGGGCGGCATGATCCAGGTTTCCGAGCCCGATGCACCCGTATTGCTGTTCGGAGCCGCATTCCGCGTCGGGTAAACCGCAATTTAACCGCTTGTTGCCATGAATGCCGGGCCCAATCGGGCGCACCGGGGGCTCATGGACGATCTGCTGCAAGAATTCATCGCCGAAACTCGTGAGACGCTTGAGGCGCTTGCGGGAGAAATCGTGATGTGGGAGGCCGACCCTTCCGATCGTCAACGCCTCGATGCGATCTTCCGGTTTGTCCACACCGTGAAGGGCAGTTGCGGCTTTCTCGATCTGCCACGCCTCAGCCGATTGAGCCACGCCGCTGAGGATGTGCTGGCCGCCGTCCGTTCGGGAACGCGCGCGCCTGACACTCGCCTGGTCGATGCCGTGCTCGCGATCGTCGACCGGATCGGTGAGATCATCGAGGCGATCGATGTTGGCGCAGCGCTCGATGATTCGGGCGAGGACCTATTGATCGCCGCGCTCGACGAGGGCAGCCAGACATCAACCGCCACGACTCAGCAAAGTACGATGCCCGCGGTCCAGCGCGCGCCGACGCGCAGCGTTCGCCTCAATGTCGATCTGCTCGACCGGATGATGAGCGGCATGTCGGAGATGGTGCTGGCGCGCAACGATCTGGCACGGCGGCTGCGTGATGGCGCCGTCGACCCCAAGGTGGAGGCGGCACTTGAGCGGCTTTCGTTCACCGTCGCCGAAATGCGCGACACGGTGACGCGCACGCGGATGCAGAAGATCGACGCCCTTTTCTCGGCATTGCCCCGGATGGTGCGCGATACTGCCGCCGAACTGGCGAAATCGGTGGTGCTCTCGGTCGAGGGTGCCGATGTCGAACTCGACCGCGAGATGATCGAGATGATGCGCGATCCGCTCGTCCACATCATCCGCAACGCGATCGACCACGGGCTGGAAACCCCCGCGGAGCGGATCGCCGTGGGAAAACGCGAAAATGGTCGCCTGACGGTTTCGGCGCGGCAGTCGGGCAATCAGATCATCATCGAAGTCGTCGATGACGGTCGGGGGATCGATGTTGATCGGTTGATCGCCAAGATGGCCGCAACCGGGCCGCGCAGCGAAGCCGAACTGCGCGCGCTCCCCGATCGCGCCAAGCTCGATCTGGTGTTCGAGCCCGGCCTTTCGAGCAAGAACGAGGTCACATCGATTTCGGGGCGCGGCGTCGGCATGGATGTCGTGCGCGCCAATATCGAGCAGATCGGCGGCCGGATCGAGCTTACCAGCACGCCGGGTCGCGGTCTGTGCATCGCCATCCACGTGCCGCTCACGCTGTCGATCATCTCGACGATCGTCGTCGGGGTTCAGGGGCAACGCTTTGCCATTTCGCGCCAGTCGATCGAGGAGATCGTCACGGTGCGCGGTGAATCGATCCGTATCGATATGCTCGGCGATACAGCCATCGCAACGGTCCGCGATCGCCGCTTGCCGCTGGTTGCCCTGGCCGACACGCTGCGACTGGCGGAAGCTGGGGATATGTCGTCGATGCTGGCGATCGTCAGCGTCGGCGGCGGCAGCTTTGCGCTGTCGGTCGACGAGGTGCTCGATACCGAGGAACTGGTGATCAAGCCCGCGCCCCCCGCCGTCATGGCGAACGGGCTTTATGCCGGGCAAACGCTGCCCGACAGCGGCAGGCCGATGCTGCTGCTCGATTGCGCCGGGGTGGCAGCGGATGCCGGATTGCGCTTTGAACGCGGCGCCGTTGGTGCCGAAGAACCGCTTGAGGAAGCGCACGCACCGGGCATCGAGGCGTTGCTGTTCTTCGATCTCGACGGTGCGCGCCGAGCGGTGCCGCTGGCGATTGTCGAGCGTCTGGAACTTGCCAATTCGTCCTCGGTCCGTTTCTCGGCGGGTCAGCTGAGGCTTTCCATCGACGGCGGCATCTTGCCGCTGGCGGGTATCCTTGGGGCACAAAGCGCCGCCGCTATCGAAGAACGCGGAGAGATTGGCGTGCTGCGAATGGCCGATGGCCAGTCCGAGATCGGCTACGCCATCGCCGAGGCGCAGGATATCGTAACGCTGATCGAACCGATGATCCCGGCGCGCGTGCCTGGCCCGATCGCGGGTGTCGTCGAAATCGACGGCGAGCAGGTGGAAATGCTCGATCTTCACTGGCTGTTTTCCACTTATGCCGAACCCGCGACCGGCCTGTCGTCACCGATCTGCCTGTTGGCCGGCACCCAGGTCGGATGGATGACACGGTTCCTGCGCCCGGTTCTCGAAGGCGCGGGATACCGCGTCGTCACTGAGGTGACGGGGCCGATGAAGCCCGACGTCGCGCTGGCGATGGATGATGATGTGGTGAGTGCGGTCGGCGGCGCTCCCGTCGTGCGGCTGCGCGCACAACCCGACCGGGGCGATGCCGTCGACAGCGTCTATCGGTACGACCGCGATGCCGTGCTGGGTGCGCTCGCCCACCAACAATTGCGCAACGGGAGTAAATGATGACCGAGCCCCGCGCACCCGAATGCTTTCTGCCCGAACTGTTCTTGATCGCCAGAATCGCCGGTCGATCGGTCGCGATCCATTCCAATCAGGTCGAATCGGTGGTCGATATCGGCGCGGTCACGCCGGTGCCGCGCGCGGTGCCCGAAGTTTGCGGGCTGGCGGCACTGCGCAGCCGCGTGGTCATGGTGATCGACACCTGCGCGGCGCTCAGCCTGCCGCCGTCCGATCCGCAACCCACACGCGCTGTCATCACTCAGGTCGACGGGCATCATTATGCGATCCTCGTCGATGCGCTCGAAGACGTCGCGCTGTTCATGCTCAGCCCGTTGCGCACCAGTTTTGTGCTCGACGGCGGCTGGCGGCGTGCCGGGTGCGGCGTCATCGACCGCGACGGTGATCCGATCCTTGCCATCGACCTGCGCGCGCTCATTCCCGGGCTCGCGATTGCCGCCTGAATTAACGCTAACATTACGCTTTTCCGCCAAAGAGGATGAGCGAAAGAAAACAGGGTGCGGATAATGAAGACTTGCCTCGTGGTCGACGATTCTAAGGTGATCCGAAAGGTCGCCCGGCACATCCTCGAAACGCTCAACTTCAACGTCACCGAAGCCGGCGATGGGCGCGAGGCGCTCGACAGCTGTCTGCAATCCGCGCCCGATGTCATCCTGCTCGACTGGAACATGCCGGTGATGAGCGGCATGGATTTCCTGCGTGCCCTGCGTGAGAGCAAGGTGTCGCACCGCCCCAAGGTGGTATTCTGCACGACCGAGAACGGCATGGCCTATATCCGCGCCGCGATCGAGGCCGGGGCCGACGAATACGTCATGAAGCCATTCGATCGCGAAACCCTGGAGAGCAAGCTGCAAATCGTCGGCATGGCCTGAGCGCCGAGCGACCCCTGTGCCCCACAAGCGCCATTTCCTCGCCGAACAGACGATCGGTTCTATCCCGTCGCGGATCCTGATCGTCGATGATTCGGTGGTCGCGCGGGCGGTGATTTCAAAGATGATCGAGCAGGACGCGCGCTTTTCGGTCGCGGGTGCCGTTGCCGATGCGCAGGGCGCGCTGGCATTTCTGCAGCATAACCGCGTTGACATCATCCTGCTCGATATCGAGATGCCCGGCGTCGATGGACTGACCGCGCTGCCCGACGTGCTGGCGGCGGGGCAGGGTGCCCGGGTGCTGATCGTGTCATCCTCCTGCGCCGAAGGAGCCGCGGCGACCATTCAGGCGCTGACCCTCGGCGCCGCCGACACGCTCGTGAAGCCCGGCATCGGCAATCTTGTCGGCAAGTTCGGCGATGCCCTGACCGAGAAACTGACCCGGCTGGTCGATGGCGGCGATCGCTTCGCCAATCGCGCATCGAGCCAAAGTCCAGCGATCGCGCTGGCCGATGATTTCGACATCGTCGCGATCGGTGCCTCGACCGGGGGCATCCACGCGCTGAGCCAATTGCTGCGCGCGATCCCGGCGAGTTGCGAACTACCGATCCTGATCACGCAGCATCTGCCGTCGTCGTTCATGCCCTATTTTGCCGCGCAGATCGCGGTGCTGGCGGGCCGCCCGTGCGTCGTTGCGACCGATTATCTGCGTATCCAGCGTGGCCGGGTGATCATTGCCCCCGGCGAAGCGCATCTGCGATGTGCGAGCACTGGCGACGGCGCCATCGTCCGGCTCGGCAGCGAGCGCTCCGTCAGCGGCTGCATGCCCTCGGTCGATCCGATGTTTGAAAGCGTCGCCGATGTCTATGGCGCGCGCGCGCTGGGCATCGTGCTGAGCGGGATGGGGCGCGACGGAACGATCGGCGCGCAGAAAATTGCATCGGCGGGGGGAAGCATCGTCATTCAGGATCAGAACAGTTCGGTCGTCTGGGGGATGCCGGGTTCGGTCGCCGCTACGGGTAGTGCTGCTGCCGTGCTGCCACCCTATGACATTGGTCGGCTGATCGCTGCCCAGCGGCGTCCGGCGTGAAGGGCGCGGCATGATCGGCGTCGTCGGCAAGGACAACGGGCCAGTGGCCAGCGGTGGCGCCATTGCGATATTGGCATCGCTGCTTGAGGCGCGGACCGGCCAGCAAATCGCCGCAAACCGGACCTGGCGCATCGAGACGGCGCTGAAGCCGGTGATGCGCGAGCGCGGCCACACGACGCTCGATCAGCTCGTCGCCGAATTGCTCGATGATCAGTCCAGCGTCATCGCCGACATGATCGTCGATGCCTTGCTCAATCAGGAAAGTTCGTTCTTTCGCGATGCATCGGTTTTCGATCTGATCGAACAGGCAGTCGATGCGATGCAGACAACGGGCGGCATTCGCCGGCCGCGCATCTGGTCGGCGGCGTGCTCTACGGGGCAGGAGCCGCTGTCACTGGCCATGATCTTTGCCGAACGTGCCGCCAAAACCGGCCTGCAAGAACCTGAAATCGTTGCAACCGATGTGTCGGAAGCCGCAATCCTGCGCGCCCGGACGGGGCGTTATTCGCAATTCGAGATCCAGCGCGGATTGCCGGTGCGCCGGATGATCCAGTGGTTCGACGCGGTCGGCCCCGATTGGGTCGCCCGGCCCGAACTGGTGCGCAAAATCGCCTTTCGCACGCACAATCTGGTCGGTGACGTGCCGCCTATCGGTCGCTTCGACATCGTCCTGTGCCGTAACGTCCTGCTATATCTGTCGCCCGTGTTGCGTCAGCGCGTGTTCGGCCTGCTTGCCCAGGTCGTGCGACCCGGCGGGCTGATCGTGCTGGGTGCTGGTGAAACGGTGATCGGTCAAAGCGACGATTTCGTGCCCAGTCGCCAGTTTCGCGGGCTTTACGAACCCCGTCGGAGCGCAACCGTCGCGAACGACAGCGCCGCTGCCTGATCGGGCTGCGCACACGGTTTACAATCGGGCGGACACGCGGCAATCCGCGATGATGGATGCGGCCCAACCGACCAGCCGGACAGCGCGCTTCGGTGGCACCGATCTCGCCGTTGTCGTGGCGATGAACATCTTGTGGGGTCTCAACATCATTGCGGTGAAGGTGTCGGTCGATGCGATATCGCCGCTGACCGCTGCATTTCTGCGCCAGGCGATCGTCTTTCTGGTTTGCGCAACGGCGCTCCGGATCGTGCCCGGCAAGATGCGCGCGCTGATCGCGCTCGGTTTCCTGTCGGGCGGGGCATTTTATCTGGCGGTCAATCTGTCGCTGGCGGTGTCGAAGAATGTCGGCGCGCTGGCAATCGCGGGCCAGCTGGGCGTGCCGTTTTCGCTGCTGCTGTCGATCATCATCTATCATGAACGCATTCACCTGCCGCGGATCGCGGGCATCGCCATTTCGCTGCTGGGCGTTGGCGTGCTGGTTTTCGATCCGGCAGCCACGGGCGAGATTGCTGGGCTGGCGCTGACCGCGCTTGCAAGCCTGATCTGGGCGACCTGCTCGATCATTCAGCGCGGCCTGATCGGGGTGCGCGTGCTGACGATCTATGCCTGGATCGGCCTGATCGGTACGATCGTACAGGGTGTCGCCGCCTTCCAGCTTGAACATGCCCAGATGCTCGCCATCCCCAACTTGACGGTCGGCACCCTTGGCTGGGTTGCGTTTTCGGCGATCGGATCAACCGTTGCGGGGCAAGGCGCCATGTCGTGGCTGCTCCAGCGCCATTCGGTAGGGGTCGTTGCACCCCTTACGCTCGCAGCACCCGTCATTTCGGTGTTTACCGCGTCCTTTTATTTCGGCACGCCGGTAACTGCGGTCATGCTGATCGGAGGAGCACTGGCGATGCTAGGGGTGGCGATCGTGACGATCAGGACGGCGCGCGCGGTCGACGCGCGATGACGATCATCGACGCCCCGTCGCCCAATTTCGACGCGCGGGCGCTGCCCATCACTATGATCGTGCTGCATTACACGGGCATGCAGGATGCCGAATCGGCAATCGCGCGCCTTCGTGACCCCGACGCCAAGGTTTCGGCGCATTATGTCGTCGCAGAGGATGGGACGGTCCTTCGCCTGGTCGATGAGGCGAACCGCGCCTGGCATGCCGGCAAGTCGCACTGGCGCGACGTGGATGATGTCAACAGCGCCAGCGTCGGCATCGAAATCGTCAACCCGGGGCATGAGTTCGGCTACCGGCCATTCCCCGATGAACAAATCGCTTCGGTCGTCCAGCTGGTGATGCAGATCAAGGACCGGCACGAAATCACCCGGGGCAATATCGTCGGCCATTCGGACATCGCCCCCACCCGCAAGCGCGATCCGGGCGAACTGTTTCCCTGGGGCAAGCTGGCGCGGCTCCGGCTGGCGTTGCCGCGCCCGACCAAGAACCTGATGGACCCGTTCTGGTCGCAGGCTGGCTTCCTGCTCGCGCTCGAGCGCTTCGGCTATGATGTCAGCGAGCCGATGGCGGCGATCATGGCGTTTCAACGGCGTTTTCGCCCAGAGCTGATCGATGGCGAAATCGATGCCGAGTGCCGGATGATCCTGCTCGCGCTGCTGCTTCCCAAACCGCAGGGGGATGACTAAGGCGGGCGTTGCCAGAGGGTCGGGCGGCCGCGGGTGCTTTTTCTAAGCGCGCGAGGAAAGTCCGGGCTCCACGGAAACGACGGTGCCGGATAACGTCCGGCGGTTCCCGGTTTCGGATGCAAGTCCGGCACGGGGATCAGGGAAAGTGCCACAGAGAGCAGACGGCGACCGCTTCGGCGACGCCACGGTGAAAGGGTGCGGCAAGAGCGCACCGCGCGACTGGCAACAGGAGCGGCACGGCAAACCCCACCGGGAGCAAGACCGAATAGGGGCGGCACGGGATGCAAATCCCAGGGCTTCGTTCCGGCCCGCCGCCCGGGTTGGTTGCTTGAGCGGTCACGCAAGTGATCGCCTAGAGGAATGGTCGCCCATCCGCCCTTCAACCGGCGGTGGACAGAACCCGGCTTATAGACCCTCTGGCTTTTTTACGCCGCCCGGTCTTACCGTGCGGCTGCGGCATCTCAATCTGCAGCCGGCGCGAGTGCCGTCTCGGTTGGCATCAATACCCGTTCGGGCCGCGGCACCGCATCGAGCACTGTATCACGGTCGATTTCCATCAGCGGTTTGATGTGGCCATCGCGAATGTCGTACACCCAGCCGTGGAGGTAAACCTGCTGGTTGTCGGCCCAGGCGGCTTGCATCGTATCGGTACGCGCCAGCCGCACGAGCTGATCGCGAACATTGACCTCGACCAGTCGGTTGACGCGCTGCTCCTCGCTTTCCTGGCCCATCGCCTCGTCACGATGCGCGGCAAGCACGCTGCGGGCGCTGGCGAGCCACGCATCGATCGGCCCTTGGGTGCCGCCCTGAAGCGTGGCGGCGATACCGCCACAGCCATAATGGCCACAGATGATCACATGACGGACCTTCAGCACCGCGACGGCATATTGCAGAACGGACAGGAGGTTCAGATCGCCGTCGTTGATCAGATTGGCGACGTTTCGGTGGATGAACATGCCGCCTGGCGGAGTCATCGTCATCTGTTCTGGCGAAACCCGGCTGTCCGAACAGCCGATCCACAAGAAATCAGGGCGCTGGCCAGCGACCTGGCGCTCGAAAAATTTCGGGTTTTCGTCGGTAAGCTCCTCGGCCCAGGCCTTGTTCGCGAGCAGCAGTTGCTTGTATTTGTTCATGCGAAGCGAACCTCATAGCCTGGAGCATTGATCTGCGGCGCGGTGCGATCCGCAAGGTCGCCGCGCACATGCACGGTGATGTTGCGAAACCTGGCACCCTTGATGAACGCATTGATGATGTCGATGTTGTCCAGATCGACATAGTTGGTCGATGACAGATCGATCAGCAGATCGGCACCGTCCGGCACCTTGCTGAGTGATTTCTGCAGCTCGAACTTGTGGATGAAATACAGGTTGCGCCGGGCACGGATGAGGCAATCGCCTCCTTCTGAGGCAAAAGTGATTGCGGTCCGGAAATTGCGCGCGATGACAAAGGCAAAGCCGACGGC
The DNA here is from genome assembly GCA_038230675.1 of Sphingomonadales bacterium. Lineage (GTDB taxonomy): Bacteria > Pseudomonadota > Alphaproteobacteria > Sphingomonadales > Sphingomonadaceae > Sphingomonas. The sequence continues at coordinate 29,481 of JBBRMV010000008.1, read as the reverse complement.
AAGACCGATCACGATCCCGATCAGAAGATCGGTGAACATGATCGCGACGACCGTCACGACCAACGGTACGAACTGGCTCCACCCCTGTCGGTAGCGTTCGATGAACAGCTTTGGCTTGGTCAATTTATAGCCGGTCGCGATCAGCACCGCGGCGAGCGCCGACAAAGGGATGAGATTGAGCACCGCCGGGATGAGCGCCACCGACAACAGCAGCCAGAAGCCATGCAGGATCGTCGCCAGCTTGCTTTCCGCACCGGCATCGACATTGGCCGACGAGCGCACGATCACCGACGTGACCGGCAGCCCGCCGAGCAGACCAGAACAGATATTGCCGGCACCTTGTGCCAACAGTTCGCGATTCTTGTCGGTTGTGCGACGACGTGGGTCGAGTTCATCGACGGCCTTGACGCTGAGCATCGATTCAAGGCTGGCGACGACCGCCAGGGTCGCCGCCGTTGTCCAGAGCGCGGCGTTGCCGATGCCCGAAAAGTCAGGGAACTTCAGCAGCCCGGCAAATTCGCTGACGCTGCCCGCAATCGGCACCTGGACGAGATGCTTGGCGCCAAGCTCCCATTCGGGCTGCAACGTGCCGAGAAGCATGTTGCCGAACACCCCGATAAGAACAACGATCAGCGGCCCCGGGACGAAGCGCAATGGCCCCTCCTTTGGCCGTGCCTTGTCCCACACGAACAAAAACACCAGGCTGACGAAACCGATGATCAGCGCGCCCGGCGTGATGATCTCAGTCACGCTGCGCCAGAACACCGACAGCGTGTTGTCGCCGTCGCGGGAGAAAAACTCAAAACTGCCCTCATAATCCGCGTCATAGCCGACCGCGTGGGGCACCTGTTTCAGGATCAGGATCAGCCCGATCGCGGCCAGCATGCCGGTAATGACCGACGACGGCACAAATTCCGAGAGCACGCCCGACCGACTAAACGAAAATGCGATCTGAAGGGCCCCTGCCAGCACGACGGCCGCAAGAAATGCCTGAAAGCTGGGGAGCGATTGGATCGCTTCATACACGATGACCGTCAGGCCCGCCGCCGGCCCGCTGACCGAAAGCGGCGAGCGTGATACCGCGCCGACGACGATGCCACCGATAATACCCGCGATGAGACCCGCAAACAGCGGCGCGCCCGATGCCAAGGCGACGCCGAGGCACAAGGGCAACGCGACCAGCGAAACCACGACCGAAGCCGGCACGTCATTGCGCCAATTGGCGCCAATGCTGAAATTTTGAAGCACAACGTTCCTCTTTGAGATGGCGGAACACGTATCCTGGATCACCGATGACGTTGCTTTGGGGATATATATGACCGCGGCGAGGCCCGGCAACCGCTCTATTCCGGTTTCGGTTTTGAGACTGACAAAAGTCTCTGGCGTGGACAGACCAATCGAACGGTTGCGTGTCGCGCGCACATCCCTATGTCTGCCGGAGATGACGCGCAGCACTCGATCCGTTGACTGGGGTTTTCCCCGCTGGCGCGGCTATGGCGCCGCCGGAAGCGATGCCGTGCAGGTTCGACTGTGCGATCGGCATGGCTGCAAGGAACCGGGCAATCATCCGGCGCCGAAATCGCCCAACAGCCCCGAACGCTGGTATTTCTGCCAGGCGCATGCGGGCGAATATAATCGCGGCTGGAATTATTTCGAGGGACTGACCGCCGAGGAAGCCGCCGATCGCGAGCGCGCCGAAACGCAGACGGCCGAGGGCTATACCGAATCGCGCCACCACCAATGGGCAGGCCCGGGTGACGGCAGCCGGTCGCGTGATGAAATGCGCGCGCTCGATCTGCTCGAACTTGAGGCGGATGCGGATTTCGACGCGGTGCGCGTTGCCTGGCGGCGGCTCGCAAAGGCCAATCACCCTGATGTCAGGCCGGGCGATGCCGATGCCGCGGCTCGTTTCCAGGCGATCCAGGCGGCATATGATGTGCTGAGAGTGGCCGAGGAAAACCGGCAGTGGCGGCCTGAGGTTTGAAGAATTTCGTCAAATCGGATTGGTCGACGGCGATCATCGTCTGCGCGAAATGCTCAAAAAAGCTCGACGGCGGCTTCGGTAAGAAGGGCAAGCAACCGCTCGCCAAGGCACTGCGCAAGCAACTGGGCATCGGGCGTTTTCGCAAGGCGCCGGTCGGGGTCGTCGAGGTCAAGTGCCTCGGCGTATGCCCGCGCGGCGCGGTCACCGTGATCGATGCACGCACCCCCGATCGCTGGCGACTGGTGCCCGCAGGAGCCGAACTCGCCGATCTGACCAGCGAGATCGGGCTGAACGCCTAGGGGCGTCCCAGCCACTGGCGCGTCGAAGGTGATATCGCCGCGACCGACCCATCGATCAGAAACATAATCAGCAGCGAAATCGCCAGCATGGGCAACAGCACGCACATGATGGCGATCAGGGCCGTCACGACCACCGACTGGGCACCATCGGGCATCGGCGGCGCGCCGATGCCATTGGCTGGTCGTTTCCGCCACCACATGATCGTGCCGCTGACCACCAGCAGTATCAGCATCAATGCGGTCAGAATGCCGATGAGCTGATTGATCCAGCCGAACAGCTGCCCTTCATGCCAGGCGATGCCATAGTTGATCACGCGATCGACGACGTGCTTGTCGGCGAAACCCTTGCGATCGATCACCGCGCCACTGGTTGCGTCGTATCGGACCGAGCGGATCAGGGGGCGGTTCTGTGCTTCGCTGGTGAGCCTCCAGAACGCGCCATTTGGCGCGCCGAACCGTGCCGGCGCGCCGGGGGGAGAAATGATCGCGGGGAACGGCATGTGTTCGGCTTGCGCACGGGCGACGATGTCCGACAGCGTCATCCGCCCAGCGGGCGCCGCTTGCGGTGTCATGCCCGCCATCGCCGCATGATCATGCGCTGCATGGAGATCGATCCCGCCACGCCAATCCTGAGGCGCCTTCACCCAGCCCAGTTCGGTTCGCACCAAGCGGAACGCGGTTGCCCAGCCGTCGGTCCAGGGCAAGCCGCTGGCAAGCGTGACGAGTGCAAGCCCTGCGACCCAGAAACCGGTGACCGCGTGCAGATCCCGCCAGATAACGCGCCCGCCGCGATCGAGCCGGGGCCAGATCACCCCCGCTGCACCCCGTCCGCGCGGCCACCACAGATACAGGCCGCTGAGGATCAGCAGAATGGCCCAGCTTGCGGCGGTCTCGACGATCAGGCTGCCGGGGGTGCCGAGCAACAGCGATCCGTGCAGTCGCGCGACAAAGGCGCTGATCCGCGTATCGGGATTGGCGATCGCTATCACGCGGCCATCGGGTGCAACGGCGACGTCGCGCATCCCGGCGTCGTGCGGCAGGGCAAGATGGACGACGGCGGCATCGCCAGGCGTCACCGGCAGGCGATAGTGATGGAAGCGAGCGCCGGGAATCGCGCGCAAGGCCGCGCTCACTTGGGCATCGGGCGATACGGCGGGTTGCGCTGGCAGATCGTGCCAGCCCGCCTCCTGCCAGCGATCGATCTGCGGCTTGAACAGATAGATGGCGCCGGTGATCGACAGAAACAGAATGAAGGGGAGAACGAGCAGCCCGGCATAAAAATGCCAACGCCACAATGTGCGATAAAGCGGTGCGCGCGGCGCCGCGTTGATGTGATCCATGACAGAAAATCCTGATCGGAGGCGGCGCATCATTTGTTGCGCCGCAAGCAAGGTGACGATCGATCAGGCGGGGGTTGGAGGTGCCCTTAGCGGCGGTCGCAGGAAAGCCACGGTCGCCAGCCGCAGTGGATTAACCGGTGAACGCGCCTTCAGGAATACCAACAGCAACGCGGCGACCAGCAATGGCGCATCGGCCGCGCCCGTCGCGAGCAGACCCATCCCGGCATAGGCGCAAGGATGGACATCGTCGGTTGAGCTGGACCCGTGGCGGTCGCTTTTGCCGTCATGGCGTTCGATCGGCACAGCGATGGTCTGCATACCGACGCCGGTACACACCGTCAGCGCCATCGTTTGCCCGGCCATCGGCATGTATCCCGCCGGGATCAGCACGCGCGCGAGCATGGCGAGCGTGACGACCAACGCGGCCAACGCGCAGTGGCGTCGAATCAAGGATCGGAGCGGTATCACCAAGGCGTGCTTAGAAGTTCGCGCCCCGGCTGTCAGCCCGCCAGATACCGCTGAGCGGTGTCGCGGATCAGCGCGATCATGTTGGGGATGCCCTGGGTACGGTTAGAGCTGAGCTGGTTGCCGAGATCGAACGGGGCAAGTGCCGCCGCGATATCGGTGCCGGCGACAATTGCGGCAGGTTGATCCTGCACGGTCAGCAGCACGAGCGCGATGATGCCCTTGGTAATCGCGGCGTTGCTGTCGGCGAGGAAATGCAGCGCGCCGCCCTCGGTGCGGGTCGGATAGACCCAGACCGCCGCCGAGCAACCTCGCACCAACGTCATGTCGGTCTTGAGCGCGTCCGGCATCGGCTCGAGCGCCTTGCCCAGATCGATCAGCAGCCGGTAGCGATCGTCGGCTTCGAGGAATTCATATTCTTCGCGGATATCGTCGAGCCGCGCCGATGAGGGAGCGGCGGGGGTGGGGGCAGGCGCTGTCATTGCCTGCCCGCTACCGGCGCCAGCGTTAAAGGTCCACCCCGGCGGCGATCGCCTCCAGCTTGCGGATGCGCTCTTTCAGGTCGGCGATCTCGATTCTGGCGCTGGCATTGCCGTTCGCCATTGGCACTGGTCGCTCGCCCCGCACCGTCAGCTCCTGCTGCTTCAGCGCCAGCCAGCCGCGCCAGCCGGTGAGGCCAGCCATCGTCACCATTGCCAAGGCGACCAGGCCTGTCATCGCCAGCGTGACGTAAAAGTTCATGTCGATCATGACGTGTCCTTTCAGATTTTGTCGCGCAGCTTTTCGATCTCGAGATCGAGCCGGACAGAGTTGTTATTGTCGGTCGCCAGCCTTTCGAGCACCGCGATCCGGTCTTTCAGGGTCCGCACCTCCTCGCGAAGACGTCGCGAATCGGGGTCCTGGATCACGGTCGATGTCGCCGCCCCGGCTTCATATCGGGCGCGGGCCACACGGGCGATTGCCCCGACGATGACGATGATGACGACGGCTGTCCAAAAACTCATTTCATCCCTCCCAGGAAACAAGATTAGTTGAGTGGTGTGTCGCGCAGCCGCTCGATTTCGTCGGCGACATCGACACCACGATCGGTGGCGATCCGTTCCAGCACGCGCACCCGTTGTTCGAGGCGTTCGGTCTGGGCGGCATATTGTGCAGCCTTTTCGGCAGCGTTGGTGTTGAGCGCATCGATCTGGAGTTCCTTCAGGCGAAACCACCGCTTGAAGATGCCGGCGGAAATCGCGGCCAGCGGGATCAGTATCCAGATCGTTCCATGGTCAAACATTGTCGGTCTCCAGACGATCGATTATTCAGCGCAGGCGTTCGATTTCGCGGGCGGTGCGCTCGGCGGGGTCAGTCGCGATCCGTTCGAGGACCGCAATTCGCTCTTCCAGCCGGGTGATCTGGCCGTTGAGGCGCTCATTCTCGTTCGACAGCAGCGTGATCCGCCGTTCGGCCGAAGGATCGACGCTGGGCGACGTCATGCCACCCCATTCGCCTTCCACCGGATAGCCGTGCCGTGCGCGGATCCATGTGGTGATAATCCAGCCAACGGTACTGATCGCGATGATCGAAATGACAAAATCCGGTCCACCCCAGCTCATCTCTTAGTCTCCGTGTTGAAAGCCAGGGCGCCTAGCGAAGACTTTCGATTTCGTCGGCCAGGCGCGTGTCGCGGCTCGTATACATTGTCTCGATATCGGCGAGCCTGCGGTCGATGTCGCGGAATTTGGAGCGGACATCGCGGGTGCCACGCGCCGGATTGGCGCGGACGCCCTGCCAGAATTTGGCGTCCTCGGGCGTGTCGTAAAGGCCGAGCGGCTTGGGGCTCGCCATCCAGGCGACCATCCAATAGGCAAGCAGTGTCCAGGGGAAGCCCCCCGCAAGCGTCAGCACGACGGCGCCGACGCGGACCCAGATGACATCGACCCCGGTATAATCCGCCAGTCCCGAGCAGACGCCGAGCCATTTGGCATTCTGCTTGTCGAGATAATATTTGGTGCGGCTGGCACTCATCTCAATTCCTCCTCGTGATTTCATAATCGAGCGTTTCGCGGGCGGCGGAGCTGCCCAGCTTCCACTCGGGATGATCGGCGGCGATGATGCGTTCGATCGTGTTGAGCCGGTCTTCCATGCGGCGGGCCGCATAATGAAGCTCGTCGAGCAGCTTTTCGTCTTCACCCGTCAGCGACGCGGTCTGCTTCCACTTGGTGACATAGTGGAAGACGAGCCAGGGCAGGCCGATGAACAAGATGCCGAGCACAACGGCGACGGTGAGAAATTCCCCCATCCCCATCTCAGGCGTCCTTGCCCATGCGCGATTTCAGCGCGGCCAGATCGGCCTCGACCCTTTCGCTCGACTTCAGCTCGGAGATTTCCTCCTCGAGCGTCTTGGCAGGGCCGCCCAGGCTCAGCGCATCGGCGCGGCCTTCGGCGAAATCGACGCGGCGCTCCATCAGCTCGAAGCGCGAGAACGCGTCCTGAACCTTGGGGCCGTTATACATCTCGCGGATGCGGATGCGGTTGTGGGCGGTTTCGAGCCGGGTCGTGATCGAATTCTGCCGGGTACGCGCCTCACGCAGCTTGTTCTGCAGCTTGGTGATGTCTTCCTCGGCACTGCGCAGCGCGTCGTCGAGAACGTCGATCTCCGCCGTCAGCTGATCGGCCATGTCGGTCGCCTTCTGGCGCTCGACGAGTGCCGCCTTGGCAAGGTCCTCGCGATCCTTCGACAGCGCCAGCTCGGCCTTTTCGGTCCAGCTGTCCTGCAGCTTTTCCAGCTTGGCGACGTGACGGCGCATTTCCTTCTGATCTGCGATCGTGCGGGCAGCGGACGCGCGCACTTCGACCAGGGTCTCCTCCATTTCGAGGATGATCATCCGGATCATCTTCGCCGGGTCTTCAGCCTTGTCGAGCAAGTCCGTCACATTGGCGGCGATGATGTCCCGGGTTCGTGAAAAAATACCCATGTCGATACTCCTGATTTTTACGGGTGCCGGGGCGAGAAAAAGGGGCTTATCCCGCCCCGGCATTGCTGCCGCCTGTCTAGGGGCGTCAGGCGGCAAGACTGTTGGTGCTGGTGACGCTGGCGGTCGTTGCCGACTGGACCTGCGCCGGGGCCACCGCTCCTAAAACGCAGGTCGTGCTGAAGATCACTGCAAAAGCAATCGCGGTCAGCGTGCGGGCGGGGGTGGTCGATTGGTAGGTGCTGTTCATGATGTTTCTCCCTGAAGCCTGGTATCGTTTCTGTCGTAATTGACAGTTGCCAAGTGCTTCGCAGGAAGCGTGCCAATTCCAGAAATGGCTGAAATCCGCGGTCTAAGCGCCACCCGAGCAATTAAGCAGAAGATCGCTGTTGCCAAAGATTGGTAATTTGCGCCAAAGCTTGGCCATGGAGCGGACGACCCATGCCATCGGCCAGTCGAGTGTGTTTCTCGAAATGCTCGAGCGCGCCAGCCGCGCCGCCGCGCTCGATCGCCCCGTATTGGTGATCGGCGAGCGCGGGACCGGCAAGGAACTGGTTGCCGAGCGGCTCCACCGGCTCAGCCCGCGTTGGGATCAGCCGCTGGTCATCATGAATTGCGCGGCGCTTCCCGAAACGCTGATCGAGGCCGAATTGTTCGGGCATGAAGCGGGCGCCTTCACCGGCGCGACCAAGGCGCGGACAGGTCGTTTCGAGGAGGCGCATGGCGGCACGCTGTTCCTCGACGAACTTGGCACGCTGTCGATGGCGGCGCAGGACCGGCTGCTCCGTGCGGTCGAATATGGCGAGGTGACGCGGATCGGCGCGTCACGCCCGATTCGGGTCGATGTGCGGATCGTGGCGGCGACCAACGAACATCTTCCCGACAAGGTGGACCGGCATCAGTTTCGCGCCGATCTGCTCGATCGGCTGTCGTTCGAGGTGGTGACATTGCCCCCGCTGCGCGCGCGGGCCGGCGACGTATTGGTACTGGCCGAGCATTTCGGGCGTCGGATGGCGTCAGAGCTTGGCTGGGAGGACTGGCCGGGGTTCACACCTGCGGCAATCGATGCGCTGATCGCCTATCCCTGGCCGGGTAACGTCCGCGAATTGCGCAACGTTGTCGAGCGCGCGGTCTATCGTTGGGAACGTGGCGGCGCGATCGATGAAATTCAGTTCGATCCGTTTCATTCGCCCTACAGCCCGGCGAGCCAGCCCAAGCCGATAGCTGCCGTTCCGCCGCTTGCCATCAACGACGATTCGCATGTCGGCGAACCGCTGGCTGTTTGCGAAGCCGACGGCCCTTCGGACTTTAAAACCCGCGTCGCCTATTTCGAACGCGATCTGCTGTCGCAGGCGATGGCTGAACACCGTTTCAACCAGCGTGCGACGGCTGAGGCATTGGGGCTCAGCTATGATCAGCTCCGCCACGCGCTGCGCCGGCACGATCTGCTGCCGGGAAACTGAGCAGCCGCACGACGAATCGGTTGCGTAACGGTCTCAGCGGACCCAATTGGGGGCTGTGGCGTTCCACGCTTGCGCCCCCGAATTCTTTTTCAAAAACGCTGGAGGATACCCCATGGCATTCGAACTCCCACCGCTTCCCTACGCCAAGGATGCGCTCGCGCCGACGATGTCCGCCGAAACCTTCGATTTTCATCATGGCAAGCATCACAAGGCCTATGTCGACAAGACCAACGGCATGCTGGCGGAAATAGGGCTTGAGGGCGCCAAGCTGACCGAAGTCATCAAGGCAGCGAAGGAAAAGGGCGACAAGGGCCTGTTCAACAATTCGGCGCAGATCTGGAACCACACATTCTTCTGGCACTCGCTGACGCCCGATTATGCGGCGCCTTCGGGCAAGCTCGCCGAGATGATCGACAGCGAATTCGGATCGACCGAGGAATTGGTGAAAAAGCTGGTCGCCGAATCGACCAATCACTTTGCAAGCGGCTGGGGCTGGCTCGTCCTGGACGGCGGCAAGCTCAAGGTCACGTCGCTGCACGACGCCGACACGCCGGTCGTCTATGACGGCATGAAGCCGCTGCTGACGATCGATGTCTGGGAGCATGCCTATTACATCGATTATCGCAACGCACGCCCCGGCTATCTCGAGGCGCTGACCGGCAAGATCCTCAACTGGGAATTCGCTGCGAAAAACCTCGACGGCGAGGGCATCGGGCGCGCCGATCAGGGCTGATCGATGAGCCCCGTCGCGTTGAACAGGCGCGGCGGGGTCAGCCCTCCGGCGGGACTGGCGTTTCGTCGGCTATCCGCATGCCGTGACGCATCAGCATCGGACTGTTGGCGGCGGCAAATATCAGGGTGAGCGGGATCGCGCCCCACAGCTTGAACCCCGCCCAGAATGCGGGATCATCGGTCGGATTGGGCGCGGTCCGGCGCCAGACGAATTCGTTGAGCACCGCCATGGCGACGAAAAACAGCGCCCAGTTGCGCGTCAGCTTGCGCCAGCCGGTCGCATCCACCCCCGGATAGGCGGCATCGAGCAATTGCTGGAGCAAGGGCCGCCCCGTCGCGAGACCGAAGGCCAGGATCGACGCGAACATCGCATAGACGAAGGTCGGCTTCATCTTGATGAAGGTGCCATCGTGGAACCACAACGTCAGCCCGCCGAACACCAGCACCAGCGTGCCCGAAATCCACAGCATCGGCGAGATATGCCCCGCCTTCCAACGCGAGACGAGCATCGCCACCGCGCTTGCCGCCATGAATGCCGCCGTCGCCGCGAGCAGTTTCGCGATCGCGGGGCCACCGGCAAGCGCGTTGGCCAGGAAAAACACGGCAAGCGGCCCGATATCGATCGCGAGGCGCAAGCCAGCGCCGATCGGTGGTTTGGTGAGGGAGTCGGTCATCGCGTCGCCCCTTCGACGCCGGCGATGATTCGCGCAACCTCGCGCGCGTCGAACGGACGCAAATCGCCGACAGCCTCGCCAACGCCGATTGCATGGATCGGCAGGCCAAAGCGTTCCGCAGCGGCGACCAGTACGCCGCCGCGCGCCGTCCCGTCGAGCTTGGTCATCACCAGCCCAGTCACGCCGGCCACTTCCTGAAACACCTCGATCTGCGACAGCGCGTTCTGGCCGGTTGTCGCATCGAGCACGAGCACGACATCGTGCGGCGAGGCGGGATCGATCTTGCCGAGCATCCGCTTGATCTTTGCCAGTTCGTCCATCAGCTCGCGCTTATTCTGCAAGCGCCCGGCGGTGTCGACGATCAGGGCGTCGATGCCCGTCGCGGTCGCCTGCTTCACCGCTTCATAGACGATGCCCGCCGCGTCGCCGCCTTCCTTGCCGCTGACCAAAGGTACGCCGATCCGCTCCGCCCAGGTCGCCAGCTGACCGATCGCGGCGGCGCGGAACGTGTCGCCCGCAGCGAGCATCACGCCGTAATCCTGCTCGGTGAAAAGATGCGCCATCTTGGCAATGGTTGTCGTCTTGCCCGATCCGTTGACCCCGATGACGAGGATGACGTGCGGGCGCGGAAACGCGCTGATCTCGATCGGGCGGGCGACGGGTTCGAGCACCTTTTCGATCTCTTCGGCGACGATCAGCCGGATGCCAAGCTCTTCCATATTGCGCTCGAACGAGCCCTCCGCGAGCCGGGCGCGGATACGGGCAGCTGTCTTGGGGCCAAGATCGGAGGCGATCAGCGCCTCCTCGATCTCGTCAAGCGTCGCCTCGTCGAGCCGGGCAGTGCCAAGGCCCGCGAGATTGCCGACGAGCCGGTCCGACGTCCGCTTGAAACCGCCGATCAGCTTTTCGTGCCAGGCCGTGCTCATGCCGGCACCGCCGACAGCACGGCTCCGTCGCTGGCGATGATCTTCATGTCGGCAATCTGGCCTGGCTCGAGCGGCGCCTGCCACCGGACATCGGCGAAATTGCCCGCATGGCCGCGATCTCCAGGACGCTCGATGAGGACGGGCAGGGTGTTGCCGATCTGTTCGTGCAGCCACTTTGTCCGCCGTTCAGCGGCCTTGCCGCGCAGGGTCGCCGCGCGTTGCTTGCGCAGGTCGGCCGGGACCTGCGGCATTCGCGCGGCTGGCGTGCCGGCCCGCACCGAATAGGGAAAGACGTGCGCGTGAACGATGTCACAATCGTCGATCATCGCGGCGGTGTTGGCGAACATCGCATCGGTTTCGGTCGGAAAACCGGCGATCAAATCAGCACCGATCGCGATTTCGGGGCGACGCACCTTGATCCGCTCGACGAGCCGTATCACATCGGCACGGCTGTGACGGCGCTTCATCCGTTTGAGAATCATGTCGTCGCCCGCCTGAAGCGACAGATGGAGATGCGGCATGATCCGCGTCTCACCCGTCACCAGATCGAGCAACCGATCGTCGATCTCCACCGAATCGAGCGATGACAATCGCAGCCGCGCAAGCCCCGGCACATGCCGCAAAATCCGCTCGACGAGCAGCCCCAGGCTCGGCGCGCCGGGAAGATCGGGGCCATAGCTCGTCAGATCGACGCCGGTCAGCACGACTTCACGGTAGCCCGCACCCACCAGCGCCGAAATCCGCTCGATCACCGCGCCTGCGGGCACCGAACGGCTGTTGCCACGACCGAACGGGATGACGCAGAAGGTGCAGCGGTGATCGCAGCCATTCTGCACCTCGACAAAGGCGCGTGCATGCCCGGCAAAGCTTGCAACCGATGAAGGCGCGGTGGCCCGCGACGCCATGATGTCACCCACCAGCAAAGGATCGGGTGATGCCCAGCTGTCCGCGAGGCTTTTTTCTGCATTGCCGATCACGCGATCGACTTCTGGCATCGCGGCAAATCCGTGCGGATCGATCTGCGCTGCGCAGCCGGTGACGATGATCTGCGCGGTCGGACGGTCGCGTCGCGCCTTGCGGATTGCAGAACGGGTTTCCCGCACGGCGTTTTCGGTGACGGCGCAACTGTTGATGACGACCCGTTCGCGGGACATCTCGGTGTGGCGCAAAAGCGAGCGGATCGTCTCGCTTTCCGCGATGTTTAGGCGGCAGCCAAGGCTGATGATTTCGGGATCAGCCACGAAGAGCGTAGTCGGCTGGGATGCACATGCGCGGTGATCTAGGCGAGTGCCCGCTCGAAGTCCACGCGTCGTGGGGGCCCGGCTGTCGGTGGAACGAGAGGCTCCTTCGATCAAATTACCATCCGACTTGCAAACCATTGTGCTCCTGCGAAGGCAGGAGCCCAGTCTGGGTCCCCGCCTTCGCGGGGACACAAGCGCGGGTGTTTTTAACAAGTAACTGGCGCGAGAGTCAGCCCGCGATGCGCCGGTCATCCTCTTCACGGCCGGCACGCTTCTCGGGCGTGACCTTCGCAGACGACGTCTGGATCAATCGCTTCTCCGCGAGCAGTCGCCGCGTGTTCGCAATGCTCAGCGGGCGACCGTAATAATAGCCCTGGCCACGGCTGCACCCCATCACTCGCAGCCGTTGCTCGATCGCGGCATCCTCGATGCCCTCGGCGGAGATCGGCAGGTTCAGGCTCTCGCCAAGCCGGTTGATCGCGTTGACGATCGCCGCGCTTTCGGCATTGTCGTTGATCGACGTGACGAAACCGCGATCGATCTTGATCCGGTCGAACGGCAGCGCCCGCAAATGCGCAAGCGAGCTGTATCCGGTGCCGAAATCGTCGAGGGCGAGGCTGATCCCCTGGTTCTTGATGCTCCCCGCAATCGATTGCGCCAGCGCCAGATTTTCAAACAGCGCGGTCTCGGTAATCTCGATTTCGAGCCGGTGTGCGGGAAAGCCAGTCTCGGTCAGCAGCTTGATGATTTTCTGCGCGACCCACGGATCGCGCAGCTGCAACGGGGAAATGTTGACCGACAGCGTCAGCCCGGCATCCCAGTCGCGCGCGGCGGTGAACGCCTGGCGCATGATCGTCATCGACAATTCGGCGATCAGGCCGGTTTCCTCGGCAATCGGAATGAAGCGATCGGGCGGGATCAGCCCGCGCATCGGATGCTCCCAGCGCGCCAGCACCTCGAAACCCGAAAGCCGCCCCGTCGTCAGATCGATCTGCTGCTCGAAATAGGGGACGATCTCGCCGCGCGGGATGGCGGCACGAAGGCCGATCTCAAGCTCGTTTCGCGCCTGCAATTCGCGCTCCATCGACAGATCGAACCAGGCAAAACGATTGCGTCCGGCGTTCTTCGCCGCATACATCGCGATGTCGGCGCTGCGCATCAACGCGTCCATGCTCGAGCAATCAAAATCCGATCGGGCAATGCCGATCGACGCGCTGATGTGGAGCTGAAGCCCATCGGCCTCGAACGCCTGGGCAAGCCGCGACACGAGCTTTTCGGCGATCCGCTCGACCGTGTCGGGGTGCGCGGGATCGAACAGGAAGGCGCAGGCGAATTCATCGCCGCCAAAGCGCGCGGTCAGCGAAACGGACGGCATGGCGGCGGCAATCACATCCGCCACTTGACGCAACAGCGCGTCGCCGATGGCATGGCCGTGCATGTCGTTGACGGTCTTGAAATGATCGAGATCGAGCATCATCATCGCCATCGCCTTGTGGCGGCGCTCGGCCTGCACGAACAGCGCGGCACCGTCCTCCGACAGCGACCGGCGATTGAGAAACCCCGTCAACGGGTCACGCGCGGCAAGCAGATGGGCACGTTCCTCGGCAGCGGTGCGGACTTCGACCTCGTGGCGCAGATCGTTGTGGCGCCGCCATCCGAACAGGATCAGCGCGACGTTGAGGAGCAGGGCGATCACCAAGGTCTGATCGGTCGCCGCACCGCCGTTCAAATAGTGATGCACCGCCGATGACAGGACCGAGCTGCCCGTGCCGACGAACAGCAGGATGGCGGCAACGGTGATCGCGCCGGTCAACAATTCCCGCTCGGCCCGTCGGGGTTTGGTCCGGCCTTCGGGTGCCGGCGCGCCCGCTTGATCGACTGTATCCGGCATCATGCGAAAAATCCCCGCTCGCCAATGAACTGCGTATGGCGGGGCAGCCGTGTAGAACATGTTAAGCCGCGTGGTTGCGAAAGGGTGGCGATTGGAATAGGGGCACCCCAGATCGTTCCTTGTCGGAACGCGCGAAGAGCATGCCTGCGGGCATAAGCTGGCCGACGAGGTTTCGTCCGCCAGCTTCTTTTGCGTTTGCCGACAGTGTTCCGATCGAAGAGGAATTTTGATGTTCGGCGTTGGTGATGTTTGACAGTCTGAGCGAACGGCTAGGCGGTGTGTTCGACCGGCTTCGGGGGCGCGGTGCGCTGACCGAGGCGGACGTGCGCGCGGCGATGCGCGAGGTGCGCGTGGCGCTGCTCGAGGCCGATGTCGCGCTGCCCGTCGCGCGCGATTTCGTCGACAAGGTTACAGAGCAAGCAGTCGGCCAGAATGTGCTGCGTTCGGTCACGCCAGGGCAGATGGTCGTCAAGCTCGTCAACGACGCGCTGACCGAGATGCTCGGCGCCGACGAGAGCGAGCTCGCGCTTGGCGTGACGCCGCCTGCGGTCATCATGATGGTCGGCCTGCAAGGCTCGGGCAAGACGACAACGACCGCCAAGATCGCCAAGCGGCTGACGAAGCGCGACGGCAAGAAGGTGCTGATGGCGTCGCTCGACGTCAATCGTCCAGCAGCACAAGAACAGCTCGCAACGCTCGGCACGCAGGCGGAGGTGGCGACTCTGCCGATCGTCGCTGGCCAGCGCCCGGTCGAAATCGCGAAGCGTGCGATGCAGGCGGCAAAGTTGCAGGGCTATGACGTGCTGATGCTCGATACCGCAGGCCGACTGCACGTCGATCAGGCGCTGATGGACGAGATGCAGGCGATCGCCGGGATTGCGGTGCCGAACGAAATCCTGCTCGTCGTCGATGCGCTCACCGGGCAGGACGCGGTCAACGTCGCGCAGAATTTCAGCGAGCAGGTGCCGCTGACGGGCGTCGTGCTCACGCGGATGGACGGCGATGCGCGCGGCGGTGCGGCGCTGTCGATGCGTGCCGTCACTGGCAAGCCGATCAAGTTTGCGGGCACCGGCGAAAAGATCGACGCGATCGAGGCATTTCATCCCGGTCGCGTCGCCGGGCGCATCCTTGGCATGGGCGATGTCGTCAGCCTCGTCGAGCGCGCGGCGGAATCAATACAGGTCGAAGATGCCGAGCGGATGGCCGCGAAGATGGCCAAGGGTCAGTTCGACATGGACGACCTTCGCTCCCAACTGGCGCAGATGCGCCGGATGGGCGGGCTCGGCGCGCTCGCGGGTATGATCCCGGGCATGAAAAAGGCGCAGGCGGCAATGGCGTCGGGCGCGGTCGATGATCGCATCCTGTTGCGGATGGACGCGATGATCACGTCGATGACGCAAAAGGAGCGCTCGAAACCCGAAATTCTGTCGGCCAAGCGCAAGATCCGGGTCGCCAAGGGGAGCGGCACGACGGTGCAGGACGTTAACAAGCTATTGAAGATGCACCAGGAAATGTCCACCGCCATGAAAAAGATCAAGAAGATGGGCGGCATGAAGGGCATGATGGCGATGCTCGGCAAGGGCGGCATGGGCAGTGGCCTTGGTGGCCTCGGCAACGCGATCGGCGGCCCCGAACTCGGCGACATGATGGGCAAGGCGAGCGGCGGTATGCCCGGCCTTGGCGGCGGCAACCCGCTCGGCGGCATGCCGAAACTACCGCCGGGCTTCGAGAATTTTATCAACAAGAAGAAGTAACGGCTTCGGCCGGAACGAAATCAGCAAGAAGGAACTCTAATGGCACTCAGTATTCGTCTGTCGCGTGGCGGCTCAAAGAAGCGTCCCTATTACCGGGTCGTCGTCGCCGACGCGCGCTCCCCTCGCGATGGCCGCTTCATCGAGAAGATCGGCACCTATAACCCGCTGCTCGCCAAGGACAGCCCGGAGCGGATCAAGCTCGATACCGACCGCGCCAAGCATTGGCTGAGCGTCGGCGCGCAGCCGACCGATCGGGTGGCGCGCTTCCTCGACGTGATGGGCGTCAAGGAGCGTCCGGCGCGGATGAACCCGAACAAGGGCAAGCCGGGCGAAAAGGCCACCGAACGCGCCGAAGAACGCGCCGAAAAGGCGAAGGCAGCTGAAGACGCCGCCGCCGCAGCAGCCGCAGCGCCGGCCCCCGAGCCAGAGCCGGTTGTTGAAGAAGCGCCGGTGGCAGAAGAAGTTGCCGCTGTCGAAGAAGCCGCTCCCGAAGCTGAACCGGCCGTCGAAGTCGCCGCCGAGGAAGCGCCTGTTGTCGAGGAAGCACCTGCCGCCGAAGTCAACACCGCCACCCCCGACAGCGATGCTGGCGATACCGCCACGGCCACCGAAGGTGAGAGCGCTCAGGCGCCTGTCGAGGGCTGATGAAGAACGACGCCCCCGTCACGCTCGCCGTCATCATCGGCGCGCACGGCGTGACGGGGGAAGTCCGCCTCAAGATCTTTGCCGAGGATTTGAAGCCCTATAGCAGCTTCAACGACGGCAAACTGACGCTGAAATCATTGCGCCACGGTAGCAACGGCGCCATCGCCCGCATCGCCGAAGTGAACGACCGCAACGCCGCCGAAGCGCTTCGCGGCACCGAGCTGACCGTACCGCGATCTGCGCTGCCGCCGCTCGCCGACGGCGAATATTATCACGCAGACCTGATCGGGTTGCCCGTCGTCTCGACAACGGGGGAAGCGATCGGGAAAGTTGTCGCGATCGACAATTTCGGCGCGGGCGACGTGCTGGAAATCGAGCAACTCGACAAGAAGCGCTTCATGGTGCCGATGCGGCCAGAGGCCGTGCCCGAATGGGATAGCGAGCGGCTGGTGCTTGACGCGGCGTATATCGAGTAGTATATACATTGCGTGTATACGGAGAGGCGCGATGGTCGACGAATATCAGGGCAAGACGTTCAAGTCGGGGAATTCGGTCGCACTCCGCTTGCCAAAGGGCATGGGCATCCCCGAAGGCACCGAAGTCCGCATGGTCAAGGAGGCGCCAATGTCATTCAAGATAGAGCCCGTCGACGCGCCGCATAAAACCATCGATATCAGTGGTTTCGCCGGCAAGGCGCCATGGTTGAAACTTGCGCCACGCGAAGATTTTGAGGAGCGGCCGAGCACGATTGCCCGGCGCGCTCGCGAAGCGCTCGACCGGGAGTGATCCGGTTTCTGATTGACGCCGATTGTGCTGTCTACGCAATGGTCGGAAGCCATCCCGCGCTGACCGCGCGGATCGCAGCGTGCGTCCCCGGCGATATCGGCATCTCTGCGGTCAGCTTTGCAGAAGTCGTCATCGGCACCGAACGTGGTAAACCGCCGCCAGCAACCGTTGTCGATGCCTTCCTCAAAGCAATTCCCTTGCTGCCATTCGATGAGGCGGCGGCAAGGGAATATGCGCGGCTGCCCTTCAAGCGCGCGCGGTTCGATCGGCTGCTGGCAGCGCATGCGCTGAGCTTGGGCGCGGTGGTGATCACGAACAACGAAGCCGATTTCGCCGACGTGCCGGGGCTGAGCGTTGAGAACTGGACCTTGTGACCTTCGCCACCACCATCCTCACCCTCTATCCCGACATGTTTCCCGGCCCGCTCGGCCATTCGCTGGCGGGGCGGGCGATGGCAGAGGGGATCTGGTCGTGCGATGCCATCAACATTCGCGACTTTGCGACCGACAAGCACAGGACCGTCGACGACACGCCGGCAGGTGGAGGGGCAGGGATGGTGCTGCGGGCGGATGTCGTTGCTTCGGCGCTCGACGGCGTCGCCGATGCCGAGGCTGAGACCCGCCCTATCCTGGCGATGACTCCGCGCGGTGGACCCTTGACCCAGGTCCGCGTCCGACAGCTCGCCGCCGGCCCCGGTGCCATCATCCTCTGCGGCCGTTTCGAGGGGTTTGACGAACGCGTGTTCGATGCGCGCGCCATCGAACAAATCTCGATCGGCGATTACATTCTGTCGGGCGGTGAAATGGCGGCACTGGTGCTGCTTGATGCTTGCATTCGGCTGCTTCCCGGCGTAATGGGCGCGCCTTCCAGCGGTGTGGACGAGAGCTTCGAAGGCGGCCTTCTCGAATACCCGCAATATACCCGACCTTATGAATGGGAAGGGCGCACGATCCCCGAAGTGCTGCGATCGGGGGATCATGCGAGGATCGAGGCATGGCGAAAGTCGATGGCCGAGACCGATACACGGCTAAGGAGGCCGGACCTTTGGGAGCGTCATGAGGGCGCTCGGGTCAAGTCTCCCTCTGGTGCGCGGCGACAGACGAAGGACGAATGAGATGAATCTCATCCAGACGATTGAAGCCGAGAACATCGCCAAGTTTCTCGAGACGAAGACAATCCCCGATTTCCGCCCTGGCGACACGCTGAAGGTCGGCGTCAAGGTGGTCGAAGGCGAGCGCACCCGCGTCCAGAATTACGAAGGCGTGTGCATCGCCCGCTCGAACAAGGGCATGGGCAGCAACTTCACCGTGCGCAAAATCAGCTTCGGCGAAGGCGTCGAGCGCGTTTTCCCGCTCTATTCGCCAAACGTCGACAGCATCGAAGTGGTGCGCAAGGGCGTCGTTCGGCGTGCCAAGCTTTATTATCTGCGCGGCCTGCGCGGCAAGCGTGCGCGCATCGCCGAGCGCCGCGATCCACGTCCCGCCAAGGACAGCGCCGCCGCTGAATAAGCTCAACATGGGCTCGAAAAAGGGGCGCGGTGGCGATGTTCACCGCGCCCCTTTTTGTATTGCTTCGATCAGAACGGGTTGAGCGTATAGCCGTTTTGCAGCAGCAGCGCGTGGGCCGTCATCGCCGAGAGCGCGAGCTCGACGCCAGGCAGCAATTCCTTCTTCTCCACCCCAAGCGCGGCTGCGCTCTGTCCGCAGGCGATGACGCGGACGCCGTGGGCGATGAGATCAGCCACCGCTGCTTCGGTGGTGTTGATCTTGCCGGGATATTTGCGCGCATAGGCATCCGCCCGGCTGATATCGAAGATTGCTTGGCCATGGAGTACGACGGCGACGTGGATATTCGCCACCGGCACACCCGCTTCGGCATGCATGTTGATGAAGCGGGCGGCCGTTTCGAGCGTGCGATTCACCTTGCCGGCTTCAGCCGGGGTCGAATCATCGAAATCTACCTTGAGCACGGTGTCTGCCGGAATAACGAGATCGGCATCGACGTTCGCGATCTGGCCGAGGAGCGGCATCACTTTGCCCGCATGAAAGGGCTCCTTTGCCATCGCAGGCACGGCCATGACGGCCATCGCTGTCAGGATCAGCCGGGCGGTATTGATCATCATCGGGCTCCTCTCAGGGGGTGGCCTGCTTTACACATCCGTTCCGGGGCACGATAGTTGCGACGCAGATTGTGGCCGCCTGCCGAGGACCGGACGAGAGGAATGAATCAATGCTGCGCTGGATGGTGGGAGCCGCGATAATGGCCGGGACGCTTGGCAACGCTCCCGCTACCGGACAAATCGCGGCGCCTGCCCAATCGAAGCCGCTCACGCTCGAGCGCGTCTTCGCCAGCCCCGATCTTGCCGGGCCGCAGCCGCGCGGCCTGAAGCTCTCGCCCGATGGCGCTTTGCTCACGTCGCTGCGCGCGCGCGCGGACGAGAAGGAGCGCTTCGATCTGTGGGCGCTCGACACCAAGACCGGTCGCGAATGGATGATCGTCGATTCAAAGAAAGTCGGATCGGGCGCCGAGCTGTCCGAGGCCGAAAAGATGCAGCGCGAGCGTGCGCGGATCGGCGGCAGCAAGGGGATCGTCGCCTATGACTGGGCGCCAGACGGCAAATCGATCCTGGTGCCCATCGACGGCGATCTGTTTCTGGCGACGCTTGATGGCAAGACGCGCCGGCTGACCAGCACTGACACTGGCGAGCTCAACCCCGCGATCAGCCCGGCAGGTGGCTATGTGAGCTTCGTGCGCGACCAGAATCTCTACGCCCAGCCGATGGAGGGCGGCGATGCGCGCCAATTGACGCATAGCGGCGCGGGAACGGTCCACTGGGGCGAAGCCGAATTCGTCGCACAGGAAGAAATGGGGAGGAGCACCGGCTACTGGTGGTCGCCTGGCGACAGGTTGATCGCGGTCGAGAAATTCGACGACGCGCCGGTCGGCATCGTGACGCGCGCCGCGATCGGCGCAGACGGCACCAAGGTGTTCGATCAGCGTTATCCCGCCGCCGGCACCTCCAATGCCTTTGTCGAACTCTATGTGATGCGCGCCGACGGGTCGGGACAGGTCAAGGTCGATCTCGGCAGCGATCCCGATATTTATCTGGCGCGGGTGAACTGGACCCCCGACGGCGCCGCATTGCTTGTCCAGCGTGAGAGCCGCGACCAGAAAACGCTCGACATGCTCCGGGTCGATCCGGCGACGGGCAGATCGACGATCCTGTTCACCGAAAAGGCGGGCGCGCGCAGCTGGATCAACCTGTCGAACGCCTACCGGGTCATGCGCGACGAGAGCCTGATCTGGCGCTCGGAGCGATCCGGTTTTGGCCATCTTTACCGGCTCGCTGGCGGCAGTTGGACGCAATTGACGCAAGGGGAGTGGGTCGTCGAACAGCTTGTCGGGGTCGATGAGGCGAAGGGCCGGCTGTTCTTCATCGGCAACAAGGATGGCGTGCTCGAACAGCATCTCTATTCAGTCGATATCGCCCGACCGGGCGTCGTCACGCGACTGACTGAGCCGGGCTGGTGGAACGAGGCGACGATGGATGCCAGCGCGCGGCGGATTATCGTCACGCGCTCCAATCCCGATCAGCCGGCGCAGACTTATCTGTCCGATACGAGCGGCAAGCGTCTGTCCTGGATCAACGAGAACGCGATCACCACCGGCCATCCCTATCACCCGTATCTCGCCAGCCACCGCGAGCGCACCTTCGGCACGCTGAAAGCCGACGACGGCACGATCCTCAATTGGGAGATGATCACCCCGGCGATCGAGCCAGGCCGCAAATATCCGGTGTTCTTTCAACATTATGGGGGACCGGGCAGTCAGCAGGTCAAGCGGAGCTGGAACGGTGCTTTGGCGCAGTTCATCGTCGATCAGGGCTATGTCTATTTCCAGATCGACAATCGCGGCTCGATCAACCGTGGCAAGGCGTTCGAGGATCATCTCTACCATGCGATGGGCTCGGTCGAGGTCGAGGATCAGCTCGCGGGCGCCAAATTCATCAAGTCGCAGCGGTTCGTCGATGCAGACCGGGTGGCAATCTATGGCTGGTCTTACGGCGGCTACATGACCCTGAAGATGCTTGAGGCGAACCCGGGCGTTTATGCGGCGGGGATTGCAGGCGCGCCGGTGACGAAGTGGGAGCTATACGACACCCATTATACCGAGCGTTATCTGGGCAATCCCAGCAAGCCGGGGGTCGATTATGCGCGCTCGAACGCGATTGCAGACGCAGCGAAGATCGCCGATCCGCTGCTGCTGATCCACGGCATGGCAGACGATAATGTCGTGTTTGAAAATTCGACGGCCTTTGCTGCCACGATGCAGCGCCATGCCCGCCCGTTCGAGATGATGTTCTACCCCGGCAATACCCACCGCGTCGGTGGACCCGGCGTGAGCGAGCATTTGTGGCGCACGATCCTCGATTTCCTCGATCAGCGGATGCCGCCGAAAAAATGAGCCCTCTGCGCGCGGCTGGACAAAATGGCGAGGGAGCTTATCTCGCGCTTGAAGATCTAAACGGGAATATTGAGTGATGAGCGGATATCGGATCGTGGTCGTGGGCGCGACGGGCAATGTCGGGCGCGAAATGCTCAACATTCTTGCCGAGCGCGAATTTCCGCTTGCGGACGTGGCGGCCGTCGCATCGTCGCGCAGCCAGGGCCTGGAGATTGATTTCGGCGACAGCGGGCGGATGCTGAAGGTGCAGAACCTCGAGCATTTCGATCCGCGCGGATGGGACATGGCGCTGTTCGCGATCGGTTCCGAAGGGTCAAAGCTTCACGCGCCGCGCTTTGCAGCGGCCGGCTGTACGGTGATCGACAATGCCTCGCTCTACCGCATGGACCC
This sequence comes from Sphingomonadales bacterium, assembly GCA_038230675.1. Taxonomy (GTDB): domain Bacteria; phylum Pseudomonadota; class Alphaproteobacteria; order Sphingomonadales; family Sphingomonadaceae; genus Sphingomonas. The sequence goes on along the minus strand of JBBRMV010000008.1, from coordinate 7,467 downwards.
CGACGTGCCGCTGATCGTGCCCGAGGTGAACCCTCAGGATATTGACGGCTATCGGCGCAAGAACATCATCGCCAACCCCAATTGCTCGACCGCGCAGATGGTTGTCGCGCTGAAGCCACTGCACGATTATGCGACGATCAAGCGCGTTGTCGTCTCGACCTATCAATCGGTTTCGGGCGCGGGCAAGTCGGGGATGGACGAGCTGTTCGAGCAGAGCCGTAACATCTTCGTCGGCGACAGCGCCGAGGCAAAGAAGTTCACCAAGCAGATCGCCTTCAACGTGATCCCGCATATCGACAGCTTCCTCGATGATGGCTTCACCAAGGAAGAGTGGAAGATGGTCGTCGAAACGAAGAAAATCCTCGATCCCAAGATCAAGGTGGTGGCGACCTGCGTGCGGGTGCCGGTGTTCGTCGGCCATTCGGAAGCGATCACGATCGAATTCGAGAATGAAATCAGCGCCAAGAAGGCCCAGTCGATCCTGCGCGAGGCGCCGGGCGTCATGCTGGTCGATAAGCGTGAGGACGGCGGCTATGTGACGCCGGTCGAATGCGTCGGCGACTACGCGACCTTCGTCAGCCGCGTGCGCGAGGACCCGACGGTCGATAATGGCCTGGTGCTGTGGTGCGTTTCGGACAATTTGCGCAAGGGGGCAGCCCTCAACGCGGTGCAGATTGCGGAGCTCCTCGGGCGGCGGCATCTGAAAAAGGCGGCTTGACGGGGTGGCGGGATCGCCGATCCCGCTGTTGACGATTTCGGGTCGCTTTTTCCGCGCGATCCCGGCGGACCGGGTCGGCGCCGTGCTTGCGCCGCCGGGACCGCAGAGCGCTGGGCGTTATCACCGCCCGGGCCAGCCCGCCTTGTATGTCACTTGCGATCCTGACTGGGCGCGCATTGCGGTGTCGGGCTATATGCGGGAAGACGGGCTGCCGCGGATGATCGTGCCCGTCGAGATGGGTACCGCGCGGGTGCTCGATCAGCGCGATCTGGTCGCCTGTGCAGCGCTCGGCATCGATCGGGAAGAGTCGAACACCAACTGGCGTGATGAACTGGCCGCGGGCCGCGAGCCGGCTTCGTGGCGCAATGCCGATGCGGCGCGGGCGATCGGCGCCGATGGGATCATCGATCGATCGCGTCACATCCCTGGTGGATGGCATGTCACGCTGTTCCGCTGGAATATGCTGGGCGGGCCGCCGGTTGCCGTTGCGGGCCCGCCGTTTGCCGCTATCCTGAGCGACAGCGACCGGCATTGGGGATGATGGATGGCAGGAACGATCGAGGGCGGATGCCGGTGCGGCGCGGTGCGCTTTGCAATCGCTCGGGATGATCTGCCGCCCGTTTATGCCTGCCACTGCCACATCTGCCAACGCGCGACCGGTAGCGCGTTCAGCCTGCAGGCGCTGGTGCCGGAGGCCAGCCTGGCGGCGACGGGGCCCGTCATCGTTCGAGAGATCGTCACCGAAGATCGGATGTCGGTGCAGCGCTTTTGCGGCACCTGCTATGCCCGCATCTATAACACCAACACCCGCCGTCCCGGGCTCGCCGTCGTGCGCGCCGGTGCGCTCGATCGATCGGAAGAGATCGATTGCCGCGCGCACATCTACACCGCGACCAGGCAGCATTGGTTCACCATTCCCGACGAAACGCCAAGCTGGCCCGATGCCCCTGATGAAGCCTTTGCGGTGCTGATGATGCGGCCCGCCCGATGATCGCGGCGTGGCTCGACAAGAGCGATCTGACGCAGCATCGGAGCGACCATCATGCGCCGCTGCACGCGCGCCCGGAAAGGGCCAACCGAAAATGACCGACCTGCCTATCCACCATTATGCCAGTTTCGACGGTGCCGATCTGGTCTGGCGCGAAATGGGGGAGGGGCGGCCGCTCATTCTGCTGCACGGCTTTTTCTCCGATGCCGGGACGAACTGGATCAAATACGGCCATGCCGCCGCCATTGCCGCGCGTGGGTTCCGAGTGATCATGCCCGATCTGCGGGCGCACGGCAGCAGCGCAAAGCCGCATGATGCCGGCGCCTATCCGCCCGACGTGCTGGCCAAGGACGGGCTGGCGCTGCTTCGCCACCTTGAGCTCGACGGCGATTACGATCTGGGCGGCTATTCGCTCGGCGGACGCACGACCGCGCGGATGCTCGCGCTGGGCGCCGCGCCGCGTCGCGTCGTGATCTCGGGCATGGGCTATGAAGGGCTGACGGATACGATGCGCCGGGCCGCTTTCTTCCGGAACATCCTGACCAATATCGGCAGTTTCGAGCGCGGGACGCCCGAATGGATGGCAGAGGCTTTCCTGAAGACGAGCAACGGCGATCCCAAGGCGCTCGTGCACATCCTCGACAGCTTCGTCGATACGAGCGACCAAGAATTGGCAAGGATGACGGTGCCGGCGCTGGTGCTGTGCGGCACCGACGACGCCGACAATGGATCGGCCGAAACGCTGACGGCGGCGCTGCCCAACGCGACGTACCGTCAAATACCCGGCAATCACATGAGCGCGGTGCTCAAGCCCGATCTGGGCGAGGCGATCGCCGATTTCCTGGCGGGTTGACCCGGGCGGCTGCGGCTGCTCACTTGCGCAGCATCTGACATCGCCATGGGATAGATCATGATCCGCACAGGAATTTCCGCGCTCGCGCTGACGATCGCGCTCTCGGCATCGCCCGTTTTTGCCGCCACGAAAAACGCCGTGCCCGCAACTGCCGCGACGAAAGCCCCACTCACCTCTGCCGATGCCGATGCGTTCATCGTGTCTGCCGAGAAACAACTGCTCGATTACTCGCTCGATGCGAGCCGGATCGCCTGGGTCAACGCGACCTACATCACCGATGATACCGATGCGCTCGCCGCCAGCAGCGGGGCAGTCGGCACCGAGCTGTCGGTGAAGCTCGCGCTTGAGGCGGCAAAATTCCAGAAGGTTGCCGGACTTTCCCCCGATACGCAGCGCAAGCTCGATCTGCTGCGCGGTGGCATTACGCTGCCAGCGCCGACCAAGCCCGGTGCGGCGGCCGAACTCGCGACGATCACGACGCGGATGGCGTCGCAATATGGCAAGGGCAAGGGGACGCTCGATGGCAAGCCGATCAACGGCAGCGACATCGAGGCGGCGATGGGCACGACACGCGATCCCGCCAAGCTGAAGGAGATGTGGATCAGCTGGCACGACAATGTTGGGGCGCCGATGCATGATGATTATGCGCGCACCGTCGCCATCGCCAATCAGGGCGCGCGTGAGCTTGGCTACAGGGATGTCGGCGCGATGTGGCGATCGGGCTATGACATGAGCCCCGAGGAATTCGGCGCGCTGACCGACAAGATCTGGAAGGAGGTGGAACCGCTCTACAAGGCGCTCCACACTTATGTACGGGCCAAGCTTAACGCCAAATACGGCAATGCCGTCCAGTCAAAAACGGGCCCGATCCGTGCCGATCTGCTCGGCAATATGTGGGCGCAGGAATGGGGCAATATCTATGATGTGGTCGCCCCCAAAGGGGCTGGCGATATCGGCTATGATGTCGGCGATCTGATAAAGGCCCAGGGCTATGACCCGATCAGGATGGTGAAGACGGGCGAGGGCTTTTATTCTTCACTCGGCTTCGCGCCGCTGCCGGACACCTTCTGGACGCGGTCTCAGTTCACCAAGCCCGCCGACCGGGAGGTGATCTGTCACGCGTCCGCCTGGGACATCGACAGCGTCGAGGACGTCCGCATCAAGATGTGCATCAAGGTGAACGCCGATGATTTCACGACGATCCATCACGAACTCGGCCATAATTATTATCAGCGCGCCTATAACAAGCAGACGTTCATGTATCGGGGCGGCGCGAATGACGGCTTTCACGAGGCGATCGGCGATTTCGTCGCGCTGTCGATTACGCCGCAATATCTCGTCGACCTGAAGCTGCTCGATCCCGCCAAAGTGCCGAGCGAAGACAAGGACATCGGCCTGCTGCTACGTCAGGCGATGGACAAGGTGGCGTTCCTGCCGTTCGGGCTGCTGGTCGACAAATGGCGCTGGGGGGTGTTTTCAGGGGCCGTGAAGCCCGAGGATTACGAAGCGGCATGGAATGCGCTGCGGCTGCAATATCAGGGCGTGGCGCCGCCCGCCGAGCGGGACGAGACGCGGTTTGATCCCGGTGCCAAATATCACGTCCCGGCCAGCACGCCCTATATGCGCTATTTCCTGGCGCGCGTGCTTCAGTTCCAGTTCTTTGAAGCCGCGTGCAAACAGGCCGGATGGACGGGGCCGCTGCATCGGTGTTCGATCTATGGGAACAAGGATGTCGGCGAGAAACTGAATGCGATGCTGTCGCTTGGCCAGTCCAAGCCATGGCCTGATGCGCTCCAGGCATTCACCGGCAACCGCGAAATGTCGGGTGCTGCGATGGTGGCCTATTTCGCACCGCTAAAGGCTTGGCTCGATGAACAGAACAAGGGGCTGCCGAGCGGCTGGTAGGGGTTTGCGGCTTCCAGCCATTGCGGCGGCGGCGTTGCCATGCTAGGCGCGCCGCCTTCCAACGTCCGGCTGGTCGGTAACCAGCCACTGACAAAGGTGTGCCCAACGTGAAAAAAGATACCCATCCCGAATATCACATGATCACCGTCCAGATGACCGACGGATCGAGCTATCAGACGCGCTCGACGTGGGGCAAGGAAGGCGATCTGATGACGCTCGAAATCGATCCGCTCGCACATCCGGCCTGGACCGGCGGCAATTCGCGGATGCTCGATGCAGGCGGCCAGGTGGCGCGCTTCAACAAGCGTTTTGGCGGCATCTCGCTCGCAAAAAAATAAGCGGGCCGAACGCGTCGTTAACGGCGCGTTAGCCTTGCCCGCATAGGCTTTGCCCACCAACGCGTGTGGGGATTGCCGATGTTTGCTGCCGAATTCGAACCTGCCGAGCAGAACGGTCGCCGGCGCTCGCCGCGTGCGCCGGTCTCGCTCGATGCCCGTCTGGGGCGCGGCGGGTTCGATCGGACGCTGTGCCGCGTAGTTGACCTGTCGGTTCACGGCGCGCGGCTTGAAACCTATTCGATGCTGCGGATCGGCACCATGATCTGGCTGACGCTACCCCAGGTCGGGCAGGTGGCCGCGACGATCATCTGGTCGGACGATTTTGCCGCCGGCTGCCAGTTTCAGACACCGCTCGATGAGGAAGCCTGCAACGCGCTGATCGAACTCGGCAGTTAGCTGGCGCGCGCTTTCATCGATCGCGCCCGGGCGCCGATCAGTGGAAGAACAGCCACAGCAGCAGGATCACCGGAATCGGCACGCCGATCAACCACAACAACAATCCCTTGCCCATGATCTAGCTCCTGTTGGCGTCGCTGCCGACAGGAAGAACCCGACGGCCGAATTTTCGTTCCACCCACCCGATGGCGCTGGATTGATGCATTATTCGAGCAACGGCGTTCCCGCTCCCCGACACATCCGGCGATATTCGATGGGGGTCGTCCCTGTCAGCTCCCTGAACCGGGTCGAGAATTGCGCGTGCGATGCAAAGCCCGTTCTGCTCGCCACTGCCGCCACCGGGATATCCGAGTTCGCCAGCATGGCGCGCGCGGCCGCAATGCGCTCGTTAAGGAGATAGGCGTAGGGCGGAAAACCCGTGCTCAGCTTGAACGCGCGCACGAAGTGATAGCGGCTATAGCCCGCGACCTCCGCCAGATCGGCAAGCGAAATCCGCGATCCCAGATTGGCCTGGATGAAATCGCGCACTCTGGCGACGGTGAACGGCGCAAGCGCCAGGCGCGGCGGTGCTTTGAAAACGCCGCCCACGCGCGATATCGACGCCAGCCGGATCAGCAACGCGTCGAGATAATAATCCGCGATCATCGCCCAATCGGGTCCGTTGTGCGTGGCAAGCATCAGATCGAACAGCTGCGCGACATGGGGGTCGTAGCGACCGAAGGATTCGGCAAAGCCGACGGTTGCCGGATCGCGATCGAAAGTTTCCCCCACGATCTGCGCGAATCTGTCGGGCGCGACATAAAGATGAGCAAACGCGATCGGGCCTTCAGTCTGCCAGCGGTACACGCTGCCGCTCTCGACCGTGGTGCTGGCGTTGACCGCGACATCGGCAACCTGACGGTGTCTGCCGACGCTGCGTTGCACCCGCTTGGCGCCGCCTTGATGCAATACGATGAGGTGGTGATCGAGGGCAGGCTGACGCATTACAGCGTCGGTGTTGCTCCAGCGTTGCAGGATCGCCCGGTCGAACCGCGCAACCGAAGGTTCGCCATCGATACCGCCAGCCCAGTCGCGCCACTGCGAAGGGCTCGTTCCCAGACGCTGAACAGCCAAACCGTTAGACACCGAGCGCCCCCTTCCGCGGTCTGGTCGAGCATCGACCATAGGGCCGAGCAAGCCCAGAGCAACGCAGAGATGACGCGCAACTGTGCGAAAAACTTACAATTTGGTGCGAAATTGTGGAAAACTGTCCAGTTATGCTGACAGTCAGGTGGGTTGCGGGTTGAGCGGATGACCAGTCAAGGCTGCTGAAGATGCGCACTATTTTGCGCTATAGTGAGGCGACGGGGCGGGGGCGAGTGGGGGTAATGATCATGACGACGATGCCGACCGCAGCAGGAGCCGATCGCGTTGCGCTTGCCATCCGGATCCTCCTCGGGCTGCTGTTCATCGCGCACCTTTATTGGAAGCTGGCCATCTTGCCGGGTGGGCTGAACATGTGGTGGGATAATCTCCTTGCCAACGGATATCCGGGCTTCGTGCCCGTTTATGTCCTGTCGGCCGAACTGTTCGGCGCCCTGTTGCTGATTCCCGGCGTGCTTGTGCGTTATGTGGCGCTCTACGCAATGCCGATGATGGCGGGGGCCGCGCAGTTCTGGTTGGCGCGCAAGGGCTTCTACTTTACCAGCGGGGGAGCCGAGCTGCCGCTTGTCTGGCTTGCGCTGCTCGGCATTCAGGTTGTTGCCGGCGACGGCAGCCATGCGCTGACACGCTCGCCTCACCCGCGCCGCCTGCTCCAGCCGCTTTTCCGACGGTCACCCGCATGATCTGCGGTCGCCGCGTCATGCTCGTCCTCGTCGGATGTGGCGGGCGCGTCGTTTTGCGACGAACCGTTTTTTGAGGTGGCGGACAGGGTGTCCGCCGAACCGTCTGTTCGTTATTGTCCGCCCACGTCTTTTCGGGACCTTTATCTCTCTGAAAACGCACTTCGCTTGCTGACGTATCGTCCATGGTTGGTTCTGGACGTTCGCCTAAATCCGGCATAGAAAGTGGGGCCGGCAGTGGGGCCGGAGTAGGACCGGACATGGCAACGCGCACCCTGAACAAGCTGGACACTCGGACGGCGGCAACGATCAAGACGGCCGGCCGCCATTCGGACGGCGGGGGGCTGTATCTCTCCATCGATCCCACCGGACGGCGGCGCTGGGTGTTCATGTACACGCGGGAGGGCAAGCGGACGGAGCTTGGCCTTGGTGGCGGGCGCGACCTG
>JBBRMV010000007.1:0-110150 GCA_038230675.1 Sphingomonadales bacterium | reverse complement strand
GCTCGATATCTATGACGACATCAACCCTGCACTGCGCGAGGCGTGCGAGGATGTTATCTGGGATCGGCGTGACGACGCGACCGACAACCTCATCACGCTTGCAGAAAGCTTTCGCGGCACTGACGCGGTTGCCGAAAAGGCAGCGGAGGAATGGCGCGGCTGGCACGTGAACAAGCGGCTCGAACATGCGCTCGTCAAGGGCATCGACATGTATGTCGTCGACGATACCGAGGAAGCGCGCCAGGGTTTTGCAGCAAAGGGTGGCCGGCCGATCGAGGTGATCGAGGGACCGCTGATGGACGGCATGAACGTCGTCGGCGATCTGTTCGGATCGGGCAAGATGTTCCTGCCGCAGGTCGTGAAATCGGCGCGCGTGATGAAAAAGGCCGTCGCGCATCTGCTGCCGTTCATCGAGGCGGCGAAGGAGCCCGGCGCGCGCGGCAAGGGCAAGATCATCATGGCAACCGTGAAGGGCGATGTGCATGATATCGGCAAGAACATCGTCGGCGTCGTGCTCCAGTGCAACGGCTTCGATGTCGTCGACATGGGGGTGATGGTGCCCTGGTCCGACATATTGAAGGCCGCGAAAGAGAATGACGCCGACATGATCGGGCTGTCGGGGCTTATCACGCCGTCGCTCGACGAGATGGTGACGGTGGCGGAAGAGATGAAGCGCGCCGGAATGACGATGCCGCTGCTGATCGGCGGCGCGACGACGTCCAAGGTCCACACAGCGCTGCGCATTGCCCCCGCCTATGACGGTCCGGTCGTGCATGTGCTCGATGCCAGCCGTGCGGTCGGGGTTGCGTCCACGCTCGTCAGCGACACGATCCGCGACGACTTCGTTCAGAAAACCGCCGCCGATTATCAGGCGGTGCGCGATGCCCGCGCCAACAAGGGGCAGAACGCGCTGCTCAGCCTTGAGGCGGCGCGCGACAATGCGTTCGAGGTCGATATGCGGATGAAGCCGCCCCGGCCAATCATGCCCGGCGTCCACCGTTTCCCCGACTGGAGCTTGCGCGATCTGCGCGACTATATCGACTGGACGCCGTTTTTCCGCGCCTGGGAACTTGCGGGCAATTACCCCGCCATCCTGACCGATCCGGTCGTCGGCGAAAGTGCCACCAGCCTGTTTGCTGACGCGCAGGCCATGCTCGATCAGATTATCGACGAGAAATGGCTGACCGCGCGCGGTGTGTGTGGGTTGTGGCCGTGCGCGCGCGACGGCGACGATGTCGAGGTCCATCTCGATAACGAGGACCATGTCCGCATCCCGTTCCTCCGCCAGCAGATCGCCAAGCGCGAGGGCCGCGCGAGCATGTGCCTCGCCGATTTCATCAGCCCCGACGGCGACTGGATCGGGGGTTTTGCGGTCAGCATCCACGGTATCGAGCCGCATCTGGCGCGCTTCAAGGCGGCGATCGACGATTATTCGGATATCCTGCTGAAGGCGCTTGCCGACCGGCTGGCGGAAGCCTTTGCGGAGCGGCTCCACAAGTTCGTCCGCACCGCCTTGTGGGGCTATGCCGAAGGCGAGCAGCTCGACATGGATGCGCTGAACAAGGAGCAATATTTCGGCATCCGGCCCGCGCCGGGATATCCCGCCTGCCCCGATCACAGCCTGAAGCCGATATTGTTCAAGCTGCTCGATGCACATCATGCGACGGGCATCTCGCTGACGGAAAGCTTCGCGATGCTGCCGACGGCGGCGGTCAGCGGCTTTTATTTCGGGCATCCTCAGGCCGAATATTTCGGCGTCGCGCGCATAGGACAGGATCAGGTGGCGGACTATGCAGCGCGGCGCGGGGTTGATCTGGCGACGGCGGAGCGATGGCTGCGGCCCAATCTCGATTAAGCCATTAACCCTCAATTAGCCTTCACGGGCAGCGACAATCGGCGCATCTGGCGGGCATCAAAGGAGCTTTGTCATGCGTATCGCCCTGCCACTTCTCGCCGTGATGCTGACTGTCCCCGCCGCCGCGCAACAGCAACAGGGCGGCGCCCCGTTCATGGTCAGCGAAACCGGGCAAGGATTTGCCAAGCTCGACGATGCGCTGATGTCGGTGCGGGGGCGCGATGCGACGATCATGATCGCGCCGGGCACGTATCGCCAATGCGCGATCCAGCAGGCTGGCCACATCACGTTCAAGGCGGTGCAGCCCGGCACCGTCATTTTCGACGGCGTCGCTTGCGAGGGCAAGGCAGCGCTGGTGCTGCGCGGTGAGGGATCGACCGTCGACGGGCTCATCTTCCGCAACATCCGCGTCGGCGACGGCAATGGCGCTGGCATCCGCTCCGAAATCGGCGACCTCACGGTGCGCAATTCGATGTTCCTCGACAGCCAGGAGGGGATTCTTGGCGGCCAGTCGAGCGCGCAGCAGGTGCTGATTGATCATTCGACCTTTGCCGGGCTTGGCCAGTGCGACGATACGCCCGATTGCGCGCATTCGGTGTACCTCGCCAATCAGGGCAAGGTGACGATCACGCATTCGCGCTTCGAACGCGGCAAGGGCGGCCATTATGTGAAGCTGCGCGTGCCGAATGTGTCGATCACCGACAGCAGTTTCGACGACACCGCCGGGCACAAGACCAACTACATGATCGACCTGCCCGAAGGCGCCACCGGCCTCATCGCGCGCAACACCTTCGTCCAGGGCCCCGACAAGGAGAATTGGACGGGCTTCATCGTCGTCTCCGCCGAACAGCGTAAATATCCGGCAACGGGTCTGCGCGTCGAAGGCAATGTTGCGGGCCTCGCCGCCGGCCAGACCCGCAGCCCTGCGTTCGTCGCCGATGTGAGCCATGACCGGCTGGCGATCGGCGAGAATACGCTCGGCAAGGGCGTCCGCGCGTTCGAGGTGCGCTGAGGATTTTGCATTACGACTGACCAAACACCCCGTTCGGGCTGAGCGAAGTCGAAGCCCTGCCTTTACTTTCCCATGGTTGAGAAGACAGGCAGCCCTTCGACTTCGCTCGGGGCGCGCGGGGGTGGAATCGTTGATGCTGGAAGCACTTACCGACAGGTAGACGCCGCTCCCGCATCCAGATCGAGACACCGCCCGTCGATCGCTGGCGCGCTCATCTGAAGACCGATCGTCGCGGCGAGGGTGGGCATGATATCGATCGTCTCGACCGATAGCGGCTGCTCGAACGGCGTCATCCCCTTGCGCCAGAACAGGATCGGCACGCGGCGGTCATAATCCCAGAACGATCCGTGGGTCGCGACATAGCCCTTGGTCCCATCGGCAATCGGCGTCACGCGCGGTTTCAGCGCGACGACGATATCGCCCGATCGCGGGCCATAGAAGCTGGCGCGGGCACGCTGGATCAGCGTCCAGGTCTCGGCCGGGCCGGATGGATTGGGCGTCGCCTCTATTTCGGCGCGGCTGAAGGCGGCGGCGACCTGCGGATTGGTGCGGTAGCGCATCAGCGCGGCGTTCGAGACGGCGGTGAATTGCGCTTTGGTGAGCTTGGGGTCGATCCACACATCGCCCGATCCCGAATCGCCGTAGAGCAGCTGGCCGGTGAGCTTCAGCTGCGCGGCGACGGCTTCGCTGACGCTCTTGGTCGTGAAGCCGGGATCGATCCGGGCGGCGCCAGGTGCGGAAAGCTCGCGGTTGCGCTCGGGCAGGTCATGGCCGCCATGATCGGCGGTCAGCACGACCTCGTAATCGATCTGCATCGCATCGAGCGCGGCAAAGAACCCGCCGAGCGACTTGTCGAGCTCGCTCAGTTGCAGGCACATTTCCAGCCCGTTGGTGCCGTAAGTGTGGCCGACATAATCGGTTGCCGAGGCACCCACCGCGATCAGATCGGTCGCATCGCCGTGACCAAGCTGCATGTCGCGAATCAGCCCGGCAGCAAGCGCGAAGACCGCGCCATCGGCTTCGGGCGAGGCCCGGAACGTGCGGGTATCGCCGATCGCGCGGGCAAAACGCCCCGCGCCGACGGTCTTGCCACTGCCGATATCGACGGCGCGGTCGCGGGACTTGCAGAATGCAGGGATTTCAAGCGGTTCCTGGGCGCGGGCCAAGGCCGCCGTGGTCGCATCGTTGGTGCGCGTGACGACGGCAGGGGTTTTGCGATCGGCATAGCTGACGAATTTCTTGCCGTCCCACCACCACAGCTCGTCGACCTTGTGGCCGCCCATCATCACCGCTGCGCGGTCTTTGCCCGCGACCGACACCACCCGGCTCGCGGGGGTCGCCGCCTTCATCCGCTCGCCGAGCGTCGGCACGAGCAGGTGCTTGTCGGACACGGTGTAGGCGATCGAGCTGCTGCCTGCGACGCCTTCATCCTCGGCGCAATACACCGTCTTGTCGGTGCGCCCGGTCTTCAGATCGACCCAGCTATTGGCGACGATGCCGGTGTGTTCGGGCCGCATGCCGGTCAGGATCGTCGAGTGGCCGGGGCAGGTTTCGGTCGCGGCATGGCTTTGATAGCCCGAGGGAAAGACCGCGCCGTCCAACAGCCGCGCAAAGCCGCCGGTGAAACGGTTGCGATATTCCGCAAATAGATCGGCAGACAGTTGATCGACAGAGATCGCGACGATCAGTTTCGGTGGTGCGGGTGCGCCTTGCGCGCTTACCGGTGCCGGTGCGTCCTGCGCCTGTGCATTTCCTGTAACCAATGCGAGCGTTGCGGCGAATATCGTGGCAATCGGCTTCATCAGGCATCTCCCCCAAACGGGTGCATCGCGCCCGCCGTCCGGCTATCTACCGGTCGACGGCCCAGAACAAGGATTGGCGCATGCGCGCACTGTTTTTCACTATTGTGACGCTGCTGTCTGCGCTGGTCGGTTTTTCGCCGGCATTGGCACAGGCGCCCGATCCGTATTCCAAGGGCCCGCATCTCGCGACGAAGCTGGTGGCCGAGAGCGAAACGCCTGCCGCCGGCCAGAAACTGACGATCGCCTATGATGTGACGCCGCAGCCGGGCTGGCACGGTTACTGGCAGAATCCGGGCGATGCGGGCTTTCCCGCAAAGTTCGCCTGGACGCTGCCTAGCGGTGTGACCGCGAGCGAGCCCATCTATCCCGTGCCGACGACGTTGCTGATCGCCGGCCTGATGAATTACGTGTTCGAGCAGCATTATACGCTGCTGGTGACGATCGACGTGCCGGCAGGGCTTGCAGCGGGCACCAAGCTGCCGGTCAAGCTGCGTTCCAATTATCTCGTCTGCACCGAAGAAATCTGTGTGCCCGAAGCAGCCGATCTGTCGCTCGATCTGACGATCGGCGACGGCGCGGTCTCGCCCGAGCGGCGCGCGCAGTTCGATGCCTATCGCCGGGCGCTGCCCAAGCCCATCGGCATGGCCGCGAGCTATCAGGTGACCGGCAAGATAGTGCGCCTCGCGGTGCCCTATCCGGCGTCGGCGGCGCTCGACAAAGCCTATTTCTTCCCGACGACTCAGGGGCTGGTCGATTATGCCGCCCCGCAGAAGGTAACGCGCGACGGCGACCGGCTGGTGATCGAGACAGCCGCCCTGAAGGATGGGAGCGGCACGTTTGATGGCGTATTGCGGATCGGCGGCGCCAAGGGCGTGACGATTTCGGCTACGCCCGGCACCGTCGCTCCGGCAGCCGGCAGCGGCGGTGCAGCACCGGCGCCATCGGGCGGCGTGCTGGCGGCGACGCTTGTCGCATTGGCGGGCGCGATTCTCGGCGGGTTGATCCTCAACATCATGCCGTGTGTCTTCCCGATTCTGAGCCTCAAGGCGCTGAGCCTTGCCAAGGGATCGGTCAATGAACGCGAGGCACGCGGCGAGGCGCTTGCCTATACCGCCGGGGTGATGACGGTGATCGTCGGCCTTGGCGCGACGATATTGGCGCTGCGGGCAGGTGGCGCGGCGGTCGGCTGGGCATTCCAATTGCAGAGCCCGGCGACGATCGTCGTGCTGATGCTGCTCGTCATTGCGCTGACGCTCAACCTGGCCGGGCTGTTCGAAATCCCGACTCCGCGTTTCGTCGATTCGGCGAGCGGCGCGAGCGGTGCCTTTGCGACAGGCGCGCTGGCCGCGATCATCGCGACGCCGTGCACGGGGCCGTTTATGGGGGCAGCACTCGGCGCGGCACTCGTGCTGCCAGCGCCCGCCGCGCTGGCGATCTTTGCCGGCCTTGGCCTTGGCCTGTCGCTGCCGTTCCTGGCGATCGGCTTCGTGCCCGCGATCCGCAAATCTCTGCCCAAGCCGGGCGCCTGGATGGAGACCTTCCGCCAAATCCTCGCCGTGCCGATGGGCCTGACCGCGATCTGGCTTGCCTGGGTGCTTGGCAGTGAGGCGGGCATCGATGGCATCACGCTCGGGCTGATCGGCGCGCTCGGCATTGCGATCGTCCTGTTCGTCGTCGGCAAGCGCCAGCACAAGGGGCTCTCGGCACACTGGCTGAGCGTCGCCATGCTGATCGGCGTGACGGCGGCGACCGCGAGCGTCATCAAAAGCGTACCCAAAGGCGCTGCGACCGCAGCCGCGCTTGCATCCGAAAACAAGGCGATGTTTTCGGAAAGCAAACTGGCCGAGGCGCGCGCCGCCGGACGCCCGGTCTTTGCCTATTTCACCGCCGACTGGTGCTTGACGTGCAAGGTCAACGAACGCGTCGCGATCGACACCGATCAGGTGAAATCGGTGTTCGCCAAGCACAACGTCGCGGTGATGGTCGGCGACTGGACTGACGGCGATCCCGTGCTCGGCCGCTTCATCGAACAGCATAACCGCGCCGGCGTGCCGCTCTATTTGTTCTACAAGCCCGGCGCTGCCGAGCCAGAAATCCTGCCGCAGGTCCTCACCCCCGCCATGCTCAGCGATCTTGCCGGGGGGGGTGACGCTGGACGCTGGCTCCCAACTCCGCGATATGGTGCGCGAGACTGAGTGGGGGACGGCGATGACGAGGAATAGGGCGATCGGACTTGGCGGATCAGTGGCGATCGCCTGCGCGGCTTTGCTCGCGACAGCGGCGACGGCGCAGATGCCGGCAGGCGTCGCGCAGGTAGAGACACTTCACCCGACGATGCCCGCCATTCTGCCGCTGCGGGAACGCGCCAAGCTTCACGACAAGTGGCTTGCCGAGAGGCTCGATGCCGTCGTCCCCATGCTGATGCGCGAGCAGGGCATCGACATGTGGGTGCTGATCGCGCGCGAATATATGGAGGACCCCGTCGTGCAGACGATGCTCGACGGCGAAAGCATGCACGCGCGGCGGCGGACGATCCTGGTGTTCTATGACCCCGGCAACGGCAAGCCGGTCGAACGGCTGACGGTCAGCCGCTACGGTCTTGGCGGCATGTTCGCGCCCGCCTGGTCGCCCGAAAAGCTCCCCGATCAGTGGCAGGGGCTCGCCGAGGTGATTGCCAAGCGCGATCCCAGACGAATCGCCGTCAACATCTCGACCGAAATGGCGCTGGCCGATGGATTGACGCACAGCCAATATGAGGGGCTGCGGGGTGCCCTGCCCGAGGCGATGCGGAGCCGGATACTGCCGACCGAGGAACTCGCGATCGGCTGGCTCGAAACGCGCACGCCCGCCGAAATGGCGGTCTATCCGCAGATCGTGCGGATGGCGCACACGATCATTTCGGAAGGCTTGTCGAACAAGGTGATTACGCCTGGCAAGACGACCGCCGACGATGTCGTCTGGTGGTACCGCGAACGTATCGCCGGGCTGAAGCTCGATACCTGGTTCCAGCCGTCGATCGGTATCTTCCGCCAAGGGTCGGCGAAGCAACTCGAAGGCGATACCGTGATCGAGCCCGGCGACCTGCTCTGGACCGATTTCGGCATCACCTATCTGGGGCTCAATACTGACACGCAGCACATGGCCTATGTGCTGAAACCGGGCGAAACGGCGCCCCCGGCGGGGCTTGTCGCCGGTATGGCAGCGGCGAACGGCGTGCAGGATGCGCTCGCCTCATGGTTCAAGACTGGCCTCAGCGGTAATGAAATGCTGGCGGCGGCGCGCGCGAAGGCGATTGCGGCGGGGTACAAACCGACAATCTACTCGCATCCGATCGGCTATCACGGTCATGCGGCCGGGGCCGCGATCGGCTTTTGGGATGATCAGGCCGGGTCGCCGCGCGGCGCCCACAAACTGCGCCCCAACACCGCCTGGTCGATCGAACTTTCAGCGACCGCGCCGGTGCCTGAATGGGGCGGGCAGACGATCCCCTTCCGGCTCGAGGAGGATGCGTTCTTCGATGGCCAGACGGTGCGCTTCATCGATGGCCGGCAAAAGGCATTTCATCTGATTACCGCGAAATAGGGCTCAGGCGGCGGCTGTCTCCGCGGGTGCCCGCTTGCGGCTCGCAACCTCTTCAAACTTCTCGTGATATTTCGGGTTCTCGGTGCCCATCATCTTGTCCCACCAGGTGAAATACAGCCCGAAATTATAGCCGCCCTCGGTGTGGTGGAGATCGTGGTGCGTGGTCGTCGTCATCCAGCCCGTCAGCGATGAGCGGGTAAAGCCCGGCCAGGCAAGTTCAAAGCCGGAATGGCCGATCACGTTGCGCGCGATCTGGTGGCCGAGAAAAATGAAGATCGCGATGCCGTAAAGCGGCGTGACCAGCGAGAGCACGATCAGCATGAAGGGAATATAGATCGATTCCGCAACCGCCTCGAGCGGGGCAAAGCTATAAGCTGCCCAACTCGTCGGCGTGCGCGAGATGTGGTGCGTTGCGTGCGCCCGGCGGAACAGCAGCTTGTGGTGCAGTGAGCGATGCATCCAGTAAAACCAGAAATCGTGCAGAACGATCATCGCTGCGACTTGTACGAGCAATATCAATGCGTTGTCCGCGTGGCGCTCGATCGGGATGATCCCGCCCCGCACCAGCCCAAATGTGATCAGGTTGACGACCGCAAAGACACAGATCGTCTGCACCGACTGGCCGAATTCGCGCCGCCGGTCGGCAAAGCTCGCCGTGCGGGTCTGAATGCGGCGATGCGCAATCCACCGGTGAATGAGCGCATAAAGGATCGTCAGTCCCGCCGCGCCGATCATGTAGCGAACGAATTCTATTTCCACCGAATGGACGAGGCGTTGGCCGATCAGTAGGGCGAAATCGATCACGGGCGGGTCTCCATTTCAATTGACGATCGATGTGGAGCGGAATTTTGCTGACGAAGCTGCGTCGTGATGGAAAAATACCATCGATTCTGGAATCGATCGAGAATTTTCACTTGCCGAGGATGGCACTGCGGCGGAAATCGCTCGGCGCTTGCCCGGTATCCTCGCGGAAGGCGCGGTTGAAGGGGGCGAGGCTGCCATAACCCAAATCCATCGCGATGGTGAGAATCGGCAGCGAAACATGCGCAGGATCGGCCAGCAGCCGCTTGGCTTCGCCGATGCGATGATGATTGAGGAAAGCAGAGAAGTTGCGAAAGCCGAGCCGCTGGTTGATCAACGCGCGCAACCGGTGTTCGGGCACGCCAAGCCGATCGGCCAGCTGGCCGATCGTCAACGCCATCTCGCGGTAGACCGATTCCGCTACCGCAGCGTCCAGCTTCTGTTTCAACACATGCTCGGCCGGGCTGAGCAACGGTATCGTCGATGCTTGCGGGGCGGCCGGATCGAACAGAATGTCGGCATCGCTTTGCAACAATGCCGCGCCCAGCGCGAAGGCAGCGGTCAGGATCGTGATGGCCTGCATCAACAGCGCGGGCTGCGGCATATTATCGAAGCCAAACGCAAATTCGGACAGGATGACCATCACTGACAGCGCCGCGACGACGATTACGAACCCCACTCTGAGCGTGCGGCGCTTCTCGATCAGATCATCGCCGCGCTCTGCCAGAGCGATCAACATCGTATGGCCGAGCAAGAGCAGGTGGAGCCCGCGCTGCGCGAAGATGGGGACAAGAAAGCGCAGACTTGTTGGAGACATTTCAGCAATATAGCCAAAATAGAGAATGATCCAGCAAAGCGTGATGCTGAGGCCCGCAGCCGCGCCGATCCTCCAATCGACGCGCCGCTCGAACAACATATGGGCAAATACCCAAAGCGCGAACGGCACCAATTGCGCGCCCAATGTGATCAACGGCCAAAGCGGCCCCCGCAACAGGCCGAACAGCGGCGTCTGCAGCGTCAGATAGCCGCAGACGCAGAGCAGCAACACCCCCGTGGCCAGCCGTAAGCGGCGGGGTGCTCCACCGCGGGCAATGACGAGTGCGATCAAAAGCACCTGACCGATCGCAAGCACGCGAATCACCAGCACGATCAGGATGATTTGGCTCATTGCAGCGCTGTTATGACGACCGCTCGGGGCATCGTCCACTCGCGCTATGGGAATCGCCGTCAAAGCCGATTAAGACCATCGCCATGACCCAATTCGACTTGTCTCCCGATCAGCGCGAGATCCAGGATCTGGCGCGTAAATTCACGGCCGACCGGATTACACCCCACGCTGCCGAGTGGGATGAAAAACACATGTTTCCCCGGGAAACGATCAAGGCGGCGGCGGAACTCGGCTTTGCGTCCATCTACGTCAGCGAGGAATCGGGTGGTATCAATCTCGGCCGGCTTGAGGCTGCGCTGATCATGGAGGCGATGGCTTATGGGTGCCCGTCGACCTCTGCATTCATCTCCATACACAATATGGCGAGCTGGATGATCGATCGGTTCGGGTCGGATGGCGTAAAGGCCAAATATCTCCCCGCGCTGGTGACGATGGACAATATCGCCAGCTATTGCCTGACCGAACCGGGATCGGGGTCAGATGCCGCCGCCCTGAAAACAAAGGCGGTTCGCGATGGCGATCATTATGTCGTCACAGGAAGCAAGCAGTTCATTTCGGGCGGGGGCGAGAACGAAATTTATGTGACGATGGTCCGGACTGGTGAGGACGGAGCCAAAGGCATTTCGTGTCTCGTGATCGAAAAGGACATGCCCGGCGTCAGCTTCGGTGCCAACGAGCGCAAGCTTGGCTGGCATTCGCAACCCACCGCGCAAGTAATTTTCGATGAGGTGCGCGTGCCCGTTGAGAACCGCGTCGGAGGAGAGGGCGAGGGCTTTCGCATCGCGATGATGGGGCTCGACGGCGGACGGCTCAATATCGGCGCCTGCTCACTTGGCGGTGCGCAGCGGTGCCTCGACGAGGCGATCGATTACACCCGCAGCCGGAAGCAATTCGGCACGGCGATCAGCGATTTCCAGAACACGCAGTTCATGCTCGCCGACATGGCGACCGATCTGGAGGCGGCGCGTGCGCTGCTGTATATGGCCGCCGCGAAGGTGACTGCCAACGCGCCCGACAAGACCAAGTTCGCCGCGATGGCAAAGCGGCTGGCGACCGACACTGGCAGCATGGTCGCCGACCGGGCGCTGCAATTGCACGGCGGTTACGGGTATCTGATGGATTATCCGATCGAGCGTTTCTGGCGCGATCTGCGGGTGCATTCGATCCTTGAGGGCACCAACCAGGTGATGCGGATGATCATCGGCCGCGAACTGACCCGGCAATGATCGGGGCCCGCGCGCAAGCGCTTAAATTATCCTTCTCCGCGCCTTCGCGCCTCCGCGTGAACAAATCCCTTATTTTCACGCGGAGGCGCGGAGACGCGGAGATGCATTTTGCCGGGCCTGTTTCGTGACCACTGACGTTTTGACGTCTTGCGATGGCAAGGTGGCGCGCATTCGGCTCAATCGTCCGGCGGCGTTGCATGCGCTCAATACGGCGATGTGCGCGGCAATGCTCGATGCGCTTGAGGCATGGCGGATCGATCTCGATATCGAGGCGGTGCTGATCGATCATGCCCCCGCGCCGGATGGCGATCCCAAAAAGTCGCGGGGCTTTTGCGCGGGCGGCGATATCCGGATGCTTGCGGAGAGCGGGGCGAAGGACGGTGTCGAGGCGCGTGCATTCTTCCACACCGAATACCGGATGAACCACAAGCTGTTCACCTATGCGAAGCCTGTTGTCGCGTTCATGGATGGGATCACGATGGGCGGCGGTGTCGGCATCTCGTTGCCCTGCCGGTTTCGCGTGGCGACCGAGAACACCCGGTTGGCGATGCCGGAGACGGGCATCGGGCTGTTCCCCGATGTCGGCGGTGGCTGGTATCTGTCGCGGCTGATGGGCCGCATGGGTCAGTTTCTGGCGCTAACCGGGCATCGGCTCGACGGCGCCGAATGCCTCGCGCTGGGGCTGGCAACGCACTACCTGCCGAGCGCCTCGATCGAGGAGGCGAAAGCCCGAATCATCGCCGATCCGCGCGCGATCGACGCAATCCTTGGTGAACTGGCAGCGCCGCCGTTGCC
This sequence comes from Sphingomonadales bacterium, assembly GCA_038230675.1. Lineage (GTDB taxonomy): Bacteria > Pseudomonadota > Alphaproteobacteria > Sphingomonadales > Sphingomonadaceae > Sphingomonas. The sequence goes on along the minus strand of JBBRMV010000007.1, from coordinate 97,909 downwards.
GGCAAAGATCATCGCGCATCGGCATGAAATCGATCGCTTGTTCGCATCCGACGTGCTCGAGGAGGTGTTCGCCGCTCTTGCGGACGCAGATGGCGAATGGGCGCAGGCACAGCTCAAATTGTTGCGCACCAAATCGCCGCAGACGATGAAAGTGTCCTTGCGGCTGCTTCGAGAAGGCGCGGCGATGCATGATTTTGCCGACGAGATGCGGCAGGAATATGCGGTCGGCGCGCATGTGGTGCAGCGGCATGATTTTCTGGAAGGGGTGCGCGCGGTGATTGTCGACAAGCACAACGCGCCGCGCTGGGACCCTGCGACGCCCGAAGAAGTGACACTCCATCTCATCGATCAGATTTTCGCGCCGCTGCCCGATGATGAAGCGTGGACGCCGGCCTGAAGGAGCCACCAAATGACTTATGAAGCTCTCCTCGTCGAACAGCGTGGCCCCGTCACACTCATCACCTTCAATCGACCGCAAGCGCTCAACGCGTTGAATTCGCAGGTTTTGAGCGAGTTGATCGCTGCGCTCGCCGCGTTCGATGCGGATGACGGGCAGGGTTGCGCCGTGCTGACCGGCAGCGAAAAGGCGTTTGCGGCGGGCGCCGACATCAAGGAAATGCAGGCGATGGGGTTTGCCGAAATGTTCGGCACCAATCACTTCGCCGGCTATGACCGGGTGACCGCGACCCGCAAGCCGATCATCGCCGCAGTGGCGGGCTATGCGCTGGGCGGCGGCTGCGAAGTGGCAATGATGTGCGATTTCATCCTGGCGGCCGATACCGCGAAATTCGGCCAGCCCGAGATCAAGCTCGCCGTCTCCCCCGGCATGGGCGGATCGCAGCGGCTGGCGCGCGCGGTCGGCAAGGCCAAGGCGATGGAGATGTGCCTGACCGGGCGGATGATGGACGCAGCCGAAGCCGAACGCGCTGGACTGGTCAGTCGGATCGTCCCGGCGGCGGACCTGATCGACGAAGCGGTGAAGACGGCGGGCGAGATCGCGGGCATGGCCCCGCTGGCGGTCAAGGCGAACAAGGAAATGGTCAACGCGGCGTTCGAGACCGGGCTGACGCAGGGTATCGCGTTTGAACGCCGGCTGTTCCACGCCCTGTTCGGCACGGCGGACCAAAAAGAGGGCATGGCGGCCTTCGTTGAAAAGCGGGCCGGCAACTGGAGTGGCAAATAACATGACGAGCATCGCCTTTATCGGTCTCGGCAACATGGGCGGCGGGATGGCCGCGAACCTCGCTAAGGCCGGGCATGACGTGCGCGCGTTCGATCTTTCGCCAGACGCATTGGCGAGCGCCAAGGCGGCGGGTTGCCTGCCGACCGACGACGCTGCGGCGGCGATCGACGGCGCCGAAGTCGTGGTGACGATGCTGCCCACGGGCAAACATGTCGAAGCGGTCTACACCGAATCGGTTCTTCCCACTGCCAAACCCTCGACGCTGCTCATCGATTGCTCGACGATCGATGTCGCAACCGCGAAGCGCGTCGCGGAGGCGGCTGCGGCGAAGGGCCTGGTTACGGTAGACGCGCCGGTTTCGGGCGGGATTGCGGCGGCTGCGGCGGGGACCCTCACCTTCATGATCGGCGGCAGCGAAAGTGGATTCGAGCGCGCTGAAGCGCTGCTGCTCAACATGGGCAAGGCGGTGATCCATGCCGGCGACAATGGCGCAGGGCAGGCGGCGAAGATCTGCAACAATATGTTGCTCGGTGCGTCGATGGTCGCGACGTGCGAGGCGTTCCTGCTCGCACAGAAACTCGGGCTCGATCCGCAGAAATTCTTCGATATTTCCTCGGTTTCGTCAGGGCAGAACTGGTCGATGACGAGCTATTGCCCGATGCCCGGCGTGGGACCCGAGACGCCCGCCGATCACGATTATCAGGGCGGCTTCGCGGTCGCGCTGATGCTGAAGGACCTGACGCTGGCGATGGCGGCGGCAGAGCAGGCGGGTGCTGAGACCCCGATGGGCGCGAAGGCGGCCGAACTCTATCAGCGGTTCATGGACGAAGGCGAAGGCGGGCGCGATTTTTCGGGTATCATCAAGATGCTCGACCGCGAGGGTTGATCGACCGCGATACTTGCCGCCAGCCGCAAACCGGCTAATCCTGCGCACAAAGCGACAGGGGAGCGACAATGGCGAGCACAGCATGGCAAGCATAGCGGCGGACGATGTGGCAAGCGAACCCAGCGCGCAGGATATCCGGCTCGTCATCACCGCCTCCTCGCTCGGCACCGTCTTTGAATGGTATGATTTCTTTATCTACGGGACGCTGGCAGCGAGCGGCATCATCGGCCGCACCTATTTCCCCGCGGGCAATGAAACGGTGCAGACCTTGCTCGCCTGGGCGGGATTTGCCGTCGGTTTCGGCTTTCGGCCGCTTGGTGCGGTACTGTTCGGCTTTCTTGGCGATCGCTGGGGCCGCAAATACACTTTTCTGGTGACGATCACGTTAATGGGCCTCGCGACGGCCGGAGTCGGGCTGGTGCCATCGGCGGCATCGATTGGCTTGGCAGCCCCTGCGATCATCATCCTGCTGCGCGTTCTCCAAGGGCTGGCGCTGGGCGGAGAATATGGAGGCGCGGCGATCTATGTCGCCGAGCATGCGCCGCCGGGCAAGAGCGGCTTTTACACCAGCTTCATTCAGGCAAGCGTCGCGGGTGGTTTCATCCTGTCGCTGGCGGTGGTGCTGATCGCCAAGGTGGTCATCCCGCCGGATAGCTGGGAGGCATGGGGCTGGCGACTGCCCTTCATCTTCAGCCTGGCACTGCTCGCGGTGTCGTTGTGGATGCGGTTGAAGCTGTCAGAAAGCCCTGTTTTCAAGAAGATGAAGGAAGCCGGTGAGACAGCGGCGAACCCGTTTATCGAAAGCTTTACCTATCCCGGCAATCTCCAGCGGCTGTTCGTCGCGCTGTTCGGCATCGCGGCGGGGCTGACGGTGATCTGGTACACCGCGATGTTCACCGTACTGTCGTTCCTCCAGGCGACGATGCGGGTGGAGGAGACGACCGCGCAACTGATCGTCGGGGTGGGGGCAGCCGCAGGGCTCGTCTGGTTCATTGTCTTCGGCTGGCTGTCCGACAAGATCGGCCGCAAGACCCCGATCGTGCTTGGTTACGCGTTGACGCTGATCCTGCTGTTCCCGATCTTTTGGGTGATCGGTGGCGCCGCCAATCCCGGGATGGCCCAGGCGGCGGCGCGCGCGCCGGTCGTCGTTTCGGGGCCTGCCTGCCGTTACAGCCCTTTCGACAAGGAACAGGCAGACGAATGCGGCCGGCTGCTCGATTATTTCTCGAAAAAGGGCGTCGCCTACACCACCGTGCCGGCGCCCGCCACGGTCGTGACCATCGGCGGGTTGACGCAGCAGGATACCCGACCCGAGGCGCTCGATGCCGCGCTGACCGCGAACGGGTATAATCTGGGCAAGGTGATTCCGTCGCCGGGCAATATCGCAATTATCCTGCTTGCGATTATTACGCTCAGCGCGCTTGCCGGCATCACTTATGGGCCCGTTGCGGCGTTGCTGGCGGAGATGTTCCCGCCGCGCATCCGCTATAGCTCTATGTCGATCCCCTATCATATCGGTACCGGCTATTTCGGCGGATTTCTGCCGTTTATCAGCCAGTATATCGTCGCGCGCAGCGGCAATCCTTATGGCGGGCTGTGGTATACGCTGGCGGTCGTTGCGCTGGCGCTCATCGTGACGTTGCTATGGCTCAAGGACCCGCCAAAGGCGGCCGCGCACCACTAGCGCACCGGACGCGCGCCCGGTAACGCGGCGGGATCATGATCACTGCCCCGCTCCGCCTGCGCCTCGATGGCGCTGCCCTTGCCGACAATTGGCGTGCGCTTGCAGCGGCAAGCGGCACTGCCAAGTGCGGGGCTGCGGTGAAGGCCAATGGCTATGGGCTGGGGGCCGTCGCTGTTGCGACAAGGCTTGCAGCAGCCGGATGCCGCGATTTCTTCGTCGCGACCTGGGCAGAGGCCGAAGAGCTTGCGGCGCTCGGTGCGTCGGTATCGGTCCTTCACGGCGTCCGCGCAGAGGATATCGAGATAGCAAGAGCCGGCATCGCCCGCCCGGTGCTCAATACCGCCCGCCAGGTTGCACGCTGGCGGCAGGCGGGCGGCGGCCTCTGCGACGTGATGATCGATACCGGGATGAACCGGCTCGGCCTGTCGATCGATGAGGCAACATCGGGGCTGCTCGATGGCCTGGCGATCGACACGCTGATGAGCCATCTTGCCTGTGCCGATACCGATGGGCCAATGAACGCGGGCCAGCTCGCCGCCTTTGCCAGTCTGAAGGGGCGAGCGGGCGCGCAGCGGATGAGCCTTGCCAATTCGGCGGGGATCGCACTCGGCGCCGATTATGCCTTCGATCTGACGCGGCCCGGCGTTGCGCTATACGGCGGCGTGATGCGCGCGGAACAAGCCGGGCTGGTCCGGCAGGTCGCCTTTCCAGAAGCGCAAATCCTTCAGCGCCGGCGTGTGACAAATGGGCAGTCGATAGGGTATGAAGCGACCTTCACTGCGGCCGCCGATACCGAGGTTGCGATACTGAACGTCGGCTATGCCGATGGCTATTGGCGAGGATTTTCGGGCGTTGGCCGGGCGCAGGCGGATGGTTGCGACCTGCCCGTGCTGGGCCGCGTGTCGATGGACCTGATCGCTATCGGCGTCGATGCAGCGCCCGCGCTCACCGAAGGAGACTGGGTATCGCTCGCGTTCGACCTGCCCGGCGCGGCGGCGATTTCCGGCATGTCGCAATATGAATTGCTGACCGGGCTCGGCAATCGCTTCGAGCGCTGCTGGAGCTGACCCCACGACAAAAAGGGACCGCCCGTTGCCGGACGACCCCCAGTTTTTGTCAGAAACAGCGCGTCAGAACTTGATCACCGACGACAGCTGGAAACGACGACCGATCTGGTCGACATATGCGCCGTTGAACAGGCCGTTCTGCCCGGCATAGGTCGTGTCGGTCAGGTTGACGACGTTGAACTGGATGCGGAAATTCTTGGTCGCCTCCAGCCCAACCACGACGTCAAAGGTGCTCGTCGATGGGTAGATGACGTTCGGGAAATTCTCGATCGTCGAAGGCGCGCCGTTGGTGAACAGCCGCGTCTCTGCACGCCAGTTCCATGTAACCTGCGCGAAATAGCCCTTTTTCTGGTAACGGCCCGCAACCTGGACCTCCCATTCGGGTCGATTGAAGGTGCCCGCAGACTCGGTCGCATCGGAGAAATCACCAGCGGCCGATTCGGTGTAGTTCACCAGGTGGTAGCCGTTGCCGCGAATGTTGAAATCGCCGACATTCCAAGGCAGCGCGAACGAATAATTGCCCGCGATCGAGAATGCCCGCAGCTGCGTTGCCGACAGGTTGATGAAGCCCGATGCGAAGCCCGATGCGACCTGGAAATCGGCCTGGCGAGAGAAGAATCCGCAGGTATTGGCGCCGGTTTGCGCAGAAGTATCGGGAAAGGTGCGGCTTTCGTAGCAGAATTGCAGCGCCTGAGCGAGCGAGGTCGGCTGGATGATGTTGGTCAGATCGAGGTTGATGTAATCAGCCGACAAGGTCAGCCCGGGTACCCAGCGCGGCGTCACGATGGCGCCGACGGTCCAGCTCTTGCCGCGTTCCGGCGACAGCCCGGGGGCGCCGGCAAAGGTGCCGGGCAGGGCGTTGGGATTGGGCACGAAGGTCGCCAGAAATGCGTCCGCCGTCGTCGACGTCGTCGCCAGGCCGCGCGAAATGACATCTGCTCGGCAGTTGGCCCGCCGTGTTACGCCGGAAACACCCGAATCGATGTTGGCTGGGCCGCACGGATCGGTCGGCGTCGCAAAAGCGGGCTGACCGCCGAGGAACAGTTCGACGACCGAAGGCTGGCGGATCGACTGGCTGTAGTTACCGCGGATTTTGATGTCCCGCGTGATCTGCCACTCCCCCGCGCCCGACCAGATCAGCGCCTGTTCGCCATTGGCCGTCGGCGAAATCACATTGCCGGCAAGATTGCGGAACGACGAGGCGCTTCCCGATTGCTGCGACAGGCGAACCGACGGGTTGAGCACCAACGATCCGAGGAACGGCGCGAAATCGCGTCCGAAAATCGGGATACGCGCTTCACCGCCATATTCGATCGTGCGCGTGCTGCCCTGCGTCTGGGCAGAAGGCGCCGCACGGCCCCGTCCGAGCTGGTTGAGCGCATCCGAGCGGAAATCGAGCGTTTCGCGGCGATACTCGGCATTGCCCGAGATCGCGAGTTCACCCGCCGGGAGGTTGAAGAACGCGCCCGAGAACGACGCCTGGAAATAGGTTTGTGTCGACAGGTTGGAGAACAGCACGTTCTGCCGGACATAATCCTTCGATGCCTGCGACATCTGATCATAGCCGAACGGATTGAGCGGCTGGCAGCGATTGATCTGATCCTGCGTAATCGTCGGCGTGAAAACGGTTTCGGTCGGCAGCCCGTCGGCGCCAGGCGTCCGCGTCAGATTGGCAACGGTGCCGAGGGGCGTGCGGCCCAGATACTGACCGGGAAACAGCTGTGAACGGCAACGGATCGTGCCCGTCGCCGGATCGCGCACGACATCGAGCGCGAGCTGATATTCGATATCGTTGATCTGTGTCGTCTCGGTCAGCTGCTTGCTGCTGCCATAGGTGCCCGATGCCTCGGCCGACCATTTATGTCCGAACATGTCCCAATGCCCGCGCGCGCCGCCGACGATGCGATAGGTGTCGGATGTGTTCTTAAACGGATTGTTGCCGAAGATATCCTGGTTCTGCCGAGTGAGCGCGAACGAGCCACCGTTGGTGGCCGCGTTGATGCCGACGGCGTCGAGCGCAGTCAGATTGGCGGCGCTCAGATAGGGGTTGTTGACGTTGAGCACGAGCGCTGCGTTTTCGGCGCCGGTCGTGATGAAATTCTGGCTCGGAGAATTGCGCACCGATACGTTTTCGACGTGCGAGAACAGGTTTTCGGTGAACAGCGTGATATTGTCGGTGATGTCGAACTTGCCAAGCAGATTGCCGATATAGCGATCCTGCTGCGTGCGCAGGACGATATTTTCGACGGAGCGTGAAAAGCCACCATTGGAGCCCGGTGCCTGGGCGATCGTGCCCTGCAGCGTCGGCGTCAGCGTGGCGGCGGTGTAGGGGCGGATCGATCCGTCGGTGTTGAATTCAAGCGGCACCGCGATGAATGGCAGCACCTGATTTTGCGGCACCTGCACACCCGCCACCGTTACCAGCGTGGTGTTGGTGTTCGCGATCCGGGGAATGCCGGGAATGAACGTGCCGATAAAGGCATTTACATTGACGCCGGGGTTGTTGGCGAAGAATTCGCGCGCCGTTGGCCGGTTGGCCTGCAACACGTTGATCGCCAACGTACTGAGCTGCGTTGCCGTCGCGCCTGCGGGCGGGGTGATGTTGAACTGCGTGAACACCTGAGCCGCGGTGACGCCCGTCGGCAGGGCGGTTGGCGCAAAGGTCGTGATCGGAAGGTTGGCGATCGGCGTGGTGCGACCGTTGAGGCCATTGCCACTGATCAGCGTGGCACCGGGCAGGCCGTTGACGAGCTGAACCGCGGTGTTGAAGAAGGTCTGGTTCGGCGTCGCAACGGTTGTATTCTGCGGCGTGTTGACGGTGTTGCCAACGGCGCCGATGCCGTTTTGCAGGGCGATGAAATTGCTCGTGCGGACCGTGGTGCCCACCGTCTGCGTCAGCGGCGTGTAATAGACCGGCGGCGCGGTCAGCGTATTCAGGATCGTGCCGTTGAAGCTCAACGTTTGATTGACGAGCCCCGCGCCATAGCCCGTGGCGGGCTGGCCGTCATCGGTATTGCGCAAGAACGCGCCGTTGTTTGCCCCCTGAACATCGATGATCGCCGAGGCAAAGGCCGGATTGCGCACGCTGCCGTTGGCATAATTGGTGAGCGTCGCTGCCCGCTCCAAACGGAATTCGCGCGCATCGGCCTGAACGCCGTCGCTGCGGGTATATTCCGCCGCGATCGTCAAATTGGCTCGGCCATCGAGGAAATTATGGCCGGCGGTGGCGCGCAGCTGATATTGCGCGGCGTCCTTGCGATCGGAAATGCCGGCGAGGCCGCCGACCTCCAACCCTTCAAAATCGCTCTTCAGGATGAAATTGACGACGCCTGCGATGGCGTCCGACCCATAAGCCGCAGCGCCGCCGACGGTGACGACATCGATCCGCTTGATGAGCGAGGAAGGAATGGTGTTGACGTCGACCTGGCTGCCCGTTGCGTTGGCATCGACGAACAGAGTCGCGGAATTGCCCGATACGTAGCGGCGTCCGTTGACCAGCGTCAGCGTGCGCGACGTTCCGAGATCGAGAAGATCGACGAATGCCGACCCAAGGCTTGCCGCCTGGCCGCCATTATTGCCCGTCAGCGGCGTGGCGCCGGGCCCGACGAGCGGAATATCGTTCAACGCCTCGAGCGCGTTGGTGAAGCCGCGTGCCTCGATCTGCTGTGCCGAAACCTGGACGCCGGGGAGGACACCGTCCGATTCGGGGCGCGGGATGCGCGATCCGGTGACCAGGATTGTCTCGGATTTGTCGGCAGCTTTGCCCTCTGCGTCGGTAACGGCTTCATTGCCGCTTGCTTTGGTCTGCGCTGCAGCCACCACCGGATAATATGCGAGAATTCCAGCGAGTGCCGTCGCACCCATCAACAGCCTGATCTTCATTTCGTGCCCCTGATTGCATTGGCGGGATGACCGCAATCAACGACATTGAAGCGCGAAGTGGCCCGCGCCGCAATCTTAGATGAACGCCAAATGAACTGTTTTTGAAGATTTTGTGACTGTGTGTCGAAGATGTCACATAATAACAAACCGCCATACGTATCGATCGCGCAGCGGTTAAAACATTGCAAAATCCAGCATTTATCTTCTGCCGGAACCTCGCTGAGACGATGCGCGTCCTAGCGCACCATCATCCGCGTTCGACGCACATCGCGATGCCCATGCCGCCGCCGATGCACAATGTGGCCAGGCCCTTTTTCGCATCGCGCTTGCCCATCTCATAGAGCAACGTCGTCAGCACGCGTGCGCCCGATGCACCGATCGGATGGCCGATCGCGATCGCGCCACCATTGACGTTGATTCGGTCGGCATCCCAGCCGAGTTCCTTGTTGACCGACAGTGCCTGCGCGGCAAACGCCTCGTTCGATTCGATCAGGTCGAGATCGCCGATCGCCCAGCCGGCCTTTTCCAGCGCGCGGCGGCTCGAGGGCACCGGCCCGATCCCCATGAAGGCCGGATCGACGCCCGCCGATGCCCAGCTCGCAATCCGCGCGATGATCGTGCTGCCGCGACGATCGGCCTCCTCGCGCGACATGATTACGAGTGCCGCCGCACCGTCGTTCAGGCCGCTGGCGTTCGCGGCAGTGACGGTGCCGTCCTTCCTGAAGGCGGGTTTCAGGCCCGCAATGCCATCGATCGTCGCGCCGTCGCGGATATATTCGTCATTCTCGACGATTGTGTCGCCCTTGCGGCCCTTGATCGTGACCGGAGCGATCTCGTCCCTGAACTTGCCCGCCGCACGCGCCGCAGACGCCTTGTTCTGTGATGCGACCGAGAATGCGTCCTGCTGCTCGCGCGTCACCTGATAGCGCTCGGCGAGGTTTTCGGCGGTGATGCCCATGTGATAGCCATTGAACACATCGATCAGCCCGTCCTTGATCATCGTGTCGATCAGCTGGAGATCGCCCATCTTTTGCCCGCTACGCAGGAATTGCGCATGCGGCGAAAGCGACATCGATTCCTGCCCGCCGGCGATCACCACCTTGGCATCGCCCGCTATCACGGCTTGGGCGGCAAGCGCGATCGCGCGCAGCCCCGATCCGCAGACCTGATTCACGCCCCATGCGGGTACTTCCTTGGGGATACCGGCGGCCATCGATGCCTGGCGCGCGGGGTTCTGGCCCTGCGCCGCGGTCAACACCTGGCCCATGATCACTTCGGACACGTCCTCGCCGGTGATGCCCGCCTGCGCCATCGCCGCCTCGATCGCGATCCGGCCAAGCTCGTGCGCAGGCGTTGCCGCAAAAGCACCCAGGAAGCTGCCGACCGGCGTGCGTTTGGCGGCGGTGATGACGATATCGGTCATGGGAAGGGCTCCTGTGCGGACGAAGTTTTTGCTGTGGGCTTTATTGCGGCGCCTATCTAGACCCGGCAACGGCGCTTATCCAGTCGGCAAGCGGCTCCCACAGCTGCGCCCGCGCGCGGCCGCCGACGACCATGCCGACATGGCCCGCGCCGAGTTCGCGCCGGTCCGAAAACCCGATGGCGCTGGTGGCGGGCACGATCCGGTCGCTCAGCGATACGAAATCCACCTTTGGGCAGTCCAGCGCCGCAGGATCGATCGGTGCCCCGCCAATCGACCAATTCCCCTTGCCGGGCGTGTCGCCTCCGATGAAATCCTCGAACAATTGCCGGCCAGTGGCGTAGGGCAGCGGCGCGCCGGCATTGGCCCAATCCTCAAGCGCGATGAACCCGCGTGCTGCATCGCTACCCGGATCGAGCGCCCCGAATGCTTCGTATTTGCGCACCGTCTTGGCCGGATCGAGCTGCCAGAAACCCGCCTGCAACACCTCCATCGGCACCAGTCCGAGCTTTTCGCACACCGGTTTCGCCGACGTCCACAGCGCCGCGATCCGCGCCCGGGCCGCATCGCCAAATCCGGTGAACCGCCAGGGCGCAGCCAGCATCGCCAGCCCCGCCACGGGCGTTCGGCAGGCCGCCGCCGCCGCCATCGTGCCGCCCAGGCAATAGCCGACCAGGATCGGCGGCTGATCGAGCTTGCGGATCAAGGGCACGAGCAGCGCTTCGACATGCGCGGTCACGTCCATGTCGCGGGCGCTTTCGTCGGGCGTGCCCCAATCGATCAGCATCGTGCGCCGTCCCGTGCGCGCAAGCCAGCGCAGCAACGACTGGCTCGTCGTGAGATCGAGGATATGCGGCGGGTTGATCAGCGAGGGTACGAAAACCACCGGCTGTCCTTCGCCGCCATAATCGCGCAGCACGGCCCGGCCCCGCCTTCGCCAAACGCGCGCTAGCCGCCTACTGAGACCACGCGGCGCCTGTTGATAGGCGGCAAGCCCGGCCAGTGCGGCGCGTTGCCGCTCGGGCGATGCTGCGGTTTCGCTGCGCAACATCGCAAGGAACAGGGGGAGGGGGCGGGGGCCGTGTTGCAGTGCCGCATGAAAGGGTGTTAATGGCGCTTCAATCACGCGGTGGCTCCCCATGATAAGATCGGCACTATGAAAAAATCGGTAGCGGAAGACGGCATCGTCATCATCAAGAAATACGCCAACCGGCGTCTCTACAACACCGAGACGTCTTCCTACATTACGCTTGAACATCTCGCTGCGATGACGCGCGAGGGGCGTAATTTCAAGGTTGTCGACGCCAAGACCGATGACGACATCACCCATAATGTGCTGACCCAGATCATCATGGAAGAGGAATCGCGCGGGCAGACGATGCTGCCGGTGAATTTTCTGCGCCAGCTGATCTCGATGTACGGCGATTCGATGCAGGCGATGGTGCCCGGCTATCTCGAAGCGTCGATGGAGGGGTTCCGCCGTAATCAGGCGCAGTTCAAATCGGCGGTCGAGGGCGCCTTTGCCAATTCGCCCTTTGCGGAGATCGCCAAGCGCAACATCGCGATGTTCGATGCAGCGACCGCCGCCTTCAAGCCGGGCGCAGCGACCGATGCCGCCGCCGGCAAGGATGACGAGATCGCAGCGCTAAAGGCCGAACTGACACGGCTTCACGAAAAGATCGAGCGGCTCGCCAAATAGCCTATGCGCGATCCGGCCCTATCAGGTGCCCGGCGAGGATTTTTACAAACAGCGCCAGCGGCATCCAGCCGAGCGCGCCGTCGATCGGCAACAGCCGCGCGATCAGCACGGTGCCGATTGCGGTGAGCGCCAGGCCGGCGGCCAATCGCCATCGCATTGGCACGGCGAGCAATATCGCGGTGCCGCCGACCAGCCAGGCATAGCCAAGCCACGCGACCCGCCAAGGCATCATGTTGGGCAGCACCAATGCCATCAACGGCAGATGGAGGTGGATGAGGGCGACGCCGAAATGCCGCCAGTCGGGCGTGCCCGGGGTGTGATTTCGGTATTTGATCGAAGGCAACGCATTGGCGATCATCCCGCCGCCCAGATCGGTAGCGACCGCGAGCACGATCAACCATTGCCACCACAGCCAGAAGATCGGGCCAGAGGCGATCGCTGCAGCCGCCGCCAGCAAAGCCGCCGCGATCATGCCGACAATCGTCAAGGCACGATCGCCGCCGTGCGTCTCCGGCCCGACGATCCGCTCCCAGGGACCGATCCTGTCTGGCATGGGATCGGTCACAGCGCTTATTTCGGCTTGACGAACTTCAACGTCATCCGGTCGCTTTCGCCGATTGCGGCATAGCGCGCGCGCTCCACATCCTTTTCGGCGTAATTCGGCGGCAGCGTCCACACGCCCTTGGGATAATCATGCGTATCCTTGGGATTGGCGTTGATCTGGCTTTCCGCAACAAGCTTGAAGCCCGCCTTGGTCGCGTGCGCGATGACCGACGAACGCTTCATGTAACCGCTCTTGGCCTCGGTGATGCCCTTGGCGTCTTCGGGCAGATGATGCTCGACAAGGCCGAGCGTACCGCCGGGCTTCAGCATCGCAAACATCTGGTCGAATGCCGGCTGGGTCTGGTCGGTTGCGCCGAAGCTCCAGTTATGAACGTTGCGGAAGGTCAGCACGACATCCGCGGTCCCGGCGGGCACCCGGTCGGGCGCATCGGCGCTGGGGAAGGTGGCGAAGCTTATCTTGCCATAGACGGCAGGCTTGGCGGCGATCAGCTCCTGGACGCCCTTGCGGGCATTGGCGCTTGGCGCGGCGGCGATGTAGCGGCCGCCTTTCAACAGATAGGGCGCAAGAATTTCGGTGTACCAGCCGCCCGACGGCCAGATCTCGACCACTGTATCGGTCGGCTTCACCCCGAAAAAGGCGAGCGTCTGGGCAGGGTGGCGGAAGGGATCGCGGGCGACATTGGCCGGCGTGCGGCTAGGTGCCTTGATGGCGGCAGTGAGCGCAGGGCCTGGCTGGACTGCTGCCGCATAAACGGCGACCGATCCGGCAAGTGCAGCGGTGGCGACGGTCGCAGCGGTGGCGATCAAAAATGGGTGACGCATCTCGACTCCTTGGGCGAAGGGCTTGGACGACGCCTCTTTGGCGGGCGGATTGAGCCGACGCAAGGGTGGCTTTTGGGCCGGGCCTGGGGCCGCCACCCAGTCGCCGCGCTCAACGCCTGAGCGGCAGGTCGCGCCGCAGATAGACGCGAGTGCGGTAATATTCACGGCGGGTAGTGTAGACCAGCCGATAGCCACCGAGCGCACGGTTGAGCGCGGCGACGCTTCCCAAATTCCAGATGGCAAGGCGACGATCGGAACTGACGATTACCGGCGGGCGATGGCTGAGGATGCGGCGAACTTCGGCGGCTTCGTCGATCCCGGTCGCGCCCTGCTCGGTTGTGTAGGCGAGCAGATTGGGAAAGGCGTAAGCCGTCGGCAGGCAGGCATCGGCGAGTTGATAGGTGATCGTATCGCCGATGAACACATAGGGGCATTCACTGCCGCTGTTGAGGCGCACCAGCCGCGCAACCTCGCGCGCGCCGGCGGCATCGTTCGGCACGAAGGCGCGCTCGATGCCGAACAGCAATAACCCAATGCCCAGCGCACCGACCCTCAGTCGCGGCGCGTTCCCCAGCGCAATCGATGCCGCAATCGCAAGCGGGGCGATCAGCGGCAGCGCGTAGTGATCGAAAAAGGTGCCGATCGCCAGAAAACCGATCAGCGCTGCGATCAGCCAGCCTGTGGCAATCATCGCAGCGGCGGCGGTGGTGCTCTCGCGCGGCCGCCAGCGCCAGGCGATCGCGGCACCGGCGATCAGTGGGCTCAATTGGGCGGTGATGCCGAGCAGCCGCATTACTATCTGCTCGATCGGATAGCCGGGGCGCAAGCCGATCGAGGTGATATTGGCAAACCAGAAAGCATCGAAGGCGGCAGGCCCCAGCGCACGATACCAGGCCATAGCGGCGAGCGTGGGCAGGGCGCCCGCAAATGCCAGGCCGATCATTGCGCCGCCAAGCATTATCCACCCTGCGCCGGCACGGCGCAGATACCAGCCATGCACCAGCCCGAAAAAGATGCCTTCAAAAACCGGCGTATATTTCATCTGGATGGCGATGCCGGAGAGCAGACACGCGCAAAGCCCGCTGATGAGGATCCGCCACCGCATCCGCCGATCGGCAAGCAACGGCAGCGACAGGCTGATCAAGCCCGCCCCCGCGATCAACATATTGTAGAACACCGGCGATTGCCCGCCGCGCCCGCCAAGCAACGACAGCCATACCAGATAGGCGATGCCCGCTGCGAACGCGCCGGCCCGGCCCGCGCCGATTTTCAGCGCGGCCTGACGAACGATAATCGCGGTTGCTGCCGCGAACAGCGTCGCCATCGCCTGATAGGCGAGAATGCCGTCGCCCGGCAGCAACCGGAACGCTGCGAACAGCAGAAACAGCCCGATCGGCTTGCGATCCCAGATGTCGATATAGGGAACGGCGCCGTGCCACATCCGATCGCCGACAAGCAGGTAATATTGTTCATCGACATGAATGACGGGGTTGCCGAAGTCCCAGCAGCGCAAGCCGATCGCGATGGCGACCAGCAGCAGCGCGGGCGTGCGCCACCGCCCCGGCCGGTCGAGCGTCGTCAATAGAATTGGCGCAGCGTCAATTGCCTGACGCCGCCGTCGCACAGCCCGAGCGCTACCGAGCGGCCGGGCGCATCGACCGACCAGCCGGCGATCCCGCTATTTTCATAATCGCTGGCGATGCCGGCGCCGTCGATCGTGCAGATCATCTCGCCGCTGCGCCATCCGGTTGCCTCGGCGGGGCTGCCGTGCATCACGTGGAGGACGCGAAGCCGATCGCGCTCGGTCCGCGTCAGGATGCCGCTGGTCGAGCGCAGTGGCGAAAGATCGGCATTGTCTGAGGTGCCGAAGACGAGATGCCCGGCAGTCGGATCGAGCAGCACCCGGAAATGCTGCAACAGGCCCGACCCGATCCGGCCAGCCGCGCCGATCGTCTGCGAAAAACCGCCGCGTGGCTCGATCCGCACTTCGACCTCACGCGCCTGCATCCGTCCGATCGCGATGGCGGGCACGATCGCCAATTGGGTCACTTGCGGTCCGCCAAGGCCGTAGGCGATCGTTGTCGTCATCGGCAGCGGTGCTATCCGTGTCGCCGCCCACGCCTCCTGCGACAAGGTGATCGACGAACCATCGCCGGTATCGACAACGATCGGCTGAAGCTTGCGCCCGGCGATCGTCAATTCGGTGACATAGACATTCTGGTCGGCGGAAACCGACAGGGGCGCGCCGGCGCCGCGAAACGGCAACCGGCCCGACGGCAACAGGCGAAACCGCATCGCCGCATAATCGATATCAAGGGCATAAGCGTCGACAAGATCATGACCGACCAGCACATCGACGGGCTGGTCGCTGCCGGTGGCGGTCGCGGGCAGATCGGTAACGGAAATGCCGCCGCCCTGCCGCGCCAGCCCACCAAAGGCGATGGTGCGCGTTGCGGTCCAGCCGATCGCGACATTGCCGCCGATCGCGTTCGCGCTGCCGCGCGGTTGGACTTTCAGCTTCGCCGAGGCTGCATAAGTGCGCGACATCACCGAGGCGCTGACGCCGGTATCGAGCACGGCAATCGCCGGATTGCCGTTGATCGCCATCACGAAGCGGATCTGGTTGCCGGGCGTCAGATCGAACGGCACCCACCGCGCCTCTGCATCGCTCGCCAGCACGGCGACGCCAGTGCCGGGAATCGGCGCAGCACCGCCGTTCAACATCATCAGCAGGGGCAGGATCGCGATTTTTAGGCGCATGGTGGCTCACTAGCGCGAAGCGGGGGCGGCGGGAATGCCGTGCAAACGTCTCCGAAACCGTCCGTCCCTGAATATTACAGAGTGGCCTCGAGATAAGCCTGATCGAAGCCGTATTGCCGCGCCTTTTCCAGCGTGTAGGGGCGCAGGCCCATCGATCGATATTCGCCGACGATCTTGCCGTCGGCGCTTTCGTCGAGATATTCGAACTTGAACAGCTCCTGCGTGACGATCACGGGGCCCTCCATGCCGATCACTTCGGTAACGTTGGTCACGCGGCGCGAACCGTCGCGCAGGCGCTTCACCTGAATGATCATGTCGATCGAATCGGCGATCTGACGGCTGATCGCTTCCTTGGGCACCTTGATGTCGGACATCATCACCATGTTTTCCATACGCGCCAGCGCCTCGCGCGGGGAGTTGGAGTGGAGCGTACACATAGAGCCGTCATGGCCGGTGTTCATGGCGGCGAGCAGATCGAAACACTCGGATCCGCGAATTTCGCCCAGGATGATCCGGTCAGGCCGCATACGCAGCGCGTTCTTGACGAGATCACGGATCGAGATTTCGCCCTGGCCTTCGAGATTGGGCGGGCGCGTTTCGAGCGGCAGCCAGTGCGGCTGCTGCAGGCGGAGTTCGGCAGCGTCCTCGATCGTCAGCACGCGTTCGCCCGGATCGATCATCTTCGACAAGGCGTTGAGCATCGTCGTCTTGCCCGAACCCGTACCGCCCGAGATGACGACATTGAAGCGGCACGCGCCAGCGATCTTCAGCACGGTCGCCATTTTCGGGCTCATCGAACCAAAGCCCGCCATCATGTCCAGCGTGATCGGATTGGCGGAGAATTTACGAATCGAGATCGCGGTGCCGCGCAGTGAGAGCGGCGGCACGATGACGTTGACGCGGGAGCCATCCTTGAGGCGGGCATCGGCGAGCGGCGTCGTCTGATCGACGCGCCGGCCGACCGAGTTACAGATGCGTTGTGCGATCTGGAACAGATGCTCTTCGTCGCGAAACTGGATATTGGCGATCTCGAGCTTACCCTTGCGCTCGATATAGGTCTGCTCGGGGCCGTTGACCATGATATCCGAAATGTTCGGATCAGCGAGCAACTCCTCGAGTGGCCCAAGCCCGAGCAACTCATCGACCAGCACTTTTTCGAGCGCGAACTGTTCGCGGCGATTGAGCGTGAGTTTCAGCTCGGCAAGCACCTCGCCGATGATCGGCCGGAATTCCTCGGCGAGTTCGTCCTTGTTCAGCGTTGCCGCGGCTTCGGGATCGACGCGTTCGAGCAGGCGCGGCAGCACCTGTTCCTTGATCTTGTGGATGGAGGTTTCAAAGCCCTCCATCTTCGACTGGCCGGCGTCGCCCGACGTTGCCTGGCGTTCGGCGAGCCGTGCGAGCGCATCGGTCGTGCTGCCCGGCGTCGTGTTCGCCATCATCGGGCTGCCCGGCATGTTGCCCGTCAGCAGCGCATCATCGGCCATGATCGGCGAATCAGGGAGCGGAAGCGGAGGAAACTGATCCCCGCCTTCAGGATCGACAGGGCGTGTCGTCCCGCCGCCCTGCATCGGCCGCGCAACGCCAAAGGCAGGCCGGTTTGGTGGCGTATTGCCGGTGCCACTGCGTCGCCCGAATGCACTCATTCCCGCTTTATCCTCATGGGTTAAGCCAATCGATAAGCAGGAAGCTTTTATAATTTCCTAACCACAACTGCCCTGATCGGTCGGCGCACACAGGCGTTAAGGCTTCCCTC
This sequence comes from Sphingomonadales bacterium, assembly GCA_038230675.1. GTDB lineage: Bacteria > Pseudomonadota > Alphaproteobacteria > Sphingomonadales > Sphingomonadaceae > Sphingomonas. The sequence goes on along the minus strand of JBBRMV010000007.1, from coordinate 80,189 downwards.
ACGCGCGCGTGCGATGACCCGGCGCATGATCGGAGCATCGCCAACATCTATTTTGGAGACCGGACCCGCAGTTGGGCCGGCGACCATCGGGGCGAAATTGTCCGCGCATTGGCGCTGGGTGTTTCTGATAGCGGCGATCGCGATCGGTGGCGCGGGCCGGATCGCTTATGGCTGGGGAGCACCCTTCTGGTTCGACGAAAGCTTCAGCGGCGTCATCGCGACGCAGCCGAGTGTTGCAGCATTGATCGGCTGGTGCCTCAGCGAAGTGACCGGACCTGGCTTTTACATGCCGCTATGGGTGTGGGAGAAGATCGCCGGATCGAGCGATGCGGCGCTGCGTGCACCCAGCCTGATTTTGTCCTTCGCCGCACCTGCGTTGATCCTGTGGCGGGGCGATCGTGACCGCGATCTCCGGCTGTTCTGGGCGGTGAGTTGTTTATTGTGGGTGCCGAGCTTCATCGTTGCGGGAGAGGCGCGTGGCTATCCCCAGCTGTTCTTCCTCGGCGTGGCCCAGGCAATCGTGTTTGTCCGCCTGATCGAGCACCCCAACGCGCGTCGCGCATTGTGGTGGACGGGCATTTCGGCGATCGCGGTGCTCAGCCATTATCACGCGGCACTCCCAGCGACGGTGCAGGGGATCGCCTATCTGATCGTTCATCGCCGCGTGGCGGTGCGGACCTGGCCGGCGCTGATCGCGTTGGTGCCGGTGGCGGGATGGGCGGCATTTCACCTGCCGATGCTGCGCCGCTACGCAGGCGCGCATGAAGCCGCTTATGCGCCGCTGCCGCTGTCCGATCTGGTGTCGATACCGGCATTCGTGTTCGGGGTGCCGCTTCACGGCGCGCTGATCATCGCGGTCGTCGCGGTGTCGCTCGCTGTGCCGATGCGTAAAGGGGCATTCGCGCAGACCCGACCGAGCCCCGCGCTCGTGCTGTCGCTTTGTGCCATCGTCAGCGTTGCGCTGATGATCGCGTTCGGCTTTGTGTGGCCGGGGTTCGCGCCGCGTTATCTGACGCCATCGATGCCGGCGCTGCTGTTCGCGCTTGCGCTATGGGCGCGGTCGATGATGCCGCGTGATTCCAAGCCGGTGATCGTGGTCTTCGCGGTGATGTTTTTGATGGCAGGCGCGATTCTTTCGTCGTCGCTGACCGAGCCCGATCGCGACCCTCGCCACCTCTTCAATCTGGAACGCCCCTCCGCCTGGCTTGCCGAAGCGGAGCCGCGGCGCGTTGTGATGCTGTGGGATGGCCCGATCGGTGCGGCGTCGGATGACGGGCGGCTGAGTGAGGTCGGCGGTTTCTTCTTCAAGCGGGCCGGCCATCCTGTCGCGGTCGATCTCGTCCGGTTGGGCAAGCGGCAGGACCCCAACACAGCGGTGATCGAGCGAGCCGGGGGCAGGGCGGATACCGGCATTTTGTGGATCGCCAATGACTTGTTGCCTCAGGCCCGCAAACCCGCGCTTGCGGGTCGTGACCCGGCGCTGGAATGTCGCGATTTCGGCGAAGGCGTTGTGACGATGACGGCTTGTCGCCGACGCTGAGCGTTATCGCTCTCGCGTATCGAGGTAGATCATCGGCCCCGGCCACGGCCCCGACCAGCAACGCGAAGGATCGTGCGGCGTGATCTTCGCCGGATGGCGCGGGGCGATCAGTGGTGAGACATGCGAAATCGGGGTGACATAAGTGTCATAGCCCCCCGGCACGACGCCGAAATAGCTGCACAGGATTTGCGGCGCCCTTGGCAGCGAAACCGCATGCCACAGCTCGAACGCCGGTGTGTTGAGCCCGATCGCCAACGCGCCCAACATCACCCCGCGCCACAGCGCCTCGCCGGGACGGCGGGGTTGCATCAGGCGATCGATCGTCATCAGTGCAAGGATGGCGAGCGCAGGCGGCGACGCGCGCATGACGAAGTCATTCGAGCTGCCGATCTGGCCATAGGGCATCGCCAGCAGCATTACCGTGATCAGCGCTAGCGTCGGCATCCCGCCGAACCGAGTGTCGCGGCCGATAAACCACAGGCCGAGCAGATAGGGAGCAACCTCAAGCAGTTCGAGCGAGAGATAATGATTGAGCGGCAACACCGCCGCGCCGCCGCCGACGGCGCCGCTGCCCGAGGCGAGGTAGAGCAAGGTCGGCAGCGCCATGACCGTGGCTGCCGCCGGCACCGCGATGTCGGCGATGCCGATTCTTCGCTGTCGCAGCGCTACGATCCCGGCATGCGCGGCGAACGGCAGGATACCCATCAACGCCAATGGCGACCATAATGCGAGCAGCGGCAACGGCCCCAAAAACCAGGCGAGCCGCATCCCGCGCATCCGCCGAGACAAATACAGTGCCGCGCCGATCCAGCCGGCAAAGCCGTGGAGCGGCACCCAGAAAATCTGCGAGATATTGGCCGAGTAGACCGCCAGGTTCCAGCGCTCGGGGTTCATCGCCAGCGGCTGGCCCGCGAGCAACTGGCCCACCGCGTCCATCCCGCTGAACCCGACGAACATCAGCACCGCCGCCCAGCGCAAGCGCGCGCCGGCAAACCACGTCGCGCCGATCGCGAACAGCCCTGTCAGCACTAGGGCATTTTGTGCCAGCAGGGCGAATTCTGCCGCGCGCGAGCCGCCGAGTATTTTGCCCGCCATCGCCGGGATCAGATACATGCCGAGCGGTGCGCGCAGCAGGTCGGGCTCGGCATGGACGGCGTAGGCGAACGGCCAGGGATACAGCGTCAAATCGCGGAGCACCGCACCGCGCACCTGCCAGTCGGTCGGCGCGTAGAACAGGCGACCCTCGCCGCCCAGCAGCAACAGGCCGGTTGCGAGGGCTGCGGCGCCGATGAGGGTGCGCCAGCCGATTCGGTCAAGGCTCGGGTCCCCATGGCGGCGAACGACCCAGGCTGCGCCCGCGATCGCGACCGCCGAAAGCGCCACCATGGAGCCATCATCGATCAAGCCAAGGAAGCGCCACAACAGGATCTGATCGACCAGCAACATCGCGCCGATGCCGCCGATGACCGCACCCACCGACAGGCCGGCGCGGGAATGATCGTTTGTGGGGTGCCCGGCGCTGCCGGTCGCGGCGGCGCGGGCAAAGGCAGCCTTGTCGTGCAGCGCGTCCATGCCGTCGCCCCTGTTGCGTGCGACCTCGAGCGATAGGCGTCAGGCTTTACCAATCGATTAACCAGATTGTGCCGGCCGCGCACTGCACCCGGCCTTAAAGGATCGTCGCGTATCGGGGGCAAATGTTGCCGCGCGCCGTGCCGCCCACCCGCCTCGAAGCGATCCAGATCGGTCGTGCGATCGCAGCGTTGATGGTTGTCGGCGTGCACAGTGTCGATGCCGCGCGGCGCGGCGGCCTGGGGGATCTTGCCGACACGTGGCCGGCGCTCGCGGTGATCGGATCGAGCGGGGTCGATCTGTTCTTCGTGATCAGCGGGTTCGTCATGGCCCATGTCATCGCGGGCAGCGGTGCCGCGCCGGGGATCTGCGATTTCTTGGGCCGCCGGATCGAGCGGATCGTGCCGCTGTTCCTGCTCGTCAGTGTCGCTTTCATCCTGGTCGATCCGTTCGGCGAGCCGTTCGCATGGCAATCGATCGCCTATTCGGCGACGATCCTGCCGGTGTTCGACGGGCAGGGTTATCATGCGCCGGTGCTGTTCGTCGGGTGGACGCTCGGTTTTGAATTCGCTTTTTATGCGCTGGTCGCGATCGCCTTGTCGGGGGCGGCACACGCCGCTCCGCGCCGGGCGGTGTGGCGGCTGTTATGGTTGACCATCGGTGCTGCGCTCGTAGGGTTGATCATCCAGCCGGGCTGGGCGCCGCTGCGCCTGATTGCCAACCCGCTTCAGGCCGAATTCGCGCTTGGCGTTGGGTTGTGGCTGCTGTTCGACGCGGGAAGCCTGCCGCGATGGGCGGGGGTGACGACCATCGTCGGTGTCGCGGTGCTGCTGTCCGAAGTTGCCTTCGGCGTCGGCGTACCGATGAGCGCGCATTTCAGCGAGGCGGTGAGCGGCATCAGCGGTCCCGCGCGGCTGATCGACTGGGGGCTGCCCTGGGCGCTGGTGCTGGCCGGGCTGATCGGTCGGACGCCATCCGGGGCAGTGGCTCGACTGCTTTGCCGGATCGGCGATTCGTCCTATTCGCTTTACCTGACGCATGTCTTTGCGATGGCGATGGCTGTGTGGCTGGCGGGTGCCGACGGGTTCCGACAGCCGGTGATTTTCGTAGGTCTCGCAGTCGGGTTCGCGCTCGCGTTGGGGTTTGCCGTCCACCGCTACATTGAGCGCCCGCTGATCGCTGCTTTTGCGGCGCGGCGCCGCGCGCCAGGCGGTCGGGTCAGCCCGCCTGTTCGGCCAGCACGGTCAGCCCGCGCGCATTGACCTCGGCAAAGCCGCCGCGGATCGGCAGCATTTCGGGCTCGCTCTTTTCGGTCTTGTAGATGTGCAGCTCGCCGTCGCGAACGGTGGACATGACCGGCGCGTGATGTTCGAGCACGCCGAAATCCCCCTCGCTGCCGGGGACGACGACCATATAGACCTCCTCCGAGCGGACGAGCTTTTCAGGCGTGACGAGTTCGAAATGCAGCATTTTACTTATCCTTTTCCCTCTCCCCTTCAGGGGAGAGGGTGGGGGAGAGAGGCAGTATTGGAGAGATGGCGCTGCCTCGCTACCCCTCTCCCAACCCTCTCCCCTGAAGAGGAGAGGGCTAAGACCCGTTACGCGTCCTGCGCCATCTTTTCGGCCTTGGCGATGGCCTCATCGATGCCGCCGACCATGTAGAAGGCGCTTTCGGGCAGATGGTCATATTGACCTTCGACGACTGCCTTGAACGACTTCACCGTGTCTTCGAGCTGTACGAACTTGCCCTCGATGCCCGTGAACACCTGCGCCACGAAGAACGGCTGCGACAGGAACTTCTGGATTTTGCGGGCGCGGCTGACGGTCAGTTTGTCCTCTTCCGAAAGCTCGTCCATGCCGAGGATGGCGATGATGTCCTGAAGCGACTTGTACTTTTGCAGCACCGACTGGACGGCGCGCGCGGTATCATAATGCTCCTGACCCACGACACGCGGCTCGAGCACGCGGCTCGTCGAATCGAGCGGATCGACCGCTGGATAGATGCCAAGCTCCGAAATCGCGCGGTTGAGCACGGTCGTCGCGTCCAAGTGAGCGAAGGACGTTGCAGGCGCCGGATCGGTCAGATCGTCGGCAGGCACATAGATCGCCTGTACCGACGTGATCGATCCCTTGTTAGTGGACGTGATGCGCGCCTGCAGCGCGCCCATGTCGGTCGACAGCGTCGGCTGATAGCCCACCGCCGACGGAATACGCCCGAGCAGTGCCGACACTTCCGAACCGGCTTGCGTGAAGCGGAAGATATTGTCGACGAAGAACAGCACGTCCTGGCCTTCGACATCGCGGAAATATTCGGCGATCGTCAGACCCGACAGCGCGACGCGGGCGCGCGCACCCGGCGGCTCGTTCATCTGGCCGTAGACGAGCGCGACCTTCGATCCCTCGCTGATCGCGTTCCCGTCGGCGTCCTTGGCGATGACGCCGGCATCGAGGAACTCGTGATAGAGATCATTGCCCTCGCGCGTCCGCTCGCCGACGCCCGCAAACACCGATGTGCCGCCGTGGCCCTTGGCGATGTTGTTGATCAGTTCCTGGATCAACACCGTCTTGCCGACGCCGGCACCGCCGAACAGGCCGATCTTGCCGCCCTTGGCATAAGGCGCGAGCAGATCGATGACCTTGATGCCCGTCACCAGAATCGCGCTCTCGGTCGATTGATCGACGAACAGCGGCGCATCGGCATGGATCGGAGCGGTATCGGTATGGCCGACGGGTCCGCGCTCGTCGATCGGCTCGCCGATAACGTTCAGGATGCGGCCTAGCGTCTTGGGGCCGACGGGAACGCGAATCTGCGATCCGGTGTCGGTCACGGTCTGGCCGCGCGTCAGACCCTCGGTCGCGTCCATCGCGATCGTGCGGACGGTGTTCTCGCCCAGATGCTGCGCGACTTCGAGGATGAGCCGGTTGCCGTTGTTGCTCGTCTCGAGCGCGTTCAGGATCGCGGGCAGCTGGTCCTCGAAGGTCACATCGACGACCGCGCCGATCACCTGGGAGATGCGGCCTACATTATTGGTGATCGCCTTTAGGGCGAGCGTGTCTGCGGCAGTTGCCATGGCTTCGTTCCTTGCCTTCTTGTTCGTTCTTAAAGCGCTTCCGCGCCCGAAATGATTTCCACCAGCTCGGTCGTGATCGCGGCCTGGCGGGTGCGGTTATATTGGATTGTCAGCTTCTGGATCATGTCGCCCGCGTTACGCGTCGCATTGTCCATCGCGGTCATCTGCGCGCCGAAGAAGCCGGCATTGTTCTCCAGCATCGCGCCGTAAATCTGGATCGCGATGTTGCGCGGCAACAACTCGGCGAGGATCGATTCCTCGTCGGGTTCATATTCGACCGCCGCCAGCGTGCCGCTATCGGCAGCCGCGTTCTTGGCCGGCAGTGGCACCGGGATGATCTGCTGCACCGCTGGCTCCTGCACCAAAGCCGAGCGGAAATTCGAGAAGAACAGGTGCGCGACGTCGAACTCGCCCGCTTCGAACCGCGCGATCAGATCAGCAGCAAGCTCGTGCGCATGGGCGAAGGCGGGGTTGCGCGCGCCGCTCATGTCACGGTCGTTGTGGATCATAGCGGGGTAGAAACGCCCCAGCACCCGCGCCTTGCGGCCCGCAAGATAGAACCGCACCGTCTTGCCCTGCGCGATCAACTCGTCGGCCTTGCGCCTCGCGAGACGGACGATGTTGGTGTTGAAACCGCCCGCAAGTCCGCGCTCTGAAGTCGCCACGACGAGCAGGTGGACCTGATCCTTGCCGGTGCCCACGAGCAGCTTGGGCGACGATGCGCTGATCGTCACCTTGGCGGCGAGGTTCGCCATCACCGCTTCCATACGCTGCGCGTAGGGCCGCGCCGCCACGGCGGCCTCCTGCGCGCGGCGCAGCTTGGCAGCGGCAACGGTCTTCATCGCGCGCGTGATCTTCTGCGTCGACTTGACCGAGCCGATGCGGACCTTGAGGGCTTTAAGCGAGGCCATTTAGTGATTCCTGCTAAACGCGACGCGCGCGGCGATGCCCATCAGCGCAACACCGATGATGCCTTCAAGCCAGCGCATCACATTCGACTGTTGAAGCTTAGCGCCCGCTCGCTCGACGCCGGCGGCGACGATCGCGAGCCAGAGCATGTTGATAATGCCGTTGATGACGATCAGCGCGACGCCGATCGCCGGCGCATCGGGGCCATTGCCCGCAAATTGCGGTATCGCCGCCAGAAAGAACAACGCGATCTTCGGGTTGAGGATGTTGGTTATCAGCCCTTGCAGGAACGGCGACCCATTGGCCGAAGCCTTGGTTTCATGCGCGCCGCCCGCGATTGCCGCGCGCACCATCTTGAAGCCGATCCAGGCGAGATAGGCAGCGCCGACGATCTTGACGATCAAATACACCATCGGCTGCGCGGCGAGCAGGGTCATCAATCCGAAGCCGAAGAGCGCTGCGTACCAGAGATTACCGACGCCGATGCCGAGCGCGACCATCAAACCCGCGCGACGACCCCGCCGCGCCGACTGCGCGATCACCAAGGCGGTATCCGGCCCCGGCGATACCGTCGCAACGGTCGCCAGCGCTATCCACGCAGCAAGAATGGCTAGGATGCTCATCTATCCAGTCTTATGCGAACGTCTTTGCAAACGCAGCCAACGCGGTCTTCAGCGCCTCGGTCGTTTCCTTCGACAGGTCTTTCTTGTCGCGGATATCGGCGAGGATGTCGGCGTGGTTCGCGCGCATGTGGGCCAGCATCGCCTGCTCATATTCGGTCACGCGGTTGACGGGCACCGCATCGATATAGCCGTTGGTGCCGGCAAAGATCGACAGCGTCTGTTCCTCGAACGGCATCGGCGCGAACTGCGCCTGCTTGAGCAGCTCGGTCAGGCGTGCGCCCCGGTTCAACAGCTTTTGCGTCGAGGCGTCGAGGTCCGATCCGAACTGCGCGAATGCCGCCATTTCGCGGTATTGCGCAAGCTCGAGCTTGATCGAGCCAGACACCTTCTTCATCGCCTTGGTCTGCGCAGCCGACCCCACGCGGCTCACCGACAGGCCGACGTTGATCGCGGGGCGGATGCCGGCGAAGAACAGATCGGTTTCAAGGAAGATCTGGCCGTCCGTGATCGAGATCACGTTGGTCGGGATATAGGCCGACACGTCGCCCGCCTGCGTTTCGATGATCGGCAGCGCGGTGAGCGAGCCGCCGCCATTGTCGTTGTTCATCTTGGCGGCACGCTCAAGCAGACGGCTGTGGAGATAGAACACGTCACCAGGATAGGCTTCGCGGCCCGGCGGACGGCGCAGCAGCAGCGACATCTGGCGATAGGCGACCGCCTGCTTCGACAGATCGTCATAAACGATCAGCGCGTGCATGCCGTTGTCGCGGAAATATTCGCCCATCGCGCAGCCCGTGTAGGGCGCAAGGAATTGGAGCGGTGCGGGCTCGGATGCGGTTGCGGCAACGACGATCGTATATTCCATCGCGCCCGATTCTTCGAGCTGGCGGACGATCTGCGCGACGGTCGAGCGCTTCTGGCCGATCGCTACATAGATGCAATACAGCTTCTTCGATTCATCATCGCCGGCGTTGGCGTTCTTCTGGTTGATGAACGTGTCGATCGCGACTGCCGTTTTACCCGTTTGCCGATCGCCGATGATCAACTCACGCTGGCCACGACCGACCGGGACGAGGGCGTCGATCGCCTTCAGCCCGGTCTGAACCGGTTCGTGAACCGACGTGCGCGGGATGATGCCCGGTGCCTTCACCTCAACGCGGCTGCGCTGATCGCTGACGATCGGCCCCTTGCCGTCGATCGGATTGCCGAGACCATCGACCACGCGGCCGAGCAGGCCCTTGCCGATCGGCACATCGACGATCGTGCCGGTGCGCTTGACGACATCGCCTTCCTTGATCTGCGCGTCCGACCCGAAGATCACGACACCGACATTGTCGGCTTCAAGATTCAGCGCCATGCCCTGCACGCCGTTCGAGAATTCGACCATCTCGCCGGCCTGGACGTTATCCAGCCCGTGGATGCGGGCGATGCCGTCGCCGACCGACAGCACCTGGCCGGTTTCGGAAACCTGGGCCTCGGTGCCGAAGCTGGCGATCTGGTCCTTGATGACCTTGGAGATTTCAGCGGCGCGGATATCCATGGTGTGAGCCTTTTAGCCTTTCATCGCGTGCGCGAGGGTATTGAGACGGGTCTTGATCGACGAATCGATCATCTGGCTGCCGATGCGGACGATGAGTCCGCCAAGCAGCGAAGGGTCGACCGACAGATCGACCGAAACATCGCGACCAAGCCGCTGACGCAGCGACTGCCTGAGCGCTGCGACCTGTTCGTCGGAAAGGGGATGCGCCGAGGTGACCTCCGCACTCGTTTCGCCGCGAAAATTGGCGGCGAGCTGGCGAAACGCACGGATGATCGCGGGCAATTGCCCGAGCCGGCGGTTTTCAGCGAGAACGCCCATGAACTTCGCCGTCGTCGTGTCCAGCTTCAATTCGGCCGCGACCGCTGCAACCGCACGGGTTGCTGCCCCGCGCGCGATCAGCGGGCTCGTCGTCAAGCTCTTGAAATCGGCCGATTGGTCAAGTGCTGCAAGCACGGTCGCAAGGCTCGCCTCGACCGCGTCGATCGTCTTTGCCTCGCGCGCAAGCTCGAACAACGCCGTTGCATAGCGTCCCGGTAAGCTTGCTTGAATACCGCCGGAATTCTCCACGCGATCGACATCCTCTTGGGAACAGGAAAATTGGCCCCACACGCAAACGGGGCGACAAAGCGCCCCTGCATTGGGCTTGGGTTGCGCGGCTGCTAGCATCGGTGCCGCACTGATGCAAGTCGGGGGCTAGCGAATGGCCAGGCGTAAATAAAACGCCGCAAAAGGTGTCGTTTCATCGAAGCGTCACATTCGGTTAACCGCCCGTTGGGGCTTCACGATCATGACGGTCCTGTACCGATCATGGCTGGACGCGCCCCCAATGAGATTCGATTTGCCGCACCTGAAAGCCTGGTCCGACGGGCATGCGACGACGATCGCGGTGCTGTTGCGCCGGGTGGTCATCGCCATGTTCGGCATTCAGGCGATCCTTGCCTCGGCGTTGATCGTTGGCGCGTTCATGACCACCAATTCGGTGCAGCGGCTGGTCGATGACAGGTTATACCCCATCGCCGAGCTGCAACATGTGACCGACGGTTATGCGACGTCGCTCGCGACCGCGCATAAGGTGGAGAGCGGTAATCTGTCCCCGACCAGTGCGCTCGGTGCGATCGATTCAGCGCACCAGGTGATCGAGGCCAACTGGCTCAAATTTCGCGAACGCGATGTCGCCCGCGATTATGCACGCAACATCGCCGAAATCGATTCGGCTCGTCTGGATGCCAACGCCGCGATCGAGAGGCTGCAGGAATTGCTCCGCCGGGGCGATACGGACCGGCTCCAGTTCTTCGTCAGCGGGGCGCTTTATGCCGCGATCGATCCGCTGACGGCATCGACCAACACGCTGATGGACCGGCTGCGCGACGATGCCAGCCAGCAACAGGCGGCAATGCGGTACCGCGTCGTGCGAGCCTATGTGGTCGTCGCGTTGCTGATCATTCTGGCGGTGCTGGTCGGTCTTTGGGGCATGCGGATCGTGACCCGACGGATCGCCGGGCCGCTCGGGGAAATCGCCGTTGCCACCCACGGGATCACCGATGATCGTCAAGACGTCGCGATCCCCGGGCTCGAGCGAACCGATGAGATCGGCGACATCGCCCGCGCGCTTGCCTTTGCCCGCCAGCGTTCGTCCGATGCGCGACGGCTGAGCGAGGAATCGCGCCATGCCGAAGAAGCGCTCCACCGCCGCCAGCTCCGCGAGAACCAGGCAAATGCCAAGCGCGCCGCCGATCTCGATGCGTTGTTTGCCGTATTCGAGCGGGATGCAGGAGCCGTCGTCGCCCAGCTGAAATCGGCGAGCCCCATCCTGCGCGAAACCGCAAGTGCCATGTCGGGCGAGGCGACCGAGGCCGAACATCATGCGCTGGCGACCGCGTCGCTTGCCGAACAAAGCGCCAGCAGCGCGCGCACGATAGCGCAGTCAAGCGGCGCGCTGGCGACGGCGATCGAACATATCAGCGATGCCGCCAACAAATCGCGCGAGGGCGTGGGAACAGTGCGCGAGCGAACCATCGCCGGCCGCGATCATGCCGAATCGCTGGGCGCACTCGTCAGTGAAATCGCCTCCGTGCTCGATTTCATCGCGGTAATCGCGGGGCAGACCAACCTGCTTGCGCTCAATGCGACAATCGAGGCGGCGCGCGCGGGGCCGGCGGGGCGGGGCTTTGCCGTCGTTGCCGAAGAGGTGAAAGGCTTGGCGCGCCAGACGCAGGCCGCCGCGAGCAAGATCGAGACCCGGCTATTGGCGGTGCGCCGGGCGAGCGACACCGTTCTGGGCACCATCCAGTCGATCGACGCGCTCGTCGCCGGGCTTGATCGTTCGGCGACCGACGTTGCCGGCGCGGTCGGGCAACAGCGCGACATGACTCGCCGGATCGCATCCGCCATCGGGGAAGTCGAAAACGGCACCGCTTTTACCGCAAGCAACATGCAGATGCTGTATGAACGCGCCGAGCGTGCGCGTGGCACCGCCGCCGACCTCGCGCATACAGCCGACGATGTCGCGGGCAGCGTCGAGCGGTTGCGCGGCCAGATCAACAAGTTGATCGCCGACGTGCGCGCCGCCTGAATTCGGCTTCTCCCGACCGCCGCATCCGCTAGAATGGTCGAAACGGCGTTGCGGGAGAATTAGGTATGGCGAACGGCACGATGGAAAAGATGACGATGGCCGATGGCGCTGAAATCGGCGTCTATCATGTCATCCCCGGAGGCCAGCGACGCGGCGGCTTGGTGCTGGTGCAGGAAATCTTCGGCGTCACCGATCATATCCGCGACCTGTGCGACGAATATGCGGCTGACGGTTATGAAGTGCTGGCGCCCGCGCTGTTCGATCGCGAGCACCCCGGTTTCGAGGCGGATTATTCAGGCGACGGCTTCCAGCAGGCAGTCAAGCTGGCGCGCGAACTCCATCCGTTCGACCTGAGTTTGAAGGACGTCCAGACCTGCGTCGATGCGCTGGCGCCCAAGGGGCCGGTGTTCATGGTCGGCTATTGCTATGGCGGATCGGTTTGCTGGTTCGCGGCGACCCGGATGCACGGGGTCGCGGCGGCATCGGGCTATTATGGCAGCCTCATCGCAGGTGCTGTGGACGAAGAGCCCAAAATCCCCGTCCTTCTCCACTTCGGGCGGCACGACGCCGGCATCCCGATGGAAGGTGTGGAAAAGGTGATCGCCAAGGCTTGGCCCGACGCGACGGTGCATGTTTACGAGGCGGGCCACGGCTTCAATTCGGATCGCCGCAAGGATTATCACGAACCCAGCGCCGATCTGGCCCGCGAACGCACGCTGGAATTGTTCGAGGCGAATGGGGGCTAAAGATCCGGCGATGTCTTTATCTGAGGGGATCCATTCACAATCCGCTGCGCGCAAATTCGCGCAGGCAAGATGGCGAGTTGCCTAGGCTATTACACTGCAAAATCGAGGTAAATTTCGGGCGCTGGACTCTGCTTGAAGGAAATGATCGTCTGCGGCCGTGGTACGGAGGGCGGCAATGCGAAGAATGTCTGTTTTGGGAACGACTGCATTGGGGATGATATTCGCGGCGGTGGTCGTTGTTGGCGTCGCGCATGCGGAGGTTCTGGAAATTACAGGGGAGTTCCCGGCTCCCAATCGCGAAGCGAGCTTCATGCGGTCGCTTTCCGTCGATCGCTTCGGCGGGACTGAAGGACCTGCGCTGGGCATCGCAATCGAGCGGGCACTCACCAATAGCCAGTTTCAGCTCATGGGCGGTCGCGCTGGGCGTGACGCTGCAGAGGGTTCTATTTCCGGCGCAGTATCAAGCGGCGTCGAAGTGCGCCCGTTCACGCGCAAGGAAAAGCGGTGCACTCAAAAAGCACAAGATGGCAAATGCCTGACAGAAGCAGACGTCGAAATACCGTGCACGCGGCGAATCATCGATCTGAACGCCGATATCCGGATTGTACGCAACACCGATGGGGCTATCCTCTATTCGGCCGAGCGGCCGTTTCATGAGGAAGTCACATGGTGCGAACGCGGGAGCCCCGACCGTACCGTCGCGGTCGTGCTGGCAGGCGCAATCAGGGGCATCGCTGAATCGATACGAGGCGAGCTCGTGCCGCGCATCGATACCTACAAGGTCCGTGTGCGTGAGAGCACCAAGGGGCTTCCCAAAGATGTAGCCAGGCGCTTCAAGGATCTGGTCATTCAAACCAAGCGTGATGCAAGCGGGGCTTGCGCTGGCTGGAATGCAATGCAAGCCGACGCCTCGGGCCATCCTTCGCTGATCTTCAACCTTGCTTTGTGTGCCGAGCAACGGGGCGACTATGAGAGCGCGGTCAAGCTTTACACGGATGCGGCGCGGGTAGGGGCGAACGAGGGCAACGAGGGGGCAGACCGGGCGATGCGGCTGATCCAAGGCCGCGCGGATGCCCGCGAACGGGCGCGGCGGCGAGGCTAGCGGCGCGAACTTCGCGTCCAAGAACCGCTCAATAGGCTTTGAGCGCAAGCGTTGGGATGTTGCGGCTCCAGTGCGTGGCTATATCGATCACATGGACAACGCACTCATCATCGATCCCGACAGCGCCTGGGCTGCCTTCATCGCTCGCGATCGGCACAGCGACGGGCGCTTCGTCGGCGCGGTCAAGACGACGGGCATCTATTGCAAGCCGAGTTGCCCCGCGCGGCATCCCAAGCGCGAAAATGTCGTGTTCTACCGCGACGGCGTCGAGGCGGCGGCGGCCGGCTTTCGTGCGTGCCTGCGCTGCAAGCCCGATGAAGTCGGACGCGACCGGATTGCGGTTGCGCGCGCGGTCGCGCTGATCGAGGGGGCCGAGGAAACACTCGGGCTCGATGAGCTCGCCGCGCTGGTCGGCTACGCGCCGCATCATTTTCATCGGATGTTCAAGCGCGCAACCGGCGTGACGCCCGCCGCCTATGCCCGAGGGCTGAAGGCGCGCGCGGCAGGGGAGGCACTCAAAAAGGAGGCAAGCGTGACGCAAGCGATCTACGAGGCCGGCTATTCCGCGCCGAGCCGGTTTTATGAAGGCGCCGGGCGGCGGCTGGGAATGACGCCAAGCGCGTGGAAGCGCGGTGGCAAGGGCGCGACGATCCGCTGGACGATCGCCGAAACCAGCCTTGGCCCGTTGCTGGTCGCCGCGACTGACAAGGGGCTGTGCCGGGTGTCGTTCGACGAGGACGAGGCCGCGCTGATCGCCCGCTTCCCACAAGCGGAAATCGTCACGGGGGGGGCAGCACTCGCCGACCTGGCGGCGCGCGTCGTTGCCAGCGTCGAATCGCCCGATCGCGATCAGGATTTGCCGCTCGATGTGCGCGGCACCGCGTTTCAGGAGGCGGTGTGGCAAGCATTGCGGCTGACTCCGCCGGGCGAGACGCGGTCCTATTCCGAGCTCGCCGCCGCCGCGGGCAATCCGCGTGCGGTGCGTGCGGCGGGGACGGCGTGCGGCGCCAATCACATCGCCATCGTCATCCCGTGCCACCGTGCGCAGCGCAGCGACGGGACGATGGGCGGCTATGCTTACGGCATCGATCGCAAGATCGCTTTGCGCAAGCGGGAGGGCGTGACGTGAGCGGCTTCAGCATTACCGGGCTCGACCCTGCGCCCTTTGCCGAGCTGTACGGCCTCGATGAAGCGGCGCTGGCCGAGCGCGGTGTGGAGCGGATGCAAGTGACCGAGCATCCCGGCTTCCCCTGCCGGATCACGCTGCAGGACGTGCCAGTGGGCGAACAGGTGCTGCTGCTCAATCACGAGCATTTGCCCGTCGACACGCCTTATCGTCAGCGCCACGCGATCTTCGTGCGCGAAGGGGCGACGCAACCGGGCCGATACGAGAACGAGGTGCCCGATCAGCTCGCCATCCGTTTGTTGTCAGTGCGTGCCTATGACGAACGCGGACAGATGACCGATGCCGATGTGATCGAGGGCCGCGATCTGGCGCCGCTGATCGACCGCTTCTTCGCCGATCCGCAGACCGCCTATATCCATGCCCATAACGCCAAGCGCGGTTGCTTTGCCGCGCGGATCGATCGCACCTGATCGCGCTTTACGCGGGCGTTGGAGACGTCCACGCTGGGCCTTTATCGCCAGGGGGCTGAGCATGGACGACCTGCAAACACCACCACGCGGCGCCAGCCTGATCAGGCGGATGATCAGGACTCCGTTGGTGACGCTGCCGATCGCCGCCGGGTTCATGGTGGGGGCAAGCTATGTCGGCACGCAATTGGCCAGGCTGGCGGGCGCTGAGCAGAGCGGGATCGGCGCAGTGGTGGGCGGGGCAATCGTCGCGCTCGTCTTCATCATCGCCTATGCCGCCTTCACGCGGCTCGTCGAGCAGCGCAAGGTCGCCGAATTCGCGCTGCCGGGCTGGTATGCAGAACTCGGTGCGGGACTGGCGATCGGCGCCCTGCTGATGGCGGTGGTGGTCGGTGTGATGGCGCTGGCGGGCGCCTATACGATCATCGGGGCGCAGCCTTTGGCGGCGATCTATCCTGCGATCGGCATCGCGATCGTATCGGGGGTTACCGAAGAGATCATGCTGCGCGCGCTGTTCTTCCGCATCATCGAAGGCTGGCTGGGGAGCTGGATCGCACTCGCACTGTCAGCGGCGTTGTTCGGGGCGCTCCACCTCGGCAATCCCAACGCCACCCTGCTGGCGGGCGCCGCCATCACGATCGAGGCCGGGGTGATGCTGGCCGCGCTGTTCATGGTCACGCGGCGGCTGTGGGCGGTGATGGGGCTGCACGCGGCGTGGAACTTCGTCCAGGGCGGGATCTTCGGCATCAGCGTATCGGGGTTCGAGATGGACGGGCTGTTGCGGCCATCGATCACGGGTCCGGAATGGCTGACGGGAGGCGAATTCGGGGCCGAGGCATCGCTTCCCGCCGTCCTGATCTGCACCGGCTTTGGTATGGCGATGCTGGTGGTCGCGCGGCGGCGCAATCGGTTTATTGCGCCGTTCTGGGCAAGGGCCGTTCAGGGCGCCGCCGAACAGGCATAGACGAACCATTCGTCGGGCTGCGGCGGCAACGCGCCGCGGATCGCACTTTGCTGTTGCGCGAGTTGCTGACGCTCGCTCTCGCTTGTCGTGCAGGCCTTGAACTTCACCGCGCTGCGCAATTTGCGCGCCGCCGCCATTTGCGACGCGGTGAGCAGATAGCGGCTTTCGCTATAGGTGCGCGTCGCCGCGTCATATTGCAGGACGGAGACGGTCTGTTCGTCGTCGGGCACCAGGATGCGGTCCCATTTGCTGCCATTTTCGGCATATTGGGTGCGGGCGTTCATGCACCCATCAGCCTCCCAGTCGATCGCCACGTTCTTGGGCGACGACAGGTTGATGCGGCTGCGTTCGGGCACGAGCCGGCATTGCATCTTGCCATAGCTGATCTGCGTTGCCGGCGCTGTCGCATCGCCGATCGGCGTTGGCAGTGTCACGTCGAAGGGGCGGGTGAAGAACACCACCGCTGCAGCGACGAACAACACCGCGCCAAGCGCCCCCGCCGCAATAGCCCAGCGCCGTTGCCGCCGCATCTCGAGCATCGCCCCGCCGCCCACGGCCAGCGCACCGCTGACCAGCAAAACGGCCGCGAGCGCGATGAAATTTTCGCGCTGCCGCTCCGATTTCAGCCTTGCCGCGTCGAGCGCCTGCGCGCGAGCCTCGCCGGCGAGCGCTTCGGTGGCGCGTGCTTTTGCAGCGATCGCCTCGCTGTCGCGCGATGCTGCTTCGGCATCCTGGCGCAATTTCTCCTCGATACCGGTGCAGGGGGCCGCCGTCGTCGCAAAGGGCTGCTTGGCCTCTTTTAGGAACGCGACGAGCTCGGTGTCGGCGATTGCGAAGCCGAAGCTCGCATCGCCTTCCTCGGCCTTGGTGATCGCCGAATTGACGCCGATCACGCGTCCGCACTGATCGAGCAGCGGCCCGCCCGAATTGCCGCGTGCGATGCCGGCGGTGTGGAGCAACACCTCGATCCCCGTCAGCGATCGCCGTCCGGCAAAACCGCCCTGCGAGCGCACCGGGCTCAGCGGCTTGATGAAATCGGCGGCGCTCTGTGCGGTGGCCACATCGACATTGCCGGGATATCCGAGCGCGATCACGGTCTCGCCATCGGTGACAGGGCCATCATAAACGGTGACCGTCGGCAGCTTCGTGCCGGTGAATTCGATGAGCGCGAGGTCGCGCTGCGCATCATAGGCGATCAGCTTGCCGCGATAGCTTTTGTCGCCTTCCGATGGCACGACGCCGATCACCACATTGGCCGGAAAGCGCGCCGCGAGTTCGACGACATGCGCGTTGGTGACGACGCGGTTCGGCGCCACCACCAGCCCGCTGCCATGCCCGAATCCCACCACTTCGCCGTCCGCCGAAGCAATGGTGACGATCCGCACGACGCCGCGACCGGCGGCGGCAATGTCGTCTGCGCGGGCAGGCGATGCGACGCCGATCAACAGCGCCAGCAGAATCAGGAAGCGCATCGTTGGTCCTTCGGCACGAATTCAGCCCGCTTGTCGGTCAAATCGGCGACGCGCTCAAGCCGCAAGCGCGGATCGCAAGCCAAGATGCTCGACAAAAGGATCGAAATCGCGGTCGCTGTAAAGCAGGGCGTGGCCATCCATGATGCAACGGGTCGCGATCAGCGTGTCGATCGTCTTGCGGACGGTGATGCCGTGCGAGCGAAGCGTGCGATAGTTGCGGGCAGCTTGGATGGCGATGGCCTTCCCGCCAATCGTCAGGACATCGGAAGAGGTGAGCAGAAACAATGCTGATCGATAGGCGGCCTCGCTCGTGCAGCCCTGCAAAACTTCTGTGACGATCAGGTCGCCCGAGACTAAATTGCCTGTGCCGATCATGCGGCCGAGCAAATCGACTTCGCGTGACGGCGTGCTGCGTAGATAATCGATCCAGACGCTCGAATCGGCGAGGATCATCAATCGCGCCGCATCGCGTCCAGATCGCCATCCCAGCCTGAGCCTCGAAGCGCTTCGAAAGCGGCGATTTGCTTTTGCCGTTCAACCACCTCGCGCAGTGCCGCCTCGACCGTCTCGCGTTTGCCGCGCGTGCCAAGCGCCGTCCGCGCTTCCGCCAACAGGGTATCGTCAATGTCGATATTGGTGCGCATAATGTGTATCTTCCGTGTGAAACATACACATAGCCCTACGATCATGCTCTCACAAGAAATTATACGGATCGACATCCACTGCGACCCGCACTTTCGCCGGCCAGTCGACGCCCTCCAGCCAGCCCCTGATCACGTCCTGCACATCGAGCGCGCGGCGGGCGTGGACGAGGAGGCGGAAGCGGTGGCGGCCGCGCAGCATGGCCAGTGGGGCAGGGGCGGGGCCATAGACGTGCATCGCATCGATCGTGGGCGCGGATCGGGCGATGGCGCGGGCGATGTCGTCGGCGGCGGCCTTATCCTCGCTCGATACGATGATTGCGGCGTAGCGGCCAAAGGGCGGCGCGTTGGCCTCGCGCCGGGCCTCGGTTTCGGCCGCGTAGAACGCATCCGCATCGCCCGTCACCAGCGCGCGCATCACGCTCGCGCCCGGGCTGTGGGTCTGAATATAGACCTGGCCGGGCTTCGCTTCGCGCCCGGCGCGTCCCGCAACCTGGCTGATCTGTTGAAAGGTCCGCTCGGCGGCGCGCAGATCGCCGCCGTCGAGTCCCAGGTCCGCATCGATCACGCCGACCAGCGTAAGATTGGGGAAGTGATAGCCCTTTGTCACCAATTGCGTGCCGATGACGATGTCGATGTCCCCCGCCGCCATCCCCCGCACGAACTCCGCCGCGCGCGCGGGGGACCAGATCGTGTCCGAGGTAACGATGGCGCGCTTCGCCGCCGGCCATAGCGCCGCTGCCTCATCGGCGATGCGCTCGACGCCGGGCCCGCAGGCGACCAGCGTATCCTCGCCGCCGCAATCGGGGCATTTGTCGGGCACCGGCTCGATATGGCCGCAGTGGTGGCAGGCGATGCGGCGGATCAGGCGGTGCTCCACCATCCACGCTGTGCAATTGGGGCATTGGAAACGGTGTCCGCATGTCCGGCATAGCGTCAGCGGCGCATAGCCGCGACGATTGAGGAAGAGCAGCACCTGCTCTCCCCGCGCAATCGTCTCGTCGATTGCCTTCACCAGCCGCGGGGCGATCCAGCGGCCGCGCTCGGGCGGCTCGGCGATCAGGTCGATGGCCTCGATCGCGGGCATTTGCGCAAGGCCATAACGGCCCGGCAGCTTCAGTTCGGCATAACGACCAAGCGCCACCTGCTGCCGCGTCTCGATAGCGGGCGTGGCTGAGGCGAGTACGACCGGGCACCCCTCGAACTTGCCGCGCATCACCGCTACGTCCCGGGCGTGATAATGGACGCCGTCCTCCTGCTTGAAGCTTGTCTCATGCGCTTCATCGACGATTATCAGGCCCAGATTTGCATAAGGCAGGAACAGCGCAGAGCGCGCACCGACCGTGACCAGCCCCTGCCCATCGACGATCGCGCGCCAGGCGCGCCGGCGCTGGGTACTCCGCAAACCCGAATGCCAGGCAACGGGTTCACAACCGAAGCGCGCGGCGAATCGCTGGAGAAAGGGCTCGGTCAGCCCGATTTCGGGCAGCAGGACGAGCGTCTGCCGTCCTTGCCGGATCGCCTCGGCAATCGCCTCGAAATAAACCTCGGTCTTGCCCGAGCCGGTCACGCCGTCGAGCAGCACCGGTGCGAAGTCGCGGGCCGCAACCGATGCCGTCAGCGAAGCCGAAGCGCGGGCCTGGTCGACTGACAATGCAGGCACCGCAAAGTCCGGATCGGGCACCGGGAAGGGGCTGTCGATATCGACCTCGACCGCTTCGATCGCGCCTGTCTTGACGAGCCCCCGTATCACCCCGTCCGACACTTCCGCGGCCGCGGCAAGTTCGCGGATGAGCCCCTGGCGATCGGCGATCCGGGCCAAAGCCTGTTCGCGCTGCGGCGTCATTCGGGGCGGGGCTATTCCCGTCGCGCGATATTCGGTCGCGGTTCGCGCGCCGTCGAGAGCAGAACTCGACGGCATCGCCATTCTGAGAACCGAGGCAGGCGGCGCGAGATAATAATCCGCCGTCCATTCGATCAGCCGGCGCAGCGGCGCGGGGATCGGGGGTGCATCGGCAACGCCGATCAGGTTGCGAAGGCGATTGTCGCCGACCTCCCCGGGCGATGCCACCCGGTCCGCCTCCCAGACCACGCCAAGCAATTGGCGCGGCCCGAGAGGCGCAACGACGATCGTGCCGGGCTCGGCCACCATGCCCTGCGGCACCCGGTAATCGAGCGCGCCGAGCGCTGAGTTCAACACGATGACGCGGGCACGGGCGGACATGGCGCCAACTTAGGACGTATCGACCCCGCGCAACAGCCGCCTTCCCTTGGTCGGACGATCCAATCCTAGAAATGGATGCCCGTGCGGCCGCGCTCACGGTTGCGCTTCAGCGCGTCGATGTGCGCCTGCGCCTTGTCGAGCATCGCGCCGATCCGCCGTTCGTCGCGCTCGCTCAGATTGTTGCCGCGCGCGCGCAGTTCCGCCTCGATGGCGCCAATGCGGCGCTGTTCGGCGTTCAGGACGTTGCGCTCACGCACGCTGAGCTTGCCCGATCGCTTGCCGGCATCGATCTGACGCTGCTGATCGGCCTGGCGCGTATCGATGCCGATATCGGCATGCGCGATGCCGCCAATGGTGAGCGCGCCAAGCGCTGCTGCGATGAAAATCTTTTTCATTCGATATCCCTTTATTGCGTGGAATCGCCAATAATATGGCCGGTTCCTCATGCGCAACGCGCCACAGGCGAAATGGTCGCATCGACAAACCGCGCCTTGACGTTGGCAGCGTCATACGCTTTCGCAAATGCCGAACTTTCGGACAGGATCATCATGAAATTCTTCGTCGATACAGCTGACACCGCCGACATTCGCGATCTGGCCGATTCCGGGCTCGTCGACGGCGTGACCACCAATCCTTCGCTGATCGCCAAATCGGGGCGCAATTTCCTTGAGGTCGTGGCGGAGATTTGCGGGATCGTCGATGGCCCGGTGTCGGCAGAGGTCGTCGCGCTCGACCATGCGGGCATGATGCGCGAGGCGGAGATCGTGCGGAAGATCGCCGACAATATCGCGGTGAAGGTGCCACTGACGATCGACGGCTTGAAGACGTGCAAAGCGCTGACGGACGACGGCACGATGGTCAACGTGACTTTGTGCTTTTCCGCCAACCAGGCGTTGCTCGCCGCAAAGGCGGGCGCCACCTTCATCTCGCCGTTCGTTGGCCGTCACGACGATGTCGGCTTCGACGGGATGGACCTGATCCGCGACATCCGGCTGATCTATGACAATTACGCCTTCGACACCGAAATCCTGGTCGCGAGCGTGCGCCACCCGATCCACATTTTGGAGGCCGCGCGCATCGGCGCCGACGTGATGACCGCGCCCCCCGCCGTCATCCGCCAACTCGTCAAGCACCCGCTGACCGACAAGGGCATCGAAGGATTCATGGCCGACTGGGCAAAGACGGGGCAGGCGATCGGGTGAGGGGTGGGGGCTCCGAGACAAGGGGATCTTGTAGTAAGGGACTGAACAGCCCTTCCAAGGGACCCGGGTAATGAAGCCTTTGTCCCTTCAAGGTTTGTGGTGGTTACCGGAAACCCCGGGAGACCGCCAAACTGGCACGCTCACCTTCGACCAGGTTGCAGGTGCTAAGCTGAGCGTTGTGGGTCGCTTAGCCCCTTTGCAAACCGGCCCGATAGACGTTGGTAACGAGAGTTGCGTCGTTTACGGCTTTACGACGGTCGGGCAACCAGTGACGCTGCTAAATGCGTTTGTCCTCAACAGTCAGCTGAATTTTCCCGGCATCGGGACTGAGGCTTGGCACGTCTCTACGATCGCGGTGGGTGCGCATTTTGCGAGTGCCGACGAAAAGCTGTTCACGCGCTCTTGGGCGCGCTTCGATGGCATTGCGCGCTGGCTGGCCAACAATCCCTTCGTCGAGAATTACGATTTCGACCCGCATGTAACGCAGTTGACCGTTCGGAAGCCACCTCAACAAAAGCTCGGCCTGGTTCCGGGCGCTGAGATCTATACTGGATACAGCCTTAAGAGCGGGCGGGAGGGCGATGAGCGATGGGCATCTGAATCCGAGGCGATGATCGCAATCGAGAGCGAAGCGCCACAGACCCTTAGCTGGTATTTTGAAGCTGCGGTAAAATTGCGTTCGCTCGTGGAGCTGCTTTACGGTCGCCCTCTTCATTTGACTAAGCTGCAGGTTGAGCTAGCGGGCGAACCGGAGGCCGAGGGTCTGTCCTACGCCGACGTTGAGATTTATGCGCAGATGATTGGCGGCGATAGTGAACTGCCGCCGGTCGATAGATGGCCGATGTTGACCGCGCCCGCGCTGCTCGAGGCCGCGCCGAACGCTTTGGAGGAATGGTTTGCGCAATATGACAAACTAAGCGCAGCAATGCACCTTTTGTCGGCGGTCGCGTCCGACCGGCGGATGTTCATAAACGTCCGTTTCCTGCTCGCGGCGCAAGCCGTCGAGACGTTTCATCGCGAGGCGTACCCCAGCACAATCGTTCCCAAAGTCGAACATGATGAAATTGTGAAGGCGCTAACGGCGGCAGTTCCGCCGGGTACAATGAAGGAGATGCGCGAAAAGCTGGCGTCTCTATTACAATACGCCAACGAGCCGAGCCTTCGTCAACGCCTCGGTTCACTTATTGCTCTGGCGCGCGATGGGAGGGGCGAAGTTATGCCTGCCTACGGGAAAAGCTTTATTGACGCTGTTGTCGCCACCCGCAATTATGAAACACACCACGGCAAGCGCCCCCGTAATCTTCTCAGGGGTGCAGAAATGCACCGGACAATCCGGCGGCTGGTCGTACTGTTGACCGTGCTCTTCCTACGCCGCCTCGGATTGCGGACCGACGCTATCGACGCCATGATTACAGGGCATCGCGAATTTAGAACGTTGTGGACGACGTCAGACACTCCCTAAGCGCCCCTCACACAGCTGACATCAATCCGTGCGCTTTCCTCCCCCAAAACCACCCGTCACCAGCCCCCCAATCACCGCGCCGCGTTTAGCTTCGCCGCCGCCAGCACCAGAGCTCCCAGCCCCGCCTCGTCTATCTCCCCGCCCTCGAAGAAATCGATGGCGCGGCGGGCGTTGCCGTCGAGGCTGGCGTTGAACTGCCCCGCCGGATCGGCGACTTTTGCGCCCTTGGCGAAGGTCGCCTTGGCCTTGTCCTTATAAGTTTCGCCGGTGCAGATGATGCCGTGGTGATACCAGGTCGGCACGCCCCGCCATTTCCATTCCTCGACCACATCGGGCACCGCCTGTTTGATAACCGCACGCAGCCGCGCGAGCGTCTCGCCGCGCCAATCGCCAAGGCTGGCGATCTTCTTGTCGATCAGTTGCGAGGGCGTCGGCGTCGCCGTCTCGGTGTCACTCATGGCGATATCTCCCGGGTTTCATTACGCGCGCGGATGCGCGTTGCGATAGATGTCGAGCAGGTGCGCGGCATCGACCTGCGTATAGATCTGCGTCGACGACAGGCTGGCATGGCCAAGCAGTTCCTGAAGCGAGCGCAGATCGGCGCCGCGCCCCAGCAGGTGCGTCGCAAAGCTGTGGCGGAGCGCATGCGGCGTGGCGCGCTCGCTGAGACCAAGCCGGGTCCGTGCCGCCTGCACCGACCGACGGATGATCGCGGGCGACAGCGGGCCGCCCTTGGCGCCGCGAAACAAGATGGCGTCGCGCGCGATGGGCCAGGGGGTGAGCCGGGCATAGTCCTCGATCGCCGCGCGTACCGGGGGCAACAGCGGCACGATCCTCGTCTTGTCACGCTTTCCGGTGACACTCATCGTCTCGCCGAGCGGCAGGACGCTGCCCGTAAGCCCCACCGCCTCGCCGATCCGCAGGCCAGCGCCATAAAGCAGCAGCAATACTGCCCAGTTGCGCGCCGCGATCCAGGGCTCCGTTGCGCTTTCGGATACGTCTTCGGCAAGCGCGATGGCTTCGGCAGGGGAGACGGGGCGGGGCACGCCCTTTTTCACGCGCGGCCCCTTCACCGCCGGCACCGTCGCTGTATCGCCGCCGGCAAAGCGCAGGAAACCGCGCACGGCGGACAATTCACGCGCCGTCGACGCGTTGGTCAGCCCATGCGTGCGGCGATGCGCCAGAAAGGCGCGCAGATCGGCGGTGCTGATCCGCGCGAGGCGATCGGTCGAGATATCCTCGCCCCAATGCGCGCTCAGGAAATCGATCAGGCGGTGGGCAGTGGCGAGATAGGCGCGCACGGTATGCACCGAACGCCGCCGGTTCTGCGCGAGATGATCGGCCCAGGCGAGAATAACCGATTGCATCAGCGCACCTTAGCCGCTCCAATGGCTCTTCGCGAGGGGCGTTCGGTGCCTTTGGCAATGGAGTATCTTCATGCAATTGTTGCTTATGCTTGCCCTCCCGATCTTGATCGCCGCGACCGCTGCGCCGGCGCCCGATCAACTCGCCGGCGATTGGGTGGTCGATCTGAGCGTCAAGCCCAACGAGCCCTATACCCGGCCAATGCAATTGACGCTGAAGCCCGATGGCACGGTTGCGGGTCTATTCTATCAAAGCCCGATCGATGCCGGTCGGTGGAAGGTCGACCGTGGCCGCATATGCGTCAGTTTTCGCACGCATGACGATCGCGGCCCCTATCACACCGCCGCGTGCCTCGTCGGCAATCGCGTAGAAGGGCAAACCTGGGCCGAGGCCCGCAATTTCCTGTTCAATTGGAATGCAACGCGAACGCCGGGGTGAGGGGGCGCTGCCGCAGGTCTTCAGAAAACCGCCGCGACCAGCTTCGCAAACGCGCGGGCGCGGTGGTTGCGCGCCTGTTTTGCCTCGAACGGCATTTCGGCGAAAGTCAGCGCCTCGCCCTCCGGCACGAACACGGGATCATAGCCGAACCCCATCGCCCCGCGCGGCGGCCACACCAGACTGCCGTCGATCCGCCCTTCAAACCATTCGACATGGCCGTCGGGCCAGGCGAGCGCGAGCGTGCTCACGAAATGCGCCGACCGGCTGACATCGGGGCCGAGCGCGGCGAGCTTTTGCTCGACCTTGGTCATCGCCAGCATCCAGTCGCGAGTGCCGTCCGCCGTTTCCGCCCAATTGGCGGTGTAGACGCCGGGATCGCCGTTCAGCGCCTCCACGCACAGCCCGCTGTCATCGGCAAGCGCGGGCAGGCCCGAAAGATCGGCGGCGGCGCGCGCCTTTAGCTCGGCATTGGCGATGAAGGTCGTGCCGGTTTCGTCGGGCTCGGGCAGGTCGAGCTCGGCGGCCGATACGGTTTCCATGCCGTAGGGCGCGAGCAGCGCGGTCATCTCGCGCACTTTGCCGGCGTTGTGCGTTGCGATTACCAGCCGGCCGGGTGAGAGTTTGCGGATCGCCTGCGGGGCAATCTCATCGCTCACCGCGCGACCGCCTTGGCTTGGGCTGCAAAAATGTCCGCGCAGCCGATCCGCGCGAGCCGGAGCAACCGGAGCAGCGCCTCCTCGTCATAGGTCGCGCCTTCTGCAGTCGCCTGAGTCTCGGCGATGTTGCCGTTTTCGAGCAACACGAAATTGGCATCGGCATCGGCATTCGAATCCTCGTCATAATCGAGATCGAGCACCGGATTGCCCTGATAGATGCCGCAGCTGATCGCCGCGACCTTCTGGCTCAGCGGGTCGACGGTCAGCTTGCCCTCTGCCAGCAGCCCGTCGATCGCCAGCCGGAGCGCGACCCATGCGCCTGAAATGGATGCGGTGCGGGTGCCGCCATCGGCCTGGATGACATCGCAATCGAGCGTGATCTGCCGCTCGCCGAGCAGCTTCAAATCTGTCACCGCACGCAAGGATCGCCCGATAAGTCGCTGAATCTCCTGCGTGCGGCCCGATTGCTTGCCCTTGGCCGCCTCCCGATTGCCGCGCGTGTGTGTGGCGCGCGGGAGCATGCCATATTCCGCCGTCACCCAGCCCTCGCCCTTGCCGCGCAGCCAGGGCGGCAGGCGATCCTCGATCGATGCGGTCACCAGCACCTTGGTATCGCCGAAGCCGATCAGGACGGAACCCTCGGCATGTTTGGTGAAGCGTGGTTCGATGCTGATCGCGCGCATCTGATCGGGGGCGCGGCCTGATGGGCGCATGCTTGAACTCCTGAAAAGTGGATTGGGGGTGCCTTAAAGGATCGGGGGCAGGGTGCAACCGGGGGAGGATGGTTCACGCGAAGGCGCGGGGGCGCGGAGGAGGAAGAAGGGGGTTTCGCGCAGAGGCGCAGAGGCGCGGAGGGCGCGCGAGTTGGTCTGCGGTTCCGCGTCAGCGGATCGATCGAGAAATCGTTGCCGCTACGCGGCGGCACATCCCCGAACGCTACACGCTCTGCGCCTCTGCGCGAACCAGCCTTCTTCTCCGCGTCTCCGCGCCTCCGCGTGAACCCCGTTCTTGCCGCGCCGGAACGGAACACATAGCTATGCGCCATGAACGCCCCCATCCTCGAACTGACCGATCGCGCGCGAGACGTGTTCAAGATGGTCGTCGAAAGCTATATCGAATCGGGCGCGCCGATCGGATCGCGGACGATTTCCAAGCTTTCCGGCCTCAACCTGTCGCCCGCCTCAATACGCAACGTCATGCAGGACCTTGAGGAACTCGGGTTGCTCGCCGCGCCGCATACCAGCGCCGGGCGGATGCCGACCGACAGCGGACTTCGCCTTTTCGTCGACGGGATGATGCAGGCGATGGAGCCGAGCCAGGAGGAACGCGCAGCGATCGAGTCGCGGGTGTCGCAGGCCGGCCCGGTCGAGGAAGCGATTGCCGCTACCACCGCCGCCTTGTCAGGGCTGTCGGCCTGCGCCGGGCTGGTGTTCGTGCCCAAGCGCGAGATCGTGCTCCGGCAGGTCGGGTTCGTTCCCCTGTCGGGCAATCAGGCGCTGGCGGTGCTGGTCGCGGCGGACGGTTCTGTTGAAAACCGCGTCGTCGATCTGCCGCCGGGCACTACCGCTTCTTCGCTGACCGAAGCGGGCAATTACATGAGCGCGATGCTCGCCGGGATGACGCTGTCGGAGGCGCGCGCGAGGATCGGTCGTGAAATTTCCGCCGAGCGCGCCGTGCTCGACAGTGCGGCACGCGCGCTCATCGATCGGGGCCTTGCGATCTGGAGCGAGGATGGCGATCGCCGCCCCGTCCTTATCGTGCGCGGGCAGGGGCGGCTGATTGACGCGGCCGCCGCCGCCGATCTGGATCGGATCAGGGATTTGCTCGATGATCTTGAAGGCAAGCAGGAGATTGCCCAATTGCTCGACAGCGCGCGTGACGGCGATGCGACACGGGTATTCATCGGTGCGGAGAACAAGCTGTTCGCGCTGTCGGGATCTTCTGTCATCGCCCGGCCGTTTCACGGTCTCGACGGGCGCGTCGTCGGCGTGGTGGGGGTCATCGGGCCGACGCGGTTGAACTATGCGCGGGTTGTGCCAATGGTGGATTTTACGGCAGCGACGCTTGCGCGCCTGATGTCTTGATCAAACGGGATTAGAATGAGCAGCATGACCGAAGACGAAAAACTGGCCGCCGCCGCAGAAACCGCGGGCAGCCCGTTCGAACTGACCGAAGAGGCGGCGGATGCGCCCGATACCGAAACGCCGGACCGGATCGCCGAGTTGGAAAGCGAACTAGCAGAAGCCAAGCAGGCGTTGCTCTATGCGCACGCAGAAGCGCAGAATATCCGCCGCCGCACCGAGAAAGAGGCGATCGACGCGCGTGCCTATGCCGTCACCGCTTTTGCCCGCGATATGCTGTCGGTCGCCGACAATCTGTCGCGGGGGCTTGCCGCCATCCCCGACGATCTGCGTGCCGATGACAAGATGAAGGGGCTCGTTGCCGGGCTGGAGGCGACCGGTCGTGAATTGGAGACGGTGTTCCAGCGCCACGGTATCGCGCGCATCGAGGCGATCGGCGAGATGCTCGATCCCAATCGCCACCAGGCGATGCTCGAGATGCCGAGCGACGAACCGCCGGGCAAGATCGTCCAGGAAATGCAGGCGGGCTATATGATCCGTGAGCGTCTGCTTCGCCCTTCGATGGTGGCGGTGGCGAAGAAGCCGGAGTGAGCGAAGGGGGCGGTGGCTAGCCGCTTCAAACGTACCTGATTGTGTCCTCGCGAAGGCGGGGACACAGGGCTGGGTTCCACTCACTGCCCTTGTCGGCAAAAGGCGCTAAATCTCAAACCAGCCGGGGTGACGAACAATGCCGATCAACACCAACCTCACTGCTGATCGCCCAAGCTTCGTCAGCCATCTCGAATGCTCTATGACGGGGGAGCGTTATGAGGCGGATAAGCTTCATGGGCTGTCCAGGGTCGGGCGGCCGTTGCTTGTCCGCTATGATTTGGCGGCGGTGAAGGCATCGGTGCCGCGCGCGCTGATCGAGGCGCGCGACACCGATTTGTGGCGCTGGCGCGAACTGCTGCCGGTGCGCGATACCGACAACATCGTCAGCCTGGGCGAGATCGAAACGCCGCTGGTGCCGATCCACGCATCGGGCGGGCCGAACGTGCTGGTCAAGGATGAAGGCCGGCTGCCGACCGGATCGTTCAAGGCACGCGGGCTGGTGATGGCGGTCAGTATGGCGAAGGCGCTCGGCGTCAAGCGGATCGCGATGCCGACCAACGGCAATGCGGGTGCCGCGCTTGCCGCCTATGCCAGCCGCTGCGGGATCGAGACGATCGTGTTCTGTCCCGACGATACGCCCGAAATCAACGTCCGCGAAATCGCGCTACAAGGCGCGCGCGTCTACCGCGTCAACGGGTTGATCGATGATTGCGGCGCGATCGTTGGCAAGGGCGCGGCGGAGGGGCGGTGGTTCGATTTCTCGACGCTGAAGGAGCCCTACCGGATCGAGGGCAAGAAGACGATGGGGCTTGAGCTTGCCGCACAGTTCGGCTGGAAGCTGCCCGATGCGATCTTCTATCCGACGGGCGGCGGCACCGGATTGATCGGCATGTGGAAGGCGTTCGACGAACTCGAAAAGCTCGGCTGGATCGGGCCGAAACGCCCCAAGATGTTCGCAGTCCAAGCGAGCGGCTGCGCCCCGATCGTCAAGGCGTTCAATGACGGCGTCGAACATGCCGAGCGCTGGGAAGGCGCACACACCATCGCCAGCGGCATCCGGGTGCCCCGCGCGGTCGGCGATTTTCTGATCCTGCGCGCGGTGCGCGAATCAGGCGGTATCGCGATGGCCGTTGATGACGATGTGATCGAGGAAGCCGTGGCGTTTTGCGCGCGCGAGGACGGGTTGTTGCTGTGCCCCGAAGGCGCCGCGACGCTTGCCGCCTACCGAATGGCGCTGCGCGACGGGCTGGTCAGCGGCGACGACAAGGTTGTGCTGTTCAATTGCGCGACCGGGCTGAAATATCCGATGGCCGATGTGTCGCGCACACTCGATCGCCACGGCGAGATCGATCTCGGCGCGCTCTAGTCGATCTCTCGGTCATAATAATCGACGTCGGCTTCCGCGCGGAACATCTTTCGTAGATCGCGCTCGCCCCGCTTTCCGGTCACGACCAGCACCTTGCCAGAATCGGGATATTCGCAAACTTCGACATCGACCAAAGTCGATAGCGAAAGATAGCGCATCGGCATCGCCCCGGTATTGATGATCTGGTGCGCGACCGCAGGCCCGCCGGGAGGGCAGGCGATAACGTCGTGCCGACGGATCGGATGACGTTCATCGCCGAAACGCAGCTCTCCCTCGCCCTCTAGAATCAGGAACATCTCCTCTTCCCCGTGATGACTGTGAAACGGACACTGGATTTTTCCGGGCGGCAGAACGGTGAGATTATAGCCCAGCTTTCGAGCGCCGATATGATCGCTGATCTGGCCACGGCTCGAAGTGTAGATGCCGTTCTCCTCGATATCGTCGAACACGACATCCGACAGGTTCATTATCGGCTTTGTCATCACCATCCTCCCAGGTTTGGATGTTGGTCCTTCAATGCCTCTCGTCGCTGCAGAATGGCAGGAGCTGCACATACTGCGAAAGCGACGCGGGTGGCGCAATGGCGATGCCGGTGCTCAGCAAAAAAGCATGGCGGACGATTTCGGCCTGCTGCTCGATGCCGTATCGATCAAAGGCGCGACCGGGTGTCAGCGCGTAGCCGTAGCGGCAAAACGGGTGGCGCCTCAGCGGCAGGAACAGACCGCGCTGGTGCTGCCACACATGCGTCATCTCGTGAATGAACAACCCCTGGTCCTCGATCGGCGCTTGCGAAAAATCGTCGCGGTAGCGCGTGCCGAGCGGGTGGAAATGGAGGTGACCGCGCGGCGCCATCACCGTCTCGCGCGGCTGGAAGAACGCCCATTTGCGCTGGCGGACCGTCACCGGCGCATAATCGATCGCGTCGCCGAACATGGCGCGGGCCAGATCGATTTCGCCGGGGGTCAGCGACCGTTCATTGCCGCAGCCACTCGTCAATTCGACGGCGCGGGGTCACCCGCTGCGATCACGGGCGCGTCATATTGTACCTTCACGCCATTCGAGAAGGTGAAGATCAGCGGGATCGTGCCGCCGCCCGCGATGCGTTTGTTGACGTCGAACAGCATCACGTGCCGCCCGCCCGGCGCAAAGGTTATGGCCGCGCCGGGCTTTAACGCCAGATCGGCGATCGGTTTCATCGACGACATCGATCCGCTCGTCATGCTTTCATGAAGCTCGGCCCGAATCGCGGCGGGAGAGGTGACACTCACCAGCGTTTGCGGCTTTTGCCCGCCGTGCAGCGTGAAGTAGGCGACGCTGGGATTGCCCTTCACCGCCGCCAGCCGGACATAACCGTCGGAGACGTGCACCTGGCGGGGTTGCTGACACCCGGATACGGCTACAGCAGCGGTCAGGAATAGAATGGCGCGACGCATCATCTTCAACGGCTCCAGCCCCGGTATCTGCCCATCCCGGGATTCGTGCGGCCTGTCTAGAAACTGCGCAATCTTGCGGCAAGCGAAAGCCCCCCTATATCGCCTGTCATGAAGCGGCGTCGCGCGGGTGGCGCCGTTTGGCATTATTTCAATCTGACGGGGACCGGCTAGCACCATGGCTAAAGTTATCGGAATTGATCTGGGCACCACCAACAGCTGCGTTGCAGTGATGGAGGGCGGCAAGCCCAAGGTGATCGAGAATGCAGAAGGCGCGCGCACGACGCCGTCGATCGTCGCGTTTACCAAGGATGGTGAGCGGCTGGTCGGCCAGCCAGCCAAGCGCCAGGCAGTCACCAACGGTGACAACACGATTTTCGCGGTTAAGCGCCTGATCGGCCGCCGCTTCGATGATCCGATCACCAAGAAGGACACCGAGCTGGTTCCCTATGGCATTGCCAAGGGCCCGAACGGCGATGCCTGGGTAAAGGCCGGCGGCCAGGATTACAGCCCGTCGCAGATCAGCGCGTTCACGCTGCAGAAGATGAAGGAAACCGCCGAGAGCTATCTCGGTGAGGCGGTGACGCAGGCCGTCATCACGGTGCCGGCGTATTTCAACGATGCGCAGCGCCAGGCGACCAAGGATGCCGGCCAGATTGCCGGCCTTGAAGTGCTCCGTATCATCAACGAGCCGACCGCGGCGGCACTTGCTTATGGTCTCGACAAGCAGGACGGCAAGACGATTGCGGTCTATGACCTTGGCGGCGGCACCTTCGATATTTCGATCCTCGAGATCGGCGATGGCGTGTTCGAGGTGAAGGCGACCAATGGCGACACCTTCCTTGGTGGTGAGGATTTCGACAACAAGCTGCTCAATTTCCTCGCGGCCGATTTCCAGAAGGCGGAGGGGATCGATCTCACAAAGGACAAGCTCGCGCTCCAGCGGCTGAAGGAAGGCGCTGAAAAAGCCAAGATCGAGCTGTCGTCGGCGGCATCGACCGAGGTCAACCTGCCCTTCATCACCGCCGATCAGAACGGGCCGAAGCATCTCGTCAAGCAGATCACGCGTGCCGATCTCGAGCGCCTGGTTGAAGACCTCATCCAGCGCACGCTCGAGCCGTGCCGCAAGGCGCTTGCCGATGCCGGCGTCAAGGCGTCGGCGATCGACGAGGTCGTCCTTGTCGGCGGCATGACGCGGATGCCCAAGGTGCGCCAGGTCGTGAAGGAATTCTTCGGCAAGGAGCCGCACACCGGCGTCAACCCCGATGAAGTCGTTGCGATGGGTGCCGCCATCCAGGCGGGCGTGCTTCAGGGTGACGTCAAGGACGTGCTGCTGCTCGACGTGACGCCGCTGTCGCTCGGCATCGAGACGCTTGGTGGCGTGTTCACGCGGATGATCGATCGCAACACCACGATCCCGACCAAGAAATCGCAGACCTATTCGACCGCCGATGACAATCAGCAGGCGGTGACGATCCGCGTGTTCCAGGGCGAGCGCGAGATGGCGGCGGACAACAAGATGCTCGGCCAGTTCGATCTCGTCGGCATCCCGCCGGCACCACGCGGCGTGCCGCAGATCGAGGTGACCTTCGATATCGACGCGAATGGCATCGTCAACGTGTCCGCGCGCGACAAGGGCACGGGCAAGGAACAGCAGATCCGCATCCAGGCATCGGGTGGCCTCAGCGACCGCGACATCGAACAGATGGTGCGCGATGCCGAGCAGTTCGCCGAGGAAGACAAGAAGCGGCGTGATGCAGCGGAAGCCAAGAACAACGCCGAATCGCTGATCCACACGACCGAGCGTCAGCTTGCTGACAATGCCGACAAGGTCGATGCCGCGCTGAAGGGTGAAATCGAGGCGGCGATCGCCGAGACCAAGGCCGCCGTCGAGGGTGGCGATGCGGAGGCCATGAAGGAAAAGGCCAATGCGCTGGCGCAGGTGGCGATGAAGCTCGGCCAGGCGATCTACGAGAATCAGGCGGCTGCCGAGGCCGAGGGCGCTGCAACCGACGCCGCCCCGGAAGCGGGCGCCGAGGATGTGGTCGACGCCGAATTCTCCGAGGTCGACGACCACAAGGCGTAAGCAAGGCGCGAGGACCGTCAGGCCGGGATGAACTGGCGTGACGGTCTTTGGCGCGGGGGCCAATGATGAGCACCGAAGCCGATTTCTATGAGTTGCTCGAATGCGAGCGCACCGCCGACGATGCGGTGATCAAGGCGTCATATCGCAAGCTGGCGATGAAATATCACCCGGACCGAAACGCCGGATGCAAGGATTCCGAAGGCCGGTTCAAGGCGATTTCGGAAGCCTATGACGTGCTGAAGGATCCGCAAAAGCGCGCGGCCTATGATCGCTTCGGTCACGCGGCGTTTCGCCAGGGGGTCGGTCAGGGCGGTGGTGGCGGTGGTGCCGAGGATTTTGGCGCGTTCAGCGACATCTTTGAAAATATCTTCGGCGAATTCATGGGGAACAACCGGGGCAGCGGCGGGCGACCGACCCCGCGCCGGGGCGCCGATCTGCGTTACGATATGGAAATCACGCTCGAAGACGCCTTTCACGGCAAGTCGAGCGAGATTACCGTCGATGTGTCTGGTGTGTGCGATGCCTGCGAGGGCAGCGGCGCCCGCCCCGGCACGGTCGCCAAAACCTGCATGACCTGCGCTGGCCATGGCAAGGTCCGCGCGCAACAAGGTTTCTTCGTCATCGAGCGCACCTGCCCGAGCTGCCACGGCGCCGGTCAGGTGATCGCCGATCCCTGCACCAGTTGCCGCGGCGATGGACGGGTCGACAAAACCAAGACGCTGACCGTCAATATCCCCCCGGGAGTGGACGAAGGCACGCGAGTGCGGCTGACGGGCGAGGGCGAGGCGGGCGCGCGCGGCGCATCGCCGGGCGATCTCTACATTTTCCTCCATGTTACACGGCACAGCCTGTTCGAGCGCGAGGGCACGACGTTGTTCGCGCGCGCGCCGATCAGCTTCACGACAGCAGCACTTGGCGGGACGATCGTTATCCCCGGCCCTGACGGCGAACAGCACGAAATCCGGATCGCGCCCGGCGCTCAGAGCGGGCGGGAAATACGCCAGCGCGGCGCCGGCATGCCCGTGCTGCAAGGGCGAGGTCGCGGCGACATGGTGGTGCGGATCGAGGTCGAAACGCCGACCAAGCTCAGTCAGCGCCAGCGCGAATTGCTCGAGGAGTTCCGCGCGACCGAAACCGGCAAGGAAAGCCCGCAATCGGCCGGTTTCTTCGCCAAGCTGAAGGGCGCGCTCGGTTAGATCTGGCCTACCCAGTCTCTCGATCGGGTTGTCGATGTTCAAACCGGAGCGTAGCGGCACGCCGGGGACGTTCCGCCCGCCGCGCTGGTACGCGGCAGGCGGTATTGCCCGGTTGCCGATTTAGGCCGCGAGGATCGCAGCAATCACCAGCGCCTGGGCAACCAGAGCCGTGGCGCCAAACGCCGACGTTTCCAGATTGCTCATTCGTGGTTCTCCGATGCCGCGCCCCGAAACAGGCGGCGCGGACCACATCATTGTGCGGTACGGACCAAATGGTGCTGCTGAAAGATAGTTACAAGCGCAAGCACGTTAATTACGAGTGCAATCGTTGCATTCACGAAACGCCGAATACCCGTTTGAAGATCGTGTCGACGTGGCGAAGGTGATAGCCGAGGTCGAACTTCGCATCGATCTGTTCGTCGCTGAGCGCCGCCGTCACCTCCGGATCGGCCTTCAACAGCGCGTTGAGAGAGAGAACCCCGTCGCTTTCCCAAACCTTCATCGCGTTGCGCTGGACCATCGCATAGGCGCCCTCGCGGCTGACTCCTGCCTGCGTCAGCGCGAGCAGCACGCGCTGCGAATGGATGAGGCCGCCCATCCGGTTGAGATTCTTCTCCATCCGCTCGGGATAGAGGATCAGCTTGTCGATGACGCCCGTAAGTCTCGCGAGCGCGAAATCGAGCGTGATCGTTGCATCGGGGCCGATGTAACGCTCGACCGAGGAATGGCTGATGTCGCGCTCATGCCACAAGGCGACATTTTCGAGTGCTGGCGTCACATAGCCCCGCACCATCCGCGCAAGCCCCGTCAGGTTTTCGGTCAGCACTGGGTTGCGCTTGTGCGGCATCGCCGACGACCCTTTCTGGCCGGGCGCGAAATATTCCTCCGCCTCAAGGACCTCGGTACGCTGCAAATGCCTGATTTCGGTGGCGAGCCGCTCGATTGAGCTTGCGATCACGCCGAGTGTTGCAAAAAACATCGCGTGGCGGTCACGCGGGATCACCTGGGTAGACACCGGCTCCACACTCAGGCCGAGCTTTGCCGCGACATGCGCCTCCACGGCCGGGTCGATGTTCGCAAAGGTGCCGACCGCGCCGGAGATCGCGCAAGTCGCGATGTCGGCACGTGCCGCCACCAGCCGCACCCGGTTGCGGTCGAACTCGGCATAAGCCTGGGCGAGTTTCAAGCCAAAGGTGACCGGCTCGGCATGGATGCCGTGGCTGCGCCCAATTGTTGGCGTCAGCTTGTGTTCGAGCGCGCGGCGTTTGAGCACCGACAGCAACGCGTCGATATCGGCGATCAGGATATCGGCTGCCTGCGTAAGCTGCACCGCAAGCGCGGTATCGAGAACGTCGGACGACGTCATCCCCTGGTGCATGAAGCGGGCATCGTCGCCGACATTGTCCGCCACCCAAGTGAGGAAGGCGATGACATCGTGTTTCGTGACTGCCTCGATCGCGTCGATCGCGGCTACGTCGATTGCCGGCGCTGTCGCCCACCACGCCCAGAGCGCCGCCGCCGCCGATTTTGGCACCACGCCGAGCTCGGCGAGCGCATCGGTTGCGTGCGCCTCAATCTCGAACCAGATTCGGAACCGGTTTTCGGCTGCCCAGATCGCCGTCATGGCGGGGCGGGAATAGCGGGGGACCATGGAACACCTCGGGAGAAAATTTGCAAGTCGTCGCCAATTGCGAACGGACTCGGGACGAAGCGGCAACTAGCAGGGACGAGCGGTGACGCCAAACGCCCACAAGTCGCAGCCTTTTCAATGCGCACCCGTTGAATAGCTCGAGACGACGGCATGTTGATGCGCCGCGTCCTGAATATTGCTGACAATAAGACGGAGATTATCATGCTTAAATATGCTCTTCTGGCAGGTGCCATGATCGCCTCGGTTCCGGCGATCGCCCAGGAACAGCCACAGACTGTTCCAAGCAAGGCTGCCAATCCCGCCGCAACTGACGTGGCAACGACGCCCGACCAAACGACGGCCCCTGCACAAACGCCGATGACGGCAGAGCCGGCGACCGGTAGCTCGGCGACCAGCACCGATGCGGCAATGGGTACGACGGGCACCACAATGACGGCGGCGACGGCCACCGCCACGGGTAGCGACAAGATCGCCCAAGTCGTCGACACCGAGTTCCCGACTTACGACAAGGATGCGAATGGATCGCTCAGTGCAACGGAATTCGGCACGTGGATGACTGCACTGCGGTCGGCGAGCGACGCTTCGGTCAAGGCCGGCAGCAAGGAAATGAAGGCTTGGACAACGACCGCCTTCGCGCAGGCCGATATCGACAAATCGAAGTCGGTGTCGAAGTCGGAACTGACCGGCTTTCTTGCCAAGGGCTAATTGACGCTTTGGCCTGAGATCGGCCAGATCGAGGCTCGAGACAGCCGCAACGCTCCACGCGTTGCGGCTGTTGCCGCGCGCGTTCGCTAAATGATGCCTTGCGCGCGCAGGCTCACATGCCCCTTGGTGCTGATGATGATGTGATCGTGGAGCGTGATGCCAAGTCGCTTCGCCGCTTCGGCGATGCTGCGCGTCAGGTCGATGTCGGCGCGGCTTGGTGCGGGATCGCCGCCAGGATGGTTATGGACGAGGATGATCGCCGCCGATCCAAGGTCGATGGCCCGGCGGACGACTTCGCGCACATACACCGCCGCTTCGTCGATCGACCCCCTGCTGACCACTTCGTCGCGGATCAGCATGTTGCGCGTGTTGAGGTGGAGCACACGCACGCATTCGATCATCTGATGCGCCATGTCGGCGCGCAGATAATCGAGCAACGCCTGCCAATTGGCGAGCACCGGACGGTCAACGATCTCCGCGCGCAACATTCGAAGCGCGGCTGCCTGGACGATCCTGATCGCCGCGACCGATGTTTCGCCCATGCCGCTCACCCGCAGCAATGCCTCGGGCTCCGCTGTAAACACGCCGGCAATCCCGCCGAATTCCGCAATCAGTTTTTTGGCCATCGGCTTGGTATCGCGACGAGGAATGGCGAGCGCGAGCAGATATTCGACAAGCTCATGGTCGAGCAACGCATCGCCCCCCTGGCCGATAAGCCGCTGGCGGAGCCGGCTGCGGTGGCCGCTATTGTCTGGCGCTGGATCGGTCATCGGATGCGTCGGGATTAGGGCCTGTGCCCCTTTCGTGCAATTGCGCGGACGGTTAAGGACAGCCTGACCGCTCGCGACCCGTGGGCAGTCGCGTTGGGAGTGTATGGCGACGTGACGGCTGCGAGTGACGACATGCCCGATGCCGATCGCCCATTGCCGTCCTTGCTCCAACGCCGTTTTGGGTTGAGCCGCGTCAGTCGCTGGGCGCTCGGGATTGCGCTCATCCTGCTCGCCGGGTTAATCGGCGTTTGGAGCCAACGCCGCCCGATCGCCTCGGGCTTTATCGATCGCGCGCTCGCCGACCGCCGCGTTGCCGCAAAATACCGGATCGCCGATCTCGGCTTCGACGGGCAACGGCTAACCGACGTCGTGATCGGCGATCCGGCGCATCCTGATCTTGTCGCCGATTGGGTTGAGGTGAAGACGCAATTGGGGCTGTCGGGCGCCACTGTCACCGGATTACGGGCGGGCGAGGTCCGCGTGCGGGGTCGGCTGACGGACGGTCGCGTCTCCTTTGGTACGCTCGACCGACTGTTGCCATCGAGCGGCACCCAACCCTTCGCGCTGCCCGCGATCGACCTCGAAATCGCCGACGGCCGGCTGCGGCTGGAAACGTCGATGGGGCTAATCGGCCTGAAGATCGCCGGGCGGGGTAGGGCCAATAATGGTTTTGCCGGGCGGGTCGCGGCGGTTTCGACGAGGCTCGATGCCGCTGGCTGTGCGGCGGAAGGTGTGGCGGCGGCGCTGGCGATCAGGATCATCGACGGCCAGCCGAGCCTGCGGGGGCCAGTACGCGCGGGCACCCTCATCTGCGGCGCCACCCGGGCATCGGGCGCAGTCGCCGATATCGACACGATGCTTGGGCAGCGGCTCGACCGGTGGCGGGGCCGGGCGACGCTTGCGCTGGCTTCGCTGCGGACGCCTTCGGCGGGCATCGAGCAGATCGGCGGTGATATCGATTTCGACGGCTCCGCGCGCCGCACGACGGGGAATCTCGATCTGCTATCGGGCGGGTTCCGCACCGAAGTGGCGGCGGGCGATACAGCGCGGTTGAAGGGCCAATACCGTGTCGGCGGCGGCGAGGTGTCGCTCGATGCGACGGCGTCAATGGCGCGGGTGGCGCTCGCGCCCGCTTGGCGCAACTGGCTGGCGGGTTTCGAGACGACTGCTATCGGCACGCCGGTTGCCCCGCTTGCACAGGCAATGAGCCGGGCCGCGGTTTCGGCGGCGCGGGCGTTTTCGATCGACAGTGCCGTCCGCTTTCAGAGCACGCCCGGCGGCTATCGGCTGGCGATGGCGCAGACCGATGTTAGCGCCCGTAGTGGCGCGCATGTGACGCTCAACGGCGGCGATGGGATCGAAGTGGACTCTGCGAGGGGGAGCCGCATCAACGGCCTGCTCGCGGTCACGGGCGGCGGATTGCCCGAAGCGGCCGTCCGTCTCAGCCAGAGCGGGGCTGGCGGCGCGATCACCGGGTCGGCGATCATCCGCCCCTATGCGGCAGCCGGGGCAAGACTGGCGCTGAGCGAGGTGAATTTCACAGCGACCTCCGCTGGCTCGACCCGCCTCAGCACCCGCGTAACTTTATCGGGGCCTATCGGCGCGGGATCGGCCAGCCGGATCGACGGGGCGACGCTGCCGATCGAGGCCGAGTGGGACGGTTATCGGCGATTGACGGTCAATTCCGGCTGCGCGCTGATCAGCTTTGATCGGCTGGCCTATGCCAGTCTGGTGCTGGGCAAGAGCAAGCTTGGCCTGTGCCCGGTCGGCCCAGCCTTGCTCCGCATCGACGGCGCGCGGGTCAGCGGCGGGGCACAGATCGCGGCACCGCGCCTAGCCGGGCGTCTTGGCAGCGCACCAATCACGATTGCGGCGACGAATGCGCGCTATTCGATCGCCGATGGCGGGCTGTCGGCGCGCGATCTCGCCGTGCGGTTGGGTCATGAGGACCGGGTGACGCGGCTCGATCTGGCGATGATCGAGGGGACGCTGCGCGCCGGCGCGATTGGCGGGCATTTTGCCGGGGGCGCCGGCCAGATCGCCCGGGTGCCGCTGCTGATGTCGGCGGCGAGTGGCGATTGGCGGCTCAAGAATGGCAGGCTGGCGATCGACGGCGCGCTGGCGATCGCCGACGCCGATGCCGATCCGCGCTTCAATCGGCTGGCAGCCAGGAATGTCGCCCTGACGCTTGCCAACAATGCGATCGCTGCCACGGCGACGCTGGCCGATCCCGACAAGGGCGTGAAGGTGACCGACGTGACCATCGCGCACGATCTGTCGAGCGGGCGGGGCCACGCCGATCTGGCGTTGCCCGGTATCGCCTTCAACGAGGATTTCCAGCCCGACCGGCTGACCCGCTTCACCTACGGCGTGATCGCCGATGTGAAGGGCCGGGTGAGCGGGGAGGGGCACATCCGCTGGACGCCCGACGGCGTGACGAGCGACGGTGTCTTCCGCACCACCGGCACCGATCTGGCGGCGGCATTCGGCCCCGTTACCGGCCTGTCGGGGGAAATCCGCTTCACCGATCTGCTCGCGCTGGAAAGCGCCCCGGGCCAAGTCGCAACCGTGGCGGAGATCAATCCGGGCGTGCCGGTGACGTCGGGCGTCGTCCATTATCAAACGCTTGCCGATCAGCGGATCGCGATCGAGGGCGCGCGCTGGCCGTTTGCCGGCGGCGAATTGACGCTCGATCCCGCCCTCCTTGATTTGACCCAAGGCGGTGAGCGACGACTGACCTTCAAGGTAGCGGGCGTCAACGCCGCCGAATTCCTCCAGCAGTTCGATTTCAAGAACCTGGACGCGACGGGCACCTTCGACGGTGCATTGCCGATGATATTCGATCAGCAGGGGGGGCGGATCGAGAATGGCCGGCTGAGCGTGCGCGAGGCAGGGGGCGGCACGCTCGCTTATGTCGGCGAGATTTCGCAGAAGGATGTCGGCTTCTGGGGCAATCTGGCGTTTCAGGCGCTGAAGTCGCTGCGTTATCGCAACCTCGATATCGTCATGAACGGGCCGCTCGCAGGCGAGATGATCACCGAGGTGCGGTTCGCCGGGGTCAGCCAGGGTCAGGGCGCCAAGAGCAATTTTCTCGTCCGCCGGCTTCAGCGGTTGCCCTTTGTGTTCAACGTGCGGATTCAGGCGCCGTTCCGCCAGCTGATCGATTCGGCGCAGTCCTTCTACGATCCACGCCGCCTGATCGAGCGCAACCTGCCCGCGCTCATCAAGGCGCAGGACGATGCGTTGAAAGCGAAGGACGCCAGGCCGCCCGCAACGCCCCCATCCGTTCAGCCCCCCGAAAGCGAGAAGCTGCCATGACCGATATTGGATTGACGAACACAGTCGGGAGAACGACCAAGGGCGTGATGGCGAGACTGACGATGACCGCGCTGATGAGCGCAACCAGCCTGATGGGAGCATGCGTCAACGTGACGGCGCCCGACAAGCCGATCGTCATCAATCTCAACATCAACATCACCCAGCAGGTCGTCTACCGGCTCGACGGTCAGGCCAAGGCTCTCATCCAGAGCAACCCAGGGATTTTCTGATGGCAAAATTTGCAAGCACCCGGTTTCAGTTGACGGCAGGCGGCATCGCCTTTGCAGCGAGCTGCCTTCTTTTGACCACGCAGGCGATGGCGCAGCGCGATCCTGCCTATCAGTCGGCGCGCGCGCAGGGCCAGGTCGGCGAGCGGACCGACGGCTATCTCGGCGTTGTCGGCGGTGGTTCGCCCGATCTGCAGGCATTGGTCAACAACATCAATATCCAGCGCAAGGCCGCCTATACCCGCAGCGCGGCCTCGGGCGCGACGGTGGAGCAATTCGCCTTCACCTCGGGCTGCAACCTCATCGAGAAGACCGAACCCGGCGAGAAATACCAGGCGCCCGACGGCAGCTGGAAGACCCGCACATCGGCCCCGCCCGAGCGCGACCCGCGCTGCGTCTGATTCCGCGCGACCGGCTTTGCCCTGCCCGGCAATCCGGGCGGGGTTGCCCGGTTGACTTGATCCGCCCCGCTTTCTAAACGGGCGCCGCAACGCAGGCCCTG
Organism: Sphingomonadales bacterium; assembly: GCA_038230675.1. GTDB lineage: Bacteria > Pseudomonadota > Alphaproteobacteria > Sphingomonadales > Sphingomonadaceae > Sphingomonas. The sequence continues at coordinate 38,577 of JBBRMV010000007.1, read as the reverse complement.
GGTCTGGCGTCGCTGTTCGTCGCCCGCATGCTCGCGCGGCGGCGTTTTCTTATCAGGATGTGGGCACTGCGTTGGCTGACGATCGGCAGAACGGACATGACGACTTGAGCGCCCGCATTGCGCGCGCGAAGGCCGAGCATGCGGTCGGCGGTCCTTCTGCTGCAAAGGCATCCGAAAACAAGGGCTGGGCGATCGGCATCGAATTCGTCGGCCTGGTGCTGGTGTCGACGGCGATTGGCTGGGGCATCGATAATTATGCCGGTCTGGGGTCAAAGCCCTGGGCCATGATCATCATGCTGGTGTTCGGCTTTGCCGCCGGCGTCTATCGCGCGGTGCAGACATCGGCGCAGTTTGACGCCAACCCCGCCAGCGACAAAAGGACGTAAGCCGATGGCCGGCCCGATGGAACAGTTCGCGCTGAAGGTGATCGAGCCGCTGAGCATCGGCGGTTATGACGCGTCCTTCACCAACTCGTCGCTCTGGATGGCGGTCGCTGTGGTCGGAATCGCCGTGTTCCTCTATGTCGGCACCGCGCGGCCGCAGATGGTGCCGGGCCGCTGGCAGGCGGCGGTCGAGTATATCTATGATTTCGTGCAGGGCATGCTCGATGAAAATGTCGGCCCGAAGGGACGCCGTTTTACGCCATTGCTGTTCTCGATCTTCATCTTCGTGCTGGTTTGCAATCTGCTCGGGCTGATCCCCTGGGTCGGTGCGTTCACGCCCACCAGCCACATCGTCGTAACCTTCGGGCTGGCGATGCTCGTGTTCGTGACCGTGTTGATCGTCGGTTTCGCTTATCACGGCCTGCATTTCTTCAGCCTGTTCTGGCCGAAGGATACCTTCCTGCCACTGGCGATGTTCGTGGCTGCGATCGAGTTTCTCAGCTTTCTCAGCCGCCCCTTCACGCTCGCCATTCGTCTGTTTGCGAACATGACGGCGGGGCACGTCTTGTTGAAAGTGTTCGGCACCTTCGTCGTCGCGTTGGGATCGTTCGGGGCGCTGCCTTATGTGTTCGGCGTGCTGCCGCTCGCGGTCAACGTCGCGCTCTCGGCACTCGAGGTGCTGATCGCCGTGGTGCAGGCCTATGTCTTCGCGCTGCTCGCGTCGCTCTATTTGAACGATGCGATCAATCTTCACTAAGTTGTACTATTAAACTACTGATTTAACTTGAAAGGTTTTGATATGGACGTTGGTTCGGCAAAGGTTATCGGTGCAGGTCTTGCAGCGATTGGTGCGGGTCTTGCGGCGATCGGCGTGGGTTCGATCTTCGGCCAGTATCTGAACGGCGCGCTGCGCAATCCCGAAGCGGACGCCAAGATGGGCGGACGCCTGATCTTCGGTTTCGCGGTGACCGAAGCGCTCGGCCTGATTGCGGCCGTGGTCGCGCTCGCGCTCGCCTTTTCGTAAGATCGACCGCTTTCTCCAACAGGGCGGGATAAATGCCTCAGTTTGATTTTGCACACGTCGTCTGGCCGCAGCTGATCTGGCTCGCGATATTTTTCGCGATTCTGTATTTCGCTATCGTCCTGCCCACTCTGCCGAAGCTCGGCAGGGTGATGACGGCGCGTGAAAATCAGATGACGGACGACATCGCGACCGCCGAGCAGGCCAAGGCCGACGCCGAACGCCTCGCCGCCGAATATGAGGCGGGCGTGGCAGCGGCGCAGGACTCTGCGCGAGCGCAACTTCTCGCCGCGCGGGCAGCGGCGGCGAAGTCGATCGAGAACCAATTGGCCACGGCCAATCTCGCGCTCGATGCAAAGTCTGCGGCGGCACAGGCCTCGCTCGATGCGGCACGCACCTCTGCGATGGCCGAAATAGAGGGCGTTGCTGCAGATGCGGCTGCGGCGATCGTCGAAAAGCTTACGGGCACCCGTCCGGCAGCATCCGAAGCAGCGCAAGCTGCCCGTGCGGCGCTGGTATAAGGCAATGACGATGCTTGCTGTCCTGACCATCGGAACGGTCGAACTCGCGCATGAAGAAGGCCCGACGCTGCTCGGGTTGAGCGCGGAGGGCTGGGTCTATGTCGGTCTCACCGTCTTCCTCGCGCTTGCCGTGATCCTCGGCAAGGCGCCACAGCGCATTGCCGAAGCGCTCGATGCGCGGATCGCCAATACGCGGCGCCAGCTCGATGAGGCAAAGGCGATCCGCGCCGAGGCCGAGGCTTTGCTCACTCAGGCCAAGGCGCGCAACGCGGCCAGCGCAGGGGATGCCGCCGCGATCATCGCGCATGCCGAGGCCGAGGCTTCGGCACTGCTCGCCAAGGCGGAAAAGGACGCAGCCGACCTGATGACCCGCCGCGCCAAGATGGCCGAGGACAAGATCGGCGCGGCCGAGCGCAGCGCCGTTGCCGAGGTGCGCGCGCTGGCGGCCGATGCCGCGACCCGGGCCGCGACGGCGATTATCGCCGAACGGCACGATGGCAGTGCCGACAAGCGGCTGGTCGATCAGAGTATCGCGGGGCTCGCACGCCCCAATTGATCGGCGCTGGTACCGCCTGTGTGCGGTCTAGCCATGGCCGCCGTTCTTCGGGCATAATATCGGCGGGCGATTCGCGCCCTGTATCCATTTAGGAAGCTCCCTTATGAAGCTTATCGCTTGCGCCGCTGCCCTGCTCACGCTGACCGCACCGGCCTTTGCCCAGACGACGCCGCCCGCACCGGCTCCTGCCCCAGCGATGCCCGCGCCCGGCACGGCAATGACCACCGCCGCAAAATTCTCGCTCGAAACCCCGATTGAAACGCTCGTCGCCGATCCTGCGGCCAAGGCAGTGCTCGATGCCGATATCCCGGGCATGACCGCCCACCCGGCGTTCGACCAGTTCAAGACAATGAGCCTCAAGCAACTCCAGCCGATTTCTCAGGGTCAGATCACCGACGAGACGCTGGCGAAGGTCGCGACGCACCTCTCCGCCATCAAGTAATCATCGCCAATCGAAAGAGCCGCCGCCGGGATGGTCCCCGGCGGCTTTTTTGTGCGCTCAATAATTGAGCATTACCCGGCGCGCGATGGCGGGGGATACGTTGTGGACGGTGCTCAACAGCCGGGTCATGCCGACATTGGCTTCGCGGCGGTTGGCCTCGATCGCTGCCACGATCTGGCGGGCGCATCCAGGCGCGGACAATTTCTTGTGGGTGTTGTCGGCGGTCATCTGCGTTTCGACGACGGGCGGCAAAATCTCGAGCACGCGAATTTTGGTCCCCGCGAGCTGGCCGCGCAGCGCCATCGTGAAGCTGCGCAGGCCGGCCTTGGTGGCGCAATAAACGGGCGCGCCCTTGCTTGGCGCGATTGCGAGTCCCGAGGTCACGTTGGCGATCATCGCCTCGGGTCGATTGCGCAGGCCACCGATCAGGCGGGCGACGAGGTGGATTGGTGCGGTGAGGTTGAGGGCGATGCACTGATCGACCCGGTCGAGATCGATTGGTGCATCGATCGTGAAATCGGCGCCCATGCCGGCATTGTTGACCAGAATGTCGATCGGCCGGTCGCGGACAGCGTTCACCACCGCATCGCGCCCGGTATCGGTGGCAAGATCGGCAGCGACCGTCGCCAGCCCCTCGTTTCGCGCGCCGGCCAGCCGATCGGGATCGCGACCGCAGATCATCACCGCCGCGCCGCGATCGCGCAGCACCCGCGCGAGCGCAAGCCCGATGCCATCGGTTCCGCCGGTCACGAGCACGGATTTGCCGTCGAGCTTCATCGCATTTCCTCCCCCGCCGCTGACCGATTGTTACGGTGCCGACTAGATGCTAGATGTGGCGCATCCGCAGCTGGGAGGGAAGCAGCCTTGCGTATCATTTTCATCGCGTTGGCTGCGCTGGCTTATGCCGTCTTTTTTGCCACATTTCTGTATCTGATCGGTTTTGTCGGCGATTTTCCGATGCTCGACGTCACCGTCGATCGCGGACCTGCGGCGCCGGCGATCGTGGCGCTGGGGGTCGATTCGGTACTGATCGCGCTGTTCGGTATCCAGCACAGCGTGATGGCGCGCGCCGGCTTCAAGCGCGCCTGGACCAAAATCGTGCCGCCCGTGCTCGAACGCAGCGCCTATGTGCTGATTTCCAGCCTGATCCTGATCCTGCTGTTCGCGGTCTGGCGGCCGCTGCCAGAGGTGCTTTGGCGATCGCCGACGGGCCTGGTGCCGGTGATGTGGGGGCTGTTCGGGCTTGGCTGGGGGCTGGTGTTGCTGTCCACCTTCCTCATCAACCATTTCGAGCTGTTCGGGCTGCAACAGGTGTGGCTCAATCTGCGGGCGCGGGCCGCCGCTGCGCCGACTTTTTACCAGCCGTTTCTCTACAGGATCGTTCGCCACCCGCTCTATCTGGGTTTTGTCATCGCTTTCTGGGCGACCCCCGTGCTGACGGCGGGGCACCTCCTGTTGGCCGTCGGCATGACCGCCTATATCCTGATCGCGATCGGATATGAGGAGCGCGATCTGGTGGCGTTGTTCGGCGATGATTATCGCGCCTATCAGGCAAGCGTCGGCATGCTCGTGCCCGGGCTTGGCCGGCATCGCGCGTAAGGCGGAGAGGATAATCGGCACGGATAAGCGTGGCCGGGTAGTGGCGCGACGGAGCGACTGCGCCTAGATCGTTCGTGATGACCGATCCCAACGCGCCGACCCGGTTCAACGAAGCACACGCGACCTTCGCCGTGCGCGGCAGCGACCTGCCCGATCTCGAGACGGGTGTCGCGGCGATCCGCAACGTGCTGGCGACGCTGCCGATCAAGCCCGGCGTTTACCGCATGCACGATGCGCGCGGCGATGTGCTCTATGTCGGCAAAGCGCGCGCGCTGCGCAACCGGGTGACCAATTACACGCAGGTCGATCGCCTGTCGAAACGGCTGCAGCGGATGGTGTCGCAGACCCGCAGCATGACCATCGTGACGACCAACAACGAGGCCGAGGCGCTGCTGCTGGAGGCGCAGCTGATCAAGCGCTATCGCCCTGCCTACAATGTGCTGCTCCGCGACGACAAGAGCTTCCCCTTCATCCTGCTCCGCGCCGATCATGCTTTTCCCCGCATCCAGAAACATCGCGGCGCACGGCGGGCAAAGGGCGATTATTACGGTCCGTTCGCGAGCGCCGGCTCGGTCAACACCACGCTCAACGCGCTGCAAAAGCTGTTCCTGCTGCGCAGTTGCACTGATGGTTTCATGAAGCGCCGCGACCGGCCCTGCCTGCTTTACCAGATCAAGCGATGTTCGGCGCCGTGCGTCGGTCGCATCGACGAGGCTGATTATGCCGAGCTGGTCAGTGATGCGAAGGCGTTCCTAGCGGGTAAATCGACCGAGGTGCAGGCCAAGCTGGGCGCGCAGATGGAGGCGGCGGCAGCGGCGATGGATTTCGAGCTGGCGGCGATCCTTCGCGATCGGCTGCGCGCGCTCACCTTCATCCAGGGCAGCCAGGCGATCAATGCCGAAGGGGTGGGCGATGCCGATATCTTCGCGCTTGCGTGCCGCGACGGGGTGATGGGTATCCAGGCGTTCTTCATCCGCGGCGGGCAGAATTGGGGGCATCGCAGCTTCTTCCCGGCACATACCAACGACGTGCCCGAGGCCGAGGTGCTGACGAGTTTCCTCACCCAATTTTATGAGGAAGTGCCGCCGGCAAGGACGGTGTTCGTCGACCGTGAACTGCCCGAGGCGGCGCTGCTTGCCGAGGTGATGAGCACGCAGGCGGGGCGCAAGGTCGATCTGTCGGTGCCGCAGCGCGGGGTGCGGCGACGGCTGCTCGATCAGGCGAAGCGCAATGCCGAGGAGGCGCTCGAGCGGCGTCTCGCCGAGAGCACGACGCAGGCCAAGCTGCTGCGCGAAGTCGCCGAGCTGTTCGATCTCGGCGAACCGCCCGATCGCATCGAAATCTATGACAACAGCCACATCCAGGGGACCAATGCGCTTGGCGCGATGGTCGTTGCGGGGCCGGAGGGTTTTCGCAAGGGCCAGTATCGCAAGTTCAACATCAAGAACCCCGACACCGCGCCGGGGGATGACTTCGCGATGATGCGCGAGGTGTTTCAGCGGCGTTTCCAGCGCGCGCAGGACGAGGATCCCGATCGCGACGCAGGCGACTGGCCCGATCTGGTGCTGATCGACGGCGGGCGCGGCCAATTGAACGCGGTGAAGGCCGTGCTTGAGGAGATGGGGATCGAGGATGTCTGCCTGGTCGGCATCGCCAAGGGGCCGCATCACGGGCGCGACGGGCGTGAGGTGTTCCACCTGCTCGACGGGCGCGAATTCCAGCTGCCGGTGAATGCGCCGGTGCTCTTCTATCTCCAGCGGCTGCGTGACGAGGTCCACCGCTTCGCGATTGGCGCGCACCGGGCAAAGCGCGCCAAGGCGATCGGCGCGAGCCCGCTCGATGATGTGCCCGGCATCGGCCCTGCGCGCAAAAAGGCGCTGCTGATGCATTTCGGCACTGCCCGCGCCGTTCGTGGTGCCAGCCTGGAGGATTTGCAGAAGGCGCCGGGCGTATCGACCGCGATGGCACAGGGGATTTACGATTTTTTCCACGCGCGATGATGGATTTCGCGGGAATTGGCAGTTTTTCGGCTTGAGTTCGGAAAATCTTCACCGTCGCAGGCTAAGCCCGATCCATGCCGACGCCTGTTTTCCTGACTGTCGACACAGAGATCGTGTGGCGCCACCACGTCGACGGGCTTGACCTGCCGACGCTCTATGAGCGCTCGTTCGAGCCGGCCGGGGTTGGCGTCTCCTATCAATTGGCACTGTTGCAGCGGCACGGCCTGAATGCGTCGTTCTTCGTCGATCCGATGCCGGCGCTGGTTTACGGGCTCGATCCGATCAAACGCATCGTCGACACGATCCTCAGCGCGGGTCAGCGTGCGCAATTGCATCTGCACCCCAATTGGGCCGGCGCCGCGCTTGGCGACGGCGGGCGGTCGTTCGGTCGTTTCCAGATGAACGAGTATAGCCGTGACGAGCAGATCGCCCTGATCGGCGGCGCGCGCGACTTGCTGATTGCGGCGGGGGCGGATACGCCGGTCGCGTTCCGGGCGGGCAATTTCGCCGCGAATGACGACACGCTATCAGCGCTCGCAGCACTGGGGTTTGACTATGACAGCAGCCATAATGGCTCGGCGCAGCCCTGGCCGAACATGATCAGCCTGCCGCAGCGACAGATCGCCCCGATCGTGAAGGACGGCGTGACGGAAGTGCCGGTCACACTGATCGAGGAACGCGCCGGTGCGCTGCGCAATTTCCAGGTCTGCGCCTTGTCGGCCACGGAGATGCGCGCCGCGCTCGACCATGCCGTCGATAACGATCACGCTGCCGTGACCATCGTCAATCACGGCTTCGAACTCGCCAACCGCGCCGGCACCAGCCCCAACGCGGTGCATGTCCGCCGCTTCGAGGCGCTGTGCGCGTTACTCGACGAACGGCGGGACTGCCTGCCAACACAACATTTCGCCGATCGGCCCCGGCTTGCGCTCGACAGCCCCGATGTGCCGCTCGGCCCGAGTGCGCTTCGGATGCGGTGGCGCCAGGCCGAGCAATTCTGGTCGAACATGGTTTCGGAGCGGGCGGCATGAACACAGCGCCGGTGCCTTTGCCGTTGCGCTTCCAGATCGGCGCGCACACGCTGATGGCGGTGCAGCGCCAGCTGGTGCGGGTGCCGCTGTCGCTCGATGAGGCGCTGGCGGGACGGATCCCGGTGCTGCCGCCGCTCGACCGCGCGGCGCACGGCTATTCGATCACCTCGCTGCCCGCCGATCGTCGCGATCCGATGGCCTATGCGGGCGGCGGCATGATCGCCTTTGTGCGCCAGAGCTATACCCGCCACTTCATCGACTTGAGTGGCGATTTCGACGGCTACCTTGCCGGGCTGTCGGCCAACACGCGATCGGTGATCCGGCGCAAGGCGCGCAAGGCGACCGAGGTATCGGGAGGCACGCTCGACGTGCGCCGCTTTCGCACGCCCGACGAGATCGCGCATTTCCACGATATCGCGCGGCGGATTTCGATGCGGACCTATCAGGAGCGGCTGCTCGGCGGCGGGTTGCCCGATGACGAAGGCTTTCTGCGCTCGATGTATGCGCTTGCCGCTGCTGACCAGGTGCGCGGCTGGCTGCTCTATATTGCAGGGGAACCCGCCGCTTATCTCTACACGCCGATCCAGGGTGGCGTCGTGCGGTACGACCATGTCGGGCATGATCCGGCATTCAACGATCTGTCGCCCGGTGGCGTTTTGCAGATGGAGGCGCTGCGCGATCTTTTCGGAGAAGGACGGTTCCGACGCTTCGACTTCACCGAGGGCGACGGCCAGCACAAACGTCAGTTCGCGACGGGCGGCGTTGATTGCATCGATATGCTGTTGTTGCGCGCTTCGCTCGCCAATCGCCTGACGACGGTGGCGCTCGGCAATTTCGATCGCGCGGCGGCGCTCGGGAAGAAAGCGACTCACCAACTCGGGTTGCACGGCCTCGCCAGGAAGCTGCGCCGCTGACGGCTCGCGCAGGCGGGCGACCCCCGATATACCAGCGCGATGCAGCTGCGTGCCGAAGCCCTGATACTCGCCGTCCGCGTGCACGGCGAACACGGGGCCATCGTCCGCGCGCTGACCCGCGATGACGGGGTTCAGCCGGGCTATGTACGCGGCGGCCGGTCGCGGCGGATCAGGCCCGTTCTCCAGCCGGCGAACCTCGTGCTGGGCGACTGGCGCGCGCGAACCGAGGAACAGCTGAGCGGCCTGACGGTCGAGTTGATCCACAGCCGCGCGCCCTTGTTCGCCGCGCCCTTGCCCGCAGCAGCACTCGATTGGATCACGACGCTGACGGTCGCGGCATTGCCCGAGGCGCAACCCTATCCCCGGTTGTTCGATGCGCTTGGTGCCGTCATTGGGGCGATCGAGGCGGCGCCGGCGGCGCGGGGCTGGGCGGTCGCGCTGGTGCGGTACGAATTGCTGCTGCTCGCCGAACTCGGCTTCGGGCTCGATCTGACGACGTGCGTCGTGTCGGGCGGGGTCGACGATCTCAGCTGGGTATCGCCGCGCAGTGGCGGCGCGGTGAGCGCGGCGGCGGCGATCGGCCATGAGGCGCGTTTGCTGCCGCTCCCTGCATTCCTGCGCAGCGGCGGGCCTGCCGACTGGCCGGACATCATCGCCGGCTTGCAGATCACCGGACATTTTATCGAGCGCGACCTGCTGACCGAGCGGCGTGCCGATGCGCTTGCCGCCCGCGATCGGCTGGTCGATCGGCTCAAGAGAGCGGTTGCGTGAACCGGCGGCGTCCGGCTAGGCGCTGATATCCGCATCTGGGGGAGTAAAATGCCGGCGCTCGCGAAGCCTGACCTGCTCGAACTCGCGGTCGTCATCCCCACCTTCAACGAAGCGGGCAACGTGCCGCTGCTGATCGAAAAGCTCGATGCGGCGCTTGCCGGCGTTGGTTGGGAAGCCATCTTTGTCGACGATGACAGCCCCGATGGCACCGCAGAGGTCGCCCGGTCGATCGCGCGGATCGACCCTCGGGTGCGGGTGATCCAGCGGATCGGGCGGCGCGGGCTGTCGACCGCATGCATTGAGGGGATGTGCGCGACCGCTGCACCGCTCGTCGCGGTGATCGACGGTGACCTCCAGCATGATGAGACGGTGCTGCCACGCATGCTCGCGGCGTTCGGCGCGGATGCCGCACTCGATGTCGCGATCGGCTCACGCTTCGTCGATGGCGGCGGGACGGGCGACTGGGACCGCGACCGCGTCGCCAAATCGGCATTCGCCACCCGTCTGTCGCGCAGGATATTGCAGGCCGATCTCGGCGACCCGATGAGCGGCTTTTTTATGATCAGAAGCGCGGTGATCCGCGACCTGGTGCCGCGCCTGGCGGGTATCGGCTTCAAGATCCTGCTCGATATCATGACGGCGGCGCCCCGGCCGCTGAAGTTCGTCGAGCTGCCCTACACTTTTCGCAATCGGGAGATCGGCGAGAGCAAGCTCGATCACGTCGTCGCGATGGAATATCTGATCGCCATCTATGATCGGATGTTCGGCAAGATCGTGCCCGTGCGGTTCGCGATGTTCTCGGTGATCGGCGGGATCGGGGTCGGGGTGCATATGGGCGTGCTGTCGGTCCTGTTGGTGCTCGGCGCGACCTTTCTCCTCGGGCAGATCATCGCGGCGGTGACGGCGATGACGCTCAATTTCTTCCTCAACAACGCGCTCACCTATCGCGATCGCCGGCTGAAGGGTGCGCGCGCGCTGTTCGATGGCTGGGTGTCGTTCTGCCTCGTCTGTTCGGTCGGGCTGGTCGCCAATATCGGCGTGGCGGCATTTCTCTATGATAGCCATACCAACGGCTGGGCGGCGTCAGCGCTGGTCGGCGTGCTGGTGGGAGCGGTGTGGAATTATGCGCTGTCGTCGCGCTTCACCTGGGGCCGGTATTAGGGCCAGGTTGGCAGCCACATCCAGCGCAGGAACGCCTGATCGTCGGGCAGTGCCGCTGCCGATATGATCGGGAAGAAATAGGCGAACAGGCCGAACGCGATCACTAAAAACACCTCTTCGGCATGCCGCAATCGCCCCTTGGCGAACCGGTCTAGCGCGGCGGCAAGCGCAAGGCACAGGAAGATGCTCGGCAGGTAGTAATAATAGAAGAAGCCGAGTTTCTTGGGGATGAGGACCCACATCGCATAGGAGCCTGCCCACATCCCCACGATCGCCAGCGGCGCCGGCGATCGATCGCGAATGCCGGCGATTAGGCACATCCCGACGGCGACCAACCCGCCCCACATGATCGCCGGATTGCCGATCATCAATATGCCGCGCACCGCGCCGTCGACGGGTTCGTACAGATACCAGATCGGCCGGATATCGAGCGGCCACGTCCACCAAGGCGACTGATAGGTGTGGAGTGGCAATGGCAGGGTTTGCTGTGCGTACATCCGCGCCTGAAAGGCGAGCAGGTCAGCGACCGCGAGCGGGTCGTTTGCGTAGAAAAACGCGGGCGTGAAGGTGGCGAAATAGGTCGCGGCGCTGACCGCGCCGATGATGAGCAAGGCAGGCATCGTCGCGATGCCCCGAAAATGCGGCTGGTCTTTGCCGCCAAGGGCGAAGTCGAGTGGCTTGCCCATCCGCCGCGCGTCGCGCCAGCGGATCAGGGCGATCGCGGCGCCGGCATAGACGATATATGGCACCGCGACCCATTTCGTGCCCGCCGCCAGGCCGAGCAATACCGCTCCCGCCACCAGCCGGGGCAACACTTGTCCAGCGCGCGCGCGCATCGCCGCCAGCAGCGCCGCAATCGCGACGATCACGAATGCGGCCATGAACCCGTCGAGCATGCCAATCCGGGCCTGGATGTAGACGGTGAAATTGAGCATCACGAACAGCGCCGCAAAGGCAGCGGGGCGGATTCGGTGGAACAATAGCCAGCCGATCGCGAATACACCCATCACCACAGCGCTCGCGGCGATCGTCGAGAAGAAGCGCCAGCCAAAACTATTGTCGCCGAACAGCGCGATACCGGCGGCGATGATCAACTTGCCGACCAGCGGATGTTCTGTGTTTTCCGGCCGCACCAGTCCGAGCAGCACGCGCGCCGCGCTCACATAATGCACCTCGTCGAACACCAGCTTGCTCGGCCGGGCGAGGTTGATGAGGAACAGCAGTTCCGCCGCCGCGCCAAGCGCGAGGGCGACGAGCCAGGGGCGCGGCGGGGTCGAATCGGGCGTCATCGCGCGCATTCTGTTTCATCTTCGGCTTGCCGATTCAAGGGAGGGCATTGACGCGAGGATGCCCCACCCGGCAAAGCGGGAACGATGAAACGCCGCACCGGACAAGACCCCTCGATTACGCGCCACTGGCGCCCGGCAACGCAGGCCGTGCGCGGCGGCACCGCGCGTTCGGAATGGGGGGAAACATCCGAGGCTTTGTTCCTTACCTCGGGCTATGCCTATGATTGCGCCGCCGATGCCGCCGCGCGCTTTGCCGGCGAGCAGCAGGGGATGACCTATTCACGGCTGCAGAACCCCACCGTCGAGATGCTCGAACACCGCATCGCGCTGATGGAGGGTGCTGAGGCCTGCCGCACGATGGCGACGGGCATGGCGGCGATGACGGCGGCGTTGCTGTGCCAGTTGCAGCAGGGCGATCATGTCGTCGCCGGGCGGGCTGCATTTGGATCGTGCCGCTGGCTGGTCGATACTTTGCTGCCCAAATTCGGGATCGAGACGACGGTGGTCGATGCGCGCGATCCGCAGGCGTTCGACGATGCCCGGCGCCCCAACACCAGGGTGTTCTTCTTCGAAACGCCTGCCAATCCGACGATGGATGTCGTCGATCTGAAGGCGGTGTGCGGCATTGCGCGCGCGCACGGCGTCACTTCGATCGTCGACAATGCATTTGCCACTCCGGCGCTGCAACGGCCGCTCGAATTCGGCGCCGATGTCGTCGCTTATTCGGCGACCAAGATGATGGACGGGCAGGGGCGCGTGCTGGCAGGCGCGGTGTGCGGCACCGATGATTTCATCACCAACACGCTGCTGCCCTTCACCCGCAACACCGGGCCGACGCTGAGCGCGTTCAATGCCTGGGTGGTGCTCAAGGGGCTCGAAACGCTCGATCTGCGGATCAGGCGGCAGAGCGAGAATGCGCTGAAGGTTGGCACATTCCTGGAGGGCCGCGTGCCGCGGATGCTCCATCCCGGCCTGCCCAGCCATCCGCAGCACAATCTGGCGATGAGCCAGATGGATGCGTGCGGGCCGATCTTCGCGTTCGAGGTCGCGGAGGGGCGCGCGCAGGCGCACGGGCTGCTCGATGCGTTGGCGCTCGTCGATATCTCGAACAATATCGGCGATTCGCGCTCGTTGATGACGCATCCGTCGTCGACGACGCATTCGGGCGTTTCGGTGGAAAAGCGGCTCGAAATGGGCGTCACCGAAAACCTCCTGCGGCTCAATGTGGGGCTTGAGGATCCGGCAGACGTGATCGAGGATCTCGATGCCGCCTTGTCGGCGGTCGGCTTGTGAGCGACGAGATGAAGCCCGGCAGCGCGATGAAATCGCTGTTTCCGAATGTGGCGGAAACCCGCGATGTCATCGTCCGCGTGTCGGTCAGCTATCTGCCCGAGCAATCCGATCCGCGTCGCGGGCGCTGGTTCTGGGCCTACCATATCCGTATCGAAAACGAGGGCGCGACCCCTGTCCAACTGCTCACCCGCCACTGGGTGATCACTGACGGTCGCGGCGCGCGGCATTCCGTGGAGGGTGAGGGCGTGGTCGGCGAACAGCCGCTCATCGCGCCGGGCGGCAGCTTCGATTATGTCTCGGGCTGCCCGCTGCCGACACCGGCCGGATCGATGCAGGGCAGCTATCACATGATCGGCGGCGACGGATCGGCGTTCGATGTCGACATCCCCAAATTCGCGCTGATCGCCCCTGCGGTGACGGGTTGAAGCGCACGCATCTGCCCCTCAACGGGCTTCGCGTGCTCGACGCGGCCGCGCGGCATCTGAGCTTTACGCGTGCCGCCGACGAACTCGCGGTGACCCCGGCGGCGGTCGGGCAACAAATTCGCGCGCTCGAGGATACGCTTGGCGTCGTGCTGTTCCGGCGGACGACGCGCGGGCTGGAACTGACGCCCGAGGGCGAGGCGGGGCTCGCCGCGCTTCGCAACGGTTTCCTGCAGTTCGAGGAAGCCGTGCGCGCGATGCAAGCGGGGCAATCCTCGAAATCGCTGACGATTGCCGCGCCGCGTGACTTGTCCGAAAAATGGCTTTTGCCGCGGCTTGCAGATATTGCGCGGTCCGACGGCGAACTGCGCTTTGTGCTTATCAATGCGGATGAGGCGATCGACTTCACCGAGGCTAATCTCGATCTCGCGATCCGCTGGGGCGAAGGACCGGGCGAGCATGAGGGCGAATCGATCGAATCGGCGGGCATGGTGACGGTGCAGCGCCCCGGCGGCGGGGCCGATACGCGGATTTCATGGCCGGGTTGCCTCAATGACCCCGAAGTGTCGCTGGTCCGGGTCGGTGACGCCGGGCTCGCGATCGATGCCGCAGCCCAAGGGCTGGGCCGCGCGACGGTGCCCGAATTGATCGCCGCGCGCGATATCGCTGGAGGCCGCGTGGAGATGATCGGCGAGGCCAAGCCCTATCGGCTCGGCTATTGGCTGGTCGCGCCCCTGCCGCAGTGGCGCCAGAAGAAGGTGAAGGCGCTGGTAGACGCGCTGACGCGGTGACCGATCGCCCGAGGGGCGCCAGCAACTGGCAGGCCGGGCTGTAACGATTGTCCCCCGGCCAGCGAATGGCGATCGACCATTTCGTCAATCAGGGGCCATCATGACCAACCGTTTTCCCGTACCCAGCACCGACAGCGCCATTGCTGCACTTCGCTGGTCGCTCGTCTTCATCTTCTTCTTTTTCGGGACCGCGAAATTCGCGCTGTACGAAGCAGAGGGCGTCGCCAAGATCGCCAGCCAATATCCGCTGTTCGCGTGGATGTATCCCTTGTGGGGCCCGCGCATCGCCAGTGATGTGATCGGCACGATCGAACTCGCGACGGGTGCTGCCCTCGCGATTGGCGCGTTTTCGCCGCGGGTCAGCCTCATCGGCGGATTGATGGGGATGTGCACCTTCCTGATTACAATGAGCTTCACGCTCGGCGTGCCGCTGTGGCAGGAAGGCTATGGCTTCCCGTTCATCGGCTCGCTCGCGCAGTTCCTGTTCAAGGATGCCGGGCTGCTGGCGGGTTGCTTTGCGATCGCGGTGTTTTCGGCGCGTAAGGCGGGCTTCGCGCGCGACTGATGGCGATGATGGCGGCTCAGCCGGCCCGACGATAATCGGGCCGGGTGCCGCTTTCGCGCCAATAGTTGCTCAGGCCGATATCGGCCAACAGCTTGTCGAAACGCGGGTCGCGCCGCATCGCCTCGGTCGATGGCAGGAACAGGAACCATGTGCGGCGATCGGCAAGCGGCGTATAGGTGCCTTGACCCTTCACGAAGCGGACCTCGGGCACGCTGAAGCCCCTATCGAGATAATAGGCGTTGGCGATTTCAAACGCGGTATCGATCCGGCCCAGCGCTGCTGCGAACTGCATGGCGTTTTCTGCCGAGCCGCTCGCGGTGCGGGCTCGGGCGCGCTGCTCATCGATGATCGCATCGATCGCAGCGGCGCTCGGCGCCTTGATGGCGTGGGCCACGCGGAGCACCGATTCTATCTCCGCATCGGGGATCGATGCGGGCCGAGCGTTGACATCCTCGCCCATCGCGATCGCCTGATCGACGCGGCCGGAATAGAGATTAATGTAAAAATTGCCGAACCACACCGCAAAATTGCGTGGATACATCTGCATCGCGCGGGCGATGGTACGATCGGCATCGTCGAGCCTTCCCGCCCCCCATTGCCAGTTCATCAGGTCGAACAGTGCGCCGGGGAATGATTCGACGTTGGCAATGGCGCCTTGAAGCGCGTCGGCCGCTTCGCCCATCCGGCCGACGCGAGCCAAGGTTCGGCTGAGGAATTGGAGCAAGACTCCGTCGACCGGCGCGTGTTTCAGGCCGGCTCGCGTCGCGGTCTCCTGCGCATGCCATTTGTTCAATGGGGCCAGCATCGCAGCGGCGACATTGGCGCGCGGCTCGGCTGAATCGAGCGCCAGTGCCTGCGCGATCGCCGCTTGCGCTCTGGCCTTCAGCGCCGCGCGTTCCTGCGGCGCGTGATAATGGACTTCATTGGCATAAACGAAGGCGAGCATGCCCCATCCGGGGGCAAAATCGGGGGCAAGCTCGGTCACGCGGCGAAACAGGCCGCGCGCCTGCAGTTCCCCGTCGCCGGTAAATTGTCGATAGGCGGAAAGCCCGGCCTGATAGCTGTCCCGTACATTGTCGGGGATCGGCTTTGCTGATTTGCCATGCCACCGCGACCAGCCGAGCCCGGTGGCAATTGCAGCGACGCCCAATGCCCCGGCGGCGACCAGCCGTCGTCTCGAGAAGCCTGGCGACGCGGGGTGTTGGGGGGCGGTTCGCCGATCGCCGCCTGCACCGGGATTGTGAGAATTGTCGGCATCGCCGGTTGGGACGAGCCGGTAGCCGACTTTGGTGACGGTCTCGATGCGAAAGCTGCTCGCGCCGATCCCCTCAGCCACCCGGCGCAGGCGAGAGATAACGCGGTTGATCGCGTCTTCGCCGACGACTCGGCCTTCCCAGCAACTGTGCGTCAGGTCATCGCGCGACACCATCGCCCCATTTGCCCTGGCGAGCGCAACGAGCACCTGCATCACGCGCGGCTCGATCACCTCACGCGTGCCATCGCCGGCGATCACTTCCCGGGTCGGCGGCAACACCTGAACCGCGCCGATGGACAATGCCGGTTCGTGTGCAAGATCGATCCGGGCGGCGCTCATTTCGGCGTCATCGGTACTTGATCGGCAAAGGATCGGCACTTCATCAGCTCGTCATCCTCTCGGCGGGCGCAGTTTTCAGCCACTTTCCTGACATCGGGGCATCGCCGCCGCCGATCCGTCAAACGGGCCATCAATCGGAAAAGGTACTCACCATGAACACGTTCGTCCTCGCTGCCACCGCCGCCCTCACCACCGCTCTGGTCGCCGTTTCGGCGCCGCTGCCCGCCTTTGCCTCAGATCACAGCTGGCAGGTGGGCGACAACCAGTTCCACGTCTATTACCGCGATCTCGACATGAATCGTAGCACTGATCGTGCGACGATGCTGGCGCGCGTTGAAACCGCAGCCGGCAAATTGTGCGCCACCCGGACGAGCCTGAAGGTCGATCGCGATGCCTGCATCGCCGATGTCGTCAACCAGTCGATGCCCGCCAGCCCGATGCTCCGGCTCGCCATGAACGAGCGCAATGGTGCCAGGCTCGCCGCACGCTGACGAATGCCCCTTCCGGTGGGGTTCGCCGCAATCCCTTTGAGACGTCGCCACCGGATTACCTGCCTCCCTCCTAACCGGGGGAGGCTTTTTTTTGTCTGCTATCAGGCGTCGATCGCTTCTTCGTCCACGCGCGCTGCATTTTCCTGGATGAAGGCGAAACGGTGGGCGGGGTTGTTGCCCATCAGCCGATCGACCAGGTCCTTCACGCCCGCACGCTCCTCATATTCCTGGGGCAGGGTGATGCGGAGCATCTGTCGCGTTTTCGGGTCCATCGTCGTTTCGCGCAGCTGCATCGGATTCATCTCGCCGAGCCCCTTGAAGCGTGCGACATCGACCTTCTTGTTCTTGAACGCGCCGGCCTCGATCTTGGCGCGGTGCGCATCGTCCATCGCGTAAAGCGACTTCGCGCCGACGGTCAGCCGATAGAGCGGTGGCTGCGCGAGATACAGGTGCCCGCGCCGGACGAGTTCGGGCATCTCCTGGAAGAAGAACGTCATCAACAACGTCGCGATATGCGCACCGTCGACATCGGCGTCGGTCATGATGACGATGCGTTCATAGCGCAGGTTATCGGGCACGCAGTCCTTGCGCGTGCCGCAGCCGAGCGCCTGGATGAGATCGGCGATTTCGGAATTGGCGGCGATCTTTTGCAGCGTTGCACTGGCGACGTTCAATATCTTGCCGCGAATGGGCAATATGGCCTGTGTCTTGCGGTCACGCGCTTGCTTTGCCGAGCCACCTGCGCTGTCGCCCTCGACGATGAAGATTTCGGTGCCCTTGGGATCGTCCGACGAACAATCGGTGAGCTTGCCGGGCAGGCGCAGCTTGCGCGCCGAAGTTGCTGTCTTGCGCTTCACTTCGCGCTCGGCCTTGCGGCGCAGGCGCTCGTCCATCCGCTCGAGGACATAGCTCAGCAATGCCTTGCCGCGTTCGGTGTTGTTGCTCAGGAAATGATCGAAATGGTCGCGCACCGCGCGCTCGACGAGGGTCGCTGCATCGGGGCTGGTCAGTCGGTCCTTGGTCTGGCTCTGGAATTGCGGATCGCGGATGAACACGCTCAGCATCAGCTCGCTGCCGGTCATGATATCCTCGGCGCCGATGTCCTTCGCCTTTTTCTGCCCCGTGAGATCCCCGAACGCGCGGATGCCCTTGACGAGCGCCGCGCGCAGCCCAGCCTCATGCGTGCCGCCATCGGGGGTCGGGATGGTGTTGCAATACCAGCTGTAACTGCCGTCGCTCCACAGCGGCCATGACACCGCCCATTCGACGCGACCCATTTGCTCGCCGCCCGGACCGGCCGGAAAATCCTGGCTGCCGGCGAAAAAATCGGCGGTTGCGCATTCCCGGTCGGCAATCTGCTCACGCAAGTGATCGGCAAGGCCGCCGGGAAACTGGAACACCGCCTCGGCAGACGTGTCGTCGGTGATCAGCTCGGGGCTGCATTTCCAGCGGATCTCGACGCCAGCGAACAGATAGGCCTTTGACCGCGCCAGCTTGTAGAGCCGTGCCGGCTTGAAGCGAAGTTCGGGGCCGAAAATCTGATCGTCGGGGGTGAAACTGACGGATGTGCCACGCCGGTTTGGCGTGGGGCCGAGATGCTCGAGCGGCCCAAGCGTCAACCCGCGCGAAAAGGACTGGCGATAAAGCTCTCGGTTGCGGGCGACTTCTACCACCGTGTGCGAAGATAGCGCATTGACGACGCTCACGCCGACGCCGTGCAGCCCGCCGCTGGTCGCATAGGCCTTGCCATCGAACTTGCCGCCCGAATGCAGCGTCGAAAGGATCACCTCGAGCGCGGATTTGTCAGGGAATTTCGGGTGCGGATCAACCGGAATGCCCCGTCCATTATCGACGATGGTCAGCCGGTTGTCGGGCTCAAGCGTCACCTCGATCCGCGTCGCGTGCCCCGCAACTGCTTCATCCATCGCGTTGTCGAGCACTTCTGCGGCGAGATGATGCAACGCGCGCTCGTCGGTGCCGCCGACGTACATGCCCGGTCGCCGCCGGACAGGCTCAAGCCCTTCGAGCACTTCGATCGAAGAGGCGTCATAATCGTTGGAGCTTTTGGGGGCAGCGGCAAACAGATCGTCGGGCATCGACAGGCTATATCGCGACTGTGGGGCCGGTGGAAGCGAGCGATTGTTGCCGATCGGCAACACCATCCGACGATCTGGCCGACCGATGCATATAAATCGGCTCTCGTGCGTAATTACGGCCTGTCGATGTTCGGCAAGGGAGTAACATAGTGAAGCGTATGACAAAATTCGGCGTGCTGACGGGCCTCGCTGCAGCAGCCATCGTCGCAACCCCTGCTTTTGCGCAGGAAAATCGGGAATTCGACGGCCTCTATGTCGGTGGTTCGGTCGGCTACGATGTTCAGGGCAACGACATCGATTCCAAGGTGCTTTTCGACCGCAATCTCGACGGCGCACGGTTTGATGACAGCGTGCTGACCGCGGGTGGTGCCAATGCTTTCGCCCCCGGCTTCTGCAATGGCCTGGCGCGGACGTCGCTTGCGGCAGAAGGTTGCCAGAATGACCGGGACGATCTCAGCTATTCGGGCCGCGTCGGGTTCGACAAGCAGTTTGGCAGCCTGGTCGTCGGCCTCGTCGGCGATGTAGGCTCGACGAATATCCGCGACAGCGTGTCGGCATTCAGCATCACGCCGGCAAATTATGTCTTCACGCGTGAGATCGATTATGTCGCAACGATCCGCGGTCGGGTGGGCTTCGCTGCCAATCGCACCCTGTTCTACGTGACCGGCGGCCCCGGCTATGCGGGCATCAAGCGCACGTTCACGACAACGAACGGGACCAACAGCTTCACCTCGCGCAACGACGATGCCAAATTCGGCTTCGCTGCTGGCGGCGGTGTCGAACAGAAGATCGGCAAGCACATGTCGTTCGGGCTGGAATATATGTACAACCAGTTCGACGACAACGATTACCGCGTCCGCGTTGGCCCGGGTACGTCGCCGGTCACCAGCCCGTTCCGTATCGTCAATGCCAACGGCACCGATCTGCGTCGCAGCGACGGTAATTTCAGCTGGCACAGCCTGCGCGCGACGATTGCCTATCGCTTCTGATAGCGCCGCGCTTTTGACATAGAAAAAACGGCACCGGGGGAGAACCTCCGGTGCCGTTTTCGTTCGAGTCGAACCGAGGCTATCCGATCAGCGGACGCGCGGTCCGCCAAAGGGTAGTGGTGGTGGCGGGCGGCGGTCGCGACGCGGCAATTGCGCCTGATAGGCGTGGCCGCAATGCGCGATGCAATAGGGGAAACCCGGATTCACCTTGTCGCCGCAGAAATGAAAATCGGGCTCGCCGGGATGCCCCAACGGCCATTTGCAGATCCGGTCGTTGAGATCGAGCAAGGTCGTCTTGCCTGCCATGTCCGACGATGGCTTGGCCGGGACAAGGCGGCGCGGCGGAGCCGGGGTGATCGGCGCTTGCTGCTCGCCGGGCGCCTGACGCAAGAACCCGCCGGGGCCGACCGATCGCATGATGATGGTTGGCGCTTCCTTGACGACCGGCTCTCCGTCGGTTTCCAGCGTTGGCGCGGCGGCGGCGGGCATCGGTGGCGCCTCGACGGCCCGGGCGACGGGCGCGCGCGGTGCCGGCTCGGGTGCGGGCTTGGCGATTGCTGGCGCTGCTTTTGCCTCTGGCTCATTGGGCTTCACAGGCGACGGGCGCGCCTGCAATCCAAGCCGGTGCGCCTTGCCGATCACCGCGTTGCGACTGACGCCGCCAAGCGATTCCGCGATCTGGCTCGCGGTCAGCCCCTTTTCCCACATCGTCCTCAGCGTATCGATACGCTCGTCGGTCCAGCTCATTCTTCTTCCTCAAACAGATGCCGGGTTGCAGGCGGCAGCGGCAGCGATTACGCGCCAATGTCATGAGCATCCAGCCCCCTTCCGGCGAAATGCCGTCAGCGGTCACGAACGCCCCGGGCGTTCCGACGATCCGGAACGTGAATTGGGGCGGGCTTCGCACCCTCTATATCAAGGAGGTGCGCCGCTTCTTCAAGGTGCAGTTGCAGACGGTGTGGGCGCCGGCAATGACAACATTGCTGTTTCTGGTGATTTTCACCGTCGCAACGGGTGGCCGTCGCCCGGTCCATGTCGGCGGCACCGACGTGCCTTTCGCCGATTTCCTGGCGCCCGGCCTGATCGTGATGGGGATGCTGCAGAACAGCTTCGCCAATTCCAGCTTCTCGCTGCTGGTTGGCAAGATCCAGGGGACGATCGTCGATTATCTGATGCCCCCACTTTCCACCGGAGAATTGCTGGCGGCGATGGTCGGCGGCGCGGTGACGCGGGCCGTGTGCGTCGGGTCAGCCGTTTTTCTGGCGATGCAGTTCTGGCCCGGTGTGCATGTCGTGCCGCAGCATCCTCTGGCGATCCTGTGGTTCGGGCTGCTCGGTGCGGCGATGCTGGCCTTTATCGGCATCCTGACATCGATGTGGGCAGAAAAATTCGATCATGCCGCTGCCGTTCAGAATTTCCTGATCGCGCCGCTCACCTTGCTGTCGGGCACCTTCTATTCGGTTGACCGGCTGGCGCCGGCGTTCCGCGCGTTCAGCCAGGCCAACCCGTTTTTCTACATCATCTCGGGTTTTCGTTACGGCTTTCTGCTCGATGCCGACTCTAACGTGCTGCTCGGCGGGATCGTCGTGTTGGGGATCGATATCGTGCTTGCGGTGCTGTGTTATCAGTTGCTGCGGCGGGGCTGGCGGCTGAAAAACTGACGCTCTCGTCCGCGAGCCGAAGCCCGACCAATACTGCTAAAAAAAATCAGTTTTGAAATGATACTGACTTCGCTATGCTGATCCTGACAGGGGAGAGTGGCGAATGCGTGGTGCGGTGACGTTGGGGCTGGTCGTGGCGCTTTCGGCCTGTGCCAAGCCCGTTCCCAAAGCGGACAGCGCGCCCGTCATTCCGCAAGTTCGCATCGCCGGCGTCGGCATCGATCAGCAACAGCAACGCGTGACCGGCGTCGGCACGGTCGCTTTGCGGCGTGAGGCGTCGCTCGGCTTTACCAGCGCCGGCCGGATCGTTCGGCTGACCGTCAACGAGGGCGATGCCGTCCGACCCGGTCAATTGCTTGCCGCACTCGATACGACGACGGTTGCTGCCGATTTGGCCCGCGCCCGCGCCGAACGTGAACGAGCAGAGGCCGAATATCGCCGCAGCAGCAACCTGATGGCGCAGGGCTGGATCACGCGACCAAGGCTTGAGAATGCCAAGGCATCGTTGCAGGCGGCGGACGCTGCCGTCAATTCAGCGGGCTTTCAGCGCACCAATGCGACGATCGTCGCGCCAGGCAATGGCCGCGTGCTTGCGCGGCTCGCTGAGCCCGGCCAGGTCGTTGCCGCTGGCACGCCGGTGCTGGTGATCGGCGAGGAGAATAGCGGCTATGTGCTGCGTGTGCCGCTTTCAGACCGCGATGCCGCGCGACTGACGATGGGCGCGCCGGCAACGGTGACATTGGCGGCGCTCGATAACCGGGCGATTTCGGGCCGTGTCGTCGAGATCGCCGGACGGGCTGACCGGGCGACGGGCACCTTCGTGGTCGAAGTCGGCCTGCCCGACGATCCTGGCCTCCGCTCCGGCCAGATCGGTGAGGTAAGCATCACCGCCGGAGGGGCGACGAGCGCCGAAATCCGCGTGCCCGCCGCCGCTGTGTTCGCGCCGCGCGCTGGCGAGGCGTTCGTCTATGTCGTCGATCGCGCGCGGCGGATCGTCCATCTGCGCAAGGTGTCGATTGCCGAGGCAGGCGACGCCGGCATCCGCGTGACGGGCGGCCTTTCGCGCGGTGAATTTGTCGCGGTATCTCGCGTCGACCGGTTGAAGGACGGCGACCGCATCGCGCCGATCGGCACGCCGCGATGAACCTGACCGCCTTTGCGGTCCAGCGCTGGCAGTTGACGCTGCTGATCTTCATGCTGCTGGCGACGCTCGGCGTGTCGGCATTCCTCGCGATTCCCCGCTCGGTCGATCCGCATTTCCCGATTTCGACGGTGGTGGTGACGGTGATCCTGCCCGGGGCCGATGCCGCCGACATGGAGGAAACCGTCGCCAAGCCGCTCGAGGATGTGCTCCAGGGCCTCGATCATGTCCGCGAAATCCGCTCGACCAACACCGATGGCGCGGCTGTGCTGTCGGTCGAATTCGAGCATGGCACCGATGCCGAACAATCGCTCGACCGGGTGGTGCGAGAGGTCAACGCGGTGCGCGATCAGTTGCCGCAGGGCATCCAGCGGATCGCCTTTCGTCGCCCCCGCACCACAGAGGCGGGCGTGCTGCAGCTCGCGCTGGTCAGCGATGATGCGAGCTGGCTGCGCATGGCCAAATATGCCGATGATCTGCGCGACAAGCTGAACGTCGTGCCTGGCGTGCGATCGACGACGATCGATGCGCTGGCACGGCCGGAGGTGCGCGTCGCGATCGATGCGGGGCGACTTGCCGAAGCGCGCCTGCCGGCATCGGCGGTGGCGAACGCAATTCGCGAGGGCGGTATCGATTTGCCGGCGGGCGCGGTCACCGGGGCGGGGCGGCGCTTCAACATCGATGCCGGCGGCGCCTATCGCACCGTCGAGGCTGTCCGTAACGTGGCGGTTCGCGCGGGTGACGGACGGCTGCTGCGCGTCCGCGATGTCGCCGATGTCCGCTGGGCAGAGGCGGAGCAGCTTCATATCGCGCGTTTCAACGGCCACCGCGCGTTGTTCGTGACGGTACGCCAAAAGGACGAAGTCGATGCCGGATCGCTGCGCGATTCGCTGGTAAAGGCGGTCGACAGCTATCGGGTCGATCTGCCGCCGGACATCAAGCTCGAGGTCGCGTTCGATCAGAGCCGCGATATCCAGGCCAAGCTCGCGCAGCTCGCGCGCGATTTCGCGATCGCGCTGGGACTGGTGCTCATCACCATCTTTCCGCTGGGGTTCAGGCCCTCGCTGATCGTGATGGTATCGATACCGCTCAGCCTCGCGATGGGCGTTCTGTGCCTCGCGCTGCTCGGCTATTCGCTCAACCAGATCAGCATTTCGGGGTTCATCATTTCGCTTGGTCTGCTCGTCGACGATTCGATCGTGGTGACGGAAAATATCGAGCGGCACATCCGCGACGGCGATCCGCCGATCACCGCGGCTGTCAACGGCACGCGAGAGATTGGTGCCGCCGTGTTGGGCGCGACGGGCGTGCTGCTGTTCGCGTTCCTGCCGCTCACCTTCCTGCCCGAGGGCGCCGGCGATTTCGTGCGCGGGCTGCCGATGGCGGTGATCGTCACCGTCGCGAGTTCGCTGGTCGTGTCGCTCACGATCATCCCGTTCATCGCCAGCCGCCTGCTGAAGCCGCACGGCGCCGAAGGCAACGCGTTGCTCCGCGCGATCATGGGCGGCATTCACACCATCTACGCGCCGATCCTGCATGCAGCGCTCGATCGACCGCGCATCTGGTTCTGGTCTGCACTGGCCTTGTGCATCGTCGCGTTCGCTTTGGTGCCGGTGCTCGGTTTCTCGCTGTTTCCCTCGGCCGAGACGCCCTATTTCATCGTCCGCGTCGAAACGCCCGAGGGCAGCAGCATCGCTGCGACCGACAAGGCGGTGCGCGATGTGTCGGCGATCCTCAAGCGCGAGGGTGCGGTCGTCAACCGGATGGAGAATGCCGGGCGCGGCAACCCGCAGATTTTCTACAACATCTTCCCGCGTGAGGAGCGCGCGCGCTACGGCGATATCTTCGTGACGATGGCGACATGGGATGTCCGCAAAAGCCCGCCGATGATGGTGCGCCTGCGCGAAAAGCTGAGCGCTTTTCCCGATGCCCGCGTGACGCTCGTCAATTTCGAGAACGGACCTCCGCTGGAGGCGCCGATCGCGATCCGCGTGCGTGGTCCCGATCTCAATGTGCTGAAGCAGCTCTCGGACCGCGTGGTAAAGGAGATCGAGCCAATCCCCGGACTGCGTGATGTCGACAGTCCGGTCGATTATGATCGCGTCGATATCGATCTCGGGCTCGACGAGGCGAAGGCCGGGCTGCTCGGTGTGGCGCCTGGCGAAGCGCGCCGCGCGGTGCGGCTTGCGATTAGCGGCGAACAGGCGAGCCGGCTGCGCGATAATGAAGGCGATACCTGGCCCGTTACCGTGCGGCTGCCGTTGCCGGGCAACCAGCCGATCTCCGCATTGAACCAGGTCTATGTCCCGACCTTGGCCGGCGGCAGCATTCCTTTGCTTCAGATCGCCTCGCCAAAGCTGACGTCGGTGGCGCCGCAGATCACCCGCTACAAGCTGCAGCGCACCGTGACGATCACCGCCTATAACCAGCCCGGCGTGCTGACATCGAAACTCAACAAGCTGGTCGACGAAAAGCTGAAACATATCGATCTGCCGCGCGGCTACAGCTTCGGCATCGGTGGCGAGGCGGAGGCGGCGGCGCGCAATTTCTCCGGGCTTGGGCCGATCATCCTGCTTGCGGTGTTCGGCGTGATTGGCGTGCTGGTGCTCGAATTCGGGCGCTTCAAGGAAACCGCGGTGGTCGCAGGCGTCGTCCCGCTCGGCACATTCGGCGGGCTGATCGCGCTGCTGTTGACGGGCAATTCGCTGTCGTTCCTCGCGATCATCGGTTTCGTCGCGCTGATCGGCATCGAGATCAAAAACTCGATCCTGCTCGTCGATTTCACGACTCAGCTGCGTGAACGCGGCATGGGCCTGCGCGATGCGATCGAGCGGGCGGGTGAAATCCGCTTCCTGCCGGTGCTGTTGACGTCGGTGACGGCGATCGGTGGCCTGTTGCCGCTCGCGCTTGGGGGGTCATCGCTCTATTCGCCGCTTGCCTGGGTGATCATCGGCGGACTGGTGAGTTCCACCCTGCTCAGCCGCATCATCACGCCGGTGATGTACCTGCTGGCGGTACGCGGGGACGAGAAACGCGCTATAGCGGCGCAGCCAGCTCCCTGAACTTCTTCTTCGTGGCTTTGCGCCTTTGCGCGAGCAGAATTTCTCACACAAAGGCGCAAAGCCACGAAGAAGAAGCGAAAAGGCATAGGTGTTGCGCTGCGCGCGGCGGGGCTGTAAAAATCGCCTTCAGGCGACCGGCTTGGGTCGCCTTTTTGCGTTGAAGGAGCCTGCCATGCCGATCACCCCGCTCATGCCCGTCTATCCGCGGTGTGATGTGCGTCCGGTGCGCGGTGAAGGCTGCTATCTGATCGGCGAGCGCGGTGAACGCTATCTCGATTTTGCGAGCGGCATCGCGGTGAACGCGCTCGGCCACGGCCACCCAAAGCTGGTGAAGGCAATTGCCGAT
Organism: Sphingomonadales bacterium; assembly: GCA_038230675.1. Taxonomy (GTDB): domain Bacteria; phylum Pseudomonadota; class Alphaproteobacteria; order Sphingomonadales; family Sphingomonadaceae; genus Sphingomonas. The sequence continues at coordinate 12,438 of JBBRMV010000007.1, read as the reverse complement.
CAGGCGGCGACGCTGATGCATGTGTCGAACCTTTACGGCAGCCCCCAAGGCGAAAAGCTGGCGCAGCGCATCGTCGATCATTCGTTCGCTGACACCGTGTTCTTCACCAATTCGGGGACCGAGGCGGTCGAATGCGCGATCAAGACCGCGCGCCGCTATCATTTCGCCAACGGCAATCCCCAGCGGCACAAGCTGATCACCTTCAACAACGCCTTTCACGGCCGCACGATGGGGGCGATCAGCGCGACCAACCAGCCAAAGATGCGCGACGGGTTCGAGCCGCTATTGCCCGGTTTCGCCTATGCGCCGTTCAACGATCTGGCGGCGGCGCTGGCGCTGGCGGATGAGCACACCGCCGGCTTCATGGTCGAGACGATCCAGGGCGAGGGCGGGGTATCTGCGGGCACGCCCGAGTTCATCCAGGGCTTGCGCGCGGCATGCGACGAGCACGGCCTGTTGCTGGTGCTCGACGAGGTTCAATGCGGCTATGGCCGCACCGGCAAGATGTGGGCCTATGAGCATCATGGCATCACCCCTGACATCATGGCGGTGGCCAAAGGCATTGGCGGCGGCTTTCCGCTCGGCGCGTGTCTGGCAACCGAGGAAGCGGCGAAGGGCATGGTGTTCGGCACCCACGGCTCGACCTATGGCGGCAATCCGCTGGCGATGGCGGCGGGGGAGGCGATCCTCGACGTGATCACTGAGCCCGGTTTCCTCGATCATGTGGCGTCGATGGGAGAGCGATTGCGCACCAGCCTCGAGCAGATGATCTCCAACCATGACGACATCTTCGACAGCGTGCGCGGCATGGGATTGATGGCGGGGCTGAAGCTCAAGGATTCAGCGGTCGCGCGCGATTTCGTGGCGCATCTGCGCGATCATCACGGGCTGCTGACCGTGGCGGCGGGCGAGAATGTCGTCCGCATCCTGCCGCCGCTGGTGATCGAGGAAGCGCACATCACCGAATTCGTCCAGAAGCTGAGCGAGGGCGCACGGGCATTCGCGCCCGCGATGGCGGCGTGAGGGGGGCTATCAATCCTCCCCGGCACGGGGAGGGGGACCATCCGCGTCTTCAGCGGATGGTGGAGGGGGCTCGCCGCAGGCGCGGCGCTTGGGGAAGCCCCCCTCCGTCAGCCTTTGGCTGCCACCTCCCCGAACCGGGGAGGATTTGATGAGACACTTCCTCAACCTTGCCGACGCCGGGCCGGACGGGATCGCCGCGATCCTCGCCGATGCGCTCGATCGCAAGACAGCGCGGATGGGCTGGCCACGCGGCAAGGTCGATGCCGACGCGCCGCTTGCGGGCCATGTGCTGGCGATGATCTTCGAGAAGAATTCGACGCGCACTCGGGTGAGCTTCGACATGGCGATCCGCCAGCTTGGCGGCACCAGCATCGTCATGGATTCAGGCGGCATGCAGCTTGGTCGCGGCGAGAGCGTCGCGGATACCGCACGCGTCCTGTCGGGCTATGTCGATGCGATCATGATCCGCACCGATGATCATGCCAAGGTCGAGGAGATGGCGCATTACGCCTCCGTCCCCGTCATCAACGGCCTCACCGATCTATCGCACCCGTGCCAGATCGTCGCCGATCTGTTGACGATCGTCGATGCCGGCAAATCGCTGCCAGGGCTGAAGGTCGCCTGGCTGGGGGATGGCAACAACGTGCTCTATTCAATCGTCGAGGCGGCGGGGATGATGCAATTCGACGTCGTCGCCGCCTGCCCGCAGGGTTTCCAGCCTGACGAGGAAGTGGTCGAAGCCGGGCAGGGCCGCGCCCGCGTCGTCAACGATCCGGCAGAGGCGATTGCGGGCGCTGATATCGTCATCACCGATACCTGGATTTCGATGGGGCAGGCGCATGCCGAAACCAAGCTGAAGGCGATGCTGCCCTATCAGGTGACGCCGATGCTGATGGCCGCTGCGAAGCCCGATGCGGCCTTCCTCCACTGCCTGCCCGCCCACCGCGGCGAGGAAGTCGCGGCGGAAGTGATTGACGGCCCGCAATCGCTGATCTGGGCCGAGGCCGAAAACCGGCTGCACGCGCAGAAATCGATCCTGCGCTGGTGTTTCGGCCAGATCGGTTGATCGCGTCGACAGACGCCCTATCTTTTGGGCCAACCAAAGTCCGTTTGCCCTGATCTTGTTGAAGGGCAGCTTTTCTTCGCGACCGTCGAAAGAAAAGGCAGGGCTTCGACGATTTCAGCCCGAACGGATTGTGAATGGACGATAATCTCAAGACCGATATCGACCGTGCGCTCGGTTTCACCATTCCTGCCCGCAATGCGCGCGGGCGGATCGTGCGACTTGGTCCTGTGCTCGATACGATCCTTGCAGCCCACGCCTATCCGCCAGCGATCGAGGCATTGCTGGCAGAAGCGCTGACGCTTACCGCGCTGATCGGATCGACGCTGAAGGACGCTGGGGGCCAGCTGACCCTGCAGACGCAGACCCAGAATGGCGTCGTGTCGCTGCTCGTCTGCGATTATCGCGGCGGCGAACTGCGCGGCTATATCCAGTTCGATGCCGACAAGCTCGCCGATCAGCCCGAGGCGCCGAGCCTGTTCGCGCTGTTCGGCGCAGGTTATCTGACGATCACTTTCGATCAGGTGGCGACGGGTGAACGATATCAGGGGATCGTGCCGCTCGACGGCGCGACGCTGGCGGAGGCGGCCGAGAGCTATTTCGTTCAGTCCGAACAGATACCGACGCTGGTCCGCGTCGGCTTTGAGCGTGACGGCGAAGGGCGACACCTTGCGGGCGGCCTGTTCCTTCAGCATCTGCCCGAAGGCGAGGAGGGGCGGGACCGTATTCACACCCGGCTCGACCATCCCGAATGGGCGCATGTCGCGATCCTTGGCGGTACGATCGATGGCGCCGAGCTGGCCGATCCTTCGCTCCCGCTCGCAACGCTCGTTTGGCGGCTGTTCAACGAGGAAGACGAGGTGCGGTTGCTTACGCAGTTGCCGCTGTCCAAGGGATGCCGCTGCTCGATCGATTACATCGCTCAGGTGATCGCCAAATTCCCGATCGAGGAACAACGCGCAATGGCCGATGAAAATGGCATCATCACCGTCGACTGCGCCTTTTGTGCCACCAACTTTCCGTTGCCGGTCGGCGCCGATACCGCCTGACACCTTTGGTTGTTGCGCAAACGTTGCGGATCGTGTTGCCATACGCGCCGCGGGAGACGAGTCGCGATCTATGGGGATTGGCGGCGCGGCGGGGGACCTAGACCGATGAAAGCTGCGTTGATGGTGCGTTCCGCGCTGGCGGGACTGCTGGTTTGTGGTGGCGCGGCTGCGGCGGCGGAGATGGCGACGCTCGTTGCGGTCAGCGCGATCGAGCCCGGGCAGTGGCAGTTGCGCGAGGTCGGCACGTCCGCTGCGCCCCGCTCCATGTGCGTCACCGATCCGGCGACATTGCTCCAGATCGAACATGGCCAGGCGCATTGCACCTATCTGGTGTTGAGCGATCAGGCGCGCACTGGCACGATTTCATACAGCTGCCCTGGCGCGGGCAACGGCCGCACCACGCTCAAGCTTGAATCAGCGAGCGATTTTCGCCTCGAAACGCAAGGCATCAACGGCGGTGCTCCCTTCGACAAGGCGTATCAGGCGCATCGCATGGGGGCATGTGCCGCGACTGCCCGTTAAGCTTAGGTTTAGCACGCGCTGTTAAGGTGGCTGCGTGTCCTTTGATCGGGGCACGCTTTCCTCCCTAGGCTTTTGAAAGCAAACTGGGCCGCTCTTATTCCGGGCGGCCCTTCTTTTGGTGCGTCGGCGGCGCCAGAGCGACTAAGGTTGCGACCGCCTGGATATGCGCCTAGCAGCCAGCCGATCATGAAACAGAATGAAAATTTGGCAGTGGTGCTCGTCTCCGGCGGGCTCGATTCAATGGTGGCGGCGGCGCGGGCAAAAGAGGCCGGGTTCGCCCTGCTGGCGCTGTCGGTCGATTATAATCAGCGCCACCGCGTCGAACTCGCAGCGGCGCGGCGGATAGCCGACATGCTGGGCGCGGCGCGCCATGTCGTGCTGCCGATCGATCTCTCGGCGTTCGGGGGATCGGCGCTGACAGACGATATCGCGGTGCCCAAGGGCGGCGTGGGCGCGGATATCCCGGTCACTTATGTGCCGGCGCGCAACACTATTTTCCTGAGCCTCGCGCTTGGCTGGGCAGAGGCGGCGGGTGCGCGCGACTTGTTTATCGGCGTAAACGCGCTCGATTATTCGGGCTATCCCGATTGCCGGCCCGAATTCATCGCCGCGTTCGAGGCGATGGCCGCGCTCGCCACAAAAGCGGGCACCGAGGGCGAGCGCTTCCGCGTCAACGCCCCTCTCCAGCATATGACGAAGGCCGATATCGTTCGCGAGGCGGCTCGGTTGGGCCTGGATGCCGGCATCAGCTGGTCATGCTATGATCCGGCACCCGGCGGCGTGCATTGCGGCCTGTGCGACAGCTGTCGCCTGCGCGCACGCGGCTTTGCCGAGGCGGGCCTTCCCGATCCGACGGTCTACGCGACGCGGCCGTGAGCTATGCCGTCAAGGAAATGTTCCTGACCTTGCAGGGCGAGGGAGTGCAGGCAGGGCGTCGCGCGGTCTTCATCCGCTTTGCCGGGTGCAATCTGTGGTCGGGGCGCGAACAGGACCGCGCCGATGCGGTGTGCCGTTTCTGCGACACGGATTTCGTCGGCATCGACGGTGCGGGCGGCGGACGGTTCGATGATGCCGGAGCAATTGCCGATGCCGCGATTGGATTTTGGGGTGACGGTACGGATCGGCGCTTTGTCGTGCTGACGGGCGGAGAGCCGATGCTTCAGGTCGACGATGCGCTGGTGGGGGCGCTCCACGACGCCGGCTTTGAGATCGCGATCGAAACCAACGGCACGCTTCCCGTCAATCCGGGCATCGATTGGGTCTGCGTCAGTCCCAAGGCGGGCATCGAGGTCGTTCAGCGATCTGGCGACGAGCTGAAACTCGTCTGGCCGCAACCAGGCAGCGATTTACTCGCGATCGAGCAATGGCGGTTCGACCATTTTCTGATCCAGCCGATGGATAGCGAACGCTATGACGCGAACCGCGCCGCGGCGATCGATTTCGTCATCGCCAATCCGCGCTGGCGGTTGTCCCTGCAAACCCACAAGCTGCTTGGGATGCGATAGCGGCTCAGCCCGAATAGACGAACGGGCAGCGTTGCGAGTCATACCGATCGCGCCTCCAGCATTTCGGATCGAAGCTCGGCATCGCGACATCGACCTGTATGGAGGTGCGCCCCGCGAAACGCTGCTCACCCCGAGCGATCAGGCTTGACCGCAGCGCTCGCATGTTGTCGATGGCGACGTTGCCCAACTCGCCGCGCTTCGCCAGCAGCGCCTGATAACCGATCGTCGATGCCGTCTGGCAAAAGATATATTGCGCGGCGACGGTGGAAAAGCTCGAATAAATCTTGGTGCCGAACCGGTCCAAAGCCGCCTGGCCGGCCTTTTTGTTCTTTGCCGTGCGCTCGAAATATTTGGTCAGAGTGTCGAACGATGCCTTCAGCTCGGCCTGATGGTCTTTGAGCAGGGCGTTGTAATTAGGCACCGTCAGCAGCGTTGGCTCGAAGCTGCATTGGAGCGCCGCCACGTTGAGCGCAGCGCGCAGCGACCAGGCGAGGCCTGCGCGCATTTCGGCAGCCGATGCATCGGGCAGGACGATCACCAGACCGGGTTCGTCCCCGCGCACCGCGCCTGTCTCCATCACCGGATTCTGCAGGAAGAACTGCGCCGACGCGGGCGCCGCGCCGACCGCGCCGATCATCGACAGCAACGCAATTACGCAACGCAAAAAAGTCATCACTACCTCATTCCATGGACGCCTGAGCCGGTAGAGCCTTTTTGCGCTGCACCCAACCGATTTCAACGACTTGCCGTTTGCAGGGCGGGACAGTTCGACGAAACGAATCGATGAGGCGACGAATCGAAGAACTTTCGCGCCGGGCTGTTTGGCCGACAGGAAATTGAGGGCGGTGGAGGGAATCGAAAAGGGCCGCCCGGTCGCCCGGACGGCCCTGAATCGCGAAACGGCCCGCAAAGGCCGCTCAGTCAGTCGATCAATGCTTGTTCGACATCATCGCGTCGTTCGACATCATGGCGTCGTTCGACGACATCATGGCGTCGTTCGACGACATCATGGCGTCGTTCGAGGCCATTGCGCCGTCGGTCGCGGTCATGTTGTCGGTCGCCATCGCGTCCATCGACTCGTTCGACGACATTTCGCTGACCATGGCATTGTCGGTGGTCGTCTCGGTCTTCGGCGAGCAGGCCGAAATCATCAGTGCCGCACCGGCGATCATCGAACCGGCAACGACTTTGGAAATGAGTGCACGCATTTGAAGCTCCCTAGATAGTGGATTTGGTTGGCTTAGCCGCCCTTAATACCCAAACCGGAGTAGACATTAGTCTGATATCGATCCGCCCTCAAGCCTCGTTTTGTCGCAATCCGGTCAACTGATCGAGAAATCGAGGAAATTCAATCAGTAATGCCTTGTCGATGGCCGCAAAATCGCCACTCTTGCCCAGCTTTTGGACGCTTGTGACCGCGAAATCGGGCAAACCGCACGGAACGATGCCATCAAAATGCCGCAGATCGGGCGAGATGTTGAGCGCGAAACCGTGCATCGTCACCCATCGCCTCACCCGAATGCCGATGGCGCCGATCTTCGCTTCCTCATCGCCGTCCATCGTCCAGATACCGACCCGTCCCGGTGCCCGGAAAGCGGCGATATCGAGCCGTGCCAGCGCCGCGATCAGCCAATCCTCGAGCGCATGGACGAAGCAGCGCACGTCGCGACCGCGTTTGCCGAGATCGAGCACTAGATAACCAATCCGCTGGCCGGGGCCGTGATAGGTGTAGCGCCCGCCGCGTCCCGCCGAAAACACCGGAAAGCGCGGATCGAGCAGTTCCGCAGGGTCGGCGCTGGTGCCTGCGGTGTACAATGGCGGATGTTCGAGCAGCCACACCAGTTCGCGCGCGCCACCTGTCGAGGCAGCATCGGCCCGCGCGGTCATGGTTGCCATCGCATCTGGATAGGCAATCTGCGCCGGTTCGACGCGCCATTCGATATCGTCGGGAACGGTCATTTCGTCGCGGTGCATGCGCCAGCCGCCCATTTGGCGCAACCATTGGCAAGCAGCGGCCCGATCGTCTAACAGCAACGCAGATTTCAGGCATTCGGGGCGTCAATCGCAGTGAGCACATTGAAATGAGCACAGTGAAATGAGCACCGTGAAATGAGCACCGTAAAAATGGCGAATGTGTGGGATCGGGCGACCGAATTTCTGAGCGACAATCTCGCCAGCGTCACGCCCATTGCGCTTCTGCTGATCCTGGTGCCGGTATCGATCCAGAGCAATCTCACCCCACTGATCGCGACGGGAACCCAAACGACGGTCCTGGTGATCCGCCTTGTCGGATTGGCGCTCGCGCTTGTATCGCTGACGGGCCAGTTGGCGATCATTGCGCTGGCGATGGACCCCGACGGGACCGCTGGGGAGGCCTTCGCCCTTGCGCGGGCGCGGTTGTTGCCAGTCATCGCTGCGGTTCTTGTCCTGTTGATCGGCGCATTCGTGGCGGCCTTGCCCCTGGTGCTGGCGATTCTCTCCACCGGCAACGATCCGTCGGCATTGCTTGGGGAAGGCGCAGTTCAATTCCAGGCTGCCTCGATTCCTCCGGCGATGGCCTGGGGGCTGGTCATCTATTGCCTGGTCGCGGGCGTCGCGCTGCTGTGGCTATCCGCCCGGCTTGTGCTCGTCTATCCGGTGATTGTTGCAGAACCGGTGGCGCTTGGTGGCCTGGCGCGGTCATTCCGGCTCACCAGGGGGATGGTGCTGCAGATCATCGGCGTGCTGCTGCTGTACGGCGTCGTCAGCACGGTCGCGACGCTTGCGGCGAAAGCGGTGTTCGGCTCGATCTTTGCGATCATCGCCGGCAGTGGCGGGCCCGATCTTGGCATGGTGTTGACCGGAGTGATCGTCGCGGCGGTGGCGACCGCGTTCACCGTGCTTGGCGCCGCCTTTACGGCAAAGCTCTATCTCGCCGCGCGGGGCGTTGCGGAGCAACCCGTCGGCGCGTCATGAGGACCGATCCGGCATGAAGATCGCCATTGGAACGGCGGCGGCCGATGCCTGGGCATTGTGGCGGCGGGACCGTGATCTGCTGGTGGCGGTTGCAGGGCCCTTCCTATTCCTTCCGACGCTGGCGCTGCTGCTGATGGTGCCGCTCGCACCGCAAGCTGTGCAAACGGGCGCCAGCGAAGCGGAGATGGCTGCTTTCCTCAATCAATATGTCACCTGGGCGACCGACAATGTCGGCTGGTTCCTGATCGCGGGCGCCGTCACACTTTATGGCAGCCTGGCGCTCAGCTTCTTCTATCTCGACCGGCAGAGTGGCGATCTGCGACAGGCGCTGCTCCGGGCGCTTCAGCTGTTGCCGCGTTATGTGCTGGCCTCGCTGATCGTTGCGATTCCGGCCACGGCCGGCGCGTTGTTGTTCGTGCTGCCGGGGCTTTACGTGCTGGGGCGGACGATGTTGATCGGGCCGCTGATGGTGGTCGAGCGGCCGCTGTCCGCGATCGGCGCTGTCCAGCGCAGCGTGGCGTTGACGCGCGGCAACGGCCTGCCGCTGGCGGCTGTCGCCGGGGTCGGCTTGCTGGCGGGGCAGCTGCTGCCCGCACCTTTCCTGGCGATCGACGAGGCGATGCGGACGGCGCACGCCGCCAATCCGGTGGTGATCGTGCTGATCGATTCGGTCGCCGCCGCGCTTGCCTCTGCAGTGGCCCTCGCGTTGATCCTGCTGCGGATCGCGATCTATCGGCGCGTGGCCAGCAACGGGATTTGAGGGGCTGCGTCGCTGGGCAGGATGCCGATGGCGCGCGGATCGGGAAATGTTTCGATCACACGAGCTACGGCTTTGAATCCGCAAGCGAGATAAAAATTCATCGCCGATGGGTGATCGAGGCTGCAGGTGTTGAGCCATACCCGATCGATACCGCTGCGCCATGCCCTTGCCAGCGTTTCGGCCATCAGCCAGCGTCCGATCTTCTGCCCGGCGAGTTCGGGGATAAGCGCGAAATAGGCGATCTGCGCGTCACCGGGCGCGCGGAAATCCAGCTCGACCATGCCGACTTCGATCCCCGCCCGATCAATCGCTGCATACACCTCGATCAAGGGATCGCCGATCAAAAGGCTCAACGCCGAATCGTCGATCACCAGCCGCGAATACCAGAGCCAGCGCGCGCCGACCCGGCGAAACAGCGCTCGATATCGGCCAGGCGCGGGCGCGTGCCAGCGCACCAGCCTGAACGGTGAGGCGGGCAGCGGCGCCGGGCGGGGGCGCACGGTCATCTCCAGCCGAGTGACGATCGTCGCCAGCTCGCCGGGTTCCACAGGCGTCACCGCCACCGCGACGTGCCTTCAGGCCCAGGTCGCGAGCGGGGGCAGGCTCATCAGGATCGCGTCGATGTTGCCGCCGGTTTTCAGCCCGAACAGTGTGCCGCGATCATAGACGAGGTTGAATTCGGCATAGCGACCACGCCATTCGAGCATCTGCGCCCTGTCAGCCTCATCGAATTCCATCCCCATCCGCCTGCGGACGATTCGCGGATAGCTGTCGAGGAACGCGCGACCGATGTCCTTGATAAAGGCCAGGTTGGTGTCGAAATCGCCCTCCAGGTGGTCGCAAAAGATGCCGCCGACGCCGCGGTGCACCTGACGATGGGGGATGTAGAAATAGTCGTCGGCCCATTTCTTGTAGCGATCATAATAATCCGCGCCGTGGCGATCGCAGGCGGTTTTCAGCGTCGCATGGAATTCGGCGGTGTCCTCGTCATAGGGGATCGGCGGATTGAGATCGGCCCCCCCGCCGAACCAGCGCTTGGTGGTGACGAGGAAGCGCGTGTTCATGTGGACCGCGGGGACATGCGGATTGGCCATGTGCGCAACGAGGCTGATACCGGTTGCAAAAAAGCTCGGGTCCTCTGCCGCGCCGTGGATCGATTTGGCAAAGTCTCCTTCGAAGCTGCCGCCGACGTTCGAGACGTTGACGCCGACTTTTTCGAAAACCTTGCCCTTCATCACGCCGCGCACGCCGCCGCCGCCATGGCCACCTGAAGGATCGACCCGGTCCCAGGTGATGTAATCGAAATCGGCGTCCGATCCCGCCTCGCGCTCGATGCTCACGAATTCGGCGCAGATGCTGTCGCGCAGCGATTCGAACCAGGCGCGCGCCATTGCCTGTTGGTCGTCGAGAACAATCATTCAGGCCAGCCCCTCGTCTGTCGCAACGCCTCGCCCAGCGCCATCGCCGCAGCGACCGCGACATTCAACGATCGCCGCCCGGGCACAAGCGGAATATTCACCGCAAGATCAGCGCGGTCATGGACCTGCGCCGGCACCCCGCTCGATTCGGCGCCAAGCAACAAAGTGTCGCCGGGTTCAAAACGGGCGGCATCGAGCCGGGTCTTACTGCTCGTCGTCAACAGTATGATCCGGCCCCTGACCACCGCCTCGAAAGCCGACCAATCGGCGTGGCGAGTAACGTCGGCATGTGCCGCATAATCCATCCCGGCCCGCGTCAGGCTGCGATCGCCATAGGCAAAGCCCATCGGTTCGATCAGATCGACCGCGACGTCCAGGCACGCGGCAAGCCGAAGGATCGTGCCGACATTGCCAGCGATATCGGGTTGATGGAGGGCAATGCGGAGGCGGGGGATCATTGCTGCGGCATTAGGGCTTTATGCTGTATGGTGCCAATGGCTTGAAAATGGTGTTGGCAAAGCGCGTGGCCTGAGTCTATCAGGCCGCCAGCCGCCGTTCAAACCGGGCGGTTCGACGCGCGTGTCGGTTCCCCGATCGATCGATCTTGTGGATCCGGCCAGCCGCCGCCTCGAAGTGCAAGTTCGATGTGCCAAATAAATGTGCAAGGGCAAGTGAATGGCAACCGTTCAAGAAACCATCCCCCACAGCGACGGGCCCGGCCATGACGGCGAGGGCGATTACCGCCGCCGTGATTTCCTGAGCATCGCTGCGGTGTCATTCGCGGGTGTCGGTGTCGTCGCGGTGCTGTTCCCGCTGATCAACCAGATGAACCCCTCGGCGGACGTGCTTGCCGATTCATCGACCGATATCGATCTGTCGGCGATTGCGCCCGGACAGGCGATCAAGGCGACCTTTCGCAAACAGCCATTGTTCGTGCGCAATCTGACGCCCGCTGAAATCGCCGAGGCCGACAAGGTCTCGCTCGGCGAGTTGCGCGATCCCGAGACGCTGGCGCAGCGCACGCGCGAAGGCCACAAGAACTGGCTGATCACGATGGGCGTGTGCACCCACCTCGGCTGCGTGCCGCTTGGCGCCGGCGAGGGCGAAGTGCGCGGCGAATATGGCGGCTATTTCTGCCCGTGCCACGGCTCGGTCTACGATACCGCAGCGCGCATCCGCAAAGGCCCCGCGCCAAAGAATCTGGCGGTGCCCGATTACAAGTTCAATACAGATACCAGCATCACGGTCGGTTGAGGTCACGCACATGAGCTTTCCCTGGGCACAGCATTACGAGCCGAAGGCACCGCTGATGAAGTGGGTGGACAGTCGTCTGCCGCTTCCCCGCTTCGTGTATAATGCTGTGGGCGCCGGCTATCCGGTGCCGCGCAACCTCAATTACTTCTGGAATTTCGGTGTGCTTGCGGGTGTGGCGCTGGTTATCCAGATCGTCACCGGCATCGTGCTGGCGATGCATTTCGCTGCCAATGGCGCGATCGCGTTCGATTCGGTCGAACATATCATGCGCGACGTCAATTCGGGCTGGCTGCTGCGTTATGCGCACGCGACCGGCGCCTCGATGTTCTTCGTCGTCGTCTACACCCATATCGCACGTGGTCTGTATTACGGATCGTACAAGGCGCCGCGCGAGATGATCTGGCTGCTCGGCGTCGTTATCTTCCTGCTGATGATGGCGACCGCCTTCATGGGTTATGTGCTCCCTTGGGGCCAGATGAGCTTCTGGGGCGCGCAGGTGATCACCGGCTTCTTCTCGGCAATCCCAGTGGTTGGCGACAGCATCCGCATCTGGCTACTCGGCGGTTTCGCGCCAGACGATTCGACGCTCAACCGATTCTTTTCGCTGCACTATCTGTTGCCGTTCGTGATCCTGGGCGTCATCATCCTGCACGTCTGGGCGCTGCACATTCCCGGTTCCAACAACCCGACCGGCGTTGAAGTGAAGGGTGAGCAGGATACCGTCCCGTTCCATCCCTATTACACGGCGAAGGACGGCTTCGGGCTCGGCGTTTTCCTGACGATCTTTGCGTTCATCCTGTTCATTTACCCGAACGCGCTTGGCCATCCGGACAATTACATCCCGGCGAACCCGCTTTCGACGCCAGCGCATATCGTGCCCGAATGGTAT
>JBBRMV010000006.1:0-111871 GCA_038230675.1 Sphingomonadales bacterium | reverse complement strand
TCGCAAAGCCCAATGCCGCCGATATCGACGTCGACGAATGCGCCGCACCGAACGGATCATACTCGCTCTCGGAGCGCTTGGTGAAACCCGACAAGCCGCCGCCCGCGCGCAGCGTCCGGATACGGTCACGCCTGCCCGTCAACACCTTGTGCGGATAACATTGATGGCCAACGTCCCACACCAGCCGGTCAACCGGCGTGTCGAACACATAATGGATCGCCGTCGTCAGCTCGACAACACCCAACCCCGAACCAAGATGACCCCCCGTCACCCCAACCGCAGATATCACCTCAGCTCGCAACTCAGACGCCAACTGCGGCAACTGATCCGGCGATAATGTGCGCAAATCAGCGGGTGAATGGACCGTGTCGAGCAACGGTGTCGGTGTGAGGTCAGCCATGGTGCAAGATTAGGCGTACGGTGCGACCAAGTCGACTATTGCCCCCGCCCGATGCGCCATTTCACCGATAATTGTGACAAATTTGCCGTCGCCCCGCCCCGCGCTAGTCGCACTCGGCGCATTTGCCCCTGACTTCGATGACAGGACGTTGGGGCGAAAAACCTGCAGCGACCGCAGCAGAGCGCACGCCGCTGGTGATGCGATCGTCATCGAGATGCACCGTCTGCCCGCAATTGTCGCAAACCAGAAAGATGCAATCGTGCAGGCAATCGGGGTGCGCATTGGCGACATAGGCGTTCGCGCTCTCGACGCGGCGGGCAAGATTGGCCGTCACGAAAAGATCGAGGATACGGTAGACGCTGTTGGCCGCGACCCGCCGCCCCTCCAACTTAGAGACTGCCTCGGCGATGTCATATGCCGATGCCGGCTTGTCGAAGCTCGCCAGCGCCTCGAAAATGCGCGCGCGCATCGTCGTCCACTGCTCGCCCGAACGCTCGAGCGTGGCCTGCGCCGCATCGGCAAGCGCCGCGCCTTGATGTTCGTGGTGATGATGCGCGACCATTGCGCAAATCTAGGCGCGCGGGCGCCGCGCGGCAAGGCGCGTCAGCGAACCGCACGTTGATTGAGATCGTGGCCAAGCGCCAGCAGACCAACGCCAATCAACGTCCATAGCGTTTCGCCACCGTCACCGTGTGGCAGTGAAATCGCGCCTGCCATCAATCCGAGCCCAAGCGCGCCAACCGCCGCCGGCATCATATAGCCGTGCTGCCACACGCCGCGGCCCATCGCGACCGCGCCGAGCAGGATCGCGATCGACAAGCCGACTTCATGAAATATCGGGCTCAGCAGCAAACCGCTCGCCGATGCCGCGAGCGCCACCAGAACCGCACTCGCCAGGCAATGCACTGCGCACAGCCCTGAAAGGCCGATCGCCAGCCGATCAAAGGCAAGCGCCGGACCGCCGAAAGCAGGCGCTGGACCGCGCGAAAAAGGATGAGTCGAAATCATCATTGCGTCGGTCTATGCCATCACCCCGACGAAGTTACAATATATCATGTGCCGGCTTCAGAACAATACCGGCCATCGACGGTGATGACGCGACCGCGCGGCTGCGCTAAGACACCGATCATGCTCATGCAGACTTTCCGCGATATCAACATTCGTCCCGCCGCAATGGCAATGTGGCTCTATGTCGTCGCCGGGATGATCGTCGCGATGGTGATCGTCGGCGGGATCACGCGGCTCACCGAATCGGGGCTGTCGATCACGCAGTGGAAACCGATCAGCGGCATCATTCCGCCGCTGAGCCCCGCCGCGTGGCAGGCCGAGTTCGACAATTACAAGAAAATCCCCGAATTCGCCAAGATCAACAGCAACATGACGCTCGCCGGTTTCCAGGCGATCTTTTTCTGGGAATATGCCCACCGGCTCCTCGCGCGACTGATCGGCGCGGCCTTTGCGTTGCCGTTGATCTGGTTCGCGGTCAAACGGCAGATCCCGGTCGGCTATGGGTGGCGATTGAGCGCCTTGCTGGCGCTCGGCGGATTGCAGGGCGCGATCGGCTGGTGGATGGTCGCCTCCGGCCTGTCGGTTCGCACCGATGTCAGCCATGTGCGGCTTGCGGTGCATCTGATGACGGCACTGGTGTTGCTCGGCGGCATCGTCTGGACCGCGCTCGATCTGCGTGCGCTGGCGAAATTTCCGATTGCGCGCGCCGCCGCATTGAGGCCGATCGCGGTCGTCGCGCTGCTGCTGCTGTTCGCACAGATCATGTTCGGCGCCTTCACTGCGGGGCTCGATGCCGGCTATGCCTTTTCGAGCTGGCCATTGATGGGCGACGCCTGGTTCCCGGCGGGCACGCCGATGGTAAGCCCGGGCTGGCGCAATGCCGTCGATAATCCCGTCGTCGTGCAGTTCATCCACCGCTGGTTCGCGCTTGTTGCGGCAGCCGGTCTCGGCGTGCTTGCATGGGGCGCAATCCGGGCGGGAGCACCGCGCGCCGGGATGGCAATCGCGCTGTTGGTGACGCTACAGATCGCGCTCGGCATCGCCACGCTGCTCAGTGGCGTCGAGATATTCATTGCCATTGCCCATCAGGCCAACGCCGCCTTGACCCTGATCGCGGCGGTGGTCGCTTCGCATGCCCTGGGACGCCAAGCTGCGCGCGTTTGACCCGCGACTGCTGCTGATCCCCGTCACGATTGCAGCGAGCCCCGGCGAGCCGCGCCTTGCCCCGCCTGAAGGCCAGAAATTTCGCCATGTGATTGTCGAGGATCGCGACGATGGCGCGATCCATCGCCGCTTCACCAGTGAGCGGATCATCGAATTTCATGCGACCGAGACCGGCTATGTCGCGCAGGTGACGATCATTCACAACAGCGGGTCAGCGGGGCGCGCCGGCGCAATGTTCGTCGCCGCAGCCGATGGCCTGAGAGGCCGCCCGATCCGCCTCAACCTCAATCGCGACGGCGCGGTCGTCTCGATAGAAGACGAGTCGGCAATCTGGGAGGCACTGTGCCGATCGATCGACTCGGCCGGGGGCGACGCCCGATCGCAAAAGCCGAGCGCGCTCGGCTACACGTCGGTCCTGCGCAATCTGCCGGCCGATCGACGCAGGGCAATGATCGCATCGTTGATCGGCCCGCTGATCGCCGGACAGGTTGCGCCGAAGGGCGAGCATGCGATCCTGCTTCCCGCGCAGGGGATGGATGGCGCACCGACGACGCTGTCAGGCAGCGAGATCATGCGTGTGGGCAGCGACGGCACGATCATCAACGAGACCAACGCCGCCGGCACGCTCGCCGCCCCCGGCGGGGTAGCGCATATCAGCGTGGCGATCCGTCAACAGATCGATCCGCGAACCGGCCTTGTCATGAAGGCCAGCGAAATCCGAGACAGCTGGATCGGCGAAGATCGCGGAACTGCGCATAATATCGCGGCAACGACCAGCACGCTTGCGCCCATCGTGATGCCTTAAGGTATCCCAATACCCGTTCGCAATCCCGCGCTTTTACTTGACTTTCGTCTCGTCGATCGTAAAAGCACGCCAATCGCGCCGCTCCAAGTTCGGGGCGGCGTGTCTATTTTCAGTCGAAAAGGTCTGGCCCCATGAAGGCGCTGATGAAGACCACCAAGTCGGTAAAGCCGCACGAGGTGGAGAAGAAATGGCATATCGTTGATGCCGACGGCCTGGTGGTCGGTCGCGCAGCGTCGATCATCGCCAACGTCCTGCGCGGCAAGCACAAGCCGAGCTTCACCCCGCATGTCGATTGCGGTGACAATGTCATCGTCATCAACGCGGACAAGATCCGCTTCACCGGCAAGAAGCTGAAGGACAAGATCTATTACCGCCACACCGGCTATGCCGGCGGCATCAAGGGCGTCGCTGCGGGCAAGGTGCTCGAAGGGCGCTTCCCTGAGCGCGTTCTCGAAAAGGCGATCGAACGGATGATTCCGCGCGGCCCGCTCGGCCGTGATCAGATGCGCAACCTGCGCGTGTTTGCCGGCCCCGACCATCCGCACGTCGCGCAGGACCCGCAGGTCCTCGACATCGCGAGCATGAACCGCAAGAATAAGGTGGGCAACTAATGTCCGACAATCGTCAGTCTCTTTCCGATCTCGGCGGCATGTCGAGCGCGCCACCGGCAGCGATGGGCGCCCCGCTCGACGACGCGATGCCCGTCAACAATTCCGGCCCCAAGCCAGAGCCGATGCCGCTGCGCGAGCAGATCATCGACAAGCAGGGCCGCGCTTATGCCACCGGTCGCCGCAAGGATGCCGTGGCGCGCGTCTGGATCAAGCCGGGTTCGGGCAAGATCACGATCAACGGTCGCGATCAGGAAGTCTATTTCGCACGCCCCACGCTGCGCCTCGTCATCAACCAGGTGTTCGGCGTGACCGAGCGCGAGGGCCAGTATGATGTTGTCGCGACCGTCAAGGGCGGTGGTCTTTCGGGCCAGGCGGGCGCTGTGAAGCACGGCATCAGCCAGGCGATCACGAAATACGAGCCGGTGCTGCGCGCGCCGGTGAAGGCAGCGGGCTTCCTGACCCGCGACAGCCGCACCGTCGAGCGCAAGAAGTATGGCCGTGCGAAGGCACGCCGCAGCTTCCAGTTCTCGAAGCGCTAAACCGCTTCTATTTCATCAGGCAGAAAGGGCGGTCCGGCAACGGGCCGCTCTTTTGCTATGCGACGCTTGCCGGCGGCATCGGCATCTCGCGCACCATCCAGTGGAGCTGGCCCTCCCCTTCCAGATCGACCCGCAATTCATTGAAAGACGGCGGCGTATCGCGCACCCGCTCAGACAATGTGCCGGCGCCGATCATTCGCAACCGTGCGGCCCCTGCAGCGTGTTCGATGTCGAACGGATCATGGACATGGCCGGTCAGCACCGCCCTGACGCCGACGGCGGCAAGCGCGTTCAGCGCGTGTCTGCCACCCCTGGTCTGCGCCGTGCCGCTTGTGCCGGTATCGATCAGCGGATGGTGCGCCGCAACGATGACGAAGGATCCCCTCGCTGCGTCGACAAGCGCCAGCGTCTTCGCCAATTCGCTGCGCGCGACATAACCCTTCGACCAGTTGAGGCGCCACTGGAACCGCGCCGTGGTGCGCAACGGCACGATCGCCAGCCCGGCGATCTCCAGCGGTCGCTCGATCAGCCGCTCGAGCCGGCCATAGCGCGCATAGGGGCGCACGAAGCGAGCAAAAGGATTGAAATAGGGCAGATCATGGTTGCCCACCTCGACCGTCACCGGGCATCCCATTTTTTCGAGCCACCGGCACGCCGCCTCGAATTCGGTGTGGCGCGCACGCATCGTCAGATCGCCAGTGACAATCACGGCATCGGGCTGTTCCTGTCTCACCGTGGTGGCGAACCACTCGACCGCCGCCACGTCCTGGGCGCCGAAATGCACGTCGCTGACATGGAACAGCCGGATCATGCGGTGGTCAGCGTCCGGATGAATTGAGGCCGGGTCTCACCGGCGGTGATCTCCACCGACGGATCGAGCATATAGGGTTCGCCATCGAACAGCGCGCGCACGGGCTTGTCGCCGGCAACGCTCAATGTCGTCGTGGTCACCGCGCTGACGGCGGCGGCATCGAGCCAGTCGCCGGTCATCCATTCCCAGCCGAGCCGCGCGATCGATTGCCAAGCGCGCGCATCGACCGCCGCAACCTTCAGCTTGCCACCATCGGGGCGGACGAATACCGCCTGCGCGCTGCGCGACAATCCCGATACGCCCTTCAAGCGGATGCCGCGTCCAAATGTCCGGCGCCAGGCATGCATGATTGCCCTGCCGAGCCCCCTGATGCGCCCTTTTCTCACCATCTCGCGGGCGTGCACCCAGCTTGCGGCGGGGCCCAGGATCAGGCCGACCAGGGCACGACGATCACCCGCCTCGACATAAGGGAGGGCGACGCGGTGTTCATCATTATGGGCTGCGTGGATGATTGCGGCCGGGTCGGCCGGGCCGTGAAGCGCCTTGGCGAGCATGTTCATCGTGCCGCCCGGCAGGATGAGGATCGATCCGCGCCAGTCCGCCAGCGCACAGATCGCCGCATTGATCGTGCCGTCGCCGGCGAACAGGATTGCGGTGTCGGCGCCGCGTTCGTCAAGCATTTCGGGTTCGGGAAGAGGTTGCTCGGGAAAATCGGTCTTGCCGATGATCGCCAGACCCTGCTCGACCAGCAATGCCTCGATCGCCTCGCATTTGGCGCTTGTCGATGATCCCGATCCGGGATTGGTGATCAACCAGATATTCTGCATGGACACCAAACGCTCCGGGAGCGAAATGGTCGCGTGACCCATTGCGAAATCGTGCGGGCAGTACCGCCCATGGAACCGCTTTTTACACCACCGGTTTTAGGTGTAACGAACACTCGACACAGAAGCGCCGAGTCGCCACGTGTTCGCCAGCCGGCGTGTCCCGGCATCAAATGGTAGGAGCAGGACCTAATGAATTCAGAATCATCGGCTCGTTTTGGTAAAATCGCCTTTGGCGTGGCGCTGTCGGCTCTGACGCTTGCAGCCTGTTCGAAGTCCGAACCGGCACCGGAGGCGACGACCGCTGCCGAAACCACGACAACGACGACCACCACCAATGCCGCAGCACCCGCCGCCGCTCCAGCGGCCCCTGCAGCCGCCAAGGTTGCAGCCGACAACACCGACACCGTCAGCGGGGCGAAATATGCCAGCTTCACCGGCGATGCCGCCAGCGGCGAGAAAGTCTTCGTCGCGTGCAAAACCTGCCACGTCGTCGATGCCGGCCAGAACCGCATCGGGCCGTCGCTCCACGCGATCGTCGGCCGTGCTGCTGGCACCGCGCCTGGCTACACCTATTCGGCAGCCAACAAGGGCAGCGGCATCACCTGGACGCCTGAAAAGATGTTCCAGTACCTCGAAGCGCCGCAACGCGTCGTTCCGGGCACGAAGATGACCTATCCCGGCCTTCCCGATCCGCAAAAGCGCGCGGACGTGATCGCCTATCTCAAGACACAAAGCTAAACGATAGGATTAGCTTCGGTGCAGGCGGGTCTGGCAACAGACCCGCCTATTTTCTTGCGCGAACGCCCGGACCATAGCGCAGATCAAGCAGATGAAACGGGAACGAGAGCGCAAGCGGCAGCGCGATCCAAACCCACCCCTGCCCGGTCAACGCGGCCTGCAACGCGACCATCATCAGCGCGCCGGGCATCAGGCGACAGCCGATGGCGATCAGCTGCCACCTGTATTTCAGCCTCAACACCAGCGCCTCGACTGCGATCACGACCAGAATGATGTCCGCTGCGATGCCACTGCCAAACAACCACGGCATCGTGCCACCACTCAATGAAACGGCCCGTTCAGTTTCACGACCATCATGTTGAGATAGCCTGCAAACGTGACCCATAGCAGGTACGGCACGACCAGGACCGCTGCCGCCATCGACCGACGCCACACATAGACGACCAGCGACCCCACCGACAGCCACAGGAGCACCACCTCCACCAGCGCCCAGTCGGGCCGTTGCAGGCGAAAAAACAACAGGCTCCACAAGATGTTGAGGAAGCCATTGGCTGCCCACAACGCAATCAGCCCTTCGGACTCGCGCCCGCTCGGCATTGCGCGCCAGGCTGTGACAATGGCGATCAGGTTGATCGCGTAAATCGCCGTCCACGCGACGCCATAAGCTTGGTCGGGCGGCGCCCATCGCGGTTGCACCAGGCTGGCGTACCAGGGCCCCGTTACCGTAATCGTCGCCCCCATCAGCGCGACGATGCCGGTCGCAAGCGCGGCGATCAAAATCGGGAACAGCGACGCGCGCTTCATCGCGTCACGCCGCCGACCCCAGCAAGTGCCCCATGTCTTTCATGAAGATACGGACATGCGCCATCGGTTTGCGGCGAACGAGTTCCTTGTTCATATAAGCCTGCCAGGTGAGCGCCTGAACGTCCTTGTCCTCGCAGATTTTGACGAAGCGTTCGCGGCGCTTGTCGCTCCGATACCAGAAATGCTGCATCAGCCCGAGCACCCAGAACACGCGACCGTGCG
This sequence comes from Sphingomonadales bacterium, assembly GCA_038230675.1. Classification (GTDB taxonomy): domain Bacteria; phylum Pseudomonadota; class Alphaproteobacteria; order Sphingomonadales; family Sphingomonadaceae; genus Sphingomonas. The sequence goes on along the minus strand of JBBRMV010000006.1, from coordinate 103,942 downwards.
CCTTCATGAATTGCTTTCGCGACAGTTTGAGCGCGCGTGCATCGCCTGTTTTCAGGAACTGCCCGACCGCATCGGCGGCAGACCGACCCGCTGCCATCGCATAGTAAATGCCCTCGCCCGATGCTGGCGCGACCACACCGGCCGCATCGCCGGCAACGAGCAGATCGCGGCCATTATCCCAACGCTTCAGCGGCTTGAGCGGGATCGGTGCGCCCTCGCAGCGGATCGTCTCGCAGCCATCGAGCCCGCTCTGGACGCGCAGCCGCTGGATCGCATCGCGCAGGGGATAACCCTTGTGCGCGCTGCCCACGCCGATGCTCGCGGTGTCGCCGTGCGGAAATACCCAGGCATAGAAATCAGGCGAGAGCGCGCCTTGATAGAAGACGTCGCAGCGGGCCGGATCAAAATCGGCTTCGCTTGCCGCTGCGGCGGCCGGCGACTTCACGATCTCGTGATAGGCGAACACGCACGGCACCCGATCAGCGCCCTTCAAATTCTGCCGCGCGACCGCTGACCGCGCGCCATCGGCACCAATCACCGCGCGGGCGCGAACACGGATTTCGGGGCCGCCGCGCGATTCGGTGAAAACCACCGCCGCCACGCCGTCTTCGTCACGGTCGACCCGTTCAAAACTGCCTGTGCGCCGCTCGGCACCCGTCATCGCCGCGCGACCGCGCAGCCATTCGTCGAACTGTTCGCGGTCGACCATGCCGACAAATCCGTCACCAACGGGCATGTCGACCTTCTTGTTGGCAGGAGAGATCATCCGCGCCGCCCTGGCCTTGGCCACAAGCAGGTGATCAGGGATCTCGAAATCCTTGATCAGGCGCGGCGGGATGGCGCCACCGCACGGCTTGATCCGACCGGCCCTGTCCAGCAGCATCACATGATGCCCCGCGCGTGCGAGATCGGTCGCCGCCGTCGCGCCCGATGGACCTCCACCGACGACGACCACGTCGAAATCGACATTCTGGCGCTGCTGCATCATGCGACTACCTCCTGCTGTCTCGAAAAGAAAAATGCGCTGCGGCCATTGGCCACCCCAAGTGCAAGCGTGGCGGCGAGCAGGAACAGCCCCGCCTCCGCTGCAAATACGAACATGAAGGCGGGGCCGGTCGAGCCCGTCAGCACGCGCCCGATATCGACGCCGACCGCGCCGACAAGACCGCCGAGTCCGAAGGCAATCGCCTGCGAGGCGCCCCACACGCCCATCCGCATGCCTTCGCGATTGGGGCCGCCGGCGCCCGCCAGCCCCATCATCGCGCCAATCGCCGACACAGCGAAAATGCCGTTGGCAAAGCCAAGGGCGGCGATATTGGCGGCAAGCGGCCATCCTGGTCCCGCCTGTGCCGCGAAGCTCAGCCCGCCAAGCGCCACTGCCGACCCGATGCAGCCGCCGCAAATCCAGCGCCGCAACACCGCCGGCGATCCGCCGCCAAATGCGCTGCCGCCGACGCCGGCCAGGATCATGCCGATCAGCACCCCGCCATGCTGCACGCCCGAAAGCTGGGTCGATTGCCCCGGCGTGAAATCGAACATCAGGCCGGCAAAGGGTTCAAGGATCATGTCCTGCATCGAATAAGCGAGCATCGACAGGAACACGAAGACGGTGAATTGCCGCGCGTCCCGGTCCGCGATCATTTCCTGCAGGGCCTGGCGAAAGCCGACGGGCTCCACGGTCTGCTCTTCCTCGGCGACGATCACCGCCGGCCCTTCGACACCCCAAACCGCGAGCAACGTCACCACGAACGCGATCAGCGCGATGCCGCTTGCCACCATCGCCAGCCGTTCGATCGAATAGGGGTCGATCAGCGACCCGGCGACCCCCGCCGTCACGATGATGCCGACGATCATCATGATCCATGTGATCGATGCCGCCGCCGCCCGACGCGAGGGTTCCACGCGGGTCGCGAGCAGCGCCAGCAGCGACGTGCCAGCCGCGCCGACGCCTGCACCGATCACGGTGAAAGCAGCGATCGCCATGACGATGCCCAGCACCGATCGCTGCGCCAGCATGCCGATCGAATCGACCGCGAGCAGCACGCCGAGCGCCAGCGCGCTCATCCCGCCGATGATCCAAGGCGTGCGTCGCGCGCCCCGATCAGAGCCATGCCCCCATACCGGACGCGACAGCTGAACCGCATAATGCCATGCGACGAGGCCTGCAGGCAGCGCCGCCGGAAGCGCATATTCGACGACCATCACGCGGTTGAGCAGTGACGTCGCCAGCATCACGATCGCGCCGATCGCGCTTTGCACCAGCCCGAGCCGCACGATACCCGGCCAGCCGAGAGGGCTTTGGCCGCTCACAGCCCCACCGCCCCGCCGAGCCCGAACGCGGCCGCGAGCATCCCGAACACGTAAAGTGTCGTACCCGTCGCGTTGTACCACGGCGTATGTTTGCGCGGATCGGAGAGCAGCCGCGGCATCAGCCCAAGCTGACCGATCACCAAAGCAGCGACGATCAGCGATGCGCCGACATGCCCCCAGCGAAATAACAGCGCGACCACCACGAGCTGGGGCAGTGCCATCACCGCGCAGGCAATGCGCGCCGCGCGGTCGACGCCCATCACTGCCGGCAGCGAGCGGACGCCAGTCGCGATATCGCCCTCGACCGCCTTGAAATCGTTGAGCGTCATGATCCCGTGCGCGCCAAAGCTGTAGAGCGCGAGCACGATCAGGATCGGCGCGGATGGCAGCGCGCCGGCCATCACGCTCGCGCCGGTAAACCAGGTCAGTCCTTCATAGCTGAGCGCAACCAGCGCCGGGCCCCAGATGCCGCTATTCTTCGCACGGAGTGGCGGCGCGCTATATGCCCAGGCACAAACAAGGCCGAGGCAGGTCGCGCCGAACACCCAGCTGCCGGCCAACGCCGCCACGCCGAGCGACATCGCGCTGCCCGCGACCGCGATCCACAACCCCCAGTGCCCACCGATCCGCCCAGACGGAATCGGCCGGCCGGGCTCGTTGATCGCATCGACATCGCGGTCGAACCAGTCGTTCACCGCCTGGCTGGTGCCGCACACCAATGGCCCGGTGAGCAGCACACCGAGGAAGAAGAACGGCCAGCGATCCGCAATTGGCGCGCCCGAGGACACGACCCCACACATGAACGCCCACATCGGCGGAAACCAGGTGATCGGCTTGAGCAGTTCGAGCACGTCGCGCGCCGCCGGCACGAGCGGGCGAGCGGGCATTTTTACGGCGGCTGAATTGGGATCGACCATCGGGCGAAAGCTAAACTTGACACTTTCGAGTGTCAAACCAGATTGTCACTTTTTACCGCGCCGTTCAGAGCCGTTCAGCTATTGTCGGGCATCAGATTGCCCAGGCCGTGGCGGTGGAGCTTGGAATAAAGGCTCTGCCGACTTACCCCCAGAATTTCCGCGGCCGATGCGCGGTTATCGGAGGTATAGGCAAGGGCTGCTTCGATGCACAAACGCTCGATCAGGTCGGTCGATTCGCGGACGATATCCTTCAACGACATCCGCCCGACCAGTTCGGTCAGCTGTTCGACCGAGCGTGGCAATTGGCGGTCGCCCGTCGGCACTTCGCGCAGCCGCCGCCCGACATTGCGGATCGTGAAGCCATAGCATTCGCTGTCGCCGTGTGGCGCGGCAACGGCAGAGACCTCGATCTCCTCCTGCCCGCCATTCGCGCCGCGCAGCACCGCCGATACGTTGCGCACCGAACCATGTTCGCGCAATTGCCCGACGATCAGTTCCAGATCGATTCCAGGCCGCCCGAACCATTGCCCGAGCCGGGCGCCGACAAGCCGTTCGACCGACGACATCTCGGTCAGCTCCAGAAACGCTGCGTTCGCGGTCAGGATGTTGAGATCGCGGTCCGCGAGCACGAACGCATCGGGCATCCGCTCGACGACATCGCAAAGCTGCGCGTCATGCTGGTGGCCTTCTGTCACCCGGTGGATCGCATCGATCCGCACGAGCAGCAACGCCGTGCGTGCCTGACGGAACAGTCGCGCCGAAAAGATCGCCTCGCCCTGCCCGCCCTTCAGACGCATCGTCACCGGCGGCACATCGTCTGCCGCCTCGGCCGCGCCAAGATGCGCGACGAACGCCTCGCGGTCCTGCGGATCGACGATACCGCTCACCAATTGCTCGCCGAGCGCGCCGTCCTTGGCGCCAAGCAGCCGGTGCGCCGCGGGATTGGCCTCGCGGATCCGGCGCGTCGCCGCATCGACGATCAACACCGGCTCGGTCGCCATGTCGAACAACAGCCGGTATCGCGCCTCTGCCTGGCGCAGCCGGATATAATCGCGCTCGAGCGATTGCTGGGTCTGAAGCAGCCTCTGCTGCATCGCGGCCGCGCCGCGCATGTCCCGCCCGATGGCGATCATCTGGCCATTGGAGCCCAGCGTGATCACCAGGTAGCGCACCGGAATGTCGCCATCACTGCCGCCGTGATTGACCTGGCGCCAGCGCGCGGGCGTGCCGCTTGCTGCATCGGCGAGCATCTCGCTCACCTTGATCCTGCTCTCGCTCGTCACCGAATCGATCCATGGCTTGCCGATCGCGTCGCCGAAGCTGGCGTTGACGAGCTCGGCCTCGGCAATCGCGACATCGATCACGACGCCATTTGCGTCGAGGACGAACGCGATATCGCCGACCGATCCAAGCAGCGCCGCTGCAACAGGCGCAGAAAGCGCTCCCGGAATCTGATCGGGAAGCTGAAACGGCCGGGGCCGGAAAGGTGCGTGATGCTTGTTCATCGACGAGCCGCCGCACTCCAATGCGAAAGGGCAAAATTCAGATTACGGCATTGACCTTGCTGGCGAGCGCACCAACCAGATCCCCGGCGACCTTGACCGCGATCTTGGCATCGGGCGCCGTCCCGTCAGCGCCGACCTCGGCTGCCCGTTGGGGCGCATCAACGAACATCCTGCCGCCGACCATGATACAAATCATCGGATTGCGGGAAACATTCCGCAACGCCGTGATGATCGAAGGCAGGGGCGCCATATGGTAGTCGCAACTGATGGTCAATCCGATCAGATCGAACCATTCGCCGGCCACGCGCTCAAGCAATTCGGGCGTCGTTGCCTCGCTCATGCGGTCGGTCAGCCAGCCTTCACGACAAAAGAGTTCGTCGATCACGACCGTGCCGAAGCTGTGCTGATCCCCCGGCATCGACGCAAACAGCGCGCGTTTTCCTGCGCGCGGCTGATGCTCGGCGGGCAGCCGCGTCGCCAGCTCGTGGACGATTTCCTGCAGCCGCCACAGCCCCATCGTCACATCGACGAAATCGCAGCGATCATCCTCCCAATATTCGCCAAGCCTGCGCGCGGCAGGCGCGAGCAGATCGACCAGCAGCGTATCGATGCCGACCCCGCGCCGCAGGATGACCTCGACATAATCGAGCAGCGAATCGGCCTCGACCTGCAGCGACAGCGGAGCAAAGGCATCGACCTCGTCCGGCGAGATGACCGATGCGCCCGAAAGTACGGCCGCCGAGCGGGGCGCAGGGCTGTGCGACGCCACGAGCCGCGGAATGATCTCGCGCTCGACAAGCGTCGACAGCGACCCGTCGGAGGCGGGATCGATCTTTGCTGTCGGCAGTGATGAACTCAGGAAGCGCAGGCCACGACCCGGCATGCGCCGACGATACGCAGATGCAAGCTGGGCTCGCCCAAATCCCAATAATGACGCCATTGCCAGGCTCTCCCAGCCTTTCGGGAATGAAACGCGAATACGCACGCGAGCGTCATCTTTGATCGCCCCTCGCGACTCGCAGGCTATGCGCTTTGGGATAGGCTGACAATATCAGAACGATTCCGCATCGCAGCATGTGTAAAGTTTTTTGGACGTAAGTTCAGGTTGACACTTTGCCACGGGCTGCCTTAATCTCTTAATTCGATAAACGGCAGAGAGACGGGGAGCGATACGGGTGACGGACCCCAAGTTCGAGCAGTTCCGGAAATCGCTGACGCCCCTTGCGGCCGCCCCTCTCTACACGCCTGAGCAACGCCAGCGCCGCGATGCCACCCCGTGGACGCTCGTTCAGGGCATCCTGGCCCCCGTGCAGTTCCTTATTTTCCTCGTCAGCCTGGTGCTGGTCCTGCGCTATCTGCAGACGGGCGAGGGCGCGTTCGCCGCGACGATCTCCATCGTGATCAAGACGTTGGCGCTTTATGCGATCATGATCACGGGTTCGATCTGGGAAAAGATCGTCTTCGGCAAATGGTTGTTCGCCGATGCATTCTTCTGGGAAGATGTCTTCAGCTTCCTCGTTCTGGCACTTCATACCGCCTATCTGGTCATGCTGATCGCCGGATTGGGCAGCGAGCGGGGACGGATGCTGCTCGCGTTGGCGGCTTACGCGACCTACGCGATCAACGCGGCGCAATTCATTCTGAAGCTTCGTGCCGCCCGCCTTCAGGCCGGCCGCGAAGCGCCGATGCGGGCGGTGATGGCATGACGCCCGCGCTGCCCGTCACCACAGGCGCAAGCGGCGCCGATTGCGCGCCAGTGTTGCGCGAGCGCGGCCAGCGCGAGGTTTTCTGCGGGCTCACCGGCATCATCTGGCTCCACCGCAAGGTGCAGGATGCGTTTTTCCTCGTCGTCGGCAGCCGCACTTGCGCGCATCTGCTGCAATCGGCCGCCGGCGTTATGGTGTTTGCAGAACCCCGCTTCGGCACCGCGATCATCGAGGAGCGCGATCTTGCCGGCATGGCCGATTGCAACGAAGAGCTCGACCGAGTCGTCGACCGGCTGCTCGCTCGGCGGCCCGATATCAAGCTGCTGTTTCTCGTCGGCTCGTGCCCCAGCGAAGTAATCAAGCTCGATCTGTCGCGCGCCGGTCAGCGCCTGTCGGCCAAGCATTCGCCACGCGTGCGCATTCTCAATTATTCGGGCAGCGGCATCGAGACGACCTTTACCGAGGGCGAGGATGCCTGCCTCGCCGCGCTCGTCCCCGAACTCCCCGTCCTGCCGGCCGATGCGCCTCAGGAGCTGATGATCGTCGGCGCGCTGCCCGATGTCGTCGAGGATCAATTCACGCGTCTGTTCGCCGAACTCGGCATCAAGACGGTCCGCGCCCTGCCCGCGCGCAAGGCAGCCGATCTGCCCCCCGTTGGCCCCAACACCCGCTTCCTGCTCGCCCAGCCCTTCCTCGGCGAAACGGCGCGCGCGCTGGAAGATCGCGGTGCGGTGCGACTCGACGCGCTGTTTCCCTTTGGCGCCGAGGGCACGACCGCGTGGCTGCATGCCGCTGCGGTTGCGTTCGGCATCGACGAAATGCATTTCCGCCGGGTGATTGCGCCGGGTCGCGAACGCGCCAAACGTGCGATCGAGCACAGCCGCGAACGGCTTGGCGGCAAGACCATCTTCTTCATGCCCGACTCGCAGTTGGAAGTGCCGCTCGCGCGCTTTCTCAGCAACGAACTCGGCATGACGCCAATCGAGGTCGGCACGCCCTATCTCCACCGTCGCCACCTGGCGCAGGAACTGGCGTTGCTGCCCGCGACGACGGTGATCAGCGAAGGGCAGGATGTCGACAAGCAGCTCGACCGGGTGCGCGCGGCCAAGCCCGACCTCACCGTCTGCGGCCTCGGCCTCGCCAATCCGCTGGAGGCCGAAGGACTGACGACGAAATGGGCGATCGAGCTCGTATTCTCGCCGATCCACGGCTTCGATCAAGCGGGTGACCTCGCCGAACTCTTTGCACGGCCGCTGCGGCGCCGCGATGTGTTGAGGGTCTGATGCAGCTGACGGTCTGGACCTATGAGGGACCACCCCATGTCGGCGCGATGCGTATCGCGACCGCGATGGAGGGCGTGCATTATGTCCTGCATGCGCCGCAGGGCGATACCTATGCCGATCTGCTGTTCACGATGATCGAGCGGCGCGGCAAGCGCCCTCCCGTCACCTACACCACTTTCCAGGCGCGTGACCTTGGCACCGACACCGCCGAGCTGTTCCAGTCGGCCGCGCGCGATGCCTATGCGCGCTATCAGCCACAGGCGATGCTGGTCGGCGCGTCGTGCACTGCCGAGCTGATCCAGGACGATCCCGCCGGCCTTGCCGAGGCGATGCGCCTGCCGATCCCGGTCGTGGCGCTCGAACTGCCAAGCTATCAGCGCAAGGAAAATTGGGGCGCGGCGGAGACATTTTACCAGCTGGTCCGCGCGCTTGCGGACAAGGAAGCCCGGCCTGCGCCGCGCGAAGGTCGCCGCCCGCGCGCCAACCTGATCGGCGCGACCGCGCTCGGTTTTCGCCACCGCGACGACGTGATCGAAGTGACCCGGCTGCTGGCTTCGCTTGGCGTCGACGTCCACGTCGCGGCGCCGATGGGCGCCTGCCCCGCCGATCTGGCGCGGATCGGCGAGGCGGATTTCAACATCCTGCTTTACCCCGAAATCGGCGACACCGCCTGCCGCTGGCTGGAAAAGACATTCGGGCAAAAAACGGTGCGCACCGTGCCCATCGGCTATGCAGCGACTCGCGATTTCATTGCCGAAGTGGCCGAAGTGGCGGGGGTCGACGCCGCGCTCGCGCTCGATAACTCGAATATGCCCTGGTGGAGCCGGTCGGTCGATTCGACCTATCTCACCGGCAAGCGCGTCTTCATCTTCGGTGACGCTACCCACGCGATCGCCGCTGCCCGAGTCGCACGCGACGAACTGGGCTTCGAGGTCGTCGGGCTCGGTTGTTACAATCGCGAATTCGCGCGCGACCTGCGCGAGGCCGCCAAGCTCTACGGCGTCGAGCCGCTGATCACCGACGACTATCTCGAAGTCGAAGACGCGATCGCCGCGCTCCAGCCCGAACTCGTGCTCGGCACGCAGATGGAGCGTCACATCGCCAAGCGGCTGCGCATTCCCTGCGCGGTCATCTCGGCGCCGGTGCATGTCCAGGATTTCCCCGCGCGCTATTCGCCGCAAATGGGGTTCGAGGGTGCAAACGTCCTGTTCGACACCTGGGTGCATCCGCTGGTGATGGGCCTTGAGGAGCATCTGCTGACGATGTTCCGCGACGATTTCGAATTCAGCGACTCGGCTGGCGCGAGCCATCTGGGCCACGGATCGGCACCAAAGCAGGCAAGCGCTGTCGAGGAAATCGACGATACGCCCCTGCCCCCCGTCGCCGAGCCTGAGGTCATCGCCGCACGCGGCTGGACCGCCGAAGCCGAAAAAGAGCTGCTGAAAATCCCGTTCTTCGTGCGCGGCAAGGCACGTCGCAATACCGAAAAATATGCTGATGAAATGGGCCTCGGCGCGATCACGCTCGATACGCTCTACGATGCAAAGGCGCATTATGCCCGCTAGCGCCCTCGCCCTTCCCACCATCCCCGTGCGCGTCGTCGTCATCACGCTCGACAATCATCTGTCGGGCGCGTTCCAGCGCGCGCAGGCAGCGTTCGATCGCGGCGCGACGGGCGTGTCCATTGGCTTCCACGCCGCTGCCGATTGGGAGGAAAAGCCCGAAACGCTCGCCGCGACGATCGCCGATATCGCGCGCGCCGACATCATCCTTTGCACGATGTTGTTCCTTGAGGATCACATTCGCGCCGTCCTGCCGGCGCTTCAGGCACGTCGCGAAAGCTGTGACGCCATCGTCGGCCTGATGTCGGCCGGCGACATCGTCAAGCTCACGCGCCTCGGCGATTACCGGATGGACAAGCCCGCAACGGGCATGCTCGCGCTCATCAAGAAGATGCGCGGCACCAATAAGGCGGGCGCGAGTTCGGGTGCTGGCCAGATGGCGGTGCTGCGCCGCCTGCCCAAGCTGCTGAAATTCATTCCCGGCACCGCGCAGGATGTGCGCGCCTATTTCCTGACGCTGCAATATTGGCTTGCCGGTTCGGACGACAACGTCGTCGACATGATCCGCGCGCTGATCGACCGTTATGCAAGCGGCGAGCGGATTGCTTTGCGCGGCGCGATGAAGGCCGCGATGCCGCGCGATTATCCCGAAGTCGGCGTCTATCACCCCGCGATTCCGCAGCGCATGTCGGCTTCGATCGCCGATCTGCCCGCCACCAAGGCGACACGCGGCACCGTCGGCGTGCTGATGCTGCGCTCCTATGTGCTGGCAAAGGACGCCGCGCATTATGACGGCGTGATCTCGGCACTCGAGGCCAAGGGGCTGCGCGTCATCCCTGCCTTTGCTGGTGGGCTCGACGGGCGCCCGGCGATCGAGGCGTTTTTCATGCGCGACGGCAAGGCGATCGTTGATGCCGTGGTCAATCTGACCGGGTTCAGCCTCGTCGGTGGGCCTGCCTATAATGATACTGCGGCTTCGGAAGCGGTGCTTGCAAAGCTCGATCGCCCCTATATCGCTGCCCATCCGGTCGAGTTCCAGACGTTGCAGGCATGGGGCGCCAACAAGCAGGGGCTTCTGCCGCTCGAATCGACGATGATGATCGCGATTCCCGAGCTCGACGGTGGCACCGTGCCGATGGTGTTCGGCGGTCGCTCGGACGGCAGCGATGCCGCCTGCACCGGCTGCACGCGCGGCTGCACCTTCCCGTCCGCCGGCGCCGTCCGTCAGATGGAAAGCTGCCCCGAGCGTGCCGAAACACTTGCCGGGCGCGTACTGAAACTGGTCGATTTGCGCCGTGCGGCCGATGCCGAAAAGCGCGTTGCGATCGTGCTCTTCAATTTCCCGCCCAACGCCGGCGCCGCCGGCACCGCGCAGTTCCTTGCCGTTTTCGAATCGCTGCACGCCACGCTCGCCCGGCTGTCGAGCGAGGGCTATTCGGTCGATGTGCCGGCAACGGTCGATGATCTGCGTGAGCGCATCCTTGGTGGCAACGCGGCGCGTTATGGCAGTGAGGGTAATGTCCATGCCCGCATCAGTGCGGACACGATCGTCGCGCGCGAGACCTATCTGGCGGAGATCGAGGCAAGCTGGGGCCCGGCCCCGGGCAAGCTGCAATCGGACGGCGCGTCGGTGCAGATCCTGGGCGCGCAGTTCGGCAATGTGTTCGTCGGCATTCAGCCCGCGATCGGCATTGAGGGCGATCCGATGCGGCTGCTGTTCGAGGGCCGCTTTGCCCCCAGCCACGCCTTTGCCGCTTTCTACCGCTGGCTGAAGGAAGATTTCCGCGCCCATGCGGTCCTCCATTTCGGCACGCACGGCTCGCTCGAATTCATGCCCGGCAAGCAGACCGGCCTGACCGCAAGCTGCTGGCCCGATCGGCTGATCGGCGATTTGCCCAACATCTATCTTTATGCCGCCAACAATCCGTCCGAAGGCGTGCTCGCCAAGCGCCGTTCGGGTGCGACGCTGATCAGCTATCTCACGCCTGCGCTCACCAATTCGGGCGTCTACAAGGGGCTCGCCGATCTGAAGGCATCGGTCGATCGCTGGCGCTCGCTGCCGCCGGGCGATGATCAGGCTACGCCGCTGGCCGAAATGATCGCGGTCCAGGCCGAAGCACTCTATCTCGACGGCAGCGACGTTGCCGCCCTCGCCGCACGGCTTTATGAAATCGAGCGCGAACTGATCCCGCAAGGGCTGCATGTCGCAGGGCTTGCCGCAACGCGCGCCGAGCGGATCGACATGATCCTCGCCACCGCCGACAGCCGGGGCGAACCGCTCGACCGGGAAACTGCCGAGGCGATCGTCGATCACGCCATCAAGCTTGACACCCCGCTGCTCAAGGACATGGCCGCACTTGACGCCGCGCTCGCGACCAACCACGAGCTCAACGGCTTGGTCGATGCGCTGAACGGGCGGTACATTCGCCCCGTTTCTGGCGGCGATCTGCTGCGCACGCCGGCTATCCTGCCGACCGGGCGCAACATCCACGGCTTCGATCCTTTCCGTCTGCCGAGTGCATTTGCGGTCAAGGACGGCGCCGAACAGGCGCAGCGGCTGCTCGATCGCAGCATGGCCGATGCAGGGCATCTGCCGGAGACCGTCGCGATGGTGCTGTGGGGCACCGACAATCTGAAATCTGAAGGCGCACAGGTCGCCCAGGCGATGGCGCTGATGGGCGCGCGGCCGCGTTTCGACAGTTACAGCCGCCTGGCCGGTGCCGAACTCGTCTCGCTCGAAGAACTTGGTCGCCCGCGCATCGATGTGATCGCGACGCTTTCGGGCGTGTTCCGCGATCTGCTGCCGCTGCAGACGCGGATGCTGGCGGAAGCCGCCTTGCTCGCCAGCCAGGCCGATGAGCCCGCCGAGATGAACTTCATCCGCAAGCACAGCCTGGCGCATCAGGAAGCGCATCATTGCGATCTGGAAACCGCTTCACTCCGCGTCTTCTCCAATGCCGAGGGGGCTTACGGCGCCAACGTCAATCTGATGATCGATGACGGTGCGTGGAGCGACCCCAACGAACTCGCCGACAGTTTCGAGCGGCAAAAGGGCTATGCTTACGGTGTTAAGGGCCAGCCCGTCCGGCAGGCGGCAATCCTCGCCTCCGCGCTGAAAACCGTCGATTGCGCGTATCAGAACCTCGAAAGCGTCGAACTCGGCATCACCGCGATCGACCAATATGTCGATACGCTGGGCGGCATCAGCCGCGCCGTCACCCGCGCAAAGGGCGTCGCGGCGCCTGTCTATATCGGCGACCAGACGCAAGGTAAGGGCAAGGTCCGCAGCTTGCAGGAACAGGTCGCGCTCGAAACCCGCACCCGCATCCTCAATCCGGTGTGGACCGAGGGATTGCTCCGCCACGGTTATGAGGGCGTCCGCCAGATCGAGGGTCATGTCACCACGACGATGGGCTGGTCAGCCACGACGGGCGAGGTCGATCCCTGGGTCTATCAGCGGATCAGCGAAACCTATGTGCTCGATGCCGACATGCGCGAACGGATCGCAGCCCTCAACCCCAAGGCATCGGCGCGCGTCGCCAACCGGCTGATCGAAGCCGTCGAACGCAAATACTGGTCACCAGACGAAGCAACGCTTGCAGCACTCCATGCCGCCAGCGACGAACTCGAGGATCGTCTCGAGGGTGTCGTTGCGGTGGCGGCATAAAGGAACATAAAGATGGCCCTACTCGACCCCCCCGTTCGCGGCGCCGATGGCGAAGGTTCCGTTCAGGTTCGCATGGATCCCGCCGACCGGATCGGCAATGCCAAGGTCTTCGCGATTTACGGCAAGGGCGGCATCGGCAAATCGACCACCTCGTCAAACCTTTCCGCCGCGCTGTCGCTGCTTGGCAAGAAGGTGTTGCAGATCGGCTGCGACCCCAAGCATGACAGCACGTTCACTCTCACCAAAAAGCTGATGCCGACGGTCATCGACGTCCTCGAAACCGTGAATTTCCACGCCGAGGAACTGCGGCCCGAAGATTACATGTTTGAAGGCTTCAACGGCGTGATGTGTGTCGAGGCGGGCGGTCCGCCGGCGGGCACCGGCTGCGGCGGCTATGTCGTTGGGCAAACGGTGAAGCTCCTCAAGCAGCATCATCTGCTCGAAGAAACCGATGTCGTGATCTTCGACGTGCTCGGCGATGTCGTGTGCGGCGGGTTCGCTGCCCCCCTGCAGCATGCCGAGCGCGCGGTGGTGGTCGCCGCCAATGATTTCGACAGCATCTTTGCGATGAACCGCATCGTGGCGGCCATCAAGGCCAAGTCGAAAAACTATGATGTCCGCATGGCGGGCGTGATCGCCAACCGGTCGGCAGCTACCGACGAGATCGACCGCTTCAACGAGGCGACGGGCCTGAAGACGCTCGCCCATTTCCCCGATCTCGACGCCATCCGCCGCAGCCGCCTGAAAAAATGCACATTGTTCGAGATGGAGCAGACCCCCGAAGTTGCGGCCGCCTGCCTCGAATATAAGCGCCTCGCCGCCCAACTTTGGGCCGGCACCGATCCGCTCGAGGCGATGCCGATGAAGGACCGCGATATCTTCGAATTCCTGGGGTTCGAATGACACAAACGGCGACCTATTCGGATTATCGCGGCAAGCTCGAAACCTATTTCGACAAAACCGCGAGCAAGGCCTGGGAGCAGCTGACGAGCGATGTGCCGGTCAGCGGCATCCGCGCGACCGTCCGTGCGGGCCGCGACGAGATGCGCGCCACCCTGCTGTCATGGCTTCCGGCTGATATGACCGGGCTACGCCTGCTCGATGCCGGCTGCGGCACGGGCGCGCTTGCTGTCGAAGCCGCGCAGCGCGGCGCCGAAGTGGTCGCGATCGATGTCGCCGGCAGTCTGGTCGACATCGCTCGCCGCCGGGCACCCAATGGCCTGAAGATCGACTGGCGGGTCGGCGATATGCTCGACCCGGCGCTCGGCAGCTTCGATCATGTCATCGCGATGGATTCGCTGATCCACTACAAGGCGTTCGACATCGTCGAGGTGCTTCGTGCTCTGTCGGAGCGGGCACGCGGATCGATCGCTTTCACCTTCGCCCCGCAGACGCCGATGCTGATGGCGATGCTTGGCGTCGGCCGGCTATTTCCGCGCTCGGATCGTTCGCCCGCGATCATCCCCGTGCGCGATCGGCTGATCCGCACGCTCATCACGAGTGCGATGCCAACCGCGCGCCTCGGCCGCGACCGCAAGGTCTCCGGCGGCTTCTACACCAGCCACGCGCTGGAGGTGTTGCCGGGATGAGCAGTCGCGCGGCCAATTTCTGGATCAAGGCAGGCACCAAGTTCCTGCCCTTCGCCGATGCGGCGACGACGGAATTGCCGCTCAGCCGATTGCTGCGCCTGTCGCTCTTCCAGGTATCGGTCGGCATGGCGTTCGTGCTGCTGAATTTCACGCTCAACCGCGTCATGATCGTCGAGCTTGGCGTGCCTGCGACCTTGGTCGCGGCGATGGTCGCGCTGCCCTTGCTGTTTGCGCCCGCGCGTGCGCTAATCGGTTTCCGGTCGGACAATCACGTGTCGGTGATCGGATGGCGGCGCGTGCCCTATATCTGGATGGGCACGCTGTTCCAGTTCGGGGGGCTGGCCTTCATGCCGTTTGCATTGTTGCTGATGTCGGGCCGGGGCGCGCTTGGCAGCGGTGTCGAGATCGGAACAGCGGCGGCCTGCCTGTCGTTCCTGATGGTCGGCGCAGGCATGGCGCTGGTGCAGACGGCGGGCCTGGCGCTCGCAACCGATCTTGCGCCCGAGGCGAGCCGCCCACGCGTGGTGGCGCTGCTTTATGTAATGTTGCTGGTCGGGATGCTGTTCAGCTCGGTCGTGCTCGGCAATCTGCTCCACGGCTTTGACCCCAACACGCTTGTCGGCGTCATCCAGGGTACGGCGGTGTTGACCGCAATCATCAATCTCGCCGCCTCATGGAAGCAGGAAGCGCGCGTTCGCGGCGGCACCCGGCGTGACCCCGGCGCCGATTTCGCCGCAGATTGGCGTGCGTTCGTCGCGCCTGCGCGCACGCGGCGGCTGTTGATCGCGCTCGGGCTTGGTGCCGCTGGCTTTGGTATGCAGGATATCCTGCTTGAGCCTTATGGCGGCCATGTGCTTGGCCTCAATGTCGGCCAGACAACGGCGCTGTCGGCCTTGTGGTCTGCGGGCATGATCGCTGGCTTCGCTTATGCCGCCCGCGCGCTCGCCAAGGGCGTCGATCCGCACAAGCTGGCGGGCGCCGGCGCGGTGCTGGGCGTTGCCGCCTTTGCGATGGTCGTGTTTTCGGCGCCGCTCAATTCGGCCCCGGTGCTGTGCGTCGGCGTCGGCTGTATCGGGCTTGGTGGCGGGCTGTTCGCGATCGGCACGTTGATCGCGACGATGGATCTCGCCCTGCCCGGCAAGGCAGGTCTCGCGCTTGGCGCCTGGGGTGCTGTGCAGGCGAGCGCCGCCGGCGTCGCCATCCTGCTGTCCGGCGCGATCCGCGACGGCGTGGACGCGCTGGCGATGGCGGGGCGGCTCGGCGCGGGCATGATCGGCCCGGCGACCGGCTACACTTTTGTCTGGCATATCGAAATCGGGTTGCTGTTTACGACCCTCATCGCGCTTGGCCCGCTCGCCAACCGCATCCACCAACCGGCGTATCGAGACCGTCTCGGCGCCCGTGATTTCGCGACCCGTGATTTTCCCATCGATGGATTGAAAGAAGGAACGGCCTGATGCACCTGCAAGTCACACAAGGTATCGACGTGGCGCTGATCGTCCTCAACGCCTTTTTCCTCTTCTTTCTGGGGCTTGTCGTCTATCTGCGACGTGAGGACCGGCGCGAGGGCTATCCGCTCGAACATGAGATGACGGGTCGGCTGGAAGGCGAAGGTGGCCTGATCCTCACCGCCCCCACCAAATTCTTCAAGCTGCCCTTTGGCCATGGCACCGTCAGCGCGCCGACCAAGGGCCGCGAGCCCGTCAACATCGCCGCCCGCCGGGTCGAGAATTTCGCCGGATCGCCGCTATATCCCACGGGCAATCCGCTCGTCGATGGCGTCGGCCCTGCGGCCTATGCCGAGCGCGCCAAGCGCCCCGATCTCGATTGGGAAGGGCATCCGCGCATCGTCCCGCTGAGCACCGCCGAAGGCTTTTTCCTGGCCCGTCAGGATGCCGATCCGCGTGGCTACACAGTCTATGGCTATGACGGCGTGAAGGCCGGCACGGTCAGCGATGTGTGGCTCGACAAGGCCGATCGCATGATCCGCTATATTCAGGTCGACACCGGCACGCGCCAGGTGCTGATGCCGATGATGATGTCGGTGATCAGCCGCTCCAGCGCCAGCGTATCGACCGACTCGATCACTGCCGCGCAATTCGCCGATGCTCCCGCGATCGAGGGTGCGGGCGTGATCACGCTGTATGAGGAAGAACGCGTTCAGGCATATTTCGGCGGCGGCTATCTTTACGCCACCGCCGCACGTTCGGAGCCGCTGATATGATCGAATATGAAAGCGAGCCGATCCCCGGCTTGCCCGGCCTGCTGCCCAAGGGTGAGACGATCATCTGGCAGGGATCGCCCAACTGGCGCGTGCTGGCGCGCACGGCGTTCCACACCGGCACCGTGGCCGCTTATTTCGGCGTGCTGACCGTGTTTTCGCTTGGTGTCGCGCTGTGGCAGGGGGTTCGCTCGCCGACCGATCTGGCGGGCGTCGGCATCACCATCGCCGGCGCCGTGATCGGCGTCGCGCTGCTTCATCTGCTGGCCTGGGCGATTGCGCGTTCGACGATCTACACGCTCACCGATCGCCGGGTCGTGCTGCGCTTTGGTGTTGCGCTGCCCAAATGCATCAACCTGCCGCTCGGCATCATCGGCAATGTCGATCTGCGCAGGCGGACGGCGGGCACAGGAGACCTGGCGATCGCGATCACGAGCGAACAGCGGCTCGGCTATGCAGCGCTATGGCCACACGCCCGCGCCTGGCATTACAGCAAGCCGCAGCCGATGCTGCGCGCGGTGCCTGATGTCGATGCGGTCGCGACGCTGCTCGCGCGTGCCTGCCTGTCGATCCAGACCAATGGCCGCGTCGTTCCCATCGAAGCCGCAACCCGGCGCAGCGACGCTGCCGATCAGGCGGAGGCCGCATGAACCAGGTTCACAGTCACCATGTCGATGTCCCGCGCGGCGCACTGATGATGGCGGGCGCGCTCGTCGTCGCGTCGATTGCTGCGGCGAGCATCGTCCAGATTGCCGGGATCCCGCATTCGGCCTCGCCAGAAATGGTACGTGCGCAAGAAGGCGTGGCACCGGTATCCACCCGCAATCTGCGCTTTACCGATCGTGCCGACGGTGCGGTCATCATCGACGATGTCGGCACCGGCAATACCGCGCTGACGATCGAGCCGGGTACCAATAGCGGCTTCATCCGCGGCGTCATGCGCGGTCTGGCCCGGGAACGTCGGATGAACGGCGTCGGCCAGACGCCCCCGTTCGCGCTCACCTTGTGGAAGGACGGCCAGTTGTCGCTGACCGACAGCGTCACCGGGCGCTCGATCGAGCTCAACGCCTTCGGCTCCACCAACCGCGCGACCTTCCTGGCGCTGTTGACCAAGCCCGAGACGCGCAAATGATGGGGCTAACGCGCACCCGCTTCGACACGCCGTGCCGGATCGAGATCGAGAACAGCCATGAGCATTTCCATGCGCATGTCGAACTTGAGGGCGGTGTGCCAATCCATCCGGGCGACAAGGTGCGCGTGCACGGCGATCCGATCGTGATCCCGTTCGGGACGAGCGCCGCGTTCAACCGCACGGCCACCGTCGTGCGTGCCAACGCCGTCGAGCGGCTGTGGACCCGGTTCGCCGGGCATTTCGAGATGACCGAGCTTTACGAAGTAAGCTTCACCCCGCGGAGGACCGTATGAACGCCGTGACCAAGATCAAGGCCGCCACGCCTCCCGCTGACACACCAGACGTGATGGCGATCGCACGTGAGAACACCGTGCTCTCCCCGCGCTTCTACACCACCGATTTCGTTGCGATGGACAAGATCGACGTGACGCCCGTCCGCGCCGAATGGGACAAGTTGATCGCCGAAATGGCCGCCGATCCCAACAAGCTCCATTTCAAGCGCACCGACAAGTTCGACGGCGTCATCGAAAGCCTGCCCGATGGCCTGCGCGAGGAATTCATCGATTTCCTCGTCAGTTCGCTCACCGCCGAATTCTCCGGCTGCATCCTGTATTCCGAAATCGCCAAGCGCGCCAAAAACCCCGACATCAAGCAGCTGTTCCGCCTGATGAGCCGCGACGAAAGCCGCCATGCCGGCTTCATCAACGATACGCTGAAGGACGCGAATATCGGCGTCGATCTCGGCTTTCTGACCCGGACCAAGAAATACACCTATTTCCGGCCGAAGTTCATCTTCTATGCGACGTATCTGTCGGAAAAGATCGGCTATGCGCGCTACATCACGATCTTCCGGCACCTCGCGCGCCATCCGGAGTTGCGCTTCCACCCGATCTTCAACTGGTTCGAGGAGTGGTGCAACGACGAGTTCCGCCATGGTGAGGCGTTCGCGCTGCTGATGCGCAACGATCCCAAGCTGCTCGCCGGCCACAACAAGCTGTGGGTCCGCTTCTTCCTCGTCGCGGTCTATGCGACGATGTATATCCGCGATCACAATCGCCCTTCATTCCATCAGGCGCTCGGCGTCGATCCCAAGGAATATGATTTCCAGGTGTTCCGCACCTGCTCGGAAATCACCCGTCAGGTCTTTCCGATGACGCTCGACACCGACAGCCCGGCGTTCCGCCGCGGGCTTGAGCGGATGCGTCGCATCTCGCTCGGCATCGATGCCGCCAAGGCGCAAGGTGGCATGATCGGCGGCCTGAAAAAGATCGGTCTGCTGGCCGCCGCCGGCGTCGGTTTTGCGCGGCTCTACCTCACACCTGTCAAGAAGAACGCGTTGCCAGCGCAGGTCCGGCTGGTGCCGGCCTGGTGAGCATTCCGCCGCTTCTTTTCGCGCTGCTGATGTGGTTCATCGGGACGGCGGCGGTCGTCTGGCTCGACAGCCGGCCGCGCGAGACCTTTGCGACGAGCTTTCGGCTTGCCGGGTTGGTCGCGCTGTCGGCAATCGGCGCGATCTGGTGGGTCGCGGGCGATGCGAGCTGGAGCGGCGCCTATACCGGCTTCGCGGCTGCGATCCTCGTCTGGGGCTGGCATGAAATGGGCTTCCTGATGGGATTCGTCGCCGGACCCAACCGCGCCGTCTGCCCGCCGGACCTGACCGGCTGGGCGCGCTTCAAGCGCGCGACCGACACCGTCATCCATCACGAGATCGCGATCGCCGCCACTGCGCTGCTGCTGTTCGCTTTGTGCTGGGGTCAGCCGAACCAGGCCGCGCCGCTCACTTTTCTGCTCCTGTTCGTGCTGCGGCTGAGCGCCAAGTTCAACCTGTTCCTGGGCGTACCCAACCTGAGCGACGAGGTGTTTCCGGAGCATCTCGCCTATCTGAAAAGCTATTTCCGTGTGCGCCCGATGAACGCGCTGTTCCCCTTATCAGTCGTCGGTTGTGCCGCGCTGACCATCTGGGCTTGGACGATCGCGGAAGGCGTACCCGCCAACAGCGGCGCCGCCGCAACGGCCACCTTGCTTGCCGGGCTCGCCGCTTTGGGTGTGGTCGAACATCTCTTCCTCGTGCTGCCGCTTCGCGATGCGAAGCTGTGGCGCTGGGCCCAACCGGCAGCGCCGGCAACACCACAAGCGGCAAAAACCGCGACCATCGACTAGATTGCAATCGAGCAGGATTTCGGGGAGGTTAGCATATGGATTACGAGGCATTTTTCGAGACCGAGCTCGATACACTTAAAGACGATGGTCGCTACCGGACCTTTGCCGAGCTCGAACGCAAGGCAGGCGCCTTTCCCCGCGCGCATCATTATACCGAGAGCGGCGTGAGCGAAGTCACCGTCTGGTGCTCGAACGATTATCTCGGCATGGGTCAGCATCCCGCCGTCCTCGCGGCAATGCACGACACGCTCGACAGCTGCGGCGCCGGTGCTGGCGGAACGCGCAATATATCGGGCACAAATCATCACCATGTCTTGCTCGAGACCGAACTTGCCGATCTCCACGGCAAGGAAGCAGCGTTGCTGTTCACCTCGGGCTATGTCTCCAACTGGGCGGCGCTGTCGACGCTCGCCGCGCGGCTCCCCAATTGCGTGGTATTCTCCGACGCGCTCAACCATGCCTCGATGATCGAGGGCATCCGCCACAGCCGCGCCGAATGCCACCGGTTCA
Source organism: Sphingomonadales bacterium (assembly GCA_038230675.1). Lineage (GTDB taxonomy): Bacteria > Pseudomonadota > Alphaproteobacteria > Sphingomonadales > Sphingomonadaceae > Sphingomonas. Next base: position 83,380 of record JBBRMV010000006.1, on the reverse strand, counting down.
AGCATAGCGATCCCGCCGATCTCGACCGGTTGCTGAGCATGGTCGAGCCAGGCCGGCCCAAGCTCGTCGCGTTCGAGAGCGTCTATTCGATGGACGGCGATATCGGCCCGATCGCCGAGATCCTCGATGTCTGCGAAAAGCACGGCGCGCTGAGCTATATCGATGAAGTCCATGCCGTCGGCCTTTACGGCCCGCGCGGCGGCGGCATCGCCGAACGCGAAGGGCTGATGGACCGGATCGACGTGATCGAGGGCACGCTTGGCAAGGCTTTCGGCGTGATGGGGGGCTATATCGCGGCCTCAAAGGCGCTGTGCGATTTCGTCCGCAGCTTTGCGAGCGGCTTCATCTTCTCGACCGCCCTTCCCCCCGCCATCGCTGCCGGGGCCTGCGCCAGCATCCGCCACCTGAAGACGAGCCAGATCGAGCGCACCCGGCATCAACAGCGCGTTGGCGAAGTTCGCCGCCGGCTCGATGCGATCGGCATTCCGACGCTCGACAACCCGAGCCACATCATCCCGGTGATGGTTGGCGATGCGCACAAGTGCAAGATGATCAGCGACTGGCTGATGGAAAATCACGGCATCTATGTGCAGCCGATCAACTACCCGACCGTGCCGGTGGGCACCGAAAGGCTGCGCATCACCCCCTCACCCGTTCACACCGATGCCGATATCGAACGGCTGGTGACGGCGCTGTCCGAAATCTGGTCGCAATGCGCGCTGGCGCGGCGGGCGATGGCCGCCTGAACAGTTTGGGTCAGGCCTCCAGGCCTGTCGCAATCAAAATCAAGACGGCGTCCTTCGGGGCGCCGTTTTTTGTCAGCGCGCTCTTGCGGCGGCCGCAATCTGGGCGAATACACCGCGCAGCTCATCGGGCCCCGCCGCGTCGAGCGCGCCCTGCTCCACCGCCGCCGGCGACCAGGTCAGCGATGGCATCTGGTCATCGAGCATGCTCCACTGCGGAAACATCCGCTCGCCGACAGTATCAGTCAGCAGCAGCCGCACGTCGCTATGCCGGTCATCGACCGTAATCCGTGCATACAGCGCGTCGATCGCTGCAGCGGGACCTTCGATGAGCTGAAGATACAGATCGTGCCGGCAAACCAGCGCGCCGGTAATGTCATCACGCCGATTATTGTGCCGCGCCCGCACCAGGATGCCCGCGAGCATCGCATCGTCGAAACCGAACGGTTGCGAGCGATAGATCATCTGCTTCACGTCGCGAACTCCTGCCACTGCCGGGAGGGCAGGCTACGCGATTGAATGCAGCGGGGATAGGTGGGGCGGGGCCGTGGCGTCAGGCGGCACATCGCGTCCGGCGGCAAGGAATGGGTCGGAATCAGACTTGGCCCTGCGCCGAACGACATGTCCAAAGCTCTCAAAGAAAAGGGCCATCCGGTCGATCGACCGGATAGCCCCTTCGTCTTCACTCGATGCCGCGATCAACTGTCGCGGTATGGGGTCATTGCATCATTGCGTCGTTGCAGGCGCAGCCGCAGGAGCGACCGGCGCTGGCGCCGCCGCAGCCACTGGTGCGGCAACCGGTGCAGCTGGTGGTGGCGTTACCAGCGCTGCCGTGCCCCGCAATGCCGGATAGTCCTTCACCATGCTCACCCCGCCGAGCGGCTTGTTGAGCCCCTGGTGGCAGGTCGTGCAATTGACCTTGTAGACGTCCCCATGCGGCCCCTTGCGATAAGCAGGGAACACCGATGCGAGCGAGCCGATATATTCGGCGTTGACGTTCTTCACCATGCGAATGCCGTACCAGGCCTGCGCCCGCTGCGGCCGGCTGTTCGACCAGCTGCTGAACGAATCGGTGTTGTGGCAGAAGGTGCAGTTGACGTTCAGCGCCGACGACATGTGCATCATCAGGGCATAGGTCTTTTCAGTGCTGGCGATCGACTTGCCCGGCGTTGCCGTGCGCAGCGCACTGACGCCCTGAACGCGGATGTTGTTGTTCGCATTCAGATATGGCGCGAACGGATCATAGGGCAGCGAACTATAGGCGACTTGCTCGACCGGGGTTCCCTGACCGTGCTTGTTGCTCATGATCCGGGTCGATCCGCCCGGTGCATCGGCGAGCGCCCAGACGTTCTTGGGGATCGCATTGCCACGGTGGCAGGTATAGCAGGTGACGCCTGTCTGCTTGACGTGCGGCTGCCATTTCGAGTTGAGGGCGATGGTCATCTGCAACATCCGCCGCGCGACAACCTTGGTATATTTTTCGTCCGAGGCCATGTTGTTCGGGTTGTGGCAGTAATTGCAGCCGACCTTGGCTGGATCACCCTCTTGCGGCGCGACCCAGGTGTTGATTGCCGCCATCAGGTGATTGAACCGCTCGGCGCTCACATTGTTGAGCACCTTGACGTTCTGGTAGGTCTGCCCTGCCGTCGGCCCGCCATCGGGTGGCAGGTCATAGGGAGGCGCTGGCACGGGCTGGGCGATCAGCCGTTTCGTGGCGATGATCTGTTCCCCACCGGTGCCGCGATAGCCCGTCTGCTCGATCTTCTTGGGCCCGAATTCGCAGCCGGCCAGGCTGAGCATCAGCGCGCCCGACGCGAGCATGCTGGTAAAAGTCGCGACGCGGATCATTGCGGTGCTCCCGGCAGAGTGGCTGGATCGACGACGCCGGTGCTGGGATAAGAAGGCGCATAGCCATGCTGCTGTGCCCACAAATACCAGTTATCGACGACGGTGCCGGTGAGCAGGATGCCGATGCCGCCCGTAAGCGTCGTCAGCACCGCAAACCACCAGGCCCAACGATGGATCGATTCCATCGTGGCATTGAAACCCATCGTCCAGCGCCAGAACAAGGCGGCACGTTCAGAAGCCGTGCCGCGATCGGTGATCTGTTCGATTTCGCGTTCGCCGCCGTAACGTCCCACCGCGAGGATCGTCGCGCCGTGCATCGCAAACAGCAGTGTCGATCCGTAGAGGAAGGCGATCGAAAGGGCGTGGAACGGATTGTAGAACAAATTGCCGTAACGGATCGAGAAAGCCGCCGTCCAATCGAGATGCGGGAAGATGCCATAAGGCACCGCTTCGGACCAGCTGCCCATCAGCATCGGCCGGATAAAGCCGAGCACCAGCATCAGCCAGATCGCGCTGAGGAACGCCCAGGAAACATGCGTCCCCATGCCGAGCGCGACGGCGCGGCGATATGTCCGCGCCCACCACAGCAGCACCGATGCGCTGAAGAAGAAGCCGGTGATGATGAACCAGCCGCCTTCGGCCAGGGGCACCATCGCGCGGAAGCCATATTTGGGTGCGGGCGGTTCAAGCGACAGCCAGAACAGCTGGCGGACGAACTGGATGGGGTTCCACCCGACCGACGCCAGCATGTTGAGGCCGATGATCTCGAACGCGATCAGCCCGAAGACGAGCGACAGCGTGCCGAGCCAGCCAAGGTAGATGGGGCCGATCTGCGCGTTGCCGATCTTGCCCATCAGCCAGCTCACGCCGGCGGGTTGGCTGCGGACTTCGCGCGGATCGTTGGTTGGCGGGCCCATTTCGGCGGGGCCGCGCAACTGCACCTGGGTGAAGATATTTTGATAGCTTGCCATTGTTCGCGCTCCCCTCAGGCCCAGATCGGCAGATTGAGCCACCAGGTCCACCATTCAGGCCAGCCACGCGTCCATAGCGGGCCACTGATGATGATGCAGACGGCACTCCAGAACCCCGCCGACAAAGCGAGGAACAAGCCGACCCGGTGGATGCCGAGCGTGCCGACCGAATAACCGATGGTATCGCGGAAGAAGGCGTCCTCATATTCGGGCGATTTCACTTCGCCGCGAACGCCGTTTTCATCCTTTGCCGGATTGACAGACGACAGCACCAGGCCGCCGTGCAGCGCGAGCGCCAACGTCGTCGTGAAGAAGAAGCTGACCGCGATCATGTGCGCCGGATTGTAGTGGAAATGGAGATATTGATAGCCGGTGTTGGACACCCAATCGAGATGGCTGAAGATGCCATAAGGAAAGCCGAAGCCCCAGGCGCCAAGCAACATCGGCCGGATCACCACCAGACTGACATAGGCGAAGATCGCGACACCGAAGGCAGCGGGCACATGATAGCCCATGCCCAGTTTTCGGCAGATCTCGACTTCACGCAATGCCCAGGAGGAAAAGGCGCCGACCGCGCAGATCGTGATGATCTGCCACAGTCCGCCTGCCTTCAATGGTGCAAACGCGAGGCCGTAACTGATGTCTGGCGGCGCTATGCTGATCAGCCAGGGGTTCCATGTCGGCCCAAGTGACGCGCCATAGAGGATGAGTGCGGTGCCGAGCCCGGCGAAGAACGCCGTCGTCACCCCGAAAAAGCCGACATAGAAGGGGCCGATCCAGAAATCGAACAGATCTCCGCCGACAAGCGTTCCGCCTCTAACCCGGTATTTCCGTTCAAAGCTTAAGAGTGCCACGGACCCGCTCCTTCCCCCGCCGGCTGCCGGCGAGATGGCCTGAATTCTTATTAGAGGACTGGACGGACCTGGGCGCCATCAAAAGGAGCGCCAATCAGGTCACGTCCGCCTCGTCGTTGAACGACGCAACATTCGGTCGATGACCGGTGTTGGTCAGGACGCCGGCGCTGCCGGTGTCACCGCAGCGGTAGCCGCTGGCGGGTTCGGTGCTTCGAGCCAATTATAGCGATTGGTGCTCAGCAGGATGAAGTGAATCAGGATTGCAAGCGTGAACAGAAAAACTGCCAGCGCCGTCAGGACCCTGCGCGGATCAAAAGTTACCCACATTCTCCACATGATATTCGCTCCTTCTTAAACGCGGGTAGCGTGTGCTGGCGCAGTGGCCGGCATCACGAGGGCCGCAGCCTGCTGATAGCCCTGCGCTGGGCCAAGCCAGGGACGCCACTGCCACACGAGGAAGTGGGCGATGATCGCCACAATCGTGAAGAAACCCATGCTTACCACGAACAATTTGTGGAATTCCTTGGCTTCCTCGGGCGTCAGGTAGGTGCCCGGTCCCATTCTTTCGTCAGTCATATCGCTCGTTCCTTCTTTGTCGTTCGACCCGACGAGATCAGGCGCGCGGCACGCGTCCCCCGACGGCATCCAGGCGGCGCGATGCCCCGCGAGGATCGTGTAGTCCGCCAGGCCACCGTCATGGTGGGGCGGGCAAAGGATAGGGGCGCGTTCATCCGCCCCTGCTTTCGGTGATGGCGTCGGCAAGCCGTTCCGCCGTGATCCTGGTTTCGCCGGCACGCCGCGCACCGCGTTCGGCGGCGTCGCGGATGCGCTTGGCGACGGAGATGCGCACCAATACCGGCTCGCGCTCGACGACGGCGTCGAGCTCGGCCTTGGCCTGGTCTTCCCACATCAGCTCGCGCTCCATCCGCGCTGGCGTGGCCTCGACCTTGTCGAGCTGGCTGGCGAGCGGAATGATGTTGAACAGCGCATCGAACAGCGCGTTGCACACTTCCTGGATGAGATAGGTCGCGCCCGAATAGCCCATATAGGGAGTGCCGGTGTGGCGCCTGATCGCAGCGCCGGGAAACGATACCGGCACATAGATGCTGCGCGCACCCGTTTCGGCGAGGTACATCCGTTCGTTATAACTGCCGAACATGATCAGCGGCGGGGTGGTGCGAATTGCCTCCAGCACCGCTGCGTTATCGGGTTTCACCCCCGCAGATCGCCGGAACGAGAAGGTGCAAGGCAGCCCCATGTCGTTTTCTAGGAAATTGCGGATGCCGCGTTCATAGGTTTCGGTCGCGACGACGGCAAAGCTCGCGGTCGCGAAGAAATCCTGCGTGACCGAGCGCCACAAATCCCAGAGCGGCTTGATCGTCGTGTGCTTCTCGCGCTCGATAAACGGTTCGGGATCAAGCCCCGTCAGTTCGCCCAGCTTGCGCAGGAACAAGGTGGTACTCTCAAGCCCGATCGGCGCCTGGAGATAGGGCCGCTCGAGCGCTTCACACAACCCGCGACCGAACTCGCGGTACATGCAGACGTTGACGTGCGCGTTGGCGAGCTTTTTCACGTCGGCAAGGTGGCTGCCGAGCGGGAAGACCATGTTGATGTCGGCGCCGATCCCTTCCACCAGCCGCCGGATTTCGGCGAGATCGGAAGGCATGTTGAACACGCCATACATCGGCCCGATGATGTTGACGCGGGGGCGTTCGCCCTCGCGCAATTCTTTCAGGCTCGGCACCTTTTTCGGCCCGAACTGAGTCCACAGCCAAGTCAGTGCGCGGTCGCCCGATTGCCACTGATCCTCATCGATCGTGCGCGGCAGGAAGCGCTGGATATTAGTGCCTTCAGGCGTCACGCCCCCGCCGATCATCTCGGCGATCGACCCAGTGACGACGACGGCGGGCAGATCGGGATCAAGCGTCGCCCAGGCGCGCTTCATCGCGCCTTCGGTCCCGTCGCGGCCAAGCTCCTGCTCGCCAAGGCCCGTCACGACGATCGGCAATTCATGCGGCGGCAGCCCGTCGGTGTAATGCAGCACCGAGGTAACCGGCAGATTCTCGCAGCCCACCGGGCCATCGATGATGACCTGCAGACCCTTGATCGCGGTGAACGCGTAAACCGCGCCCCAATAGCCGCCCGCGCGGTCATGATCGAGGACGAGTGTCATGTGCCGATATGCTCTTCGGCTTTTGCCGCCGCGATTCGCTTGGCGGCGTATTTGGCCTTGAATTCGGGGCGCTCCTCGGGCGTCTTTTCCCAGATACCCGCCGCATGTCCGGTGCCGACGCCGTCGAAGAAAGCGGTCATCCGCTCCATCCGATCCTTGTTGGCCATCGCTGCATTGACGACCATCGCGAGGCTGCCAGCCCCCGCAGGTCCCATCAGCGGTCGAGCCGAGATGAGATTGGTGAAATAGAGCGCCGGAATCGATTTCTGCTTGGCGTGCTGGACGACAGGCGTCGTACCGATCGCGAGATCGGGGCCGAATTCCTCGACCGCGGCGATATCCTGCTCGAGGCTCGCACGGTATTGGACGCGGACACCGTGCGCCATCAGCCATTCACGGTCAGGATCGGACCACACCGTGCGCGGGCATGCCGTGCCGACATAGGGCACGTCGGCGCCGCTTTCGATCAGCAGGCGCGCGACGAGCAATTCGGAGCCTTCATAGCCCGACACCGTGATCCGCCCCTTGATCGGGCGGGCGGCAAGTGCGGCGGTGATGGCTGGCAGGAATTTGTTCTTCGATGCATCGACCTTTTCCTGGGCAATGCCGCATGCCTTGCCGATCGCATCGAGCCAGGCGGCAGTGCCATCGCGGCCGACGGGCGCGGAGCCGACGACGCTGCGCCCTGCGGCCTCAAATTCACGCACGCTGGCCGTGTAAAAAGGGTGGATTGCCGCGACGGCAGCGCAGTCGAGCGCCGAATAAAGTTCGCGCCATTCACGCGTCGGCACGACCGGGCCAGCCGCAAGGCCAAGCGGCTCAAGCATCAACCCGATGCCGGGCGGGTCCGCTGGGAACATTTCACCCAGCAGCGTTATTGTCGGCCGATCGGGGCGTTCCTTGGGCGCGGCAACGGGGCCCTGTTCGGCCTCCTTGCGCGCATAATTGAGCATCGCGCCGGCGAGCACATCCTTTGCTTCGGCATGCGTCGGCACGCCGAAACCGGGCACATCGATGCCGATCACGCGGACGCCGTTGATCTGGTCGGGCAGCAATTGCAGCGGCACACCGGATGCCGTCGGCACGCACAAATTGGTGACGATGATCGTGTCGTAGAGCGCCGGATCGGCAAGATCGTGCACCGCGTCGCGGATATCTTCAAACAGCTTGCCGGTGACGAGCGTCTCTGAACTGAACGGCACATAGCCGACCGTCCGCCGCGCGCCGTAGAAGTGGCTTGTAAAGGTCAGCCCGTAAACGCAGCACGCCGAACCCGACAGCACGGTGGCGGTACGGCGCATCCGCAGGCCAACGCGCAGCGAGCCGAATGCCGGGCACATGGATTGTGGCTGGTCATGCGGGCCCTTGGGGTAATCCGCGGCATAACGTTCGAGAATCTCGGACTTGCCTGCTTTTGACGCGGCCTCATGCATCGTGTCCGCACCCGCGTGACAGCCCGAACCTTGCGCTTCAGGAGCGCCAAGGTCGATGCGATCGGTTTCGCGGGAAGGGTTTTCCAAATCCACGATCAGACCGTGTCGTAAACGATTTCAAGGGTTGGCTTCACGACGAAATCCATGCCGCGCATGTCGGCCTGAGACGCCGGGCGCAGCGTGTAGTCCGCCCCCGTAATGTCGGCGCTGAACAGATTGAGCAGGCCATCCTGATCGAGCGGCGTCGGGCGAAGCGGCGGCGCCTCGGCGACGTTCACAGCAAGTTCCTCGAACAAGCTCGCCCATTGGCCACCGGGCTTGCCGATGATCTGATAATTGGCGCTCTTCTTGCGGATATCCTCGTTCGCAGGGATCGCGCAGAGCACTGGAATGCCGACGGCTTCGGCAAAGGCATTCGCTTCGCCGGTGCCGTCGTCCTTGTTCAGGATCATGCCCGCCACGCCGACATTGCCGCCCATCTTGCGGAAATATTCGACCGCCTTGCAGACGTTGTTCGCGACATAGAGCGACTGCAGATCGTTCGACGCGACGACGATCACCTTCTGGCACATGTCGCGCGCGATCGGCAGGCCGAAGCCCCCGCACACCACGTCGCCCAGGAAATCGAGCAGGACATAATCGAAGCCCCATTCGTGAAAGCCCAGCTTCTCGAGCGTTTCAAAGCCGTGGATGATGCCGCGTCCGCCGCAACCCCGACCGACTTCGGGCCCGCCAAGCTCCATCGCGAACACGCCGTCGCGCTGGAAGCAGACATCCTCAATGCCGATTTCCTCGCCAGCCAGCTTCTTCTTCGAGCTCGTCTCGATGATCGTCGGGGTCGATTTGCCGCCGAACAACAGGCTGGTCGTATCCGATTTCGGGTCGCAGCCGATGAGCAGCACGCGCTTGCCCTGTTGCGCCATCATGTAGCTGAGATTGGCAAGCGCGAAGGATTTGCCCGAGCCGCCCTTGCCATAAATGGCAATGATCTGCGTTTCCTTGGTCACCGGACCGGTGTGGACCGGATCGGGCTCCTGGCTGGCTTCTTCGCGCAGCGGTCCTGAATCGAGCATCGTCATTCGCTTCTCCAGTCGAGGACCATTTTCAGGCAATCGGGATCGCCGAATGCTGCAGGATAGGCTTCGGCGGCGTCGGCAGCCGGCCGGATATGGCTGATCAATCCGCCAAGGCTCAATCGACCCGCATCGACGAGCGCGGCGGTCGCGCGCAGATCATCGACGGTGAATTCAGCGGCGATCCGCAACCGCGCCTCACGCATGAAGGCTGGCGGAAAAGTGAAGCTCAGCTTGTCGTAAAAACCCGCGAGTATAATCTCGCCGCCCTTGGCGAGGCGCAAGATCAAGGTATCGAGAATATTGCCCGCGCCGCTTGCGTCGCAAATCGTGCGATAGCTTTTGCAATCGTCAGTGGACGGATCGATCACCGGATAGCCGAAATCGCCACGCCGCCGCTCGGCGGCGGTTTCCCAGACGATCGGCACGGGATGGCCCAGCGCCACGACGATGCGCGCCATCAGCCGACCCAATATGCCATGGCCAACGATGAGTTCGGGTGCCGCACCCGCGACGATGGCGTGATGCGCTGTCGCGGCAAGCGCAATAAGGATGCCGGCCTCGCCAAGCGCTTCGTCGACGGGCATCGCCCGCGCCGCCGGCAGGATGACGCGCCGCGCCGTGCCGCCAAACAATCCGCGTGCCTGTGTGTAACAATTGGCCCCGGGTACGAACACCCACTCGCCAATCCGGCTGCGCGCCTCGGCGCCTGCATCGACCACGCGGCCGACCGATTCGTATCCTGGCACCAGCGGATAGCCCATCCCCGGAAAAGCCGGCATCCGGCCCGACCAGAGCAGCTTTTCCGTGCCCGAGCTGATCCCGCTCCAGGCCACTTCAACGAGGATATCGCCCGGCCCGATCGGATTCAGCACAAGCGGACGCAACGAAAGCGTCTCGGGTGCCTCCAATATGACCGCCAACGTCTCCAAGACCTCTCCCCAGGGGCGCTGTCTCATCAGGAGACTCTGCGCCGTGGTTGTCAGTCTATATTGACACTAAATGTTGTCAACTGATTTGGACGGTTCGACCGTCAACGAGTTGCAACAATTGCGCTGACGGTGAGCGGAAGCGGTGTCGATACGGCGCGCGACGCGCTGAAACCCGCATCGCGAAGCATGGCTGCGATGGCTGTCATGCTGCGCGGCCGGCCTGATCCCATCGCCCACAGATACATGCCGAAATAGGCATCACCGGCCCGTTCGGCACCTTTCGATTCGGCCATCGGCTCGGCGATCAGCAACCTGCCGCCCTCCGGCAGGGCGGCGTGGATGTTGCGCAGCAATTGCATCGCAGGCGCATCGTCATGATCGTGGAGAACGCGGATGAGGGTGACGAGATCATGGCCTTGCGGCAGGGGGCCTCGAAGGAAATCACCCCCATGGACCGTCGTGCGATCGCCGTGACCCGCCGCCGCCAAGGCCGCTCGCGCCCGCTCGCCGACAGCCGGCAGATCGAACAGCGACAGCAACAACCCTGGCGTCCTGCTCGCGACCGCGGCGATGAAGGCGCCCTCGCCACCGCCGACATCGAGCATCCGGCGATGGCGCGAAAAATCATAGCTGTCGATGACGTGCTCGGCCACCAGCGGCTGCGATGCTGCCATCAGCCGCGAATAGGGCGCGACATCGTCGCTGCCGCCCTGCCCCGCCTGTTCGGCATAGGTCCAGTAGTTTGACAGTGCCCCGCCCCCGCCGCCGCGCCGCAATAGCGCCACTGGGTCGGCAAGATCGGCATAGAGCAGCCGGTGATGTGCGACCATTTCGGCGATCCCGCGATTGCCCCGCAGCGCCGCACCGTCGGCGCCCAATGCCCAGCGCGTTGGACCGATCCGCTCGGTCAGCTTCAACGCCGCGGCGGCGCGCAACAACCGATCAGCGCCTTCGATGGGGAGATCAGTCCGCGCGGCAATCGCCGCAATCTCCATCGGCCCGTTCGCCAACAGATCGAGCAGGCCCAGCTCGATGCAAGCGGCAATCACCTGCGAATAGGTGAACCCCGCCACCAGATCGAACATCGCCCGCGCTTTTTGCCGCACAATGCCGCGTGTCGGCCAAAAGCGAACGGCGAAACGATGGAAAGCGGGGTCGGCAAGCAGGCGGTTGCGCCAGCCGATCCACTTTTCCCGCCAATTGCGATTGTCTTTATTTTCGGACAGTTTCATATGTCCAATTGTTTGGACGGTCACAGATTGATCGTCAATTGCGGTTAGGGGCACGGATGCAGCGCGACAAGGCCATCGCAGACAAGGCCATCGTGATCGGCGCGGGCGTTGGCGGGCTTGCCAGTGCCGCCTTGCTTGCCGCGCACGGGCTCGATGTGACGGTGCTCGAATCGGCATCGGCGCCCGGCGGCAAGATGCGTCAGGTCGCCGCCGGTGACGCGCTCGTTGATGGCGGGCCGACGGTGTTCACGATGCGCGATGTATTCGACGGCATTTTTGAGACCTGCGGTGCCAGCCTCGACGACTATCTGACGCTCAAACCCGCGACCACGCTTGCCCGCCATGCCTGGGGCGATGATCGACTCGATCTGTTCGCCGATCGGAACGCAAGTGCGGACGCGATTGGCGATTTCGCTGGCGCCGACAATGCCCGTGGCTACCGCGCATTTTGTGCGGAGGCCGAGCAGATATTCACCTCGCTCGACCGGCCCTATATGCGCAGCCAGCGCGGATCGCCGATGATGCTTGCCTGGAAGATGGGGCTCGCCAATCCGCGCGACCTGTTCACCAAACGACCGTTCGAAACGCTGTGGAAGGCGCTTGGCGATCATTTCAGCGATCCCCGATTGCGGCAGCTGTTCGGCCGTTATTCGACCTATTGCGGATCATCGCCCTTCCAGTGCCCGGCAACGTTGATGCTGATCGCGCATGTCGAGGCGAGCGGGGTCTGGTTTCTGGATGGCGGCATGCATGCCCTGGCCCGCGCGCTCGAACGGCTCGCGACCGAGCGCGGCGCGACTTTTCGATACGACACGCCGGTCCGCGAAATTCTGGTCGATCATGGTCGCGCGAGCGGGGTCGTGCTGGCAGATGGCGAGCGGGTCATGGCAGGCTCGGTCGTCTGCAACGCCGACCCGGCGGCCCTCGCCGATGGGCGGTTCGGTGCCGCGGTGAGCAGCGCGGTGCCCGGGATGCTGCCCTCGCGGCGTTCGCTCGGCGCGATGGTGTGGACGGCGCACGCAACGACCAGCGGCTTTCCGCTGCATCATCATAATGTGTTTTTCTCGAGCGATTACCCCGCCGAATTCGCCGATCTGGCGAGCGGTCGCCTGCCCGGCACGCCGACCGTCTATGTCTGCGCGCAGGACCGCGACGACGCCGGCCAAGTGCCCGATGGCCCCGAACGTCTGCAAATTCTCGTCAATGCTCCCGCCATCGGCGACGGGCCCGGATTCACCCAAGCGGAGATCGATCAATGCCAAGCGCGGATGCTGGAGAGTTTGCGAGCGGCCGGGCTATCGGTGGATCTGCCGCCATCGGCAACGACGTTGACGACGCCGGTCGGGTTCGAGGCGCTGTTTCCCTCGACGGGTGGAGCCCTTTATGGACCGGCCTCGCACGGATGGGCGGCGTCCTTCCGCCGGCCCGCCGCCCGGACAGCGATCCCTGGTCTTTACTGCGCGGGCGGGAGCACGCACCCGGGCGCCGGCGTACCGATGGCAGCGCTCAGCGGCGGCCTTGCCGTCGATATCCTGCTCAGGGACCGCGCTTCGACGTCTCGGTCGATGCAAACGGCTATGCCTGGTGGTATATCGACGCCTGCAGCGACGCCGAGGGACCAGATGGGGGGAAGCACGGCCTCACGATCATCGCGTTCATCGGCAGCGTCTTCTCGCCCTATTACAAGCTGAGCGGCAGGGCGCATCCGGAGAATCACTGCGCGATCAACGTCGCGCTCACGGGGCCGCGCGGCAGCGCCTGGGCGATGACCGAGCGCCCGCAGACGCATGTGTTTCGCGACGCCGACACGCTCGCCGTCGGCCCGAGCGCGCTGCACTGGGACGGCAATGTGCTGGTGATCGATATCGACGAGACATCGGCACCGCTCCCCTATCCCGTGCGCGGGCAGGTCCGCGTCTATCCCGACATGATCGGCACCACGGGCTTCAATCTCGATCCCGCCGGCAAGCACCGCTGGCACCCGGTGGCACCCCGCGCCCGCGTCGAGGTGAAGATGGAGCGGCCCGGCATCAGCTGGAACGGCGGCGGTTACTTCGATTCGAACTTCGGTGAAGAATCGCTGGAGGACGGCTTCGACGACTGGCACTGGTCGCGCGCGCACCTGAAAAACGACGTGGCGGTGCTGTATGAAGGCCGCCGCAGCGACGGCATGAACTTCGATCTCGCGCTCAGGATGGACCGGCAGGGGCATTGGCACGATGTCGCGCCGCCGCCTGTCGCACGCCTGCCGCGCACCGGCTGGCGGATCGACCGGATCACGCGCGCCGATGCCGGCAGCACCCCGAAAGTCGCGAAAACCTGGATCGATGCGCCTTTTTATGCACGTTCGGCGCTCGACACCCGGCTATTCGGTGAGGATGTCCGCGCGGTGCATGAAAGCCTGTCGCTCGGGCGTTTCCGCTCACCGATCGTCCAGTCGATGCTCCCCTTCCGGATGCCGCGCGCGGTCGGTTGACGCCTCACGCGCCTTTTTGTCGCGCGCAATCTGGCGCGTCATCGACCAATATTGCCATGCGCAGAATCCGAGCACCAATCCACCCGACATGACCATTTCGATGACGCCGAGACTGTAACCACTCATGCGCGCGCTCCCGAGCCGATGCCTTGCGCCACCGCGAACGCCTCGATCATAGCGGCGACACGGTGCGGGTCCTCTTCATGCGCCAGATGGCCGAGTCCGGGCAAGGTCGCAACGCTCGCCCCTGCCACTTGCGCCGCCGCTTCGTTCGCGCTGCCGAGGGGGATTGCGGCATCGCCCTCGCCATGGATCAGCAGCAACGGCACCGATAATTTCGGCAGATCGCGCGACAGCGTTTCGAGGTCCCAGTCCGCCATCATCGTGATCGCGCCCGCACAGTGGCCCGGCGTCGCAAACAGCCGACCATAAAAATCGGCCCCCGCAGCATCGATTTTGGAGCCCGTCGAGCGCGCGAGGAAACGCCCGACTTCGCCCGATTGCCGCGCGATGCCCGCAAAAATGTGCGGCGCGAACGGATTGACGAACAGCATCCGGGCAAGCGTCGGGAAAATCTTGGCGGCAATGCCTGGAAACGGCATCAGTGCCGCATTGAGGCCAATCACCGCCGCCGGCTTGCTTTGAGCGTCGATCGCCATCCGCACCGCAATCGCCGCACCCGCCGAATGGCCGACGATCAGCGCCGGCACGACTGTCATCGCGGCCATAAGTTCGCTGACGGCGGCGGCCATTGCCGACATCGCAAGGCCGCCGGGGGGGCGCCCCGTCGTAAAGCCATGCCCCGGCAGATCGGGCGCGACGACGGTGAAGTCTTTTGCCAGCAACGGCATCATGTCGCGCCAGCTGTGCGTCGCGGCGCCCGTTCCGTGAAGGAGCAACGCCACCGGCACTGCGGCATCTGCGTGCTGCATCACCTGGACATGCCAGCGCAGCCGCCCGGCATCGACGAAGCGACTCGCTGCGCGATTGGGCCAGCCAAGCCCTTCCTTGTCCCAACGCGGTCGATCACTGAGCATGTTGGGCTTCCTTGACAGCCGCGTGCATCGCGCGGGCATCGGCGCGGGGCAGCGGCAGATAGCGCGCGCGCATTGCGGCGGCCAGACGTTCCCCCTCAGGCCGGGGCCGCGGCGATGTATCGACAAACGCCGCGCCGATCCCCGCCAGCCCGATCGCGCGCGCGGCGGCATCGGCATCGTCTTCCGCTGCTTTGCGCACCGCGCGACCATCGGCGGCGATATTCGCGCGGCCATCGGTAAGCACCACGATGAAGGGCGTTCGCCCGCGCTTTCGCGCCGCTTCCGCCAGTTCGAGCGCCGCCTGAAGTCCGGAAGCAAGCGGCGTCCCACCCCCGCCCGGCAACGCCGCGAGCGATTTGCGTGCACGTGCCAGCGAGCGGGTGGGCGGCAACAACAGCTCGGCGCCTGTGCCCCGGAACGCGACCAGCGCCACCTGAGCGCGCTTCACATAAGCCTCTGCCAGCAACAACTCGACCGCACCCTTCGCCTCAGCCAATCGCGCCAGCGCCGATGATCCCGACGCATCGACCGCAAAGATCGTCACGGCCTCCGCGCGCGACTCGAATCGGCGGATGCGCAAATCGTCCTTGGCGATCTTCACCCGCCCCGGCTCTGCCCCGCGCACCCGCTGCCAGGGCGCCGCCGCGCGCAACGTATCGATCAGGCTCAACCGAAGGCCGCCGCGCGGGAGGCCGGCCCGCACCCCGACCGGCCGGCCATGGCGCGGCGAGCGCCGCCGCTCGCCCTTGCCCTGCGCGCGGTTTTGCGGGCCGCGCCGTGCGCCCTGCGCCAATTGTGCCAGCACATCCTTGGGCAACGACGCGAGGACTGCCTCAAGCACCAGATCGTCGAGCGGCGCCGGTTCCGATTGCTCGTCTTCGCCGCGATCCGATTCGGACGGCGGTGGCGGCTCGGGCGCTTGCTCCGGTTCGGGCTCCGCCTCGGGCATCGGCGGCATCCGGGTCGCACGGGGGCCAAGCACCAGTCGCGCGGCGATCACAACGTCTTCCTCGGCGATCGCCCGCCGACCGTGCAAGATCGCAGACGCCCGCGCCGCCCGGAGCGCGAACAGGGTGGCCCGAGCGGAATCGATTCCCAGCGCGGCGGCGGTGTGGACCAGCGCATCAAGCGTGTCGGCACTGGGTTCCGCATCGCCGGAAAGCGTTGCCGAAGGGGATTGGACGTGCTCGGCGGACGGCCGATCGACGCGCGCTGACGTCAGATCCAACCAGAATGCCAGCCGCTCGCCCAACGCCGCCGGCACACGCTCGTCGGGCTCGGCGCCATCATCGAGCGCGACCACCGCGAACTGCGCATCGGCGCGCAGCGATTGCCCTTCGCGCTCGGTGACGATCTCGCCGGTATCGAGTGCGGCAGCAATCGGCGCGGTAACCGCATCGCTCAATCGTTCGGCCATCGGCACGATCACCAGCCCGCCATCCGCCTCGGCCAGAACGCCCGTGCGCCCTACCGGCGCGCCCCGCGCCAATGTCGCGCCCAGATCGAGTCCGCCCAGCAACCGTTCGTCATCGATGTGCAGCGGCACCCGCCGCACCGGAGCGCCTGCCGGCAGCCCTGCCTTCAGCGTTGCGATCACGTCGTCACGCCAATCATCCCCGCCCCGCAGGATCATCCCGCCAAGCCCCACCGGATCGATCGCGCACAGCCGCGCCGCCATCAGCGCATCGGCATACGCATCGATGGCAGTCTCGCCCGGCGCCTTCATGCCCCGAACAAAGTTTCCATCGCGCGCTCGATTCGTGCGGTCGATCCCGTCTCGTCGAGCACATTCCGGCGCAACCGGTGCCTCAGCGCGAGCGGGGCGACGCGTTGCAAATGCTTTTCGGACACAATCCCGTCGCCTTCGAGCGCCGCCAGCGCCCGAGCGGCGCGCATCAAGGTCAGCTCACCGCGCAAGCCATCCGCACCGACCGCCATGCACAGCTCGGAGGCGCGCGTCAGCACCGCATCGGGCACGCTCACCGATGCCAGCAATTCCTTGCCCTTGGCGATCCGGCGCAGCGTCTTGCGTTCGGCCTTCGCCCATTCCTCTGCAAACAGATCGGGCGTGCGTTCGAACGCATCGCAGCGTTTCAATATCGCCACCCGCTGCTTCAAATCCTGCGGCGTCTTCACCTCGACCGATAGCCCGAATCGATCGAGCAGCTGCGGCCGCAATTCGCCCTCTTCGGGGTTGCCGCTGCCGACCAGCACGAAGCGCGCGGCGTGGCGCACGCTCAACCCCTCGCGCTCGACGACATTCTCCCCCGATGCCGCCACGTCGAGCAGCAGGTCGACGATGTGATCCTCAAGCAGGTTGATCTCGTCGATATACAGGACCCCGCCATGCGCGCGCGCCAGCAGCCCCGGCTCGAACGCCTTTTCGCCGTGCCCGAGAGCGCGCTCAAGATCGAGCGCGCCAAGCACCCGGTCCTCGGTTGCGCCAAGCGGCAGATCGACAAAGGGCACCGGCACCTTGCCCTTGCGCGGGGTGCCGTCCTGATAGCCGGCCTGGTCCGCCGCGATGGGTGGCAGCAAAGCCGCGAGCGCCCGGACTGCGGTCGATTTGCCCGTGCCGCGGTCGCCGAACACCATCACCCCGCCGATCCGCGCATCGACTGCGGCGATCAGCAGCGCCAGCTTCATCTCGTCCTGGCCGACAATTGCAGAGAAGGGGAATGACGTTTTCATCGCCGACGTGTACCATGTGCATGACACCCCACAAGACGGACTGGCGATCAAAATGGAAATCCCTGTGATCGCAGCAATCGGCGGCGCCGTGTTTCTTGGCGCGGCCGGTGGGTTGATGACGCCAATCGGCCCCTCGTATCGCGAATTGCGCAAACCATCGTGGCAGCCGCCCGACTGGGCGTTCGGCCCCGCCTGGTCGATCATCCTCGGGCTGGCGGCGTGGTCGGCGATCATCGCCTGGTACGCCGCACAAAACGACGCCCAGCGGACCAGCGTCGTCATCCTGTTCGGCACCAACGCGGTTTTCCATTTCCTGTGGAGCCCGTTGTTCTTCCGCGCCCGGCGACCCGATTGGGCGTTGGTCGAGGTGGTGTTCCTGTGGTCGTCGCTCGTCGCGCTCGTCATCGGGCTATGGCCGATATCGCATCAGGCGAGCTTGCTGATCGTGCCGTACCTGCTCTGGGTGAGTTTCGCGGCCTGGCTCAACCGCACGATCGTTGCGCTGAACCGACCGTTCGGCGCGCAGGGATAACGGCTCAGACCCCTCGCGCAAACGGAGCGCGAGGAAAGATTGCGCCTCGGGCTTCAGCGTTGCGGCATGCCCTGCTGCTGGCCCTGCTGCCGCGCCGCCATCGCCAGGAACTGATCGAGCAGCATCAGCCGCTCGGCAATCTCGCCGCGATAGGAGGCCCCCGGGGGTGTCAGCGCTAGCGCGCGCACCCACCAGCCCCGCGCCTCGGCGATTCGGCCCGCCTGCACATAGCCGAGCCCCAGAAAAAACGGCGGCCCGGGGTGGCGCGGATTGAGCTGGATCGCGCGACGAAACGCGAACAAGGCGGCAGGCGACATATTGTCCCCGTCGTGCATCACCAGCACGCTGCCGAGCTGCGTCCATAGCTGGATGCTGCGCGGATAATGCGCGATCCCGCCAAGCGTTACTTTTACGGCCGCTCCAGGATCGCCGGCACGGATCATCGCGTTCGCGGCGGTGTCATAGGCTGCATCAGCAGTGAACCGGCTGAAAATCGAACCGCGCAGCGCCATCACGTCGTCGGCAAGCTCGGCCGATTCGACCTTTGGTTTGGCCGGGCTGGCGGCGCGGTTGGGCGATCCCTGCAACGCATATCCCGTCGCACCGATCATCAGCGCGGCCGCCATCGTCGTCCACAACATGCGCGGCACACCCAGCCGCCACAGCAGCGCAGCGGCGAACCCACCGATCAAGGCAAGCATGATCCAGCCCATCAGCCGCGTTTCCGTCGCTTGAAACTGCCGCGCGCCAGCCACAGCCCGATGGCGACGAGCGCGATCGGCGCGATCCACAGCGGCGCCGTCGCGGCGCTGAGTGGCGGATCATACGTCACGTAATCGCCGTAACGCGAGATCAGCCAGCGCCGCACCTGCGCCGGGCTGTCCCCCGCCGAAATTCGCCGCCGCACCAGCGCGCGCATGTCGCCTGCCATTTCGGCGTTGCTGTCGGCGATCGACTGGCTCTGGCAGACGAGGCAGCGCAGCGTCAGCATCAGCGTCTGCGCCTCGGCCTCCTGCTTGGGGTCGGGCAATTCGGTGTCGGCGAGCCGCGCCGGCGGCAGCGCCGAATCGGCGAGTGCCGGGCCAGACACCGCGACGAGCAGCAGGAAAGCGGCGCGCTTCACTGGCCCTTCCTCAGCGTGGCGAGAATTTCGGGCACGTCTTCGCCGCGGATTTCGCCGATATGCTGGAGCAAGATCTTGCCGTGGCCATCGACCACGAAGGTTTCCGGCACTCCCGAGGAACCGAGCGCGAGTTGGACGGCGCTTTCGGGATCATCGCCGATCCGGTCATAGGGATCACCGTAGCGCGCGAGGAAACGGGCGATGTCGGGGCCGGTATCTCGAATCGCAACGGCATCGATCGGCACCCCCATCGCCTTGAGTTTGGCCAGTTGCGGGGCCTCTGCCGCGCAAGGGATGCACCAGCTTGCAAACACGTTGAGCAGCCGGGGACTGCCCTGGCGAAACACCGCGCTGCCAAGGCCGGGTTTGTCGGCGATGATCGGGGGCAACGAGAAATCGGGCAGCGGCTTGCCGACCATCGCCGAGCGGACCTCGTGCGAGGCGGGCGTCATCAGGCCACTTGCCGCGACGACGAACAGCCCGGCGAACAATGCGAACGGCAGCCAGACGACCCACCGCTTCACGCCAGCGATTCCCGCCACGCCGTCTTGCCGTCGCGCTTCAGCCGACCGAGCAGCGACAGCGCGCCGCCGATCGCGATCATTGCCCCGCCCGCCCAGATCAGCGTGACGAAGGGCTTCCACCACAACCGCAGCTGCCAGCGCCCCGCATCGTCGGGCTGGCCAAGGACGGTGTACAGCTGCCCGTCACCGACCGTCGCGATCGCCGATTCGCTCGTCACCGTGACGGGGTTCGAGAAAAACCGCGACTGGGGCCGCAGGATGAAGGGCGCGTCGTCGCCGCGTTGAACGCTCAGCCGCGCCTCCAGTGCCGACCAATTGGGCCCGTTGACGGGCGTAATCCCCTCGAGCGTGACCCGATACGGCCCAACGCGCTGCTGCTCGCCGACGCGCGCTGCAACCAAGGTCTGCTTGGTAAACGCGCTCTCGCTCGCCATCCCGGCGAGGCTGACGGCGATACCCAGATGCGCCAGCACCATGCCGTAAGTGAACAACGGCGTGCGGCGCAGATTGCGCTTCCACAGGGGCGCAACACTGGCAATCGCCAACCCCGCAGCAAGCGCCAGCCCCATGATCGGCAGCACGCCTGCTTGAAAGGCGAACAGGACCAGCAGCCCGAGGACGAGCGTCGCGGCGCCAATCGGGATGATCATCCGCGAAAGCACGGCGGCGCCCTCATCACGCCGCCAGCGCACCAGTGGCCCCGCCGCCATGATCGCGACGAGCGCAAGCGCGACCGGCCCCGCCGCCTTGTTGAAAAAGGGCGGGCCGATCGACAATTGCTGCCCAAAGGCGCCGGCCGCGACGATCGGATACAGCGTGCCGATCAAGACGATGCCCAGGATCACCGAGAGCAGCAGGTTATTCGCGACCAGCGCGCCCTCGCGGCTGACGATTTCAAAGCCTGCACCCTCGCGGATCGTGCCGACGCGCAGAGCGAACAAGGCCATCGCCCCGCCGATATAGAGCGCGAGCAGGACAAGGATGAAGGTGCCCCGTGAAGGATCGACCGCAAACGCATGGACGCTGGTGAGAATGCCCGATCGCACCAGAAAAGTGCCGATCATCGACATTGAAAACGCAACCACGGCCAGCATGATCGTCCATGCGCGAAGCCCATCGCGCGTCGCCAGCACCGTCACCGAATGGAGCAAGGCGGTCGCGGCGAGCCACGGCATCAGCGAGGCATTCTCGACCGGGTCCCAGAACCACCAGCCGCCCCAGCCAAGCTCATAATAAGCCCAGTAACTGCCAGCGGTGATGCCGAGCGTCAGGAAAATCCAGGCGCTCAGCACCCAGGGCCGCATCGCTCGCGCAAAGGCTGGCCCGACATCGCGCGTCACCATCGCGCCGACCGCGAACGAAAACGCGACCGAAATGCCGACATAGCCGATGTAAAGCGTCGGCGGATGGAACGCCAAGCCGGGGTCCTGAAGCAGGGGATTCAGCCCGTTGCCATCCGCCGGCGCGGGGTTCAGCCGCGCAAACGGATTCGATGAAAACAGCAGAAACGCATAGAAACCAAGCGCGATCAGCGCCTGCGCGCCAAGCGTCGCGATCAGCGTCGATTTAGGCAGGCGATGTTCGAGGATCGCGACCGCGCCGCCCGCCAGCCCCAGGATTGTCACCCAGAGCAGCATCGATCCCTCATGATTGCCCCAGGCGCCGGCGATCTTGTAGATGAGCGGTTTGGCCGAATGGCTGTTTTCGGCGACCAGCAGCACCGACATGTCCGAATTGACGAACACCGCGATCAGCAGCGCCATCGCCAGCAGCACGACCAGCCCCTGCACCACCGCGACGGGCCGCACCGCATCCTGCACATCGGGATCACCGCGCGCGATGCCGAGTGCTGCAAGCACAAACTGCAGCGCCGCCAATGCGGCCGCGATCCATAATGCGGCAAGCCCGGCTTCGGCGATCATCGTTGCAGCGTTTTCGTCTCGTGCATCTTGCCGGCCATTTGCGGCGGCATATAACGCTCGTCATGCTTGGCCAGCAGGTTGCTGGCGACGAAGCTGCCGTCGGGCTGGAATTGCCCCTCCGCCACCACGCCCGATTTTTCCTTGAACAGATCAGGTGTGATGCCGCTGAAGACCACGGGCACGGTCGCCTTGCCGTCGGTGACGACGAAATGGATCGTCACCCCGTCCGCCTGCGCCTTGATCGAGCCGCCCTTGACCATCCCGCCAAGCCGAACCTCGCGGCCAAGCGGCAACCCGGCCTTGGCGACATCGCCCGGCGCATAGAAGAACGCGGCCTGATCCTTTAGCGCGGAAAGCGCCAGCCCGCTTGCGCCCGCAATCGCGCCGACCGCCAGCAACGCGAGCGTCAGTCGCTGATGTTTTGCCTTCATTTGCCAGCGCCCTCCGCCGCGCGCATCGCCAGCCATGCATAAACCGACAGCCCGATCGTGGCGATCAGCGTGATCGCGTACGCACCGATGACGAAGGGCCAGGGGTTCATGCCGCCGCCATCCGCCGCATCCGTGCCTCTGCCTTGGTTCGCGCAAGCTCGGCGCGCATCCGCATCAGCACGATGGCCGCAAACCAAAAGGTGAAGCCGGCAAGTGTAAAGGGCAGCGGCCACAGCAAACTCGAATCGATCGATGATTTGGTGAGGCCAATGCTCTGGCCCTGATGCAACGTGTTCCACCAAACCACCGAATACCGGATGATCGGCAGCAGCACCGATCCCGCAACGCCATAAATCGCCGGAATGCGCCCGTCGCCGCCGCGATCCGCATCGGCACGCGCAAGCGCTGTAAAGCCGAGATAGACGAAGAACAGCAACAGCATCGAGGTGAGCCGCCCGTCCCATTCCCACCACGTGCCCCAGGTCGGGCGGCCCCAGATCGAGCCTGTCGCAAGGCACAGCCCGGCAAACATCGCGCCCGGCATCGCCATCGCCCGCGCCGCAATCATCGCCAGCGGGTGGCGCCAGATAAGAAAGGCGAGGCTCGATATCGCGATCCCGCTCCACCCGCCCATGCCCAGCCACGCGGTCGGCACATGGATGTAAAGGATGCGCACCGTCTCACCCTGCAGGTAATCGGCCGGCGTCCGAAAGAGCCCTGCCCAGGCGCCGAACGCGATCAGCGCAGCGCCCACCCAGAACAACAGCGGGGTCAGCGGACGCGCGATCTTCAGAAAGCGCGCAGGATTGGCAAGGGCATGAATCGACGGCACTGTTCGCCCTGATAAGCAACAAATGCTGCGGAATCCACCGATCGTTGCACCTTGCGGCTGCGAATTTGCAGGCGTCAGTGCGCGCGCCGCGGCGGCGATGCCCTCACTTCGGTATGACGACGGCCAACATTTCCGCCAGATCGGCGCTGCGAAATGGCTTGGTCAGCCTCGGGACATCGGCGGCGATGCCCTCTGCATCGGCATAGCCCGATATCACCAGGATCGGCAGGTCGGGATTGTGGCCGCGCAGATGGTGGATCAACTCCATCCCCGTCATCCCGCCCATCATGTAATCGGTGACGATCAATTCGATCGGGCTTCGCTCATAGAGTGCGATCGCCTCCTCCGCCGATCCGGCCTCGATCACGCTGTAGCCGAGCTCCTCGAGCATATGCGCGGTGGTCGCCCGGACGACTTCTTCATCGTCGACCAGCAACACCGTGCCGCGCCCGCCGGAAACATCGCCAGCCACAGCGACCGTTGTCCTTTCCACAGTGCCCTGATCAGACACCGGCAGCATCAGCTCGATCGTCGTCCCAAGCGCCAGTTTGCTGGTGATGCTGAGCGCGCCGCCGAGCTGCGACGTCAGCCCATGAACCATCGAGAGGCCAAGCCCGGTGCCCTTGCCGATGCCCTTGGTCGAGAAAAACGGCTCGATCGCGTGGGCCTGAGTATGGGCGTCCATGCCGATTCCGGTGTCACTGACGCGAATCCGGATATAATCGCCAGGCGTCAGATCGACGCGCGCGCCGACCGCGACGTGCTGGATATCCGCCGCAATCGTCAGTGTCCCGCCATCGGGCATGGCATCGCGCGCGTTCACCGCCAGATTGAGCAACGCCATTTCGAGCTGGTTCACCTCGGCGGTGGCAGGCGGCAGACGTGGATCGACGACCATTTCGATGCGGATGCGCGGGCCGGACGTGCTGGCGATCAGCGATTCCATCGACTGGATCAGCGCGGCAACGTCAACGGGCTGGGGTTGTAATGGCTGGCGGCGGGCAAAGGCGAGCAGCCGCTGAACGAGCGTCTTTGCACGCTCCGCCGATTGCAGGCCGCCCTCGATCAGCTTGCGCTCGCGCTCGCCGCCAAGTTCGCGGCGGTGAAGCAGATCGAGACTGCCGATGATGGGGGTAAGCAAATTGTTGAAATCATGCGCGACGCCGCCAGTTAGCTGGCCCATCGCCTCCAGCTTTTGCGACTGACGCAGTGCCTCCTCGGCCTTGCGACGCTCTGTCGTCTCGATCGCCTCGGCAACGATTGCGATTACTTCGTCCTGACCGGTACGGATCGGGCGGAGCACGAAATCGAACCAGCGCCAGCCCCCGACCGGCAGGTTGATCAGCAATTCCTGCCGAACGATGTCGCCACCCGCCACCGCCGTCACCGCTTCGTGGATCGCATCGGCCATCCCGGGCGTGCCTTCAAACCAGGGCGTGTCCCAATATGCCATGCCGGCAACCGCTTCAAATGCCACGCCGACTGCAGCCAGTGACGTCGCGTTGGCATCGAGCAGCAGACCGCGCGGATCGAGCAGGCCCTGAAAGCCAAAGCTTGTCTCGAAAACCGTGCGCAGCCGCGCTTCCTTGGCCTGCAACTCGGCGGTGCGCTCCGCCACCTGCTCCTCGAGCGTTTCATTTGCGAGCCGAAGCGCGGTCTCGGTCTCGCGAAGATCGTGGATATCGGTGTTGGTGCCGACCCAGCGCGCCGGCTTGCCGGTATCGTCACGAACCGGCTCGGCGCGCGCCAGAAACCAGCGATAGATGCCGTCGTGGCGGCGCAGGCGGAATTCGGTCTGATAGACTTCTCCGCTCGCCAGTGCAGCAATCCAGCGATTGCCCGATTCGGGCAGATCATCGGGATGGACGACATCGCCCCACGCCGTCAGCCCGTCGAGATCACCCGCCTTTGCGCCCGTATAGCGATAGGTTTGGTCGTTGAGCCAATAGATGCTGCCATCGGCCCGTGCCGCCCAAACATGATGCGGCATCGCTTGGGAAAATACCCGGAATTGCGCCTCGCTCTCACGCAGAGCGGCCTCGCTCCTGATCCGCTCGGTCGTTTCCACGACGATCGCGATGACGCCTGCGGGGCGGCTATTTTCGTCGATGACCGGCGAGTAATCGAGGTTCATCCACACCTGTTCGGGCGAGCCGCTGCGATACAGCGTCAGCTCCTGGTCGCGGTACGCAAGCGTTCCGCCGCCAAGCCCCACCTTCATGACATTGTCGTTGAATGCCGCGACCTCGGGCCACGCCTCGCGCACCTTCATGCCGAAAATCTCAGGGTGGCGACCGCCGGCAAAGCGCGAATAGGCGTCGTTATAGATCATGTAGCCGTCTTCGCCCCACAGCATCACGATCGGCACGGGGGACAGCATGATCATGCTGACAGCGGTTTTCAGGCTTTGCGACCAGGCGGTGATCGGCCCCAGAGAGGTGGTAGACCAATCATGCGTCAGTGTGAGCGCAGCAGTTTCGCCATCTCCAGGCAGGAAATCGAGCGATGCCTTCGCGTCAATATGATGATCCGACAGGCTAAACCCCCAGCTCTGATCCCAGAGCAGTAGCGCACCATCAGCAAACGTGGCTAGTCCTCGCTTGTTCCGCGACAATCATGATCTGGATTAACGACAATTTGCATGGGTCGGCTTGCCCCACGATCACAATGAATTTAGCGCGCGCCGATGATCAGATATTTCTTCCACATCGACGCCTGCGGGCAGCCAACCAAAGACACCGAGGGCAAGACGCTCGTCGACATGGCCTCTGCTCTACAGACGGCGATGAGACTGGCGTGGCAGGTAATGGCAGCCGAAGTCGCTCACGGACGGCTGTGCCTCAGCTGCCATATCATTATCGAAAACGGCGAGACCGGCGATACCACGCTGGTGCCGTTTAAGGACACGTTGCGGCTGAGCGGCATCTAGATCGCGAACCCTGCCGCAAGTGCTAATTGCCCTTGCATCCTATAAGCATGCTTATTATCTGCACGGTATGACGGATAGTATAGGTTTTCTCATCAGTGACGCCGCGCGGCTTGTCCGCCGGCGGTTCGACGAGCGTGCCCGCGCAATCGGGGTCACGCGACCACAATGGCGGACATTGACGATGGTCAACCGGCATGAGGGGATCAATCAGGGGGGGCTCGCCGATCTGCTCGAAGTCGAGCCGATCACGCTGTGCCGGATGGTCGATCGGCTCGAGGAGGCGGGCCATCTCGAACGTCGACGTGATCCGGCCGATCGCCGCGCGTGGCAAATCCACCTGACCGATAGCGCGCGTCCGCTGCTCGAACAGCTGCGCAAGATCGCCGACGAATTGTTTGAGCAGGCGCTTGCCGGCATCGACGATGCCGAGCGCGCACAATTGACCCGGACGCTCGATCATTTGCGCGAAAATCTCGCGGCGACCCCCGATATCGAGGAAGTCGCCAATGGCTGAGGCCGATCCCGCCCGCCCGATTGCGGTCGATGCAACGACGCCAGTATCGGCGCCAGTATCGGCGCCAGTATCGGCGCCCGCTGCTACGCCGCGCCGCAAATGGCTTCGTCCGGCTCTGCTGATCGCGGTGCCTTTGGTGATCGCGCTGATCGCTGGGTATTTCTGGCTGACGTCGGGCCGTTTCGTCGCAACCGACAACGCCTATGTGCAGCAGGACAAGGTATCGGTCTCAGCCGATGTAGCGGGTCGCATCGTCGAAGTGGCGGTGAAGGAAAATCAGCGCGTGAAGGCAGGCGATCTGCTGTTCAGGATCGATCCCGCGCCCTACCGAATCGCCGTCGAGCAGGCCGATGCCGCGATCGCCAACGCGCAGGTGAATGTCGCGACGCTGCAATCGAGCTTTCGCGGAAAAAGCGCGGATATTCAGGCGGCACAGGACCAGATTGTGGCCGCACGCGAAGATTTCGATCGGCAAGCGACGCTGATGAAGCAGGGCTTTACCACGCGCGCGCGGATGCAGCAGGCCGAACACGGCCTGCAACAGGCCAATGCCGCGCTCGCCAACGCCAACGCCGCCGCCGACGAAGCGCGCGCGAAGCTTGCCACCGGTGCCGCCGTTCCGGGACAGAACCCCGCGATTGCTGCTGCGCGCGTTCAGCGCGACAAGGCGCAGCTCGATCTGTCGCGCACCGCCGTGTTCGCGCCGACGAGCGGGCTCGTCAGCCAGTCGGACCGGCTTCAGGTCGGCCAGATGATGCTTACCGGCCTGCCCGCGGTCAGCATCGTTGCGGGACATCAGGCGTGGATCGAGGCGAACTTCAAGGAAACCGATCTCAACACGATGCGCGTCGGCCAGCCTGCCGAGGTCAGCTTCGACGCCTATAGCGGGCTGAAGC
Organism: Sphingomonadales bacterium; assembly: GCA_038230675.1. Lineage (GTDB taxonomy): Bacteria > Pseudomonadota > Alphaproteobacteria > Sphingomonadales > Sphingomonadaceae > Sphingomonas. Next base: position 56,214 of record JBBRMV010000006.1, on the reverse strand, counting down.
TCAAGGGGCATGTCCAGTCGATCGGTGCCGGCACCGGCTCCGAATTTTCGGTGCTGCCCGCGCAAAACGCGACCGGCAACTGGGTGAAGGTCACGCAGCGGGTGCCGGTCCGCATCGCGATCGAAGAGGCCAGCCCGCGCCCACTCATCGCCGGGCTCAGCGCCAAGGTGACTGTGGACGTTCGCGACCATGGCAGGCGCTAGCCTCAGCGTCGGGCGACCGATCGACGAGGCGGCGCTCCACACGAGCAACCGGCCGCTGCTGACGATCGGCGTCATGGCCGCGACGATCATGCAAATCCTCGATTCGACGATTGCCAATGTTGCCCTGCCGCACATGCAGGCGTCGCTCGGCGGCACTGCAGACACGATCACCTGGGTGCTGACGAGCTATATTGTCGCTTCCGCGGTCGCCATTCCGATAACCGGCTGGCTGGCTGACCGGATCGGATCGCGCAATCTGTTCCTCACCTCGGTCGTCAGCTTCGTGATTGCGTCGATGCTGTGCGGGCTGGCGACGAGCCTGCCCGAAATGGTGGCGTTTCGCGTGCTTCAAGGCATCGCTGCCGCCTTCATGAATCCGCTCAGCCAGACGGTGATGATGGATATCAACAAGCCCTCGCGTCAGGCGGGCGCGATGGCGGTGTGGGGCATGGGGATCATGGTCGGTCCTGTGCTCGGCCCGGTGCTCGGCGGCTATTTGACCGACAATTACGACTGGCGTTGGGTATTCTATGTCAACGTGCCCGTCGGCATTGCCTGTTTTGCGATCCTGTGGACGCTGCTTCCCAGCCGGCCGATAACCAAGCGCCGTTTCGATACGTTCGGGTTTTCGTTACTGGCGATCGGGATCGCGTCGTTTCAGGTGATGTGCGATCGCGGCCAGTCCAATGACTGGTTCCAGTCGTGGGAGGTCACGATCGAGGGGCTGATCGCGCTGTGCGCCGCGCTGATGTTCGTTATCCACATGGCCACCGCCGACAATCCGATGTTCGACCGCGATCTGCTGCGCAACCGCAATCTGGTGACCGGCCTTGGTTTCATGCTCATCGTCGGCGTGTTGATGATGGCGACGATGGCGCTGCTGCCGCCGATGCTGCAATCGCTGTTCGGTTATCCCGTGCTCGATACCGGCGTTTTGTTGATGCCGCGCGGCATCGGCATCGTCATCAGCATGGCGATCGCGGGCCAGCTGGTTCAGCGCGGCGTCGATACCCGCTACCTGATCGGCGGCGGGCTCGTCATCGCCACCTGGTCGCTGTTCGACATGACCCAGTGGACTTTAGTGATGGGGCAAAGCCCGTTCATCATCACCGGCTTTGTCCAGGGGATCGGGCTCGGGCTGATCTTCATTCCGCTCAACATCACCGCCTTTGCAACGCTCGCGCCGCGCTATCGGACAGAGGCGTCAAGCCTGATGAACCTGTGCCGCAATATCGGCGCATCGGTCGGCATATCGATGGTGACGGCGCTGCTGGCGCGAAATATCCAGACCAACCACATGGAACTGGGCGGTCATGTCACCAGCCAGAGCTTCGACGCCGTCGACCCCGCGATGAGCTCGCTGCTCGGCTCTGCGGGAGAGACGGTGATGGCAATGATGAATGCCGAGGTGAACCGGCAGGCCGCGATGATCGCCTATCTCGATGATTTCAAGCTGATGATGATCCTGACGGCAGCGGCAATACCGCTCGTCCTGCTGCTCAAGCGCCCTGCCCGGCCCAAGGCCAATGACGAGCCCGTGCATATGGCGATGGATTGACGATCAGGCGGTAGCCGGCCCTTCGCTCTGCGTATTGACGGCCCCTGTCCGCTCCAGCTTTCCCCAGCCGACCCACCACCCGCCGAGTGCCGCGCTGATCGCGCGGAGCACCACCCAATACATGATCTGTCGGTAGATAAATCGCTGTGCGACCAGCAGCACGAAGGGATAGCGTTCCTCCCGCTCGTCGAGCCGATAGGCGATCCCGCCACAGATCACGTCGATGGTGGTAAAGACCGTCCAATAGGCCGCCATCGCCAGCACGTCGGTCTGCGTCTGTGCCCAGCCATGTTGCGAAACGCGGATCGCCGTCGCTGCGATCGACACGACCAGCGCCAGATCGATAAAGGGTGAAATCGCAGCAAACACGATCTGGAACAGCCACGCCTGGGGCATGCCGATCGTAGCTAGCCCGCGCGGGCGCCCGCTGCCGATCACGCCGCGATGCTTCCACAGGCACTGGAGCGTGCCGAACGCCCAGCGATAGCGCTGCTTGGCAAGCGCACGAAACGACTGCGGTGCTTCGGTCCAGGCCACTGCATCGGTATCATATTCCACACGCCACCCGGCCCGCTGGATCGCGATCGTCAGATCCTGGTCCTCGGCAAGCGTATCGATCGGATAACCGCCGACGGCATCGAGCGCGGCACGGCGCCACGCCCCCACCGCACCCGGCACCACGGTGATCGCATCGAATCGCGCGAGAGCCCGTCGCTCCAGATTTTGCGCGGTCACATATTCCACCGCCTGCCACCGGGTGACGAGGTTGACGCGGTTGCCGACCTTCGCATTGCCCGCGACCGCGCCGATCGCGGTATCGGCAAACCAGCGCGCCAGCCGGTCGATCGTGGCCGGCTCGAACTGCGTATCGGCATCGAGCGCGATGACGATTTCCGCCGTCGCGATCGCCAGCGCGCGGTTCAGCGCCGCCGCCTTGCCGCCATTCACCAGCGTCAGCAGCGTGACGCGCGCATCGCCTGCAAACGCCGCCTTGACGATGTCGCTGGTGCCGTCGGTCGATCCATCATCGACGACGATCACCTGAAGATCGCCGTAATCGCTCGCCAGCACCCGGCGCACCGATTGTTCGATCACGCGCGCTTCGTTGAAAGCTGGGATGATCACCGAGACGGGCGGCGCAAAGCTGCGTTCGGCCGGCGCGACGCCGCGACGACGCCGGAGCGCCAGCGCCGCGATCGCGATCGCCCGGACGATCCCCAGCGTGATCGCCGCGACGAACATGATGTTGAAAAGCCGTTCCAGCAGCGCAAGGATGATGAAGACACCGACATCGGCGCGCACCGCGATCAGATCGGAACCCGTCACCACGGGCATCACCGCCGCCGGTGTCAGCCCGGCCAACGTCGAGACGGGCACGAAGCGATATCCCCGTGCGCGAAGCCCCTCGATGATCAGCGGCAGCGCCGCCACGGTCTGTGCGCGGTTGCCGCCGCCGTCGTGCAGCAGGACGATGTTGCGCGAAATCTCGCCGTCGGCGGATTCGGCCGATGCGATCGTCTTTTGCACGATGGCATTAACGCCGGGTCGCTTCCAATCGCCCGGATCGACGTGAAGGCCAACCACGGTATAGCCCTGCTCCTGCGCGACCAGCGCGGGCACAAGTTCGTCGGCCGTCGTCGGCTCGGCATCCCCAAAATAGGGCGCGCGGAAAAGCCGGGTCGATCGGCCCGTATAAGCCTCGATCAGGCGCTGCGTTGCATTGAGCTCGATCTTGGTGAGCTGCGCCGATGCCAGCGCGAGATTGGGATGGGTGTAGGTATGATTGCCCAGCTCATCGCCGTCGGCAATCATCCGCTGCAAGAGGCCGGGATTCTCCAGCGCATTTTCACCGATCACGAAAAACGTCGCAGGCACATGCTGCTCTTCGAGAATCTTCAGGATCGCGGGCGTCCAATCGGGATCGGGCCCATCATCGAACGTCAGCGCGACCATTTTTTCGCGCGCGCCCGTTCGCTTGACGACAAAAGGCGTCGGCAATTGCAGATAATGCTCGTCGCGGATCAGCCCCTGCTTGTCGAAGCGCATTGTCCGCGATCCGCTTTGGGGGGTTGCCGTCACGCGGAGAATTTCGCCATTACCCTCGACATCGGCATTGGTGACCTGCTCGAGCCGGCCCAGATCGGGCCGCTGGTGGGTGCGGTAGGTGGCCAGTGCTGGCCACACGCCGGGGTCCTCGCTGCCAAGCCGCCACAGCGCGACCGAATTCACCCCCAGCGCCTGGACCGCGCGCAGCTGATTCCACGTTGCCGCCGCATCGAGCATCCAGACATTGTGATGGTGGCCGCCGTCCTGATAGCCGAAGCCCGAATTGCCGCTGGCAGGGTCAAAAACGATCGTCGCATCGCTATCATGCGCTGCCAGCCACGCTTCCTCGATGGTCAGCGCATCCGCCGTGCCGTCGTGCCAGTCATAGGCATAGCTGCCGACCGCAGCGATCACCCGGTCCTTGCCGACCGCGTTCGCCGTCTGACGCAACTGGTCGACGAACCACGGCTGCGGCGAAATCGGCCCGCTCTCGCCACCTTGCCAGTGGAGATCGTAATCCATCAGAATGATGCGATCGCTGACGGCGGCAAAGGCGCGGGGCGACCAATCGGAATCGCCTGCAGGCACCGTGACGAGCACCTGCGCGTGTACCCGGTCAAGCGCGACATTGGCCTCCCGCAGCAACTGCCGGTAGGCGGGAAGAGACGCGGCAGGCAGCGTTTCAAAATCGAAGACAATGCCCGCGTCGTTATCCCGCGCGACGATCATGGCCAATTGTGCGATCAGTCTTGCCCGCGCCGCCTTGTCCTTGAGCAGGGCGTCGACACCAGCGGTATCCCAAACCCCGTTTTCGGCATTCTGGATCATCGGCATGATCGCCGGACGACGCGGCGCGCTGGCCAGGATGCGGGCAAGCCGGCCCGTCCTTATCTGTTGCAGTTCGTGTGCGGGGCCGACGACGTTCAGGTTCGACGGCACCAATATGTCGATCGCGCCGATATGTTTGGCCAGCGACTGCGCGCTTGCCGGGTCCCAGGGAACATAAAACGCCATCGTGCTTGGGGCGTTCTTCCCCGGGCGCCCTGCACGGGGCAACCAATTGCCCAGCCGGTGCCGGATCGCCGAAATCTGCCCGCCGAGCCGCGCGGGCTGCGCGCGCTCAAAATTCAACGGCAGATCGGCCTGGTTCGGCACGAAAACGAGGGTGATCGCAAACACGATCGCCGCGAACAGAAAGAGCGAGACGACGAAAAAAAATCCGCGCCCCGTCCATCGCCGGCGCGTGCCCGTGGGATCGAAGAAAACTGGCTTTTCCATGATACGCGCTACAGACCCGAAACCGGACGACCGTGTCTCGCGGCCCCCTTAGCGCACGATGATTGGCGCAGGAAGTGGGCCGGCGTCGGACGGCTCTAGTCGACCAAGCCGTGCATTGCCCCCAGATCGCCCTGCCCAATGGTCGCGCCGGCCATCCGCATCATCGCATCGAGCGAGACCTTGGCCCGGAGCCGCAGACCTTCCTCGATCTCGATACGGGGTTCCAGATCGCGCAAGGCGATATACAGCTTCTCCATCGTGTTGAGCGCCATGTACGGGCAGATATTGCAGTTGCAGTTGCCGTCAGCACCCGGCGCGCCGATGAAGCGCTTCTTTGGCGCGGCCTTTTCCATCTGGTGGATGATGTGCGGCTCGGTCGCGACGATCAGCGTGTCGCCGGGCATCTCGTCGGCATATTTCAGGATGCCGCTGGTCGAGCCGACATAATCGGCGTGATCGAGAATATAGGGTGGGCATTCGGGATGCGCGGCGATCGGTGCGCCGGGATGGAGCAGCTTCAGCTTCAGCAATTCGGTTTCGCTGAATGCCTCATGGACGATGCACACGCCGGGCCACAACAGCATCTCCCGCCCCGTCTTGCGCGCCAAATAACCGCCGAGATTTTTGTCGGGGCCAAAGATGATTTTCTGCTCCGGCGGTATCTGGGCGAGGATTTTTTCGGCCGATGACGATGTGACGATCACGTCGGAGAGCGCCTTCACCTCGGTCGAGCAGTTGATATAGGTCAGCGCGATATGATCGGGATGCGCAGCGCGAAACGCGGCGAACTTGTCTGGTGGGCAACTGTCTTCCAGGCTGCACCCGGCCTTCAGATCGGGCAGCACGACGATCTTGTCGGGACTCAGGATCTTCGCGGTCTCGGCCATGAACTTGACGCCGCAAAAGGCGATGACGTCAGCGTCGGTCGCGGCCGCCTTTTTCGACAGATCGAGGCTGTCGCCGACGAAATCGGCAATGTCCTGAATTTCGGGCTTTTGATAATAATGCGCGAGGATGACGGCGTTGCGGTCTTTACGCAGCCGGTCGATCTCCGCGCGGAGGTCGAGGCCTCGCAAGGGTCCATTCGGTGCGTTCATGGCGTCCTCCTGCCGGTGAACCGCTCACATGGACGTGCGTCGTCGCGCGATCAAGGGTGCGGCATTGGCGGGTAGGCCAACGGCGCCAGTGCAGCCCCGGGCGATCCGGCGGTCACCCAAGCTTGAAGCGCGAGGGCAAATGGGGTGAGGGCCAGAACCTCGATCAGTAGACGGCTGGCCACCAGTGTTCCGATCCCCCACCACCATGCCGGGTGAACCCGACCGGCACGACGCCCATCGACCACGATCGCTGCGACCGGAAAGATCATCATGCTGACGCTTTCCACGAGCGGGGTATAGGGAATAAGCAGCGGCATCGGCAGCAGCCGACCGAACGCGGGACCGAGCAGCGCGGCCATGCCCATCAAGTGCAACCGCTTGTGCCAGTCGGTGTGGCGCCGCAGGATGATCGCCGCGGTCGACAGGCCAGCAAAGGTGTAGACGGTCAACGGCGCCATGATGAGGAAATAGACCGGCGTGTAAACCGGCGCGGCGCGACCGGATCGCTCGGCCTCGACCGCGACCACGGTGCCGACGACCACCATCAGCGCGATCCAGCCGGCACCGATCCACCCGATCCGCCGATGCAGCGCCATCGAACCCGTTGTCGCCAGCGTAGTTTGCAACAAATAGATGGTCACCCAGCCAAAAAAGGTGAGCGCGTGAACATGGACATAAAGCGGCGAAGCAAAGCTCGACCGTGCCATGCCAAGCTGGAGCGAGAAGCCCGCGACGACCGTCAACGCCATCAGGATCGCCATCGTCAGGAAAAAGCGGTCGTCGCTCGATTGCTCGATGCGTCGGTCTATCATCGTTGCCATCACGACCCCCCGGTTGATCAGCGGCAGATCATATCGCAATCGTCATGACATCTCAATGACGGCCGCCCATCACTTCGTCGAGCGATCTCGATACGTCCCAATGCTCGTCACTGCGGCGCGCCTCATCGGCGTAGCGCACGCGGACATTGGCCTGCATGCCGACCGCGTTCAGCGGCATCGTGAAGCTGCGCTCGACCGCGCGGCGGGTGGCGTCACGTGCCAATTTCATCGGCACCGCGTCTCTGGCCTGGCGCAGCAGCTCGACCTGCCCGGCCTTGCGGTTGGCATCGTCGAGCGTCGTCTCGACATTGGTGAAGGTCGCGAGCAGGCCGTTATCGCCATATTCGCGCACCTGATTGAAATCGACTTGCGGCCCGTCAATCTGCACCGGCGGCAGCGTCACCACCAGCGTCCTCGTTTTGGCGTCCCAGCTGACATCGCGCTGTTCCAGCTTGGCGAGATCGACTTCGTAGCGGACCAACCCGGGCATGATCAGCGTCCGCTGCGTGCTGAGCCCAAGCCGCGTCTGCTTCGACGTGACGACCGCGACGAACCGCGCGGCAAAGGCCGAGAGCTTGTTCTGTTCGCGCAATCCCCGCAGGCTCGCGCTCGCGATCGTCACAGGATCGGGGTCAAGCCGCGAAGCGACATAGCGGTTGACCGCATAAAAGCCGCCGACCACCAGCAAAACCAGCACCGCGACCGCGCCCAGAAACTGCAGGAAGCACCGCATCAGAGCGTCCTTCGCCAGTGATCGTCCTCGAGCGTCACCAGCCCGCGCCCTTGCAGATCGATCAGGTGCGCCAGAACCGACCCCCCCGCCGCGCCGAACAACCCTCGGTCGACGCCGACATACATCCGTTCGACCATTTCGGGCACCGTCGCGATACCCTCATCGATCGTGCGCAATATCTGTGCCTCGCGCTGGCGGCGATGCCCAAGCAAACCGCGCACAAGCTGCTGCGGGTTGGTCACCGGGTAGCCGTGCGCTGGGTAGTAAACCTGCTCGCTGCGCTTCTGGAGCTTTTCAAGGCTCGCCATGAAATCGGTCATGTCGCCATCGGGCGGCATCACCACCGTCGTCGACCAGCCCATGACGTGATCGCCCGAAAACAGCGCGCCCGCGCCCTGCTGCGCCTCGGCCAGCGCGAAGGCGAGATGATTGGAGGTGTGCCCCGGCGTCGCCACGGCGGTAAGGCTCCACCCTGCCCCTGTCACGACATCGCCATCGGCCATCACCCGATCCGGCGCGTAATCGCTGTCGAAGGCGGCGTCGGCGCGCGGCCCCATTTCGACGACCAGCGGCGCGCATCCCATGATCGGCGCGCCTGTCCGCGCGGCAAGCGGACGGCTGCCCGGGCTGTGATCGCGGTGGGTGTGGGTGATGACGATCGCCGATACGCGCCTGCCGCCGACCGCGCGCATGATCGCATCGATGTGATCGGGATCCGCCGGGCCGGGATCGATCACCGCGACATCGTCGGTGCCGACGATGTGCGTTTGCGTGCCCGAAAAGGTGAAGGGCGACGGGTTGGGCGCCAGCACACGCGCCACCAACGGTTCGAGCGTGATACAATCACCGGTCGGGTGCGCTGCCATGCGCCCCGAAATGACGGCTGCGCACGGCGATGGCAAGTCCGGACACGCCCATCGGCGCGAGTATTCGGCCCGGCGAGAGGGGCACCCCCCGCCGGGCCACGCCATGGTCATCCCACCTTGGCGAGATCGTCCTCAATTTCAGCGATCGCGTCATCGATCGCCTTCAAACCCTGCTGATTGCCATTGGCAACCATCGCGGCGCGCGCGTTGCGAAGCCCATGAAGTGCCTGGCGGTAGGCGTTGCGCTCGATGTCCTTAGGATTGCCGACCCGGTCGAGCGCCGCCTGCGCAATCTTCTGAATACGATTGGTGCAGATCACCATCGTTCGCTTGCCGCCGCTGGTGCCGTGGATCACGGTTTCGCGCGGATTGCCGTCAGCCGGGCAATCGCCAGAGCTGATCTGCGGAATTTCGATCATGGTAAAGGGGCGCCGGTCGGCACGGCCATCCCTGCGCCGCACCATGACGACGACGTTCTTGTCATGCCCTTCGGCACCGTCCCGGTGGATCACGCGACGCTCATCGGTCAAGGGTGGCACGGGCGGCAACGGCGGGAGTGGCGCGGGCGGCTCGGTTGCGGACGGCGGCAGCGGCGCTTGTGGCGGGGGTGGCATCATCGCCTCCTGCGACACGCGCGATGGCGGCACCGGCACCGTTTGCGGGGCAGCGGCGGCCAGAGCGGCGTTCGGAGCGATCGGAGCAACAGGTGCTGCCACCGCTGTGCGCTCGCCGATCGTCCGGCTTACGCTGGCGCGCAGCCGCTCGGCCGCTTGCGTATCCGATGCAGTCAACCCCAGCCCGGCAATCGCCACCGCAACCACCGCTATACCGCCGCCGATGATCCGCGCCGGTGTTTTCTTTCCTTGCGACAACATCCTCAATCTCCCCTTCAGGTCGTTGATTGTATGGAGATGGCAGGCAGCCGAAATCGCGCCGCCATGCGCCGATTTCACGATCGCGCGGCCGTAAGCGTGGCGGAACGCAGGATCGCGACCAGCCAGCACTCGCGCATCGCACGCCATTTCCTGATCGGCACGAAATGCCCGGAACGCGCGCCAGGCGATCGGATTGAACCAATGCAGTCCGAGCATCACCAGCGCTGCCCAGTTGGCGACCAGATCACCACGGGCATGGTGCGTCAGCTCATGCGCCAGCGCCAGATTGCGTTCGTCCTCATCATAACGCTCAGCGAAATCGCTCGGAAAGGCGACCACCTTGCGCCAGATGCCAAAGGCGAGCGGGCCGCTCGTCGCGTCGGTTTCGATCACCTCGACGCGGTTGTCGGCGATCCGGTGGCGGCGCCGCGCCTGCCGCTCGATCCGCTGGCAGAACCGGCGATAGACGATCAGCTGATAGCCGATGAAAAACAGGGCACCCGCAGCCCACAGCCCGATTGCCAGCATCAGCCAGCTTGGCCCGTGCGGGCCGATGACGGGCGCCACAACGAGCGCGCGGATCGGCGCCGGACCCATCACCAAATCCAGATGCGCAACGGCGTGGCGGGCAATATCCGGGGGCAGATGATCGGGCCTCATCACGCCGAAAACGATCCCGTCGCCGATCGACCTGTCCACAGCCGGCGTCACGAGCTCGCTCAGGTGCCAACGCCCCGGCAGGGGCGGCAGGGCGAGCCGCAACACCGGCAGCGCCCAAAGCGCATAGGCGACGCTCGACCCGAACTGACGGCGCACCGGCCCGCGCAGCATCAGCGCCACGATCATCAGCAGCGATGTTGCGATAAGCGTCTCGACCAGCCACGCGGTCATTGTTTCAACGCCTTCAGCAGCGTTTCGATCTCGGCAATATCGTCGGCGCTCAACTCATCGCGCTCGGCAAGATGCGCCACGAGCGGGGTCAGGCGACCGCCGAACAGCCGGTCCATCAGCCGCTGCGATTCGCCCGACACATAATCGTCGCGCGCGACCACCGGGCGATACAGATACCGCCTGCCGTCCTCTTCGTGCGCGATGACATTCTTGGCAAGCAGGCGACCGAGCAGCGTCTTGACGGTGTTCGCGGTCCACTCGCGATCAGAGCCGATCCGCTCGGCGACATCCTGCGCCGACAGCGGTGCCTGATCCCACAGCACCTCCATCACGACATGTTCGGCATCGCTGATTCGCTCGGCCACCGGCACCTCCATTGATTACATGTGTAATCGCATTGATTACGGACGTAGTCAATGGCGTTTGCGTAACCGCTCCAATGTCGGAAAAGTTTACAGGTCGCCGGGCCGGTTAATTCTCGTTTACCATCGCAACCGGCGGATGGCCGTGCTTCCTGACACTTGGCACGCTCGCTGCATCTTCCCGGGCACGCCGAGCGGCAACGCTTCAGCAGGGCGGATCGACTGGCTTTTTTCCGGTCTCGCGTCGATCCGCCCGCCCCCGGCCTTCCTCTTTGCCCTTGCCCGATCGATCAGGCTGCGGGCAACGCTGTGGATGCCGTCGTTCGCGCGTGCCGCCCGCTGGTGCGGTCGCGCATCGCCGCATGCTGCATCGCCTTGGGATAGATTTCGGTCAACAGCCGCTCGAAGGTCCGGTCCCAGCTGAAACGCGCCTCGACATGCGCGCGCGCCGCCACCGCCATCCCGGCGCGATCACCCGACCAGACACGCAGCACATTTTCCGCCATTGCTGCGGTATCGTCGACCGGCCCCAGATAGCCGAGCCCGGCCGGGACCCGGTCGATCATCGCCCCGCTGGCAACCCCCACGACCGGAAGGCCCGACGCCTGCGCCTCGACGATCGAGATGCCGAAGGTTTCATCCGCCATGCCGGACACATAGATGTCACACGACGCCAGCGCCCTTGCCAACGCCGCGCGATCCTGGACAAAGCCCGGAAAGGCGATCGGCAGCCCGGCCGCCTCGGCGATCAGGTTTTCGCGCAGCTTGCCGTCACCGATCAGCATCATCGCCGCGCCAAGATCTGCGGGGAGCTTGCGGAACATCTCGACGAGACGCGCCGCGCGCTTTTCATTGTCGATCCGCCCGGCATAGACGAGCAGCGGCCCGGTGCCGCCCAGCCCCATCTCGGCGCGAAAACGGGTGTCACGCCGCGCGGGGTGAAAGATGTCGATATCGACGCCGAGCGGCAGCACGCTGGTGCGCGGCACATCATGCCTTGCCAGCACGCGGCACACCTCCTCGCTCAGCGTATAGACCCAGTCGAACTCGCGATAGGTGATCTCGGCATAGCCATAGGACAACCAGCGGAGCGCCTTGCCGATCGTCGCCCCGAACTTCGCCTCGCCGACACGGTAGATGTGCGCGTTGGGGAAATCGGTGCTGTACGCCGCCACCAAAACCGTCTCGGGAAAGGCGCGACGGTGGCGGATCGCGGTCCATGGCAGCACCCAGGGGCACAGCGATTCGACAATATCGGGCCGATAGCGCGCGAGCAGATCACGGACGATGCGAGTGCGCAGGATGAAGCGATAATTGGGGCTGCCCCGCACCCGACCGGCGGCGACCTCGGCCCAGATATGCCGGCCATTGGCGATCACCTTGTCCTCAGGCCCGGGCACGATCTGCAACAGCGTGTGCGGCGTATTTTTCAGGATGTAATCGCGTTTTTCGCGCAGATACGTGCCAACCCCGCCGCCGCCCGATGGCGAATAGCTTTGCGTCAAGTCGCAGATCAGCAGTGGCGCTGTTTCCCCCGGACCGGCGGGAAATTCCCCCGTCTTGTGCAACATGAGGAAGCCCCTTTGGAAAGGATCAGCTCGTGCCGACCAACCCCTTTTCCTCGAGAAGCTGTGCAAGCTCGCCCGATTCAAACATTTCCATCATGATATCGGACCCGCCGATGAATTCGCCCTTCACATAGAGCTGTGGGATCGTCGGCCAATCCGAATAAGCCTTGATACCCTGGCGAACGCCCTGATCCTGGAGCACGTCGACGCTGCCGAATTCGACATTCAGATGGTTGAGGATCGCGACAGCCTTGCTGGAAAAGCCGCATTGCGGAAACAGCGGGCTGCCCTTCATGAACAGCAGGACATCGTTGCCGGAAACCATCTCGCCGATGCGGGCCTGGGAATCGTCGTTCATCGCATTCGTCCTTTTTACTGCGGCACGCCGGTGGTGAGCTGAAGCGCGTGCAGAACGCCCCCCATCCGACCGCCAAGCGCTGCATAAACCGCCTGATGTTGTTTGATTCGCGGCATATTCCGAAAAGTCTCGCTCGTCACGCGCGCGGCATAATGATCGCCGTCGCCGGCCAGATCGGTAATCTCGACATCGGCATCGGGAATACCGGCGCGGATCAGGGCTTCGATCTCGGTTGCGGGCATCGCCATGATGTCAGTTCGATTCCATCAACTGGCGGCGCGCCTCGGTCATGTTCTCATCGAGTGCACGGCGGATCATCGCATCGTCGACCTCGACGCCGGCAGCGATCAGATCGCCCAATATCTTGCGCACCACATCCTCATCGCCGACTTCCTCGAAATCGGCCTGGACGACGGCGCGGGCATAACCCTCGGTTTCCTCAGGGGTGAGCTTCATCAAGCCAGCCGCCCATTGCCCGACCAGCTTGTTGCGCCGCGCGGTAACGCGGAATGCCATATCTTCATCGCGCGCATATTTCGCTTCAAACGCGCGTTCGCGGTCATCAAAAGTCGTCATCTGCCGCATTTCCCGAAGTGAGCCATCAACCCCTATCAGATAGGGAAGCCGCTGCGGCAACGCAACGCTTGGCGTGGCAGACAGCTATTGCGCGACGCGCACGACAAGCTTGCCGATGGCTCCACGGGCCGCCATTTTGGCGATCGCCTTGCCGCCATCCTCGAACGCGAAAACGTCGGTAACGCGGGGATTGATGGCGCCTTCCTTCCACAGCCGGAACAGCCGTTCGACATGCGCCTGATTGGCCTTGGGGTCGCGCGCGGCAAATGCGCCCCAGAACACGCCGCACACGTCGCAGCTCTTGAGCAACGTCAGGTTGAGCGGCAGGCGGGGAATGCCGGCGGGAAAACCGACGACGAGGTAACGCCCCTCCCAAGCTATCGATCGCAGCGCCGGTTCGGCATAATCGCCTCCCACCGGATCGTAGATGACGTCGGCGCCATTGGGGCCTAGCACCGCCTTGAACTGTTCGGCGAGCGCCTTCGACTGATCCTTGTCGAACGGCGCGCGGCCATAGATGATCGCCTCGTCGGCGCCGGCTTCCCGGCACACCGCTGCCTTTTCCTCCGATGACACAGCCGCGATCACGCGCGCGCCGAAAGCCTTGCCAAGCTCGATCGCGGCGAGCCCGACGCCACCCGCCGCGCCAAGCACCAGCAGGGTCTGCCCCTGCGCCAGATGCCCGCGATCGATGAGCGCGTGGATTGTCGTGCCATAAGTCAGGATCAGTGCCGATCCTTCCTCGAAACTGCGCCCCTCGGGCAGCCGGTAGAGCCGGTTGGCGTCGACGACGATCTTTTCGACGAGACCGCCATGGCCGACAGTGCCGAGCACACGGTCCCCCACCGCCCATTCGGTGACGCCCTCGCCGACCGCTTCGACAACGCCGGCCATCTCACCGCCGGGCGCGAAGGGGCGTTGCGGCTTGAACTGATATTTGTCCTCGATAATCAGCACGTCTGGATAGTTGATCGAGCAGGCCTTCACTGCGACCAGCACCTGCCCCTTGCCCGCGACGGGATCAGCAATCGTCTGGAGGCTGAGGGTATCGGGGCCACCCGGTGCCGTCGAAAGCAATGCGCGCATCATCCCGTCTCCCCAATGCCGGCGCGGCCTGAACCCGGCGCGCGCCTTTTGAATTTCGGGTATCCCTTGCCGCGCGGGTGGCGCCTAGTCCAGCCCTGCGCCGCGCCGCTTATTCGGCGGCGGCGGGAAAGGCGGGCAGCTTGGCGATATCGCGCGGCTCATGCTGGATGATGACAGTTGCCTTCAGGTTCTTCGCCAGTCCCTTGAAGCGTGCCAGCGAAGCCAGCGTATCGGTGCGATTGGTGTTGAAGGTCGGCACGCCGTCGCTGTCGTAATTCTCGCGGAAATGCGCGAGATCGCCACTCAGCAGGACATTGCCCATCGTACCGAGCTTGACGAGCAGGGCGTGGTGGCCGGGGGTGTGCCCGGGGGTGTCGATCATCGTCACGCTACCGTCGCCGAATACGTCCTTGTCACCGCTGACGGGCATGGATTTGCCCGGCCCGCCGATCCAGTTCTTCAACGCGGTCGGGTTGGCGCCACTGGCTGGCGGGGTCGCGCTCAGCGCGTCGAAATCGCCCTTGCCGATCAGCAACGTCGCGCCGGGGAAGGCCGCCGCCTGACCGATATGGTCGTAATGATAATGGCTGATGCCGATCATGCCGATCTGCTCTGGCTTCACGCCGATATCGGCAAGCTGTTCAACGACGGTCCGTGTAATCGTCGCGCCGCCCGTCTTGGGGTCGATCTTGGCGCCCTTCAGGCTTGCCGAAAGACCCGTGTCCCAGATCATATAAGCGTCGCCGTGCTTGATGAGGTAACAGCTTGCGGTCAGCGGCATGCTCTTGCCGGTATAGGCGCGGGTGTCGGAAAAGGCGTTGAGATCGGCAACCAGTGTCGTGCCGCAATCGAGCCGCCACAGCTTGACCGAACCAGCGGTCTGTCCGCTCGCGGCGATCGCGCAGGCGCCGCTGAGGATGGTGCCCGCCACCAATGCCACCAATGCTCGTTTCATCGTCATCCCCTCGCGGCGACATCTCCCTTCGCGCTTTCTGTTGAAGTCGCGAGAATATCGTCTTCGAGTCATTAGAGAATGGTCAGCGGTTGCGAAAGAGCATTTGCCCCGGCCCGCGACGAATTATCGCCCCGTCCCGGCACGATCGGCGACGACCGCCGGCGAGACATAGTCCGGGTCATGCGCCACAGGTACGGCAGCGCCGGTCGCCAGCGCATCGAGCACGCTGGCGAAATCGGTGCGACAGCGAAAGCCCAGCACGCGTTCCGCGCGGGCGGCATCGTAAATACGGTCGATCGTATCGGGCAACGTCCAGCCCCGCTTTACATAAAGCGCCGCCGCATCGTGGAAATAGCGCGCGATGACAGCCCCTGCGTCGCTCTTCAGGCCCGCGACATCGGCCCGCGAAAAGGGCGTCGGCGCAGAAAGAATGAAGGTATCGAAACCGATCGGCGGCGCGCGTTCTAGCGCGATCACATGCGCATCGGCGGCATCCTCAACGCTCAGCCGGCGATTGAGCAGTTCGTTGGCCTTCAAATTCTCTCCCGACGGGCTGGTATGCGTATCGTCGTCTTCGGGGAAGAAACGCCCCGTCCGCAGCACGAGACAGGCGATCCCGCGCTCCTGATGGAACAGCCGGCAAAGATGCTCGGCGGCAAGCTTCGTCACGCCGTAGATGTTGCGCGGTTCGAGCGGGGCCATCGTTTCGTCCATCCATACCGCCTCGTGTCCCTTGGCGCTGCGGATGGCGTCGGAGATCATCAGCGACGTGGTCGACGTGAAGATGAACCGGTCATGCCCCGCCGCGACCGCCGCCTCGAGCAGATTGAGGGTGCCCGTCACGTTCACGTCGATGAAGGCCTGCGCCGGGTAACGCGCGATATCGGGCTTGTGCAGGGCGGCTGAGTGGATCACCGCCTCGATCCCGTGCTCGGCAAACACCCGGTCGATCAGCGCACGGTCGGCGACGCTGCCGATCACATCGGTATCGGCGCCCTGTGCCACATCGAGCCCTGTTACCTGATGCCCCGCCGCGCGCAGCCGCGGCGCGAGATAGCGGCCAAGCCAGCCCGTCGATCCGGTAAGCAAAACCCGCATCCGATCAGGCCGTGTAGCTTGCGGTCGTCTTGGCTCTCACCTCTTCGGCGGTCATCCCGGGCGCGAGTTCGATGAGCTTGAACGGGCTTGCATGATCGGGCCGCTCGAACACTGCGAGATCGGTGATGATCATATCGACCACATTCTTGCCCGTTAGCGGCAGCGTGCAGGCGGGAATGAATTTCGGATCGCCGTTTTTCGACGTGTGCTCCATCACCACCACGATCCGCTTGACGCCGGCGACCAGGTCCATCGCGCCGCCCATGCCCTTGATGAGCTTTCCCGGGATCATCCAGTTGGCGATGTCGCCCGTTTCGGACACCTCCATCGCGCCGAGCACCGTCAGGTCGATATGCCCGCCCCGGATCATCGCGAAGCTGTCTGCGCTGCCGAAATAGACCGATGAATCAAGTTCGCTGATCGTCTGCTTGCCGGCATTGATGAGATCGGGGTCGACTTCATCGGGATAGGGGAACGGCCCGATGCCGAGCATCCCGTTCTCCGACTGCAGCGTCACCTCCACGCCTTCGGGAATGTGGTTCGCCACCAAAGTCGGGATGCCGATGCCGAGGTTGACGTAAAAACCGTCCTCAAGCTCGCGGGCGGCGCGAGCCGCCATTTCGTCGCGGGTCCAGGGCATTATCGTCGATCTCCCATCACAATTTGTTCCAGCCGCCAACCAGGCCGATCAGATGCAGGCCGCCGATGCCGAGCACGATGAGCGACGACCAGAGCAGAAAACTCTCCGACCAATCCGGCCGTCCGAAAAGCGATGGTCTGACGAACACCAGCCCGCGCACCAGATAGAGTGCGGTGATCACGATCAGCCCAAGCCTCAACAGCGGCAACCGCCCGATCAACCCTGCCCCTGACCAGGCATAGGCCGCCCAGATCGAAAGCATCGTGGCGATCGCCATCGTGATGAGCGACGGATATCGGTCCCCACGTCCGGCAGCACGCGCCATACGTTCCCCGGCGCCCAGAAATCGATACCAATCGGGGCCACCGAAAATGCAGGCGAAATGGACGACAGCGGCGAGCGCGCTGCAGGCCCCGGCCGCCACCAACCAGGGGTTTGCGACAGCAGTCATGGATTTGCCGGCCCAGACGCGGGCGGCGTCCAGCGTTTGTCCTGCGGGAAAACATCGTCGAGACCGCCCTTCAACCCGGTGCCGTAAACCGGGTTCGGCAGCACGAACCAGCCCGCACCCCATTTCGCGGAAATCGGCGGGGCAAGTGTCGCCGCGCGGCGATCGGCAGGGGTTGCGATGTCGTTGAACAGATCGCTGAAATCGCCAAGCTGATCGCCGGCCATCGCGATCACGCAATATCGGGTGGCAATCATTGCCCGGCGGGAATCTTTCCTGGAGCCACCCGGCGTGTCGCCCTGCAGGAACAACGTCTCGCCGTGGACTGCCGGCCCAAGCCCCGCGCCCTCGATCGCGACTTGAGTCTGCGCGGCATTGCCGGCGCTGCGATTGCTGTTGAAGATGATCGTCACGCCGAGTTCACGCAGCAGCGCGAGCGCCTTCACGGCACCCGGCGTCGGCGCGACGGCGGCGGCACCCGTTTTCTCCCACGCTTCCCATTTCCCGGAATCATAAGCGCCGGGATGGCGGGCGGCATCATATTCAAAGCCGAGATTAAGCAGCACCGTCTCATCGACATCGAACACCGCCGCCAACGGCTTGGCACCGCACGGCAGGAATGTGGGCGCGGCGAGGGTTGCGTTTTCGTCAAGCACGACGCTGTCTTTCGGTCGCACCCGTGATTGCGCGATCGCATAGCTCACCAGCCCGCGCCAAGCCTGGAGGCTGATCGTCGCGCCCTCGCCTGATCCGTAGAGATATTGCATGCCCGAGGGGACGGCGACGGAAGCGGCTGGGGTCCCTGCGATCGATGCAGGCGACGGCACGGTCGAACACGCCGACAAAGCGATTAAGGCAAACGCCAAAATCCCCCTCTCGCTTGCGGGAGGGGTTAGGGGTGGGAACGCACCGCAACGCGCCGCCCGAAAATCAGGCCCACCCCCGGCCCCTCGCGCAAGCGGGAGGGGAGCAGAGCGACGCCGCATCACGCCGCGGCGCGGTCGCGCGTCGTGACGAACTCGATCTTCTTGTCATAGGGCGCGCCCAGGATCAGCCGGTTCACATAGATGCCTGCCAGATGCACCTGATCGGGATCGAGCGACCCCACAGGCACGATCTCCTCAACCTCGGCGACACACACCTTGCCCGCCGTCGCCATCGGCTGATTGAAATTGCGCGCGGTCTTGCGGAAAATCAGGTTGCCGGCCTCGTCCGCCTTCCACCCCTTAACGATCGCCAAATCAGCGACGAGGCCGCGTTCGAGGATATAGTCCTGCCCGTCAAACTCCATCACCGGTTTGCCCTCGGCCACCAAAGTGCCGACGCCAGTCTTGGTATAAAAGCCCGGGATGCCCGCCCCGCCCGCGCGGCACCGCTCGGCGAGCGTCCCTTGCGGGCAGAACTCCACCTCAAGCTCGCCGCTCAGATATTGTCGCTCGAACTCCTTGTTCTCGCCGACATAGCTGGAGATCATCTTCTTCACCTGCCGCGTCCGCAGCAGCTTGCCGAGCCCCTCGCCATCGATGCCGGCATTGTTGCTGGCGATCGTCAGGTCCTTGGTGCCTGCATCGCGGATCGCGTCGATCAGCCGTTCGGGAATGCCGCACAGGCCAAAACCGCCCGCGCAGATCGTCATCCCGTCGAACAGCACGCCCTCGAGCGCGGCCGCGGCGTTGGGATAGAGCTTTTTCATCGGCAGCGCTCCCGGAAAAGGATTGGGCTTGGCCAGTCGCTTAGCCATGTCAGCAAGCACGGGTCAACGGCGGTTACGTGCGCTATCCCGCCACTCCGAACATCAATCCGACGCCAGCGGTAATCGCCATCGCCAAGGCGCCCCAGAATGTCACCCGAATGGTCGCTCTCAGTACCGGGGCACCGCCCGCCCTGGCACCCACAACGCCTAGAATCGCCAGAAACAAGATCGAGCCCACACCAATGCCGCCGACCAGCGCTCGAGTCGGCAACATCAGCGCCAGGAGCAGCGGAAATGCAGCGCCCACCGCGAAGCTGGAAGCGGATGCCAGCGCCGCCTGGACCGGCCGCGCTTCCAGATGCGCGCTCAGCCCGAGTTCGTCGCGCAGATGGGCGCCAAGCGGGTCCTTTGCGGTGAATTGCGCGGCGACCTGGGCCGCTAGCGCGGGATCAAGCCCGCGCGCGACATAGATTTGCGTCAATTCCGCAAGTTCGGCATCGGGCTGGTCCGTCTGCTCACGTTCTTCACGCCCTCGCTCCGCCCGCTCGGTATCGGCCTGCGAACTGACCGACACATATTCCCCAGCCGCCATCGACATCGCGCCCGCGACCAACCCGGCGACCCCGGTGACCAGGATCGCGGATCCGCTTTGCGCCGCCGCTGCAACGCCGATCATCAGGCTTGCGGTCGAAACGATCCCGTCGTTCGCCCCAAGGACAGCCGCGCGCAGCCAGCCTATCCGACCGATGCGGTGCGCTTCACGATGGGCTCTCGGCATGGCGTTTCCTTCAATGGGCGAGCTTTAACCCCGGCCGCGCCCAAGGGATGCTCACCAGCTGCCCGGTTCCGGACAGCGTGATATAGGCCGTCTTCATATCCTCCCCGCCCCAGCAGATATTGGTCGTGAAGGGATCGGGCGTGGCCACGAATTCAACGAGTGCCCCCGCTGGCGAAATAACCGAGATGCCGCTTTCGCCGATCGTTGCGACGCAGATGTTGCCGCATGCCTCCACGCCGAGCGAATCGAAGAACTTATAGCCCGCCGGTCGGTAAAGCGGCATGCCCGCGCCGCCGAGCCCGCCCGCCTGATCGACCTTGCCCGGGGCCGTCACCTTGAAGGCCATCAGCCGGCAGGTATAGGTTTCGGCGGCATAGAGCGTATTGCCGTCGGGCGAGAGGCCGATACCGTTGGGGTTTTCGCTCGGGAAGACGACCTCTTCCAAATGGCTGCCATCGGCCTTTGCGTAGAAGATGCCGGTCACGTCGCGTTCGCGCGGGCGGGTCTTGCCGTGATCGGTGAACCAGAAGCCGCCATGCCCATCGAACACGATATCGTTCGGCCCGCGCAACACGCAGCCGAAATCGCCGTCCTTGTAGAGGATCTCGACCGCGCCGGTCTCGATGTCGATCCGCTCGATCCGCCCACCCGAATAATCGTCTGCCTGCCCATGCGGGGTCAACAGGCCGCCTGGACGCTCGATATAGTTGAACCCGCCATTGTTGCAGCAATAGAGCTTGCCGTCGGGACCGACGGCGAGACCGTTGGGGCCGCCGCCGGGTTCAGCCACCGTCTGCTTGCTGCCGTCGGGCCGCACCCGGGTGATCCGCCCTGACGCGATCTCGACGAGGATCACGCCGCCGTCGGGCATGGCGACCGGACCTTCGGGAAAGCGCAGCCCGGTGGCGATCGTGGTGAACTCGGTCATGGTCGGCCTCTCGCATATTTTGTCGACACCCTAACCGTTCGTGCCGCGCGAAGTCGAGCGGCTGATCGCCGAACGACGCTTCTCGACTTCGCTCGAGGCAAACGGATATGGGGGCTGATGGAGAGAAGCATGACCTTGCGCAGTGGCGGCCGCATCCTTGTCGACAACCTGATCGTGCAAGGGTGCGACCGGATTTTCCAGGTGCCGGGCGAAAGCTTTCTCGCGGTGCTCGACGCGCTTCACGATACGCCCGAAATCCACGTCGTGACGTGCCGGCAGGAAGGGGGCGCGGCCTTCATGGCGTGCGCCGACGGGACGCTGACGCAGCGGCCCGGCATCTGCTTTGTCACGCGTGGGCCCGGCGCGACGAATGCGAGCATCGGCGTGCATGTCGCGATGCAGGATTCGCAGCCGATGATCCTGTTCGTGGGCGACGTCGATCGCGGGATGCGCGATCGGGAAGGCTTTCAGGAAGTCGATCTGCCCGCGATGTTTGCGCCGTTGTGCAAATGGGCGACGCGGATCGAGGATGCCCGCCGCATCCCCGAATATGTCGCGCGCGCCTTCAACGTCGCGACCAGCGGACGGCCCGGCCCGGTGGTGATCGCGCTGCCTGAGGATATGCTGTGCGATGTGGTGGAGGCCGTTGACCGGCCCACGATTACGCGAAAAATCCAGCCGCCCAGCCCGGACCTTATCGCACAGACGATCGATCGACTTGAACAAGCCCAACGCCCGGTCGCGATCGTCGGCGGCGCGGGGTGGAACGTTCAGGCAGCGACCCTGTTCGACATTTTCGCGCGCGGCCGGGACATTCCGGTCGCGGGTGCCTTCCGCCGGCAGGATGCGATCAACAACATGTCCCCCGCCTGGGCGGGCAATTTGGGCTATGGGCCCAACCCCAGGCTGGTCGAGCGTATCAAGGCGGCCGATCTGTTGCTGGTGATCGGCGCGCGGCTGGGAGAGGCAACCACCGACGGCTACACCCTCGTCACGCCCGACCATCCCGGCCAGACGCTGATCCATATCCACCCCGACCCCGGCGAACTCGACCGCGTGTATCGAACCGACCTGGCAATCTGCGCGACGACGGTCGAGGCGTGCGGAGCGCTTTCGCTGTCACCGCCGCCCGATGCGGTCAGTTCGGCTGGGGCGGAGGCGCATGAGGAATGGCTGGCATGGTCCGATCCCCAGCCGCGTGCCGGGGTGACTCTCGATCTTGGCCAATGCGTTGCGCGCATGCGCGAACGTCTCAATTTCAAACTGACGATCATCTGCAACGGTGCGGGCAATTTCTCCGGCTGGTGGCACCGTTACTGGCATTATGGCGCCCCCGGGAGCCAGCTTGCCCCCACTGCGGGCGCAATGGGATATGGCGTGCCGGCGGCCGTTGCGGGCGCTTTGCGGTGCCCCGAAAAAATGATTGTCGCGGTGGCGGGCGACGGCGATTTCCTGATGAACGGTCAGGAACTGGCGACCGCCATACAGCACGGCGCGAACATGCTCGTCATCGTCGTCGACAATGGCGGTTACGGGACAATCCGCATGCACCAGGAACGCGAATATCCCGAGCGGCTGAGCGGTACGCACCTTCACAACCCCGATTTCGCAGCGCTCGCGCGCGCCTATGGCTGCTGGGCGGAAACGGTTGAGACGACCGAGCAATTCGCTCCCGCCCTCGATCGCGCGCTGGGTGAGCGGGGGGTGAAGCTGCTCCACCTGAAGACCGACATGGACATCATCACCAACGGTACGACGATCGAAGCGATCCGTCGAAAATCCTAACGCCACGAAAAAGGCCGCCCCGGATAACGGGAACGGCCTTTTCTTCAATTCGGCCTATTGGCTTAGATATCGTCGCCGAGTGCGCCCTTGACCTTACCCATGGTCTGCTGGCCCTTGCCCTTCAGCTCCTGCGCGGCACCTTCGGCCTGCGTATCGGGATTGGTGCTGTTCTGCTTCACCTTGCCGATGGCTTCGTTGACGTTGCCTTTGATCTTGTCGATGAGTTCACCCACGATATGTCTCCATCTGCGGCCATCGCGCCGGCCCATCCGGCAGCGTCTGAGCGCTCAGGAAAACAACGGCGATATCGGCGAGAAGTTCCACTCAAACGAGCTGGATCAGTGCTTTGCGGGTGGCTTGGGCGGCACGACGCGATTGAGGAACGCTTCGACGGCGCGCCAGTTTTCCTCCGCTCCACGCCCGTTGCGATCGGGGATCAACGTCGACGATCCATGCACGCCTGCAGTCGGCGGGACATAGCGCACCTTGATCGCGGCAGGCGACGCATCGATGATCGATTTCGCGGCGGCAATCTCGCCCGCTTCCTTGGCGGAGGTGACGAACACGGGCACCTTCACCTTCGCCGCCGCGAGCCGCACCATATCGGGTGTGCCCAAATATTCGCCGGGCGAAAAGGCGAGCAGCCCCTGCACCTTGCCGGGATTTTGCGCCGCGAGCAGGAAAACGAGCGCCGATGAATAGCTGCTCCCCCACACGATTACCGGCAATTTCTTGGTCGTCGCCCAATTGAGCGCGCCCTGGAGGTCCTTTTCGGCGTCGAGATAGGGCTGCGACCCGCCAAGCAGATGAACCGTCGAATTGTCGCCGAACAGCGTGCCACCGGCGCGCTGATCGATCGCGAGCGCGGTGAAGCCTTGCGCCGCCAGCCGTGGGCCGATCGTATCATATTCATATTTACTCGACCCCGCCTGATGGAAGAGCAGCACGATCGCGCGCGGGGCGGACGCCGGATAAAGGAGCCCGACGATATTGAGCCGATCGGTCGCCTTCACGGTTTCCGGGTGGCGCGGCATGGCATAGCCCTGCCCTTCGGCCTGGCGGTTGCACGCGGTAAGCAGCATGGCCATCATCAGGCCGATCAACAGACGCATCGGGCTTGCTCCGTCAGTTTTTATGCAAATGACGCGGTCGCTCTAGCCGTTCAGATCAGTCCCGCCAACGGGCTCGACGGATCGGCGTAACGGCGCAGCCCCATCCGGCCGCTGCGATAGGCGAGCCGCCCTGCCTCGACCGCCAACTTCATCGCCGCCGCCATCATGATCGGGTCCTTCGCCTCGGCAATCGCGGTGTTCATCAGCACGCCGTCACAGCCAAGTTCCATCGCCACTGCCGCATCCGACGCGGTGCCGACACCGGCATCGACGAGCACTGGCACGCTCGCTCCTTCGACGATCAACCGGATCGTCACGCGGTTCTGGATGCCAAGCCCCGACCCGATCGGCGCGCCGAGCGGCATGATCGCGACGGCGCCTGCATCCTCGAGCCGCTTCGTCGCGATCGGATCATCGACGCAATAGACCATCGGCAGAAACCCCTCCTTGGCGAGGATTTCGGTCGCGCGCAGCGTTTCGACCATATCGGGATAAAGCGTCTTTGCCTCACCGAGCACTTCGAGCTTTACGAGGTCCCATCCGCCCGCCTCGCGCGCCAGCCGCAGCGTGCGGATCGCGCTTTCGGCATCGAAGCAGCCGGCAGTGTTGGGCAGGTAGGTGATTTTTTTCGGGTCGATGAAATCGGTGAGCATCGGCGCCTTCGGATCGGTGACGTTGACCCGCCGCACCGCGACCGTGACTATCTCCGCGCCCGATGCAGCGACAGCGGCGGCGTTCTGCGCGAAATCCTTGTACTTGCCCGTGCCGACGATGAGGCGCGAACGAAAGGTGCGACCCGCGACCGTCCAGCTATCGTCGGTGACCGCAGGTGCATGATCGCCCCCGCCGACGAAATGGACGATTTCCAGTTCATCGCCGTCCTCGACGATAACATGCGCCAGGGTCGATCGCGGGACGATCTCAAGATTGCGCTCGACCGCGACTTTTTCAGGCTCCAGCCCCAGCTCATCGGCCAGCTTGGCAATCGTCAGCCCTGCGAGAATGCGGCGATGTTCGCCATTGATGTGGATACCGATGGTGCCGTCGACTGACATGATACGCCCTTGCATGACCGTGGGCGGCATATAGGAAGGCTACCGGCCACCCGGCAACCCAAGCAACCGGGCCAAACAACCGGGGCACGCCGACGGGGAGAAACGGCATGAGCAGTGCAGCACTGATTGTCGGTGCAGGCGACGCGACCGGCGGCGCCATCGCCCGCGCCTTTGCGCGCGAAGGCCTTGTCGCCTGCGTCAATCGCCGCGCGACCAATGCCGATAAGCTCGAGGAGCTGGCGCAATCGATCCGCGACGACGGGTTCGCCGCTCAAGCCTTTCCCGCCGACGCGCGCGAAGAGGATCAGGTGATCGCCATGGTCGACCGGATCGAACACGACATCGGTCCGATCGAGGTTGCGGTGTTCAACATCGGCGCCAACGTCAACTTCCCGATCACCGAGATGACCGCGCGCGTTTACCGCAAGGTGTGGGAGATGGC
Source organism: Sphingomonadales bacterium (assembly GCA_038230675.1). Lineage (GTDB taxonomy): Bacteria > Pseudomonadota > Alphaproteobacteria > Sphingomonadales > Sphingomonadaceae > Sphingomonas. Next base: position 30,962 of record JBBRMV010000006.1, on the reverse strand, counting down.
GTGTTTCGGCGGATTCCTGATGGGGCGCGAAGTCGCCCGGCACATGCTGACGCGTGAACGCGGGACGATCATCTTCACCGGCGCCACCGCATCGCTTCGCGGCGGCAGCGGCTATTCGGCATTTTCGGGCGCGAAGGCGGCGCTGCGGATGCTGGCGCAGAGCATGGCGCGCGAATTGGGGCCGAAGAATATCCACGTCGCCCATTCGATCATCGATGGACCCATCGACACCGATTTCATCGCCAGCCGTATCCCCGATATCGGCGCAGCCCGCGCCGCCGATGCCGTCCTTTCGCCCGCCGAAATCGCGAAGAATTACGTGATGCTGCACGATCAGGCGCGCAATGCCTGGACGCATGAGCTCGACCTGAGGCCCTGGACGGAGCGGTTCTGATGACAAAATCGGTCGAATTCATCTTCGATTTCGCCAGCCCCAACGCGTATCTGGCGCACAAGGCGCTGCCCGGCCTGCTGGCGCGCACGGGCGCAAGCGCACAGTACACGCCGTGCCTGCTCGGCGGCATCTTCAAGGCAACGGGCAACAAGGCGCCGATGGTGCAGTTCGCCGAAGTGCCGGCAAAAATCGCCTATGAACGGCTTGAGATGACGCGCTTCATCGAAGCGCATGGGCTGGCGAAATTCAGGATGAACCCGCATTTCCCGGTCAACACGCTGGCGCTGATGCGGATGGCGGTGGTGGCGGAGGAAGACGGCGTGCTCGATCGTTTCATCGACATCGGGCTGGCGGCAATGTGGGAGGCAGGCGAGCCGATGGCGGATCCCGAAACCATCGTGCGGGTGATCGACGCTGGCGGGATGGACGGCGCCGCGATGCTGGAACGCAGCCAGCAACAAGCCGCCAAGGACTGGCTGGCAGCGCACACCGAACAAGCGATCGCGCGCGGCGTGTTCGGCATCCCGACATTCTTCGTCGGCGACCAGATGTTCTTCGGCAAGGATCGCCTGGCGCAAGTCGAGGCGATGCTGGACTGAGCAGGCTGCTTGGCCCGCGGGTGCAGCGCGCCTATAGCGGCAGACGACGGATGGTTGAGAGTGAAGGGGCATCATGGCCGAAACGATTTTTGTCCTCAGCGGCCCCAACCTCAATCTGCTTGGCCTGCGCGAGCCCGACATTTACGGACACGACACGCTCGATGACATCGCCGGCATGCTCGAGGACCGCGCCCGCGTGCTCGATCTGACGATCGACATGCGGCAATCCAATCACGAAGGGCATCTGATCGACTGGATGCACGAGGCGCAGGCGACGGGGGCGAAGGCGGTGCTGCTCAATGCCGGTGCGCTCACCCACACCTCGCTCGCACTGTATGATGCGGTGCGATCGATCACCACACCGATCATCGAGGTGCACATTTCGAACCCCGCCGCGCGCGAGGCATATCGCCACCACAGCTATGTCGGCATGGCGGCCCGCGGCTCGATCGCAGGATTCGGTGCGCAATCCTATCTTCTGGCGCTTGAAGCGGCGGCGCGCATCTGACAGGACGAAAAGTCGAGACGGGGCCAGTCTTAACAGGGATCAATGACGAATGGCGGAAACTACCGAAACGGGCCAGGGCGCGATGCGGATCGATATCGATCTGGTGCGCGAACTGGCGGAATTGCTCGATCAGACCAAGTTGACCGAGATCGAGGTGCAGGACGGTGATCGCCTCGTCCGCGTCGCGCGCGCGGTAACGGTCGCTGCGGCTCCAGCGCCGTCCTATGCGCCAGCTTCCGCCTCCGCCGGTGCAGCCCCGGCGCAACCGATGATCGAGGCGGCACCCACGCCGCGTGCCGATGCCGTCAAGTCGCCGATGGTCGGCACCGCCTATCTGTCGGCGGAACCCGGCGCGAAGCCTTTCGTGTCGGTCGGCGACAAGGTCGCCGCCGGGGCGACGCTCGTCATCATCGAGGCGATGAAGGTGATGAACCCCATCGTTGCGCCGACAGGCGGCACCGTCACCGCGATCCTCATTGAAAACGGTCAGCCGGTCGAATTCGATCAGCCGCTCGTGGTAGTCGAATAAACGCATGCCCCAGATCAAGAAGCTCCTGATCGCCAATCGCGGCGAGATCGCGCTGCGCATCCACCGTGCGTGCCATGAAATGGGGATCGAAACGGTCGCGGTGCACTCGACCGCGGATACCGACGCGATGCACGTCCGCCTCGCCGATCAGGCGATCTGCATCGGCCCGCCGGCGGCGACCGAGAGCTATCTGAACATCCCCAACATCATCTCCGCCGCCGAGATATCGGGCGCGGACGCCATCCACCCAGGATATGGTTTCCTGAGTGAAAACGCGAAGTTCGCAGAGATCGTCGAGGCGCACGACATCATCTTCGTCGGCCCCAAACCCGAACATATCCGCACGATGGGCGACAAAATCGAGGCGAAGCGCACCGCCGGCGCACTCGGCCTGCCGCTCGTGCCCGGCTCAGACGGCGCAATCAGCGATCTGGCCGAAGCGAAGGCGATCGCGGCGAAGGCGGGCTATCCGGTGATCATCAAGGCCGCGTCGGGCGGCGGCGGGCGGGGCATGAAAGTGTGCACGTCAGAGGATCAACTCGAATCGTTGATGCAGCAGGCCGGCAGCGAAGCGAAGGCCGCATTCGGCGACGCGACGGTCTATCTCGAAAAATATCTCGGCAATCCGCGCCACATCGAAATCCAGATTTTCGGCGATGGCAACGGCAACGCGATCCACCTCGGCGAGCGCGACTGTTCGCTCCAGCGGCGGCATCAAAAGGTGCTGGAGGAAGCGCCCTCGCCGATCCTGCCGGCCGAGGACCGCGAGCGGATCGGCGGCATCTGCGCGAAGGCAATGGCCGACATGGCCTATCGCGGCGCCGGCACGATCGAATTCCTGTGGGAAGACGGCGAATTCTATTTCATCGAGATGAACACCCGGCTGCAGGTGGAGCACCCGGTGACCGAGGCGATCACCGGGCTCGATCTGGTGCGCGAGCAAATCCGCATTGCCGAGGGGCATCCGCTGACGCTGCGTCAGCAGGACGTGCATTTCAGAGGGCATGCGATCGAATGCCGGATCAATGCCGAGGATCCGCGCACCTTTGCCCCCTCACCCGGCCTGGTGAAGCAGTTCCATGCGCCGGGCGGCATGAACGTGCGCGTCGATAGCGGGCTTTATGCCGGATATCGCGTGCCGCCTTACTATGATTCGATGATCGCCAAGCTGATCGTCTACGGCACCACGCGGCAGGGCGCTTTGCGCCGCCTGCGCCGCGCGCTGAAGGAATTCGTGATCGAGGGGCCGACGACGACGATCCCGCTCCACCAGGCTTTGCTCGACGAACCCGATTTTCAGGCGGGCAACTACACGATCAAATGGCTCGAAGAATGGCTGGCGCGGCAAGAGCCATGAGGCCAACGCCTCGTGCCCCCGCGAAGGCGGGGACCCAGCCTGGGCTCCTGCCTTCGCAGGAGCACAATGCGATGGGTATCCTTTTACAGAGCCGGGTCGGCGGATTTCAGGTCGGCAACTGACGGAGCATTCGATGAAGCGGGTATTGCGAATTGCCGGGTGGGTTTTGCTCGCGCTGATCGTCATCGCCGGTGCCGCTCTGTTTGCCTTCCGCACGCCCGATACCGATCCCACCGCGATGCGCGCCAAATATGGCGATGCGACCTCGCAATATGTCGATATCGGCGGCGGCCTCACGGTGCATTTGCGCGATACCGGGCCGCGAGATGCCCCGGTGATGATCCTCGTGCACGGATCAAACGCGTCACTCCACACCTGGCAGCCCTGGGCCGATCGCCTCGGCAAACGCTATCGCATGATAAGGTTCGACCTGCCCGGCCACGGCCTGACGGGCGCCAATCCGAGCGGGGATTACAGCACCGCCGCGTTCGTCAATATCCTCGAGCGCGTTCGCGCGAAAATGGGAGTCGATCGCTTCATCCTTGCCGGCAATTCGATGGGCGGCGGGGTGGCGTGGCATTATGCGCTGGCGCATCCCGAACGCGTCAGCGGCCTGATCCTCGTCGATTCGGTCGGTCAGCCGGAGCCGGGCAGTACGACCCCGCCACTTGCCTTCCGGATCGCGCGCATGCCGGTAATCCGCACTTTGGCGACCATCGTCACCCCGCGCAGCCTGATCGCCGACAACCTGCCCGCCGCCTTTGCCAATCCAAAGCTTGCCGATGACAAGGCAGTCGATCTCTATTGGGAGCTGCTCCGCTATCCCGGCAACCGCGAGGCAACGATCGAGCGGTTCGCGACGCCGTCCGAGCCCGCCACCGACGCCAAACTGGCCCGGATCAGCGCCCCGACGCTCATCCTGTGGGGTGATGAGGATCATCTGATCCCCGTGTCGTCCGGGCGTTGGCTCGCCAAGCGCGTCTCGGGTGCCGAACTCATCATCTATCCCAAGACCGGCCACGTCCCAATGGAAGAACGCGCCGATCAAAGCGCCGCCGACGTTTACCGCTTCATCGAGATGCGGGGACGACGCACCGAATAGCGCGGCGCATACATCAATTCGATATTTCCAATAATATCGAATTGATGTATGCGGGTGACATGATCGATCCGGATGGCATCATCGCGGCGCTTGCCGCCCTTGCGCAGGACCACCGGCTGGCCGCGTTTCGTTTGCTGGTTGAGGCTGGCCCTGAAGGCTTGCCGGCTGGCCAGATTGCCGATCGGCTTGGTATTGCAGCGTCATCGCTGTCGTTTCACCTGGCCCAGCTTGAGCGCTCAAACCTGGTCGTGCGCCGGCGCGCAGGCCGATCGCTGATCTATTCGGCGGATTTCGCGGCAATGACCGCGCTGGTCGGGTATCTGACCGACAATTGCTGCGGTGGTGCTGCCTGCGCGCCTGCCGAACCGTCCGATCCATGCCTCTCCCCCGCCACCGAAAGGAACGCCGCATGAAACGCCTGCACGTCCATGTCGCGGTCGACGATCTCGATCGCTCGATCGGCTTTTATTCGACGCTCTTCGCCGCTGCCCCCAGCGTCACTAAGCCGGATTACGCCAAATGGATGCTTGATGATCCACGGGTGAACTTCGCCATATCGATGCGCGGTGCCACATCAGGGGTCGAACATCTCGGCATCCAGGTTGAGGACGCGGGCGAACTGGCCGAAGTCTATGGGCGCCTCGCCAAAGCTGATGCGGTCGTGGTCGAAGAAGGCCAGACGACTTGCTGCTATGCCAAATCCGAAAAGAGCTGGATCACCGACCCGCAAGGCGTGGTGTGGGAAACCTTCCTGACCGAAGGCCAATCGACCAGCTATGGCACTTCGGCCACCATTGACGCACTGACCGCCAAAACGGCCTGTGGATGCGCGTGATGGAAGCAACGATCTGGCATAATCCGGCCTGCGGCACATCGCGCAAAACGCTGGCAATTCTGGAGGAAACGCCGGGGATCGACGTGACCGTGATCGAGTATCTGAAAACCCCGCCGACCCGCGAACAGCTCATTGCGCTGTACACGAGGGCCGGAATCACCGCCCGCGAAGGTCTACGCACCCATAACAGCCCCGCAGCCGAATTGTGCGCCGAACTCGGGCTGCTCGTTGCCGACGACGAAGCGATCCTCGATGCGATGATGGCGCATCCCGCACTGATCAACCGGCCACTCGTCGAAACCGAGAAGGGCGTGCGCCTTTGTCGTCCGCAGGAGCGGGTTCACGAGATTTTATGACGCGCGACCAGCAGCGCGCGCTGGCGGCGGAATTTCTCGGGTCGCTGATCCTGTTTGCGACCGTCGTCGGATCGGGAGTGATGGCCGAGCGGCTGGCGGACGGCAATGATGCAGTCGCGCTGCTCGGCAATACTGGCGCGACGGCAGCGGTGCTTTATGTGCTGATCACGTTGCTTGGGCCGATATCAGGCGCGCATTTCAATCCTGCGGTGACGCTAATGCTCGCCGAGCGGCGCGATTGGCTGCCCTATCTCGTCGTCCAGCTGGCGGGCGGAATCATCGGCGTCCTCATCGTCCATGCGATGTTCGGGATGGCGATCGTGGAAGCCGGCATCAAGCCGCGCACCGGTGCCGGGCAATGGCTCGGCGAATCCGTCGCCACGTTCGGCCTGTTGCTGACGATCGTGCTCGGCTCGCGGCAAAGGCCCGAAGCGGTGCCAGCGTTAGTCGCACTCTGGATTACCGCCGGTTATTGGTTCACTTCATCGACCAGCTTCGCAAACCCGGCGATCACGGTCGCGCGGGCGATGACCGACAGTTTCGCCGGCATCCGCCCAATCGACGCGCCGGGTTTCATCGTCGCGCAACTCACCGGAGCCGGGGTGGCCTTGCGCGTTTCAAATTGGCTGGCTCCGGTGGCACGCCCCGGCTAAAAGCCCCGGAATGAGCCAGATCACCACCGAAATCACGCCCGAAATCATCGCCCAGCACGGGTTGTCGCCCGAAGAATATGAGCGCGTCCTGAAGGCGATGGGGCGCGAGCCGAACCTGACCGAGCTCGGCATCTTCTCGGTGATGTGGTCTGAACATTGCTCCTACAAATCCAGCCGTATCCATCTGAAAAAGCTGCCGACGACCGGCCCACAGGTGATCTGCGGCCCCGGCGAAAATGCCGGCGTCATCGATATCGGCCCCGGCCCTGACGGGAAGCCGCAGGCGGCGATCTTCAAGATGGAGAGCCACAACCACCCCTCCTATATCGAGCCCTATCAGGGCGCGGCGACGGGCGTTGGCGGCATCCTGCGCGATGTCTTCACGATGGGCGCGCGGCCCGTCGCCAATCTGAACGCGCTGCGTTTTGGGCGGCCCGATCATCCGAAGATGCGCCATCTGATCGCGGGCGTGGTCCACGGCATTGGCGGCTATGGCAATTGCGTGGGCGTGCCGACAGTGGGTGGAGAGGTGAATTTCCACCGTGCCTATGATGGCAACATCCTGGTCAACGCAATGACCGTTGGCATCGCCGATCAGGACAAGATTTTTTATTCGGCAGCATCGGGCGTCGGCAATCCGATCGTCTATGTCGGCTCGAAAACGGGCCGCGACGGCATCCACGGCGCGACGATGGCGAGCGCGGATTTTTCAGAGGATTCGGAGGAGAAACGACCAACGGTACAGGTCGGCGATCCCTTCACCGAAAAGCTGTTGATCGAGGCATGTCTCGAGCTGATGGCGTCGGACGCGATCGTCGCCATCCAGGATATGGGTGCTGCGGGCCTCACCTCCTCCAGCGTCGAAATGGCGTCGAAGGGCGGCGTCGGCATCCGGCTCGACATGGACAAGGTGCCGCAACGCGAAACCGGCATGACTGCCTATGAAATGATGCTCTCCGAATCGCAGGAGCGCATGTTGATGGTGCTCAAGCCCGGACGCGAAGCTTTTGCCGAGGCCATCTTCCGCAAGTGGGAACTCGACTTCGCGGTGATCGGCGAAGTCACCGATACGGGCCGGATGGTGCTGGTCCACCACGGCGAGACCGTCGCCGATATCCCGCTCGGCCCGCTGGCCGATGATGCGCCCGCTTATGACCGGCCCTGGGTGAAGACGCCGCCGCCAAAGGCATTGGTCGATGTGCCCGAAACGAAGGATGTGGCGGCCGATCTGCTCAAGCTGATGGCGTCGCCCGATCTCGCCAGCCGGCGCTGGATCTGGGAACAATATGACCAGAAGGTCGGCGGCGATACCGTGCAGCCCCCGGGCGGCGATGCGGTGGTCGTGCGCGTCCATGGCACGAACAAGGCGCTCGCAATCACCACCGATTGCACGCCGCGCTATTGCCTTGCCGATCCGGTCGAAGGCGGGAAACAGGCAATCGCCGAGGCGTATCGCAATCTGTGCGCGGTCGGCGCAAAGCCGCTTGCGACCACCGACTGCATGAATTTCGGCAATCCCCAGCGCCCGGAGATCATGGGCCAGTTCGTCGGCTGTATCGAGGGGATGGCCGAGGCGTGCGCCGCGCTCGATTTCCCGATCGTGTCGGGCAATGTCAGCCTCTACAACGAGACCAAAAATGAAGACGGATCGGGCTCCGCGATCCTCCCTACGCCGGCGATCGGCGGCGTCGGGCTGATCGATGACTGGCGCAAGGCCGCGACGATCGCCTTCAAGGGTACAGGCGATGTCATCGTGCTGATCGGCGCACGGACGGGCCATCTGGGCCAGTCGCTTTGGTTGCGCGAGCTTCATGGCCGCGAAGATGGCCCGCCGCCGCCGGTCGATCTGAATGCGGAGCGCTGCAACGGGGCGTTTGTCCGGCGGGCGATCAACGATGGCTGGCTGACCGCGGTGCATGACGTGTCGGACGGTGGCATTGCGGTGACGATCGCCGAAATGGCGCTTGCGGGCGGCATCGGCGCGATGTTCAACGCGCCGCTGCCTTGTGGTGTCGCCTGCGCGCTATTTGGCGAGGATCAGGGGCTGTACGTCGCCACGGTCGACGACGCGCATCTGCTCGATATGCTGATGGCCGCCGACAAGGCCGGCGTCGAGGTGGAACGCATCGGCCGCACGATCCTCGACCGGCTCATTTTCGAGCTGCCCGACGACGATCATGTCGTGACGCTGAGCGATTTGCGCAGCGCGCATGAGGGATTTTTTGAGGGGTTGATGGGGTAGGCATAGGGCATTGTGTCCCCGCGAAGGCGGGGACCCAGACTGGGCTCCTGCCTCCGCAGGAGCACAAGAGGGCGTGAGTAAGGCGCGCCACAGGCTTCGACTAGTCCCATGTCGTTGTGTTATTGCGAATCATCCTCAAAAGTGCTTGCGAATCGTTCTCATTAGCTCTATCGCTCCATCATCGAGGGAGCGCCACATGGTTGTCTGCATCTGCAATGCCATCGGAGAACGTGAAGTCCGCTCGGCCGCGCGCGCCGGGGCGACCTGCCCGCGCTCGGCCTATCAGGCGCTCGGGCGCCAGCCCAAATGCGGGCAGTGTTTCGCTTTTGCGCGCTGCGTTATCGACTCGGAGCGGGCCGCCGCCTAGTCTTCGCCCTGCTGAATAGCCAAGGGAGCGGCCATGAAGGGCGACGCAAAGGTCATCGAATTTCTCAACGATGTCCTGAAAAACGAACTGACTGCCATCAACCAGTATTTCCTGCACTACCGCATGCTCGATCACTGGGGCGTACGGCGGCTGGCGAAGTTCGAATATGGCGAATCGATCGACGAGATGAAGCATGCCGACAAATTGGCGGAGCGCATCCTGTTTCTCGATGGCCTTCCCAATTTCCAGATGCTTGGCCGGCTGAAAATCGGCGAGACGGTTGAGGAGTTGCTGCGGGCCGATCTCGCGCTTGAAATGGAGGCGCTGCCGCCGCTGCGCGAAGGCATTGTCCACTGCGAGGCGGTCCGCGATTTCGTGACGCGCGATCTGCTGGCCGAAATCCTCGAGAGCGAAGAGGAGCATGTCGACACGCTCGAGCGTCAGTTCGAGATGATCGAACGGATGGGCATCGCCAATTACATCCAGCTGCAGAGCAAGCCCGAAAGCGACGATTAGGGACCCGGGGCCCCTCGCTGATCCGGGTAGAATCGGGCAAGATCATAGTCTTTATAGCCCGAAAAGGTCGCATCGATGCTCGATCACCCCGCCCAGCCTTGGCCTGGCCTACCGCTGCTCGACGATGCCGACCGGATCGCGCGGACATCGTCGTTTCGCGATCACCTTCGCGAGCGCCGCACCTGTCGGTATTTCAGCGATGCGCCCGTGCCGCGCGCGATCATCGAGGCGGCGATCGAGGCGGCCGGCACCGCGCCGTCAGGGGCCAATCACCAGCCCTGGCATTTTGCCGTCATCGGATCGCCTGCGCTCAAGGCCGAAATCCGCGCCGCTGCCGAGGCAGAGGAACGCGCATTTTACGAGGGCAAGGCCGGCGACGAGTGGCTCGATGCGCTCGCCCCGCTCGGCACCGATGCCGACAAATCCTATCTCGAGGTAGCGCCTTGGCTGATCGTCGTGTTCGGGCAGCGTCGCGGCGGGATCGATCCCGGTGACGACCGGCAGAATTATTATGTCAACGAAAGCGTCGGCATTGCGACGGGTTTTCTGCTCGCCGCGCTCCACGCCGCCAATGTCGTGACGCTCACCCATACCCCAAACCCGATGCGGTTCCTCAACCGCGTCTGCAAACGCCCCGCAAACGAAAAGCCCATCATGATCGTCGTTGCGGGCCTTGCCGGCGCCGACGCAACGGTGCCGCTGCACGCGTTGCGCAAAAAGCCGCTGAAACAGATTTCGAGCTGGCTGTGAGCGCAGGACAAGGCAACACGCGCGGTCAGGTGGCGTCGGGATATTCCGGCACCCCATTGGCGGCAAAGCTCGGGTTCAAACCCGGCATGACGGCGTGGCTGCCCAACATGCCGCAAAGCGTTCGGGTTGAGCTAACCGAGGCGATCGCCCGGCTCATCGAACATCAAGAGCCTGTCGCGGCCCTCGATCTCGCGCATCTGTTCGTCGTCGACCGGAGCGAAATGGCCGCCGACCTCACCCGCCTGCGGCACCTCATCGCGCCTGCAGGGATCATCTGGGTTTCCTGGCCAAAGAAAGCCGCCAAGGTGCCGACCGACATTACCGAGGAAGTGATCCGCGAGGTCGCGCTGCCGATGGGCCTTGTCGATGTGAAGGTTTGCGCCGTCGATGCAATCTGGTCGGGCCTGAAGCTGATGATCCGCCGCGAATTGCGATGAGCGAGGGCGAGGGCAAGCCCAGCGGTAACGCACGCATCGTCACCCTCGATTTCGTCAGGGGCGTCGCGGTGATGGGCATTCTCGTCATGAACGTCATCGCCTTTGCCCTGCCCGAAGCCGCCTATGATAATCCGCGTGCGGCCGGCGGGGCGACGGGGGCCGATCTGGCGACCTGGGCGGTCGCCTTCGTGCTGATCGACGGCAAGATGCGCGGGCTGTTTTCGATGCTATTCGGTGCGTCGCTGTTGCTGGTCGTGGAGCGTGCCGAAGCGGCGGGCAGATCAGGCGCGCGCGTTCATTTCGCGCGCATGGCCGTGCTGCTGCTGTTCGGCCTTGCCCATTTGTGGCTGTTCTGGTGGGGCGATATCCTTCATCATTATGCGCTGGTCGGGGCGGTCGCCTATTTTTTCCGCAAGATGGCGGTGCCGCAGCTGTTGGCGTCGGCGCTGTGTGCGCTGCTGCTCCAGACAATTGCCTATGCCTCGATTCCCTCGTCGATCGCGGAGGCACGCCAATCGATCGCGGCACACGCCGCACACCCGCCCAAGGACGCGGTGGAAACGCTCGACACCTACCGTGACTTGTTCGGCGAGCCGCCCAAATCATTGATCGAAGCCGATATCGCAATCCATCGATCGGGATATTCAACGATCCTCGCCGATCGCTGGGCGGACACGATGACCCTGCCGTTCCAGCTGATCGCCACCGTCGGGCTCGAAACGCTGGGCTTCATGCTGATGGGAATGGCGGCGTACCGGACCGGGTTGCTGACAGGTGCCTGGCCCGCCGGGCGTTATGTTCGCTGGGCGGCGATCTGCTTCGCCGTTTCGCTGCCGGCATTCGTTGCGCTGGCGTGGCTCGATATCGCGACGGATTTCGATCTGTTGGCAGTGGCGACGGCGCGGCTGCCCGCAGGCACCTTCGTGCGCCCAGTTGCGATCCTTGGCTGGGCATGCCTGTTGGCGCTGCTCAGCCGGCACCGTGGGTGGCTCAATCGGCGGATCGAAGCCGCCGGGCGGATGGCGTTCAGCAATTACCTCGCGTCCACCGTGATCTGCACGAGCCTGTTCTACGGCTATGGGCTGGGCTGGTACGGCGCACTGTCGCGATCGGCGCTGATGCTCGTCGTGATCGGCGTGTGGACCGCGGTGCTGGCATGGTCGGCGCCGTGGCTGACGCGGTATCGATATGGGCCGATGGAGTGGCTGTGGCGATCGTCAGCGCGTGGCAGATGGCAACAATGGCGGCGTTGATCAGCCCGCGAGACCGGCGCGGCGCCCGAAGCCCATGGGGCGACGTTCGACCAGCGGATTGGCCTCCCGCTGAAGCAGCGTCAGCGTCTCGTCGAACAGCGGACGCAGGCTCACCACATGCGGCAGGGCGGCATCGGGCGTGTCGCGGGTCTCGACGCAGCTCCGCGCGATCGTTTCGATGTGTTCGGCAACGGTCGCCAGTGGCTCTGCGCCAAACTGCCGCGCCTCGCCTTTCAGCGTGTGGGCCGGGATCACCATCGCGGCAGGATTGCCGGCGCGCATCGCGGCTTCGATCGCCGACACCGATTTGACGCCGTCTTCCTGGAAATAGCCAAGGATCCGCACGAATCCCGTACCAAGTTCGCTGCGCGCCTGGGTAAAGGCGGGCCAGTCGATCAGCTCATTGCCCTGAAAAGCCACACATCGCTCCTGTTCGACGCCGGAACCGGCCGAGGTCCCGCGATCTTTTTACGCCTCGCGGGTAAACGAGCGGTTGACGGCGGACGACGCGACGATGCGAAATTTGGGGACAGAATCGTCCGGAATGGAGATGATCAGTGCGCCCTGCGCTTGGGCAAGCCGGGCAAGCTCATCACCCGCTGCGGGATCATCGGCAATGATTTCGACGATTTCCGAGCCGTCACGCAAGGCCCGAGCAAGCCTGATCGCGGGCCACGGACAGCGAAGGCCACGGGCGTCGATCTGCCGGATCATCCGTCGAATGGATTTTTGGGCGCGCGCAAGGTCAGCCGGACCGGCACCGCTCCAAAGCCAAGATCGCGCCGGATGCCGTTGATGAGATAGCGCTGGTAGCTTTCCGGGAGTTGATCGACCCGCGTCCCGAACAGCACGAAGCCGGGCGGCCGCGTCTTGGCCTGCGTCAGATAGCGCAGCTTGATCCGCCTGCCGCCGGGTGCCGGCGGAGGATTAGCCTCGATAGCGCGCTCGAACCAGCGGTTGAGCTCGCCCGTCCCCACCCGGCGCGACCACGCATCCCGCGTCTCGAATGCCGCACCAAGCAACTGATCGATGCCCGTCCCCGTCGCCCCCGAAATCGTCAGCAGGGGTACGCCTTTCACCTGCGCCAGCCCCTCATCGAGCGCCGCACGCACCCCGTTGAACAGCCGCGAGGCATCCTCCGCCACGTCCCATTTGTTGAGCGCGATCACCAGCGCCCGGCCCTCTTGCAAGGTGCGGTCGGCGATCTTCAGGTCCTGCACCTCCAGCCCGCGCGTCGCATCGAGCAACAGCACGACGACCTCGGCGAAATCGATCGCGTGGAGCGCATCCGCGACCGACAGTTTTTCGAGCTTGTCCTGAACGTTGGCGCGTTTGCGCATCCCGGCGGTGTCGATCAGCTTCACCGGCCGCATGCCGCCGCCAGGGCTTGGCCATTCCCAGTCGATCGCGATCGAATCGCGGGTGATGCCGGCCTCTGGCCCGGTGATCAGCCGTTCCTCGCCAAGGATGCGGTTGATGAGCGTCGATTTTCCCGCATTTGGGCGGCCGACGATTGCGAGTTTCAGCGGGGCGTTGGGATTGTCCTCGTCCTCCTCGATCTCGTCTTCGGTGGCCTTGCCGTCGAGATGCGGCAACAGCGCCTCGAACAGATCGCCCATCCCTTCGCCGTGTTCGGCCGAAAGCTGCACCGGATCGCCAAAGCCGAGCGATAGCGAATCGAGAATACCCGCCTCGCCCGCACGCCCTTCGGCCTTGTTCGCGACGAGCACGATCGGCGTCTTCGATCCACGCAGCCAGCGGGCGATCTCCTCGTCGAGCGGCACCAATCCGACCCGCGCATCGATAAGAAACAGCGCGACATCGGCCATCGCGACGGCGGCCTCGGTCTGTTGCCGCATCCGCCCGGGCAGCGATGCGGCATCTTCGTCTTCATAGCCGGCGGTGTCGATGATCCGGAAATCGAGACCGATCAGATGCGCCTCGCCCTCGCGACGATCGCGCGTGACGCCGGGACGATCATCGACGAGCGCCAGCTTCTTGCCGACGAGCCTGTTGAACAAGGTGGATTTGCCGACATTGGGGCGACCGATGATCGCGACGACGGGGAGATTGGCCATCGCCGCCTTTTAGCGACGTCGCCGATTTGCGCCAGCCGCCCCGTTTGACCGCATTCTCAGCCGCCAGGCCATCACCGATACGCGGTGATCTTGCCCTTGTCGTCGATCACATACAGCATGTTGTTGGCTACCAGCGGCGGCAGCGAAAATGGCCCGCTGCCCTTGATCCGCTCGGCAATCTCGCCAGTCGCAGGCGAAACCGACACGATCTGCCCTTGCGAATTGAGCACGATCAATCGCCCGCCGGCAAGCAGCGGACCGAACCAGAAAATCGGATTCTTGCGCTTCTTCAGGTTCTTGAACGCGCCCAGCTCACTGATCCAGCGGATCTTGCCATTGGCGCGCGATAGGCACACCATCTTGGCATCGTCTGTCACCACGAACAGCCATTCGCCCGCGATCCACGGCGTCGAAATGCCCGCGAAATTCTGTTCCCACACCCGCTGCCCAGTCGTCAATTCAAGCGCGACCATCCGGCCGCCCTCGCCGACGGCGTAAACCCGGCTCTGATCGATCACCGGGCTCGCATCGATATCGGCAAGGCTGGAGACCGAGGTTGAGATGCTCGTGCGCGACAAGGTGTCCTGCCACAGCGTCCGGCCATTTTCATAACGATAGGCGTTCAACTCGCCCGACGAGAAGCCCGCAACGACGGTGCCGCGACCGACCGCCGGTGCGGAAACCCCGAACACCCCTTGCGATTCGAGCGACCCCGATTGGCTCCACTGTACCGAACCATCGGTCTGCGACAGCGCGAACAGCTGGTTATCCTGGCTGACGACATAGACCGCGCCGTTGCCGACTGTCGGCGCACCGCGCAACGGGCCGCCCGGGCGCACCCGCCACAATTCCTTGCCATCGGCTGCGGACAAGGCGACCGCATCGCCGATCCCGTCGATCGCGAACACCTTGCCATCATCATAGCTGACACCGCCGCCAAAGCGCGCTTCGCGGTTCTTCTTGTCGATCGCGATCGGCACGCGCCACAGCGCGGCCCCGCTATCGGCGGCAAAGGCGTGGACCTCGCCCTGCACGTCGATCACGAACAGCTTGTTGTCGGCGACCACCGGCGCTGCGGCGAGCCGCTCGCGCTTCGATCCGCCGTTGATGCCAGCATCCCAGGCGCGCGTGAGCGACTGGCCAAGCGCCACATGCCCCATCGATTTGGAAGGACTGCCGCCGGGCTGTGTCCAGCTGTCGTTGACCGCCGATGGCGGCAGCAACACCTGGACTTCGTTGATCGACTTGTCGGCCTCCGCAGCGTTTTCGGAGACCAGGATCGGCACCCGGTCGCCAAGCGTCGGCGTCTTGCGCCCGCCTTTGAAAACGCCGCATGCGCCAAGCGACAGCGCTGCCGCGATGGCGACCGTCATCCGCCAGGAATTTTTCATTGCGCTTTCTTTTCCTCAACTTGCTTGACGGCATCGACGCCAAGCGCCCCCGCCATCTGCACGGCACGCTGGCGCACCGTGTCGGGAACGGACTTGTCGCTGGCAAGCTCGCCAAACAATTTTCCCGCCTGTGCCGTATGTTTCAGCCGCAGATGCGCGACCGCGATCATCTCGCCTGCGCTTGCGAACCACGGCCCGCCCTTCACCGCGAGCGGGGAAAGCCGCGCGATCACCGTTTCGGGCTTCAGCGTGTCATATTCCGCCGTGGTCTGACGGATCAGCGCGAGATCGCGGAACGGATTCGCCAGCGACGTATCGGCGGCGACCTCGGCAAATTTCGCGGCTGCCGATTTCAGATCGTTCTTTTGCAGCGCCAGATCGGCCTGAACGAATTTGGCGCTGGCGCGGTAACCGGCGGTGCCGTTGCTTGCGAGATCGGCGAGCGGCTTGGCGGTCTTTTTCTCGTCGCCCGCGCCCAGACTTTCAAACAAGCTGCCGAACTGACGGCCCTGGTCGCCCGATTGCTGTTCCTGCCGATGCTGCCAATACAGGATACCGGCAAAGACCGCGAGGCCGCCGACGATCGCTGCGATCACCCATCGGCCATAGCTCTGCCAGAAATGCAGCGCCTGATCGCGGCGCAGTTCCTCATCCACCTCGCGCAGAAATGCTTCATTGTTTTGCGGCGTGATGGCCAAAGAAAAACTCCATCAAAGGCTGGAAGGCGCGGACCTTAGCGGCGAGTTTACCGAAACGGAAGGGGTTCAGTCCTTTGCGGCATAGGTCTGTTCCGGCCCTGGAAATGTCCGCGACCGCACCTCGCCCGCATAGGTTTCAACCGCGGCGGAAATACGGCCAGCGATATCGTCAAAGCGCTTCACGAAACGCGGGACGCGGTCGAACATGCCCAGCATGTCATCGATGACCAGCACCTGACCGTCACACATAGCCGACGCGCCAATGCCGATCGTTGGCACATCGACGCTCGCGGTGATTTGCGCCGCCAGCGGCTCGACCACGCCCTCGATCACCATCGAGAACGCGCCAGCGTCGCTGATTGCCTTGGCATCATCGAGGATGCGCGCGAATTCCTCCTGCGTGCGCCCCCGCGCGCCATAACCGCCAAGCACGTTCACTGCTTGCGGGGTAAGCCCGACATGCCCCATCACCGGAATGCCGCGCTCGACCAGAAAGCGCACTGTGGGCGCCATCGCCGTGCCGCCTTCGAGCTTCACCGCCGCCGCGCCGGTTTGCTTGAGCAGATAGACAGCGCTGTCAAACGCGCGCTCGGGCGATGCCTCATAACTCCCGAACGGCATGTCGATTATGACGACGCTGTGATAGCTGCCGCGCACCGTCGCCGCGCCGTGGGCTGCCATCATTTCCAATGTGACGGGGACGGTGGTCGGCAAGCCGTAGATCACCTGCCCCAGGCTGTCGCCGACCAGCAACATGTCGCAGTGAGGATCGAGCAACTGCGCCATCCGCACGGTGTAGGCGGTCAGCATCACCAGCGGCTCGCCGCCTTTGCGCTTGCGAATTGCGGGCACCGTCAGCCGCTTCATCGGCGCAGGCGTCGGGTTGGCCCGACTCGTCGATGTGTCGATCGTGTAGGTCGTTGACATGGCGCCGCTCATAGCCGCTCGGCGAGGTCACCGCCAGCCGCACGCCAAGGGTTTAAGCCAGCCAGCCCCGCCGGATCGCCATTCTCGTGAACCATAGCTGGAACAGGCACATGACGAGGATGAACAGCGGAAACGCTATCGCCGTCACCGCGCCCTTCACGGCAATGATATCGGTCGCGCCGAGCACATAGCCGAACTGGATGACGACGCCGATCAGCGACAAGACGTACAGGGGGAAGGCCAGCTTGGATCGCATCAGCAATGCAGCCGCCCCTGCCACCGCCGGCACCGTCGCCAGCACGAACGACATGCCGAACCAGCCGGGCAGCGCCTGAAAATAGGCCCGGTCATACGCACTCATCGCCGCCAGCGCTTTCGCATCCGTCGTCATATGTGCATAACAGGCAAACGCCCCCGCTGCCGCCCAGAGCAGCAAGACGCCGCTCACGATCCAGAACCATGTTGCCGGCCGCTGCCGCCCGAATGTCGCCATCATAGCCTCCCCGCTTATGCCCTTCGCCGCAGGTAGGCTGCGCCTTATCGGCGGCGCGTGCAAGCCGGGTTCAGGCGACCTTCACGCCCTTCCAGAACGCGAAATATCCCTTGATCTCGGCGGCCTTGTCCTTGGGCGTCGGGTAATACCAGGCGGCATCGGCGTTGCGGTCGCCATCGACGACAATCGTCTTGTAGTTTGCCTCGCCCTTCCAGGGACAGTTGGTGTGTGTGCTGCTGTCCTCGAGCAGCGCCATGTTGACCGAATCGGGCGGGAAATAATGATTGCCTTCGATCACGATCGTTTGGTCGGATTGGGCGATCACGGTGTCGTGCCAGGTCGCGGTGGTCATGCTGTCGGCTCCTGTAAGAGGTGCCGCCGATATGGGGCCGACGAGCGTCTCGACAAGCCCGATTTCAGCGCTCGAGCGTGCGATAAACGCTGGCATCGAAGCCAATCGTCAGCGCGCCGTCATGATCGAGCACCGGGCGCTTGATCATCGAGGGGTTGGCCAGCATTAGCGCGATGGCCTTGTCGGCATCGATATCCTGCTTGTCGGCATCGGCGAGTTTGCGAAACGTCGTTCCCGCGCGATTGAGCAATTTCTCCCAGCCGACTGCCGCTGCCCATATGCGCAACGTCGCCTCATCGATGCCCACCGCTTTGTAATCATAGAATTGATGCGCGATCCCGGCGGCATCGAGCGCTGCCCGCGCCTTCTTCATCGTGTCGCAATTCTTGATGCCATAGAGGGTGGTCGTCATGGATCGTCCCGTCTTGGATGGTGCCGCCTTTTCAATCTGCGACCGGAAGCGGCACGATCGCCACGATCTCGAGCGCGTCCGGCTTTCCCCCGAAATCCAGCGTCTCGCCAACGCCTGCGTTGATCATTGCGCGGACCAGCGGCGCTGAAAACGAGATGCGATCGGCTTTTGGATCGGCCTCGTCATCGCCGACAATGTCGATCACGCGTTTGGCTCCGTTGAGCCGGAACGTCACCCGACAGCCGAACGCGACTTCCTCGCCTGTCGGTATCGGGGCGATCATCGCGGTGGTGGCACGGGTCTGCCAGTATCGCAGCTGACGCTTCAGGTCCTCTGTCCGCAGCGCATCGGTTTCGGCCGCGATGGCGGCTTCGACATCGGCCAGTCTGGCGCGGGTCAGCGACAGCCCGCGTGCCGTCACCAGATTGGGTCCGGCGGGCAAGGGCAGTTCGAACCGGGGTTCCTTGTGTTCCTCGTCGCTGTCGCGACGAAAGGCGACGCTCATCGCTGCTATCCTTGATTTCCGGCAATCACTATTGCCCGTCCACGCGATCAACGCCAGCCGCGCCGGTTGGGTGCCCGTCTCTTTCCTTGCCCCCGCCGCGCATCCGCACTAAGTCAGTGAAGTGACAGGCCGTTCCGAAAGGGGCGGCCCTTATTGTTTCTGACGATTTTGATTTGATGGAGTTATCAAAGTGGCCCAGCCGCTCATGCCGCACGCAACCGCCTCATGGCTGGTCGACAATACCTCGCTCAGCTTTGAGCAGATCGCCGAATTCTGCGGCCTGCACATCCTCGAAATCCAGGCGATCGCCGACGACACAGCGGCAACCAAGCTGACCGGTCGCGACCCGCTGCGCGCGCACGAGCTGACGCAAGAAGAGATCGATAAGGGCCAGGCCGATCCCAGCCACGTCCTCAGGATATTGAAAGGGCCCGATCAGGTCCGCCGCACCAAGGGGCCGCGCTACACGCCGGTTTCCAAGCGGCAGGACAAGCCCGACGGCATTGCCTGGATCATCCGAAACCACCCCGAAATTTCCGACGGCGCGATCGGCAATCTGATCGGCACGACCCGTACGACGATCGCCGCGATCCGCGACCGCAGCCATTGGAACATCGCCAACATCACCCCCAAGGACCCTGTGACGCTTGGCTTGTGCTCGCAACGCGAACTCGATGCGATCGTTGCCAAGGCGGCAAAGGCGGCAGGCATCGAAGCGCCCGTCGACAACCGCCTTGAGGGCGACCGTGCGGCGCTGATCACCGAACTGCGTGCCGAGCGCGAACAGGCAGCGCGCGACGCCGAAAATGCCGATCATGTCGAAACCGAACTAGAAGCGCGCGGATTCCAGGATCCGTTCAAACGCTGAGCGCCGCGTGACGGAGATCAGCCCAGACGCATCATTGGTCCCCGATGCGAGCTTCGTGCCAACGAGCCACAAGGGGCTGACCTATCCCTTTGGCCATCCCGATATCGCCGCGACGCAATTGCTGGCGGTGGCCGAAGGGCTGCGCTGGGTCCGGGTGTTCGTGCCGGGGCCGCTCAAGCATGTGAATTGCTGGCTGATCGACGACGAGGACGATCGCGGCAAGGGCGTCGCGATTGTCGATACCGGCATGAACCTCGATCCCGCGCGCGATGTGTGGAAGGCGCTGTTCAAGGGGCCGCTGGCGGGCGTGCGCGTCACCCGCGTGATCGGCACGCATTTCCACCCCGATCATATCGGGCTGGCGGGCTGGATGTGCGATCATCACCGATGCCCGCTGGTGATGACGCGCGGCGAATGGCTGACCGCGCGAATGCTCGCGGCGGACGCGCGCGATGCCGTGCCCACCGAAATGATTGCTTTCTGGCGCGCGGCCGGCTGGGACGACGCGCAGACCGCACATGTGACGGAGCGCGGCTGGGCGGGCTTTCGCCGGATCATCACGCCGCTGCCGCTCGGCTATCACCGAATTGCCGATGGCGACACGCTGACGATCGGCGGAAGGCCCTGGCGGATCGTAACGGGATCGGGCCATTCGCCCGAACATGCGTGTCTTTATGATGAAGAGCGTGGGCTGCTGATTTCGGGCGATCAGGTGTTGCCGCGGATCAGTTCCAACGTCTCGCTCGGCGTGACCGAGCCCGATGCGGACCCGCTCGGCGAATGGCTCGATTCGATCGCAAAACTCAAGCGGCTTCCCGACGATCTGTTGGTGCTTCCGGGGCACGGCGATGCCTTTACCGGGCTGCACACGCGGCTGGATGCGCTCGACCGCGAACACCGCGAACGGCTCGACGAACTGGCCGTCTTCATCGAAAAGCCGGCGCGCGCAATCGATTGCTTCGGCCGGCTGTTCAGGCGCGCGATTGGCCCCGAGCTGCTCGGAATGGCAACGGGCGAATCGCTCGCCCATCTCCGCCATCTCGAAATCGAGGGACGCGCGACCCGGCGGATGGCCGACGGCGTCGCCTGGTACGCCGCCGCCTGACCGCTTCGGTCAGCATAACGTCAATTGGGGCCGCCGAACCCCATCGCCCGTGCCCGCTCCATGCCGGCCTTCAGCTCGGCAGGCGTCACGAACCCGTCGCGGTCGCCATCGATGAAATCGAAGCCGCGCTCGCGCCGGCCCGCAGCGAGCCATTCGGCCTTGCTCCATTTGCCGTCCTTGTTGGTGTCGGCAGCGATCAGCTTGGCACGCGCTTCCGCCATCCGATCGGTAGCAACCGCGGTCGGCGTCGCTGCGGGAGGCGCGGTTTGCGCAACAGCAGGTACCGAGAAGAGCAATGCAGCCGCAATGATCGGAAAGCGCATAGGGGCACCCTTTTGCCGGGAGTGAGGATGCCGGACGATGCGTCGTGACCGCCAGCGCGTCGAGCGAAATCGCACCGGAAAAAGCGCTTGATTTGGACGACGCTCTCCGTTCACAATCTGTTCCGGCCGAAGGGGAGAGTCGCGATGAAGAGCGATCTGATTTTCTATACCAATCCGATGTCGCGCGGGCGGATCGCGCGGTGGATGCTTGAAGAAACCGGCCTCGATTATGAAACGATCGTGCTCGATTATGCCGACAGCATGAAGGGGGCCGCCTATCTCGCGGTCAATCCGATGGGCAAGGTGCCGGCAATCGTTCACAAGGGTCAGGTCGTCACCGAATGCGCGGGGATCTGCGCCTATCTCGCCGATGCGGTGCCCGAGGCCGGATTGGCGCCCTTGCCCGCTGAAAAGGCCGCATATTATCGCTGGCTGTTCTTTGCCGCCGGGCCGACCGAACAGGCGGTCACCAACAAAGCGATGGGGTTTGCCCCCAACGAACAGCAGACCCGGATGGCCGGCTATGGCCATTATGATCTGATGGTCGACGTGCTCGAACAGGCGGTTTCGCAATCGCCCTATATCGCTGGCGATCGCTTCACGGCGGCGGACGTTTATGTCGGCTCGCAAGTGGCATGGGGCGTACAATTCAAGACGCTGCCCAAGCGCGACGCATTTGACTCCTATCTCGGCCGTGTGCTCGACCGCGACGCCTATCGCCGCGCGAACGCCAAGGACGATGCGCTGATACCCGCGCCGGCCCCAGCCGCCTGATCATCGGAAGGGCTTGGAATGTTCAAACAGATCGAGCGCGTTTTCGAGAATTTGCTGTTCGGCTCGCGCTGGCTGCTCGCGCCCTTTTATGTCGGGCTGGTGCTGGCGCTGGTCATGCTGCTCGTCATCTTCGCGCGCGAATTTGCGACGGCCGTCCCCCTGGTGCTGACGATGTCGGTCGAAGACGGCATCCTGAAGGTGCTAACCCTGCTCGATCTGTCGCTTGCCGCGAACCTGATCCTCGTCGTCATCCTGGCAGGCTATGAGAATTTCGTGTCGAAGATCGACACCGAGGGTCATGAGGACCGGCCCGGCTGGATGGGCACGACGAGCTTTTCGGGGCTGAAGCTGAAATTGTTCGCCTCTATCGTTGCGATTTCGGGAATTCAGCTGCTGAAAACCTTCATGGAAATCGGCCATCAGGGGGTGTCGACCACCGTGCTGATGTGGATGGCAATCATCCACGCGACCTTCGTGGTGACGGCGTTGTTGTCGGCAATGACAGATTATCTGTCGTCACGGAGTGGGGAGGCGCATTGAAGGCGGGCCTTGATGGCGCGACGACTGTCGGTTTTCCAGCCCTGGGTACGAAATAACTGACAGAGGACGCCTTTGTCAGTCAAAAGCAAGAACATGCGACGACTGCGCAAGCGCGGCGATTGGCCAGTTCGACCACCTGTTTTTTAGGTCCATTCATGCTATACTGCGGCAAGCCGGGGGCATGGCCGTTCATTGACGAAATGTTCGGTTTGGGCATTTGATTTGCCAGCAGCAGTGCCTGCACACCGGCTGGTCCGAGGGGGGATCAGGATGATGGGAAGCGTAAGGGCTCTCGGAATCGGCATTCTTGCGACCGCTGCATGGCTGTCAGCGGTTTCGGCGGCGGCTCCGGCCGTCGCGCAGGAAAACCCCGCGGCGCCGATAGTCCGCATCAGGCGCCTGCCGCCGACCCCGCAAGCAACGCCTGCGCCGACCCCGGCGCCAACCCCGGCTCGTGATGAAGCGCAGATTACGCCGCAGCCACCTATTCGCATTATCCGGCCGGCAGGGCCAATACAGGCGACGCCTTTGCTTGCTCCTGCTCGCCCACCGCAGCCGGTGGCCACGCCAATCCAAACGATGCGCCCGCCAGCGATGCAAGTGGTGCGCGTTCCCGGTTTTCAAGCCATCGCTGTGCGTACCGAAATTGTTCCACCGTCCAGGGTTAGAAACAATGTCCGGGCCAGCGCCGTCACACTGAAGGCGGGGCCTGCATCGGCTACGCTCCGCACGCTGGCGGTGCGCCGTCAATCGTCTCTGCAGCAGATTCGCGTCAACCCCAGATTGGCCGTTGGCCGCGCAATGGTTGACATGGCGCCAGTGCTCGCAAACCCCAAGGCGCTGTTCAACATTGCCCAGTCGATCCGCCGCCAGCCCGCTGTGGCTGAGGTAATGGCCGACGATACCCGGCTCTATGAGGTCCCCCAGGGGCTGATCATTCAATCCTTTCTGACCTACCGGATTAGACCCGGCACCTGCACCGATCCGACGCGAAGGGGGATGCTCAGCCGCACAGGGATTGTCTGCGCGGTGCGGATGACGGATGCCACCCGCGCTGCTGCCTTCGCCAATCCCGGCGACCCGCATTATGTCAGCAATCCCAGGTTGCGCGCGGCGGTAATCGCCGATGCCCGTTCCAAAGCGGCCGAGGACGAAGCCGGATTTACGTCTGACATTGCCCAACTGCGGGCCGCGCTCAACGATCCTGCGCAAAGGGCCGCGATCGATTCACAAAGAGGTGCGGGCGAAGCGGCGCGCTTGTCGGCGATGAGCGATGACGCCCTAAAAGAGGAAGTGATCAATTCGGGCGAGACCGCCGTCGAACAGACAGCCTTTGTCCCTGTCGCCGATGACAGTGATGCGACGAACCCAAACGGCCCGCGCGCTGCGCCACCGCAACAACTCAAGCCGGTGGTCGATGTTGAAACGCCGTTGAATACGGTGATCTATGTTACCGGCTTCACGCTCGGCAAGGAATATGAATGGCGTCAGCGCATTGAAAAATCGATCAATCGCTGTCTGGTTGGCTGTTCAAAAACCTATTATGCCGAAGCTTCGGCGGGCTTTCATTACGGCTTTGGCCTGCGCTTCCCGATCCAGCTCGGCGGCCTTTATTCCTATCACGAGGACAAGGCGGCGAAGACCGCGAAGGTGCGCATAGATTTTACGCCGATCAACGGCAGCACGCAGAATTATCGCGATGCCGGCATGCCCGAAGGCAAATTATTCGATGGCAAGGAACTGGTTGCCCAAGTAGGCGCCCACGCCGGCTTCAGTGCCGATTTGCCGCTCATCCCCGATATCAATATCAGCGCTGATCCCAAGCTGGACTTCACCGAAATGCTCCCCGGCGAATTTTTCCTGGGGCAAATCACGCCGCCAGCGCCTGGCGCTGCCAATCCGCCCAAGTTCGAGAAATACTTTACCGATATCGACCTGCTGGGCGGACAGGCGAGTTTCGGCATTGTCGGGGCCAAGGTGTTTCCGGCGGTCAAGCTTGAGCTGACCTCGCAAGGGCTGCAATTCAACGTTCGCGATCTTGCCACCAACACGACAACTTCTGTCACAAAGAGCGGGCAAGTGGTGGACCTGACGATTGCCGGCAAGGACAATGTCAGCCGCTTCACCATCGGCGATCCACTGTACAAGCTGGGCTTCGATATCACACCGGGGATCGCCGCACGGCTGTATATCGACATCGCCGTGTGGTCACAAAATTGGGACTTCCCGATGTGGTTTCCGCAGTTGACGATGCACCTGCCGCCGGGCGACGCAACTTTTGGCTGCCATGCAGAAACGATCTGTTCGCGCACTTACACCTATGCGCCCAAATTCAATAGCCAGACCGACGGTGCGCAGGGCGCGCTTGCTGCCGAGCTTGAAAATTGGGGCGCGGGTTTTGATCAGCGATGGATGTCCGAATGCCCTGACGATACCTGCCGGACCGGGCTGAATTTTGTCAGACAGGGCACGATTTGGGGTGCCCAGCACAAGCAGGATGCCGACGCTTCGGTCACTTTTGCCAGCCTTGCGCCCCTGCTGGCCCAGGCGGACAAGGATGCGCAAGTCATCGTCAATGAAGGCCAGGCGCGCCAAACGACCAGTGCGGCAAAATCTTTTGCCACGTTGATCCAGGCGATATGGAGCCCGCGCTGTTCGGACACGAAATGTTACAAAGATATCAAGGGCGTTCTGTTCTTCTATCAACTGGAAATGATCGCCTACCAAAAACAGCATCCCGATATGGGCACCCATGACGTTCTGGTGACGGTGATGCCAAAATTCACGCCGGCATTGCAGGACGTGATCGACAAATCGAAGGCGCGCGTGGCGGCCGAAGCCGCGTGGCAGGCACAGCACGCGGCCAGGCCGAACGGTCCAGTCAAGAAATTGATCACACCGGTGCGGTTGCCGAGCGGGTCGCAGTAAAGCCGCGCCTGATAATCCGCACGTAATGGGCTGACCGGATTACGGCGGCTCGTGGACCGCGCCGTGCCTCAGCCTATCGTTGCGCGCAGGAAATTGGGCATCGGGCCGTTCCAGCCATCGTCGCCGCCGGCGGCTCTGTCCGCGTCGGTATCGGCATCCCTGGCCGAAACTTTGGGTGCCGGCGCGGGTCGTTCGGTTACGCGCGGTGCCTGGGCGGTCGGCGTAGCAGCGGTTTCCCGAGGTGCTGCGCGCGTGCGAGGCGGAGCCGCCTCGCGCGGGGCGGCAGGCGCCTTTGCCGTCGGCTCGGTAGCGCGCCCGGCGGTATCGGTGGCCTTTGCGGCGGGCTTGCGGCCTGACCGGCGCGGCGCGCGATCCGGCTTTGCCGGCGCCTCCCCCGCCTTTGCACCATCGCCCGCCTGGCCAGCGTCTTCGCTGACGCCACCTGCATCGCTCGCGAGCCGGTCGATCTTCTGACCTGTCAACTTTTCGATATTGGCGATATTCTCGGCATCGTCGGGCGTCACGAAGGTAAAGGCGACGCCTGTCGCACCCGCGCGGCCCGTGCGGCCGATGCGGTGGACATAATCGTCGGGGTGCCACGGCGCGTCGTAATTGAAGACGTGGCTGACACCCTTGATGTCGAGCCCGCGCGCGGCGACGTCGGAGGCGACCAGGATGGTCACGTCGCCCGCCTTGAACCGGTCGAGTTCGGCGATCCGCTGTGATTGCTCCATGTCGCCGTGGATCTCGCTCGAGCGGTAACGGTCGCGCTGCAGCGCCTTGTTGAGTTCGCGCACCGTCGTCTTGCGGTTGCAGAAAATGATCGCGGTCTTGACCGCCTCCTGCCCCAGCAGTTCGCGCAGCTTGTCCTTCTTCTTCGATGCGGTGACGGGCACCACCCACTGCTTGATGTTGACGTTGGCGGTCGCAGGTCGTGCGACTTCGATCGTCTTGGGGTTATCGAGAAACTTGTCGGCAAGCTTCTTGATCGGCGCCGGCATCGTCGCTGAAAACAGCAATGTCTGGCGCTGTTTGGGCAGCTTGGTGCAGATTTCCTCGATATCGGGGATGAAGCCCATGTCGAGCATCCGGTCGGCCTCGTCGATCACCAGCAGCGAGCAACCGTTGAGCATGATCTTGCCGCGACCGAACAGGTCCATCAGCCGGCCCGGCGTCGCGATCAGCACGTCGACGCCCTTTTCCAGCGCGGCAAGCTGATCGCCCATCGACACGCCGCCGATCAACAGCGCCATCGATAGCTTGTGATATTTGCCGTATTTGTCGAAATTCTCCGCCACCTGCGCGGCGAGTTCTCGGGTCGGCTCGAGGATCAACGAGCGCGGCATGCGCGCACGGCTGCGGCCCTGCGCTAGGATATCGATCATCGGCAGCACGAACGATGCCGTCTTGCCCGTGCCCGTCTGCGCGATGCCGATCAGGTCGCGCATCATCAATACAGAGGGGATGGCACTCGCCTGAATCGGCGTCGGCTCGGTATAGCCTGACTCCGTAATGGCGCGGAGAAGTTCATCGGAGAGGCCGAGATCGGCAAAGGTCATAATATGTCCGGAAAGGGCGCTTGTCAGGCGCGGCACAAATGCCTTTAAGGGCTTGCGGATTCCCGCCTCATTGTCAAGAATTCTGCTTGCGCCCGGTCAACGTCGCCGCACGAGCTCGCGCAGGCTTTCGATGCGGCAATCATGGCCTGCCCGCGATCTTATCGAGTCGCGCTTGGCGCAAAGCGCGCCGTCGGGCGTGGGTTTGAGGTAAAAGCCCGAATAAAAATCCATCGACCGGCACTGATTGTTGAATTTCGCGCGCAGCCGCCGACCGTCGACGATGATCAGATCGATACTTTCGGGTCGATTGAGGTTCGCCCCGGCAATCGCCGTCACCGCGATGCATCTTGGCGCCTTTTTCTCTCGCCACCGTGGCTCGCGCTCAACATCGCCGGTCGCCACCGGAGCGGGCTGATCGGGAATGCGCGGCACGCGGATGACGATTCGCTGATGAATGCTGAACTGGCTGTATTGCATCGCGACGCGCGGCGCTTCTCCACCAGAAGCGGTGGCTGGCGCAGCAAGCAGCAGCGATATCGGGATCAACGAATGGAACATGGCTCTGCGGTTGTGATAGGCGCTCTGTTTGAACAGCCGATGAATTATCAGGGCGCCGCTCGATTTGGCAGGTTGCGGGCTTCGTGATAGCCCGCATGCCCATGTCCCCGGCCCAGGCTCTTCTCATCCATCAGGCGCGCGCGGCGCTCGGCGAGCGCGCGGTGATCACCGATCCGCTTGAGATTGCGCCGTGGCTGTCCGACTGGCGGGGTCGGTATCATGGTGCGGCGCCAGCGATGATCGCCCCCGCCGATACGGCAGGCGTTGCGACGATCGTGCGGCTTGCGGCGGCGGCGGGCGTGCCGCTGGTGCCGCAGGGGGGCAACACATCGATGGTCGGCGGCGCGACGCCCTCTGCCGATGGCACCGCTTGCATCCTGTCGCTCCGCCGGCTCGATCGCATCCGCTGCATCGATGTCGAGGACAATCTCGTGGTGGCGGAGGCCGGCGTCATCCTCGCCAACCTCCATGACGCCGCTTTGGCGGGCGGGCGGCGCTTTCCGCTGACGCTCGGCGCGCGGGGCAGCGCGACCATCGGCGGGCTGGTCTCGACCAATGCGGGCGGCACGCAGGTGCTGCGCTTCGGCACGATGCGGTCGCTGATTGCCGGTGTGGAGGCAGTGTTGCCCGACGGATCGGTTCATGACGGGCTGGCCGCGTTGAAAAAAGACAATCGCGGCTATGATCTCAATCAACTGCTGATCGGCGCCGAGGGCACGCTGGGCGTGATCACAGCGGCAACGCTGCGGCTGGTGCCGGCGGTGGCGGCACGCGCCGTCGCGTGGGCCGGACTCGCCAGCCCCGCCGATGCGCTCACGCTGCTGCGGCGGATGGAGGCGGCGACCGACGCTGTCGAGAGCTTCGAGATCGTGCCGCACCACTCGCTTGAGATGGTGCTGCGCCATATCGCCGGCACCCGCGCACCGATCGACACAGCGACCCCCTGGCATGTCCTGATCGAGGCGGTGACGAGCGATGGCGAAGCCGAACCCCCCGCCTTGCTGATCGAACGGCTGCTCGCGGCGGCACTCGCCGATGGCCTTGTCAGCGACGCCGTGATCGCGGCAACCGAGGCGCAGGCCGATGCCTTCTGGCGACTGCGCGATTCGATATCGGAGGCGGAGCGCGCAAGCGGGCCTGCGGTACAACACGACATATCGGTGCCCGTCGCCGGCATGCCCCGCTTCATGATCGAGGCGGCGTCGGCGGTGGAGGCGCGCTTCCCCGGCACCAGCGCGAGCGGCTTTGGCCATCTCGGCGACGGCAACGTCCATTTTCATGTCCGCGCACCGGGCGGCGTCGATGGCGATCGCTGGTATGCCGATCAGGCACCGCTGATCACCCCGTTCGTCAACGATCTTGTTGTCGCGGCGGGGGGATCGATTTCGGCCGAACACGGCATTGGCCAGATGAAGCTGGAGGAGCTCGAACGGCTGTCATCCCCCGCGCGGATGGCCGCACTGCGCGCGATCAAATCGGCGCTGGACCCGGCAGGGATCATGAACCCCGGCAAACTCGTCACGCTTGCGCCTGCCGCCCGGGCACCATAGAGGCGGGCGCCAGTCACCCCTGCCACCTATTCACCGACCCGTTTCCCAGATGGAGAGATCGATGGCCAGCGCGCCGCAACAGCTTCCGCTTTTCTACAACAGTCTCGAACCGCTTTCGAGCCAGGCGCACGCCCATTACCGCATGCGGACCGTCGACAAGGCACCGTTCCTCGTCGGGCAGCATGCCGTGCCGCTGACGACCGAGGAATTCACCTTCGCGCAACGCACGATGCCGATCATCTTCACCTCGGGTGCCGATCCGATCCCGCTTGCGCTGATTGGCCTGAACGAGGGCGTCAACGTCTATATCGATGACGAAGGCGGGTTGATCGAACCGACGACCTATGTGCCCGCCTATGTGCGTCGCTATCCATTCATGCTTGCAAGGCTCACCCCAGACGCGGAGGAATTGTCGCTCTGCTTCGATCCGACGGCGGGCACGGTTGGCGACTTTGAGGATGGCCAGCCGCTGTTTGTCGACGGCGAACCCAGCGATGCGACGCGCAACGTCTTGTCGTACAATGAAATGTTCGAGCAGGCGGGCTTTCGGACGGCGGCGTTCATGAAGGAGGTCGTCGAGCTCGGCCTGCTGATGGACGGAGAAATCTCGATCCAGCCCGAGGGCGCGGATCAGCCCTTCATCTATCGTGGCTTCCAGATGGTGGATGAGCAGAAGCTAAACGATTTGCGCGGAGACCAGCTGCGCAAAATGGTGAAATCGGGCATGTTGCCGTTGCTCTATATGCATCTCATGTCGCTGACGCTGATGCAGGACATCTTCCAGCGTCAGATCAATCGCGGGTTTTTGCCGACGGCTGAGCCGCTCGTCTGAGGATTGCTGCGACGCCACAAAATCGGCGCTTGAAGCGGCGCAAAGCTGTGCCTATATTCGACTTGCGTGGTCCTGTGTCCCCCCTTTCTCGGGGCTGCGTGGTGCTTCTTCGGAAGCGCCTTCTCCCTGAACCTTGGCCACCTCGCGCGTATGCGCGAGGTGGTTTTTTATTCGGCGGCGAGCATGATGGGTGCGCCAAGCGCCTCATCGGCGGCCGCATCGATCATGCGCCGTAGCAACCGCGCCGTCCGCGCAAGTCCAGCCCCCGGTGCATCGAGCGCCGGATCGAGATAGAGTGCGCGATCGAATTCAATCTGGACCGCATGGACCCCACAATCGGGCGCCGCGTGTCGATCGAGAATATGACCGCCCGCGTAAGGCGCATTCAACGCAGTCGTAATTCCCGCCGCCTGCGCCTCTGCCTCGATCCGCGAGACGATGCGCGCGCTCGCCGACCGCCCGAATCGATCGCCAAGCACGATCCCGGCGCCCTCGCCCGGCGCACCGAGCGGCGGCATCGAATGGATATCGAGCAGCACCGCGACGCCAAAGCGCCGCCGCGCCGCCGCCAGGGCAGCTTCGAGCGCGGCATGATAGGGCCGGTGATCGGCAATGATGCGCGCCATGACATCGGCGTCGCTCAATCGCTTGCGCCAGATTTCCCCGGCCCCCGCCACCCGACGCGGCACCAGCCCCAGACCGCTGCGCAGCTTGACCGACAGCGCCGCATTCGTCCGGTGCACGGCACCTGAATCGAGCTTGGGGTCACGCTCTCGCTCGTCACGATTGAGATCGATCCAGGCACGGGCGCAGCGCTGGACAAGGCATGTCTCGGCTTCGAGCGCCGCCAGCACAACGGCATCGACATGGCGATCCTCCAGGATCATCAGCGCCGCGACAGGCACCCTGATCGCCGCCAGCAGAGCCGTTGGGTAAGCGCGCCCGGAATGCGGCACCGACAATACCACCGGGCTGGCCGGCAATTGTGGACCCAGAAGGTCGAATGACGTGGCAGCGCTCATCAGCCGTTAGCCTAGGCTCAGGACTCATTGATCACAACCAGAAGAGCACGGTTGCGGCGATGCAGATGGCGGACATGAAGGTGTGTGCGCATCGGTCGTAGCGGGTGTGGATGCGGCGCCAGTCCTTGAGTTTGCCGAACATGTTTTCG
>JBBRMV010000005.1:0-120727 GCA_038230675.1 Sphingomonadales bacterium | reverse complement strand
GCCATGACGCGCGGCTCGAGCGGCGCATGGTTGGGCACGTTCTGCTCGAACACGGGCAGCGTAGAGGTCAGCGCCACTTTTGCAGCGACGAGCTGTTCGATAAGCGCCGTCGCCTGGGGTCCGCCCGCCTTCATCGCCGCAAGTGTTGGCCCGCCGGTCGTTCTTGGGCATTGATCGGGCATCTTGCCGGGATCGAGCTGGGTGTTCACGAAAAATCCGTGCTCGAGATTGTCGATGCCGGCCGCCACCGCCTCCGGATAGGTCACCGAACACAGGTGCCCGGTCACCTTGATGCCACGCGCGTGTGCCGCCTCGATCGCCGCCTTCAACTCGGCGCGCGTGATGTTCATATACGCCTTGAACGATGTCGCGCCTTGATCGGCCCAGAAATCGACGGTCCGGCGAGCGTCTTCTGCATCGCGCAGCGAATGCATCTGCGCAAACGGGCTTCCCGATCCTTCCAGATACGGTCCGGTCACGTCCATATGCGGTCCTGGAATCGTCCCGCTGTCGATGAGCTTTTTGAGGTTGAGATCGGTATAGGGCTCGATGCTCCCGGTGGTGCGCGTCGTCGTCACCCCGGCGGCGAGATAGAGCCGAGGCGAGGAAAACGCCATTTCGGGCACCATCAAGGGCGGCTCGCTTTTGCCCGCAGCATCCAGATTGGGGCGGGCGATGTAATAGGGGTGATCGTGCATGCCGACGATCCCCGGCATCACGCTGTGCCCGGTCATGTCGAGCATCGTGGCGCCAGCGGGGCTCGGCGCGTCGGGCCCGCCGATGGCGGCGATCTTGCCGTCGGCGATGATGATCGTCCGGTCGTCCTCCGCCGGTGCGCCGGTGCCGTCAATCAGCCGGACATGACGCAGCACGACGATCTTCGCCGCGATCCGCACATAGGGAAGCGTCGCGGGGCCCGGATCGGCCGGGGGTGGCAGCAGCCGTGCCGTCATATCGAGCTTGCGCGCGGGTACCGGCGACGCCGCCACCAATAAGGCGGCAGCCGAAACGAGGAGCAGCCGTGCGATCACGCGAGCTGCTCCAGCACCGCCGCCATCGCCGGCATCACCGTCTGCAGCGCCTTTACCGGACGGATCATCACTCGAAACCCAGTGATCTGATCATGTTCGTCCCAATGGATGATGTCGACACCGTTGACATGAATGCCATCCAATTCGAGCTGGAATTCCAGCACTGCCGACCGATCCCCGAACCACTGCTCGACATAGCGAAAGCTCGGCACGCCAACCACCTGCATCGCCGCCGTCAGATATTTGATCGTAACCGACCGCCCCACTTGCGGGCTGTGGACCGCAGGCGATTGAAAGATGCAGTCCTCGGCGATCAGCGTATCCAGACCCCGCGGGTCGCGCGCGCGCATCACGTCGTGCCAGCGATCAATTGCTACTGGATGCATCGGCATGTTTCCTTGATTGACCGCTGCCAAACTCTAGCCCCGTGCGCGATCAGCGCAAGCACGCCACGATTTGACCATAAAAGCGCTGCCATAGCGCCCCATCGACCCTGCATCCGAAATCCCGTCCCGATCATGGGCATGAATTCACTGCGCCTTAGTTGACCTGTCGCCCCAATCCCTCACAAGGTAACGGCAAGGCACCAGCTCGCATTTTCAGGATCGCATCGTCCATGTTTTCGGCAGCATCCCGATGACCGAAATCGCGCTTGAGCGCGCGAATGCGACCGGCGCGGCGCGTCGGCCATCGAGTGCGCCGCCGACGGTGCGGCTCGATCCCGAGGTAGCGAGGGCCGGCAATCCGGCGCCGCTGCGCGTGCTCACCTACCTCCACAGCTTCGATCCGGGCGGCGTCGAGCGGGTGGCGCTCCGGCTCAATGCGGCCTGGGCGGCGCGCGGCGTCGATACCACCGTTATCGTCGGGCGGGACGGCGGCATCGCGCGCGAATCGGCGACCGCGGTCAATTATCGCCGGCTCGACGATCGATATGCGCCGGCACGGCGGTTCCAGCTGCTGTGGATGCTGCTGAAGCTGCCAGCGATCGTCCGCCGCGAACGCCCCGACATCCTGTTCTGCGCGGGCAATACCTATAGCATCATGGCGGTCGGCATGCGGGTCATCCTGGGCCGCGCCTGTCCGCCGGTGATCGCGAAGGTCAGCAACGATCTCGCCCGTCGCGACATGCCGCCGCTGTTGCGGTTCCTCTATCATCGCTGGCTGCGCATCCAGGGCCGCGTCATCGATCGCTTCATCGCGATGGCACCGCCGATGCTCGACGAAATCACCGACCGCATGGGCGTCACCGCTGATCGCATCACTGTTATCAACGATCCGGTGCTTTACGAGGCCGAGCTGGACCGGCTCGCCAAGCGTGAAATTCCCCGCGCCGAACCACATTCGGGCCGACGCTTCATCGCGATCGGGCGGTTGAGCCCGCAAAAGAATTTCGCGCTGCTGCTCGATGCCTTCGCGCGTATCGCAGCCCCTGAGGATCGCCTCACGATCCTTGGCGAGGGGCCCGACCGGGCGGCATTAACGAGGCGCGCCGCGACGCTGGGGATCGCCGATCGATTGGCGATGCCGGGGCATGTCCCCTCACCCGATCACTGGCTGACCCAGGCCGATGTGCTGGTGATGTCATCCGATTATGAGGGTGTGCCCGCAGTGATCGTCGAAGCGGTGGCGGCGGGGCTAGCGCTCGTGGCAACTGATTGCAGTGTCAGCATGCGCGATCTTCTGGGCGGCGGCCGTTTTGGCCAGCTCGTCCCGGTCGGGGATGTCGCCGCGCTGGCGGAGGCGATGGATCAATCGCGGCGCGGGCAGGAATGCACCGCGAGCGCCCATCAGCACGCGCGTGCGTTCACGATCGAGGCGGGCGCCGCCGCCTATCTCGCGGCGATGGAGCAGATGGCGCACAGCCGCGTCGGCTGATCACGCCGATCCGCGCGGACGATTTGCACCTACAGCGATCAACCCGCTTGCCCGCACGGGCCGCGTTCCCTACCTGTTCGCTGCATGAATGTTCCTGCCGCCGCCCCCGACGATCCACCCTATCTGCAGGGCCTGAACCCGCCGCAACGCGAGGCGGTGATGACGACCGAGGGTCCGGTGCTCGTGCTCGCGGGCGCCGGCACGGGCAAGACGGCGGCGCTGACCGCGCGGCTCGCGCACCTGTTGTTCACGCGGCGCGCATGGCCGTCCGAAATCCTGTCGGTCACCTTCACCAACAAGGCCGCGCGCGAGATGCGCCACCGCGTCGGTCGGCTGGTTGGCGATGTGGTCGAAGGGATGCCGTGGCTCGGCACCTTCCATGCCATCGGCGCGAAAATGCTGCGGCGGCATGCAGGACTGGTCGGCCTGCAACCCAATTTCACGATCCTCGACACCGACGATCAGCTGCGTCTGCTCAAACAGTTGATCGTCGCCGCCGATATCGATGAAAAACGCTTTGCGGCGCGCGCGCTTGGCGGGCTGATCGACGAGTGGAAAAGCAAGGGGCTGACCCCCGCCAACATCGACGCGGGCGAAAGCGAGCGCTGGGCAAATGGCCGTGGTGGTGAGCTGTACGCCCAATATCAAGCGCGGCTGATCGCGCTCAACGCCTGCGATTTCGGCGATCTGCTGCTCCACATGCTCGTCATCCTGCGGCGCGACCGCGACGTGCTGGCCGATTATCAGCGCCGCTTCAAATATATCATGGTCGACGAATATCAGGACACCAACAGCGTCCAGTATCTCTGGCTCCGGCTGCTGGCGCAGGAGCGCAAGAACATCTGCTGCGTTGGCGACGACGATCAGTCGATCTATTCGTGGCGCGGCGCGCAGGTGGAAAATATCCTGAAGTTTGAAAAGGATTTCCCCGGCGCAAAAGTGATCAAGCTCGAGCAGAATTATCGCAGCACACCGCATATCCTGGCCGCCGCCAGCGGGGTGATCGCCAACAATAGCGGGCGGCTCGGCAAGACGCTGTGGACCGACGAGCGCGAGGGCGAGAAGGTCCGCGTGCTTGGCGTGTGGGACGGCCCGGAAGAGGCACGGCGGGTCGGCGAAGAAATCGAAAGCTGCCAGCGCGCCTGGGGCCGCGAGGGCGGCAAATCGATCGACGATGTCGCCATCCTGGTCCGCGCACAGCACCAGACGCGCGAGTTCGAGGATCGCTTCATCGCGATCGGCATGCCGTACCGCATCGTCGGCGGTTTCCGCTTCTACGAACGCGCCGAAATTCGCGACGCGCTCGCCTATCTGCGCGTTGTCAGCCAGCCAGCCGACGATCTCGCCTTTGAACGCATCGTCAACATCCCCAAGCGCGGGCTCGGCGACAAGGCGGTGCAGAAGGTCCATTTGCTGGCCCGCGCCGAGGGGGTCCCGCTGACCACCGCCGCCGCGCGGATCCTCGACACCGATGAACTGACCCCGCAGGCGCGCCGCAGCCTGGGCAATTTCGTGATCGACCTCGCCCGCTGGCGTCAGATGGCCGGCGAACTGCCGCATCCCGAACTCGCGCGCCAGATCCTCGACGAGAGCGGCTATACCGCCGTCCTCCAGGCCGAGAAGTCGACCGAGGCGAGCGGCCGGCTGGAGAACCTCAACGAACTCGTCCGCGCGATGGAGGAATATGAAAACCTGGGCGCGTTCCTGGAGCATGTCAGCCTCGTCATGGACAATGAGGCGAGTGCTGAGGAAGCCAAGGTGACGATCATGACAATCCACGCCGCAAAGGGGCTGGAATACGACACCGTCTTTCTGGTCGGCTGGGAGGAAGGGCTTTTCCCGTCGCAACGCGCGCTCGACGAGGGCGGCGTCGCCTCGCTCGAGGAAGAACGCCGGCTCGCTTATGTCGCGATCACACGGGCACGGCGTCGCGCGGTTATCATCCACGCGGCCAATCGCCGGATTTACGGGCAGTGGACGAGCAGCATCCCCAGCCGCTTCGTGGGCGAACTGCCCGATGCGCACATCGACAGCGAAACCAGCATGGCCGGCGGCGAAAGCCTGTGGCGCGCCAACTGGTCGACGAACGCCGATCCGTTTGCCGATGTGGCGCGGGGCAGCGGACGCGGGCCGGGATGGCAGCGGGCAGCGGGGATCGACGCGAGCAAACCCGGCGGCGGCTTCACCTCGCGCAGTTTCGTGCGCGAGCCGTCACGCGTCGTCGAATCGCGCGCTTCCGCCGTCAGCATCGGCAACAAGGGCCGCAGCGATCTCACGATCGGCATGCGCGTGTTCCATCAGAAATTCGGCTATGGCGAAATCGCCGAGATCGAGGGAAACAAGCTCGAGATCGATTTTGAAGCCGCGGGTCGCAAGCGTGTGATGGACAGCTTCGTCAGCCTGGGATGACGCATGCGACGTCGCTCTCAGGCCCAGTTATTGCGCCGGGGGGACAGCGACCGGCGCGGCATCTGCCGCTGCGGCCTGGGGCGATGTGTCGGTAGGGGAGTCACCCTCCACGGGCTGAGGCTCGCGCGGGGCGTTCTCCGGCAGCAATAGCGGATGGTGCCGGCCATGGAGCTCGTCGATTTCGGCCTGGCGGCGTTCGAGATAGAAATCGCGCGACGCCGCATAGGGATCGCTCGTTTCGCGCAGCCGCTGCAGCCGCTCGTCGAACTCCACCCGGCGATCGAGCACGGTAACGGCCGTGCCGGGGATGCCATAGATCAGGTTGTTGAACGGGAAACCGATCGACAGCGGCAGGACGAGGCGATCGATGTTATCGCCAATGAAATCGCGGATCGTCGTCGGGCCGACAAAGGGCAGGTAGATGAATGCGCCTTGTTTGACGCCGTAATAGCCAAGGCTGTTGGCAAAACCGTTCGGCCGAAAGGGCAGGCTGAATGGTTTGCGTTTGGCGACATCGAACAGGCCACCGATGCCGATTGCCGAATTCAGGGTGAATCGGCCGACGGTTTCTGCCGCTTTTCCGGGCTTGAGCTGAAGAACGTAATTCACGAACACGACCGGCTCGCGCAGGTTGCTCAATATGTTGTGCAAGCCGCGCCGGATTGGCTTGGGCACAGCGCGCTTATATCCAATCGCCACCGGCCGAAATACGGCCTCGTCGACCTCTCGAGTCAGCGCGTAGGATTCGGCGTTCACCTTCTCCAGCGGATCAATCGCGATGCGTTGGCGGCCGGTAACAACGATCGCGCCCGCATCGCCACTGCGCGGCGGCGTCGCTTTCGTGGCTGCCGGGGGCGGCGTTGTGTTCGACACGGTGGGCGCAGCGGTGGACAATGGTGAAGGCGTTTGATCGGCGACGGGCGCCTGCGCGACCGTGGGTGCTGGAACGGATTGAGGAATCGTTGCGGGGTCGGCCTGCCCGCCGGCAACCATCAACACAACAGGCAGCGCTAAAAAATTCATCCAGTCGTCCGTTCAAAACGCGTCATCGCCAACGCCCAAGTCATCGCAGAGTAATAGCCCTTAACACCCCAAAGGTTTCTTCTCTCCATATTCAATATGATGATTTTGGTGCCTGGTGGAAGAAATGGGGACGACAGGCCGCGCCTCGCCAACGCTGGCTTGTCGGGGCAGGCTATCGGTCGGCAGCGGCATCGCGAGTAGCGGCGAAGGCGAATACCGTGCGGGGAGCGCGGCGTGACCGATCAGATTCGATCGACTTCGATCAGCGTAACGCCCTGATATTTCGTTTCGAGCGGATCGAACGACTCGACCGGCGCAAAGCTACGATCGGTGATGTGCAAGGCGCCAAGCCCGCTCAACCGGTAGGTTCCGATCTTCACGTCGCGCGGTGGCTTGCCGTCGCGTTCGACGGCAACCGCATCGATGTGGAGCTCATCATGCCGGGTGTATAAAATGTGAGGCGCAAGCGTCACGCGGCCGCGATTATACACCGCATTCAGGCAGCGACGCCGTACGATCGCTTCCAGGATTGTGGGAACGGCACCGCTCGGCGTAGCGGTATCGGCCGTTTCTGTTGGCGATGCTGCTGAACTTTCCATTCACCGAATATAGCTTTTTTGCTGCAACGCAGCAAGTAGTGCTTTCGGCGCCGCTACGGCACGCACATGTACGGCGCTGCCGTGTCGCAACGGGATTTCCATCGCATAGCGATGCGCGCCTGCTTTGACAGATCAGCGTCAACGCAATAGGCGAATTGGGGGGTTAGGGGATTTTTAATGCTGATGCTCATTGCTTGGGCACTGGGGCTCTTGGCCGTCATTGGATGCGGCTATGCGCTTGCTACCGCTGTCGCGGCAGATCGTTTCAGACGGAACATCAGGGCCGTTCGTAAACCCGTGCGCGAAGAAGCCGTTACGCTGCTGAAACCATTATATGGCGCGGAACCCCGCCTGGCCGAAAATCTGGCAACCTTCCTCGACCAGCGCTGGCGCGCGCCGATCCAGCTGGTCGCCGGCATCCAGCGACTCGACGATCCCGCAGCCTCTGCGATCGGCGCGCTTCGTCGGCAAAACAATTCGGCCAACATCGTGCTCGTCACGAATTCGCGGCGACACGGCGCGAATGCAAAGATCGGCAATCTGATCAACATGGTGCCATCGGCGGCCAACGACATCATCGTGCTCAGCGACAGCGATATGGCCGCGCCGACCGATTATCTGCAACGGCTCGCCCATACGCTGGCACAGCCCGGTGTCGGTGCCGTCACCTGCATCTATCGCGGTCGCGGCGATGCCGGCTTCTGGTCCAAGATGGGCGCCGCCGGGCTCAGCTACCAATTTCTGCCCGGAGTCCTGGCGAGCATCGCGCTGAAAGCGGGCGATGTGTGCATGGGATCGACGATCGCGATGCGCCGTGAAACGCTGGAGCGGATCGGCGGGTTTGAACGCTTTGCCGATATTCTTGCCGAC
This sequence comes from Sphingomonadales bacterium, assembly GCA_038230675.1. Taxonomy (GTDB): domain Bacteria; phylum Pseudomonadota; class Alphaproteobacteria; order Sphingomonadales; family Sphingomonadaceae; genus Sphingomonas. The sequence continues at coordinate 112,920 of JBBRMV010000005.1, read as the reverse complement.
GATCATGCCATCGGAGTCGCCGTGCGCGCGTTGGGGTTGAAGGTCGCGATCGCGCCGATGGTGGTCACGCACGCATCGACCGAGCGCAGCTTTGTCGCGCTCGCCCGCCACGAACTGCGCTGGGCAGCGACCGTTCGCGATCTCAATCCCGGCGGCTATATCGGGATGATCGCGATGATGCCCGTCCCGATTGCGGTGATGTCGCTCATTGCCGTACCCGGCCTGGCGACGGCGATGTTGCTGGCTTCGGCGATTGGCGCGCGGCTGGTCGCCGCGCACGCCATCGACCGGATGGCGAATGCCCGCACCGCCCCGCTCTGGCTGCTGCCGATACGCGACCTGCTGAGCTTCGGCATCTTCGTGTCGAGCTATTTCGTCCGCTCGGTCGATTGGCGCGGTGAGCAACTGCGCATGGCTCCGCAAGGGAGGATTTCGGTCGCCGGCGGGGTTGCGTGAACCGGCGACTGATTGTCACCGCCGACGATTTCGGCGCTGCCGCTGAAATCAACGAAGCCGTTGAGCGCGGCCACCGCGAAGGGTGCCTGACTGCTGCGAGCCTGATGGTCACCGGGCGCGCCGTTGCCGATGCGGTGGAGCGTGCGCGGCGTCTTCCGGGGCTTGGCGTGGGCCTGCATCTCGTACTGGTAGAGGGCACGCCCGCGCTGCCACCGGAGCAATTGCCCGATCTCGTTGGCCCTGATGGCCGGTTTCGCACCGACATGGCGCGGATGGGCGCCGACATTTTCTTTTGCCCCGCCGCCCGCCGTCAGCTGCGGGCGGAAATCGGGGCGCAATTTGCCGCCTTTGCGCAAACCGGGCTGCCGCTCGACCACGTCAACGCCCATAAGCATTTCCATCTTCACCCGACGATCGCCGCGCTGGTGATCGATATCGGGCGGGCGCACGGGATGAAGGCGGTTCGTGCGCCGATCGAGCCGATCGCCATCGTCCGCGCCGTCGAGCCCGCCCGCCATGACGGCGCGATGAAGGTGGCCGATCTTTGGGCCCGAATGCTCAGGCGGCGGCTGCGCGCGGCGGGGATGATCGTGCCCGATCAGGTGTTCGGGCTGGCATGGAGCGGGGCGGTGACCGCGCAGAGGCTCGCGGGCCTGATCGATCATCTGCCGCCTGGCATCACCGAAATCTATGCCCATCCCGGCACGACTGACGACTTCGCGGGCCACGCCCCCGGTTACCGCTATGTCGACGAATTCGCCGCGCTGATCGACGGCGACGTCAAGCTGGCGGTCGAGCGATCCGGCGCGGGGCTGGCGCGGTTCGCTGATCTGGATGCGGCCCGGATCGCAGCGTGACGCATCCTCTTGTCGACGCGTTGCGCCTCGTGCGGCATCCGGAGGGCGGGTGGTTCCGCGAAACCTGGCGGGAGCCGGCAGCAGGGGGCGGTCGCGGTCTTGCGACCGCCATCTTGTTCCTGCTCGAAGCAGGCGAACGCTCGCACTGGCACCGTGTGGATGCGACCGAGTTGTGGCTGTGGCATGCCGGCAGCCCGCTCCAATTGATCGTCGATGACGGCGCGCAATCGGTAACAACGCTCGGCGGTGACGTCCCTGCCGGCCAGACCCCCCAGGTGATCGTGCCCGCGGGCGCGTGGCAGTCGGCCGATGCTGCGGCCGGCTGGGCCTTGGTTAGCTGCATCGTCACGCCCGCTTTTGATTTTTCGGGCTTCGAACTTGCCCCGCCCGGCTGGTCGCCTGCAGACGATTGAGCGTTCGGCGGTTTGCGAACACCACGATCCGCGCCATTGAGGGTCATGCGAATCGTCCCCCTCCCGCCGTCAATGCCTTGACGACTGCCGGCTTGCCCCTGCCCCGGCGCTATCTGGCGATCGGCGCGCTGTCATTTGGCACCGCGCTCGTCGTGATCGACGGCGGTATCGCCACGGTAGCGCTGCCGACAATCGCGCGCGACATGCATGTCGATAGCAGCGCGGTGGTGTCCGTCGTGACGATCTATCAGCTGATATTCGTGATGCTGCTGCTGCCGCTGGCCGGGCTTGGCGACCGCATCGGCCTGAAGCGCATGTACCAGGGTGGCCAGCTGGTCTTCACGATCGCGACGGCATTGTGCTTCGTCGCGCACAGCCTGCCCTTCCTGCTGATCGTCCGCGCCGTCCAGGCGCTGGGCGCCGCCGCCGCGCTCAGCGTGTCGGCAGCGCTTCTTCGGTCGGTCTATCCGCCGCATCAGCTTGGCCGCGGCCTTGGCATCAACACCGTGTTCGTTACCAGCGGGGCGGCGGTCGCGCCGTCGCTTGGCGGCTTCATCCTGTCGGTTGCCCCCTGGCCGTGGGTATTTGTGAGCGCAGTGCCGTTTGCGATCATTTCGCTGTTGCTGGGGCGTGCGCTGCCCGATCCTGCACCACGCGCGGAACCGTTCGATACGATCGGCGCCATATTATGCGCCGCGATGTTCGGCCTTATCATCGGTGGCAGCGAAACGGCAGTGCACGGCGACAGCCCGATCGTGTCGGTGGCGATCATCGTCACCGGCGTGATCATCGGTTTCTTCTTCGTGCGCCGCGAACTGGGGGAGACCAAGCCGATCCTGCCCGTCGATCTGCTCGGGCGGCCGTTGCTCGCGCTGTCGGTGGTCGGCGCCTACACGGCCTTTGTGGCGTCGATGACCTTGCTGCTTTCGACATCCTTCCGCCTCCAGCAGACATTTGGGTTCACCCCAGCGCAGGTTGGCGCGGCGATCGCCGCCTGGCCGCTGACCAACATGATCGTCGCGCCGATCGCGGGCTGGCTGTCGGACAAGGTCGCAGCCGGGCTGTTGGGCGGCATCGGCATGGCCATCTCGGTCACGGCGCTGCTGTTGCTTGCCTATCTGCCGCCACATCCTGGCTTGGGCGACGTCGCCTGGCGGATGGCACTGTGCGGATCGGGGTTCGGGATGTTCCTTGCCCCCAATGCCCGGCTGATCATCGGCAGCGCGCCGCATGACCGGATCGCCGCCGCTGGCAGCCTGGTTTCGACGGTGCGGCTGGTCGGCCAGACGACGGGAGCCACATTGGTGGCGGCGTTGCTGGCGATGGGCGTTGGCGCCGACCGGGTGCCGCCCCTGGTCGCAGCCGGCTTCGCGCTGGTCGCCGGGCTGTGCAGCATCTCACGGCTACGGACGTCAATCCGCAATCCGCAGGGTGGCGCGCAGAGCAGCTGACGCCGATCACTGCCCAGCGCCGGGCCTTTGCCACCCTCTGGACCGTTGCTTCCAACAAAAGCTTTACCCGAGCCAGCAATCGCTGATTGCGAAAGCACGACGGCCCGCCGTAAAGCCGAATCCGATGGAGTCTTCCCCCCACCCTTTTCGCATTGCCAATTTCCGGGCCTATTGGTCGGCGCGCTTTGCGATGACGATCGCGCAGAACGGCATGATCATCGTGATCGGCTGGCAAACCTATACGATCGCGCGGGCATCGATGTCGCCGAGCGGGGCTGCGGTACAGCTCGGATTGATCGGGCTGCTTCAGTTCCTGCCGCTGTTCCTGACGACGCCGGTTACCGGCTGGGTCGCGGACCGGTTCGATCGGCGCATCATTACGCGGTTGACAGTGTCGCTCCAGCTCGTCTGTGCGCTCAGTCTCGCGGTCGTGACCGAACAGGGGGCGATGACGCTGCCCATTCTGTTTTCGGTCGCGGTCGCCCTGGGCCTGTGTCGCGCCTTTGCCGGGCCGGCGTTTGGCGCGCTGGCCCCCAATCTGGTGCCCCGCGATGTTTTGCCGACGGCAATCGCGCTCAGCTCGATCTCATGGCAGGTCGGCACGATCATCGGCCCGGCGGTAGGAGGGCTGGCTTATTCGATCGCCCCTTACGGCGCCTATGCACTCGCTACCTTGCTGTTCGGCGTGGCGCTGGTCTGCCTGTTCCTGATCGGCCCCGTTGCCCGCACGGTCATCCCTGGCAAGGCGCATCCGCTGCGCCAGATCGTCGATGGCCTTGCCTATGTCGGCCAGAACAAGCTGGTGCTCGGCACGATCACGCTCGATCTGTTCGCGGTGTTCCTCGCCGGGACCAGCGCGCTGCTACCCATCTATGCGCATGATATATTGAAGGTCGGGCCGCTGGGATTGAGTTTGCTCGCGTCCGCGCCTGCGGCCGGTGCCTCGGTGACCGCGATCTTCTTTTCGTTTCGCCCGATCAAGAACGATGTCGGCCGCAAGATGCTCGCGTCGGTGCTGGTCTACGGGGTCGCCACGATCATATTCGGCTTGTCGCAGGTGATGTGGCTGAGCTTGTCGGCGCTCGCGCTGGCGGGCGCTGCCGACATGTTCTCGGTGTATATCCGCCAGTCGCTGATCCAGCTTTACACGCCGGATGCGATGCGCGGGCGGGTCGGCGCGGTGTCGCAATTGACCATTTCCGCCTCCAACGAACTCGGCGAGGCCGAATCGGGCTTCCTCGCCGCTGGGCTTGGTCCGGTAGGCGCGGTTCTCGTGGGTGGTGGCGGCGCGATTATCGTTACGATCCTTTGGACGTATCTGTTTCCCAGCATCCGCCGGGCGCGTACCTTTGAGCCGCCGGCAACGCCCGACTCCGAAACCGCAGCGATGGAGACCGCATCATGAAGGCCAGCACGATCCTCGAGACGATCGGCAATACGCCCCATATCCGCATGGCACGCCTGTTCCCGGATGCCGAGGTGTGGATCAAATCCGAGCGCGGCAACCCCGGCGGATCGATCAAGGACCGGATCGCGCTGGCGATGATCGAGGCGGCCGAGCAATCGGGCGCGCTGAAACCCGGCGGAACGATCATCGAACCGACCAGCGGCAATACGGGCGTTGGCCTGGCGATGGTCGCGGCGGTCAAGGGATACAAGCTCGTCCTCGTCATGCCCGAAAGCATGTCGATCGAGCGACGCCGGCTCATGCTGGCCTACGGCGCCAGCTTCGATCTCACCCCGCGCGAAAAGGGCATGAAGGGCGCGATCGAGCGCGCGATGGCGCTGGTCGATCAGACGCCGGGTTCGTGGATGCCACAACAATTTGAAAATCCCGCCAATATCGCCGTCCATGTCCGCACGACCGCGCAGGAAATCCTCGCCGATTTCCGCGACACGCCGATCGACGTGATCATCACCGGGGTCGGCACGGGCGGTCACATCACCGGCGTGGCCGAAGCATTGAAACGCGAATGGCCGACGCTGAAGGTCTATGCCGTGGAGCCCGAGGCATCACCCGTTATTTCGGGCGGCGCGCCGGGGCCGCACCCAATCCAGGGAATTGGCGCCGGCTTCATCCCCGCCAATCTCCACATCGATGCGATCGACGGCACGATCGCCGTCGATGCAGCGCATGCCAAACAGATGGCACGGCGTGCTGCTACTGAGGAAGGCATGCTCGTCGGCATCAGTTCCGGGGCGACGCTTGCTGCCATCCAGCAGAAGCTTCCAGCGCTTCCCGATGCCGTTCGCGTGCTGGGTTTCAACTATGATACCGGCGAGCGTTATTTGTCGGTGCCGGACTTCCTTCCCGAAGCCTAAACGTCGCATTTACCGCGTCGATACGCTATGATCGTTGCTCGTGGGGGACGATCGGGGGGCGATTCGATGCGCAGAGCGATGATCTGCGTCAGCGTGATGCTGGCGGTATTGCAGCTTTGGCCGATGGTTTTTGGCAAAAACGCGACAGCTTCAACGGCGGCGATGGCGTCGCCTGCGCAGGTCATCGTCTCGAGCGCCCCCATCACCCCGCGCCCCGCTGTCCTCACCCGGGAAGTGAAACTCGCGAATAATTTCGCGCAAGCTCCTGAAAAAACACCGGTTATCAATTGCTACAAAAGCTATCAGATCGCCTTTGAAGCATGCTCCCCGGCGGATGGACAGTGCCGGGTGAAGGCCGCCGATCATTGGGATCTGTGCGACGCTCGGGGATTCTGGAGCGAGTAAGCTGCCGCTGGCAATATCGGCGCCGAGTCGTTCGCGAAAAACGACTCGGGCGGGGCTCCTGGGGCGCTGCGCCGGCCAACAGCCGGAAAATACTGTTTCAAAGCAGGACTGGCTCGATTCGGCGCAATCGATGGGACCGGGCAATTGAGCGGCTTCGCGCCGCGGCAATAGTCGGCTAAGGGCAGCGCCCGACAAATAACGAGCGCGCCCAACCAGATGCTGATGCCCCCCGCCAATCCCATGACAGACCTGCGCGGCGAGCCGATCTTCGGCCGGCCGACCCGGGTGATGGGGGTTGGCCTCGCCCTGTTCGCGATGTTGGCGCTGATCGTGCCGGCGCTGATCGTCTCGCTGGTCGACCCCGTTCCGCACCATCGCCGGCCCCATGTCGTCGCGCGTCCGATTATCGCGCGCGGCGAGCTGCCAAAAGTCGATCCGCTGAAATTCCAGGCGCTGGTGCCTGCCGATGCGGTGTCGTTCAATGCCACCATCCCCTTTTCGACGGCACCGAACCCGGCGGCGCGTCCCTTTCGTTTCTCGGGCGATGCCAGTGAAATGGCGCGTGCCGTCGATTGTCTGGCAGCCGGGGTGCTATATGAGGCAGGCGACGATACGACGGGCGAGCGTGCGGTGGCGCAAGTCGTCATCAACCGGGTGCGCCACCCCGCCTTCCCCAAGACATTTTGCGGCGTCGTTTTCGAAGGATCGGATCGGCGGACCGGGTGTCAGTTCACCTTCACCTGCGACGGCGCGCTGGCCAGGCACCGCTTTTCGGACGCCGCGTGGGAACGCGCACGCCAGGTTGCTCACAGCGCGCTGACCGGCACCGTCTTCGCCCCGGTCGGCTATGCCACGCATTATCATACCGATTGGGTGGTCCCCTATTGGAGCGCCAGCCTCGACAAGATCACTGCGGTCGGCACGCATCTGTTCTTCCGCTGGACAGGTTGGTGGGGAACCCCGCCGGCCTTCAATCGACAGGTCAACGCCAACGAGCCCGTCGTCGCGCAACTTGCGCCGATATCGCCTGCCCATCGGCGGTGGGCGGGTGACGTCGGCGGACCCGGCTTTATCGGCGATGATCGCGGCGATGGGGGTGCCAATCTGCTTGTGGCCCTCGGCACCAGGCCCGCCGATGCGGTGCCCGACGACACCGACAGTTTCGTCTACACGATCCCCAAGGGAACGCCCCCCAATGCGTTTCGGGCGATCGCGATGCTGAATTGCGGCGATCGTGCCTATTGCAAATTCCTCGCCTGGTCATCGAAGGGCGACGCGCCCCACGGACTGCCGACGATCGACAGCCAGATGACGTCGATGTCGTTCAGCTTTCTGCGTGATCGGAGCCGGCAATTTGAAAAGGCATTGTGGAATTGCCGCGAATTTCCGCGCCCCAATCCGCAGGAGTGCATGAAAACGCAGGTCGTGGCCGCCGATGGCAGGCAAATCGGTGGTCGCCGTCCCGTCGTCGATCCGGCGATCAGCGGTCTGCCCCTCGATATCCGCCCGCCGATCGCCGCGAGCAGGGCAGATGACGCGGCCCTTATCGACGCGGTCACCGGGCGATCTCGCACCCGGGTCACCGGAACGCTTCAGCCCCCCAAGCCAGAGCTGCCCGCCGCCCGTTAAGGCGGCGGGCGATCCGCTTATGCTGCCTCGAACATCTCCGGCGAAAGCGCCATCACGGCCTCTGCACCGCCCTCTATCTTGCGGCGCAGCGCGCCTGCATCGGGCATGATCCGCTCGGCAAAATAGCGCGCCGTGACGAGCTTTGCCTCGAGGAATGCCCGATCGATGCCAGCGTCGCCATTGCCCTCGGCAAGCAATGCGGTCGCCGCCGTCGCCATCCGCAACCACATCAGGCCAAGCGCGACGATGCCCATCAAATGCATGTACGAATGCGCGCCCGCGCCGACATTGTTCGGGTTGGCCATGCCGTTCTGGACAAACCACAAGGTCGCCGCCTGAAGATCGTTGTTCGCGCGCTCGAGCCGCCCTGCAAAATCGGCAAGCGAAGGATCAGCCTTGGCGACCACGATTTCCTCGCCGACGATCTTGAACAATGTCTGCACGGCACGACCGCCATTGGTCGCAAGCTTGCGGCCGACAAGGTCCATCGCCTGCACGCCATTGGTGCCTTCATAGATCATCGCGATCCGCGCATCGCGGACATATTGTTCCATCCCCCATTCGGCGATGTAGCCATGCCCGCCATAGACCTGCTGGGCATTGGTGGCGATGTCATAGCCCTTGTCGGTGCCATAGCCCTTGATCACCGGGGTCAGCAGCCCGATCAGATCGTCGGCAAGCTGCCGCTCCTCCTCGGTCGCGCCAAGATGCGCCAGATCGACCTGAAGCGCGCCCCATAGACACAGCGCGCGCAGGCCCTCGGTCACCGCCTTTGCATCCATCAGCATGCGGCGGACATCGGGATGGACGAACAGCGTGTCCGCCTTTTCGCCCGGTTCGGCAGCACCCGTCAGCGCGCGACCCTGACGCCGGTCATGCGCATATTGCACGGCGTTCTGATACGCCGTTTCGGCAACCGCCAGCCCCTGCAGGCCAACGCCGAGGCGCGCCGCGTTCATCATGATGAACATCGCGGCCAGACCCTTCATCTCCTCACCGACCAGCCAGCCCATCGCGCCGTCATAATTCATCACGCAGGTCGAATTGGCGTGGATGCCCATCTTGTGTTCGATCGAGCCGCAGGTGACGGCGTTGCGATCGCCAAGTGATCCATCGTCGTTGACCAGGAATTTTGGCACCACGAACAGCGAAATGCCCTTTGAGCTTTCCGGCGCGCCCGGCGTCTTCGCCAGGACGAGGTGGATGATGTTGTCGGTCAGGTCATGCTCGCCGGACGAGATGAAGATCTTGGTGCCGGTAATGGCGTAGCTGCCACCCGGCTGAGGCTCGGCGCGGGTGCGGATCAGGCCGAGATCGGTCCCGCATTGTGGCTCGGTGAGGTTCATCGTCCCGCCCCACTCGCCCGACACCATCTTGGGGACGTATTTTTCCTTCTGCTCCTGCGTGCCCTTTACCAGCAGCGCGGCAATCGCGCCGTGGGTGAGGCCCGGATACATCGCGAACGCCATGTTGGCGGAAATCATGTATTCCTGAAACGCCGTCGAGATCACATGCGGCATCGCCTGGCCGCCAAATTCCTCCGGCGCCGACAGCGTGCCCCAGCCCGATTCGACAAACGCCTTGTAGGCTTCCTTGAAGCCTGCGGGTGTCGTCACGCTGCCGTCATCGTGGCGCGTGCAGCCTTCCTGATCGCCCGAATAGTTGATCGGGAAAAGCACCTCAGCGACGAACTTGCCGCCTTCGTCCAGCACCGCATCGACGACATCGGGCGTCGCGTTCTGGAATCCCGGCAGGTTGGCGTACCGGTCCAGCCCGACGACGTGCTCGAGGATGAAGCGCGTATCGCGAAGCGGCGGCGTGTATTTCGGCATGGTCAGTCCTTAGCGTGGGCGGCGTCGAGTCCGGGCTCGATCACCGCAATGAAGTGCGTCAATTCATCGATTGCGGCATCGATATCCTGTTTTTGTGACGCGAGCAGCGCGATCCGCTGACGGCAGCGTTCGATGGTGACCTCACGCTGTGCCCGCCGTCCGTCTCCGACATCATAAAGATCGATCATCTCGCGAATTTCTGCGAGGCTGAACCCGACCCGCTTGCCACGCAATATCCAGGCGAGCCGGGCGCGATCGCGCACCGAATAAATGCGCGTGGTGCCACGCCGCTCGGGTGCGATGAGCCCTTCATCCTCATAGAATCGCAGCGCCCGCGCCGTGACGCCGAATTCTGCCGACAAATCGGATATGGAGAAATCATCCCGGTCAGGATGGGGATCAATCGGGGCATAGGCCAGCAGCGACGACATGCGCGCAGAACTATGCCTAGTTTACGTGAACGTCAATCCACCCGAGCCTCAACCACCGCCGCCACAGAGCAGTTTGCCCCTCGTGTCGCGCAGGGTGGATGCCTCGGAAACCGATTCGCTCAACCGCTGCACATCGAGTGCCGCAAGCGAGGCGCGCCTTGCGCAAACCTTGCCGCAAGCCTCTGGCAAACGGCCAGGAAAGACGATTCGATCGCCCTCGAACCGGGCATCGAAATCGCATCCGTCAGCGCCATCGAAGCGCACGTGCAGCGATTCGCCGACCCGTGTCACTTTGCCGCTGCCGCTGCACGTCTGTTGATCGCCGTAATCGACAAACGCGCCGATCCGGAAATCGAGACGATCGGGCACGATACAGACGCGATCGGTGTCGCGCGCATACAGCCCGGTGATGTCGGTGCTGTTGGGATCGGGGATGACGCCGACGGCGATGGCGGCGGTCTCGAGATCGGCAGTGGCGGACACTTTGGTTGACGCGGTTTTGCGTGCGTCCTCGGTACAGGTGACGATCAGCGGCAACAACAATAAGGGCAGCAGGCGTCTCATTCGGCGGGCGTCAGCGCCTTGCCCTCGATCCGGCGATAGAAGCAACTGCGCGCGCCGGTGTGGCATGCCGGGCCAGCCGGATCGACGATCAGCCACACCGCGTCCTGATCGCAATCGATCCGCATTTCGGCGACCGCGAGCGTGTTGCCCGAGCTTTCGCCCTTTTTCCACAAGGCGCCGCGACTGCGCGACCAGAAATGCGCCTCTCCGGTCGTGGTCGTCAGCGCCAATGCCTCAGCATTCATGTGTGCGACCATCAACACATCGCCCGACACGCGATCGGTCACGACAGCGGTGATCAGCCCGGCCACATCGAACTTTGGGTCCAGCATAAGGCCGGTTTCTCGTGAGTCGCTCATGAGCGCGGGTCTAGCGCAAGCGCGGCCGGCGGTCCGAACAAAATCATCTGCCGAATTTGATGACAAAAGCGCGACAAACCCGAACGGTCTGCCTATATGGCGGCCACGGGGCAATCGACGGGCGGATATGCTGACCACCAATCCATTTGATGACGACAAGCTGCGTGAAGAATGCGGCATCTTCGGCGTCTCCGGCACCGACGGTGAAGCGGCAGCCCTCGTCGCGCTCGGGCTCCACGCGCTTCAACACCGTGGCCAGGAAGCGGCCGGCGTGACGAGCTTCGATGGTCAGGTCTTCCACACGCACCGCGCGATGGGGCATGTCGCCGGCAATTTCGATCGCGACGACATCATCCGCGCGCTCGCGGGCAATGTCGCATGCGGGCATGTCCGCTATTCGACGACCGGCGAGACGGCGCTGCGCAACGTGCAGCCGCTCTACGCCGATCTGGCGAGCGGCGGCTTTGCGATTTCGCACAATGGCAATATCTCGAACGCGATGCGGCTGAAGCGCGAGCTCGTCCGGCGCGGCTCGATTTTCCAATCGACCTCGGACACCGAGGTGATCATTCACCTCGTCGCGACCTCCAACTATCGGACCTTGCTCGACAAGTTCATCGACGCGCTGAAGCAGGTCGAAGGCGCCTATTCGCTGATCGTGATGACGCCGGAGGGGATGATCGCGTGCCGCGATCCGCTCGGCATCCGCCCGCTGGTGATGGGCCGGCTGGGGTCGAAGGAGGATGGCGCGATCATCTTCGCGTCGGAAACCGTCGCGCTCGACGTCGTCGGCGCGACCTTCGAGCGCGCGATCGAGCCCGGTGAACTGGTGATCGTGCGCGGCAACGAAATGCGATCGATCATGCCCTTCACGCCGGTTTCGCCCCGGCCATGCATCTTCGAATATGTCTATTTCTCGAGGCCCGATTCGATCACCGAGGATCGCTCTGTCTATTCGGTGCGCAAGGCGATCGGCGCGCAGCTCGCGATCGAAAGCCCGGTCGAGGCCGATCTTGTCATCCCCGTGCCCGATTCGGGCACGCCCGCCGCCATCGGCTATGCCCAGCAATCGGGCATCCCGTTCGAGCTTGGCATCATCCGCTCGCATTATGTCGGGCGCACCTTCATCCAGCCGGGCGACAAGGTCCGCCATCTCGGCGTCAAGCTGAAGCACAACGCCAACCGCGCGCTGATTCGCGGCAAGAAGATCGTGCTGATCGATGATTCGATCGTGCGCGGCACGACTTCGCTCAAGATTGTGCAGATGATGCGTGAGGCGGGCGCTGCCGAGGTCCATCTGCGGATCGCCAGCCCGCCGACCCGGCACAGCTGCTTCTACGGCGTCGACACGCCCGAACGCGCCAAATTGCTAGCCGCGCAGCATGACGTATCGGGCATGACCGATTTCATCCATGCCGACAGCCTGGCCTTTGTTTCCATTGACGGCCTCTACAAGGCGCTCGGCGAGGCGCGCCGGTCCGATATCCGCCCGAGCCACTGCGATGCCTGCTTCACCGGCGATTATCCGACATCGCTGACCGATCAGGACGAGACCGAGACGGTCGATCAGTTCGCCCTGCTCGCCGAGCGCGTCGTCTGACACGCCTTACCGCGTCCACCAGGAAATGACATGACAGACCAGCCGCTTGCCGATCAGATCGCCCTTGTCACCGGTGCGGGGCGCGGCATTGGTGCGGCCACTGCCAAGGCACTCGCAGCCGCTGGCGCGCACGTCATCCTGACCGCGCGCACGAGCGGCGGGCTCGAGGAGGTCGAGGAGGCGATCTTCAAGGCAGGCGGCAAGGCGACGATCGCGCCTGTCGATCTCACCCAGAATGACAGCGTATCACGGCTGGCGACGGCGCTGACCGCGCGGTGGGAGCGGCTCGACATCATGGTGCTGAGCGCGGCGACGCTCGGCACGCTCGGTGCGGTCAATGCGATCGATCCCAAGGAACTGGCGCGGATATTGACGCTCAACGTCAGCGCTCAGGTCGCCTTGCTCACCGCCTTCGACCCGATGCTGCGCAAATCGGCGCGCGCCCGCGTCATCGGCCTCACCTCCAGCATCGCGCGCAGCCCGCGTGCATATTGGGGCGAATATGGCGCCTCGAAAGCCGCGTTCGAGGTGATCGTCGCGGCCTATGGCCAGGAAGTCGTCAATATCAGCAACATCCGCACAGCGATCGTCGATCCCGGCGCGACGCGCACCGCGATGCGCGCGCGCGCCTATCCCGGTGAGGACCCGTCATCGGTGAAGCCTCCAGAGACGGTGGGCGAGCGGATCAAGCAATTGATCATCGAGGATTTCGACAATGGCCATTTCGAGCGGATCGAGGGTTAGCGCTTCACCAGCGTCACCTGCGCGACGTCAATCCCGCCGCCCCGGAATCCACCTTCGCAATACATCAGATAATATCGCCATAAATCGATGAATTGGCGATCGAATTTGGCCGGCAGTCGGCGCTCCTCGACGGCCAGGTCGAAGGCGGCCCGCCACCTCACCAGAGTTTGCGCATAATCGGCGCCGAAACGGTGGCCATCCTGCCACTCTAGCCCCGCATCGGCGGCCAGCGCGCGAAACCGGCTTTCGGACAGCAGCATGCCGCCCGGAAAAACATGCCGCTGGATGAAATCGACGTTGCGCGCATAGCTGTCGAAAATGGCGTCGTCGATCGCGATATACTGGATCGCGGCCCGCCCGCCGGGCTTCAACACCCGCGCGATGACGGCCAGATAATCGGGCCAGAACGCCTGCCCCACTGCCTCGACCATCTCGATGCTGGCGACTGCATCATAATGACCTGCGATGTCGCGGTAATCGGTGAGCGATACCCGCACGCCCTCCAGCGCCTGCGCCTTTACCCGCTCCTCGACGGCACTGCGCTGCCTGGGCGATAATGTAATGGCGTCCACCCGCCGCCCGGCACGCGCTGCGGTTTCGACGAACGATCCCCAGCCGCAGCCGATTTCGAGGATGTGATCGCCCGGCGCAGTGGCGGTGCGGCTCAGGATAGCGTCGAGCTTGCGGTGCTGCGCCACCTCGAGCGGCTCATCGGGGGCCGCAAAAATCGCACTCGAATAGCTCATCGTCGGATCGAGCCACGCGGCATAGAAATCGTTGCCGAGATCGTAATGCGCCTCGATATTGCGGCGCGCGCCGATCCGCGTGTTCCGGCGGGCAAGGTTGAGCCCGCGCCGGATGATCCTGCCGAGCCCGCGCGCGCGTCCAGCCTCCCCAAGCGTCAACCGGTTGGCCATGAACAGCTCGAACGGCGCGACCGGATCGGGGCTCGACCAATCGCCGTCGGCCCAGGCGACATACCAGCCGGCGGAACCGCCATTGGCCAGACGGATCATCGCACGCCAACTGGCGATATCGAGGATGGCCACCGGCCCCGGCGCTCTGCCACCGAGCCGCCGCGCGGTGCCGTCGGGAAGCGTCGCCTCTATGGAACCAAACGCCAGCCCCGCGTCGATTCTGTCGAGCGCGCGTTGAAAGACGCCGGCGAACAGGTTCAACAGTCGGCCCTTTGCCGATCGCCGCGGCGTCGCTTCGATCGGTTGCTGCGCGTTCATCGCCTGCTCGATTGCCCCGGCGAAGCGCCTAGCGCAATTGCTTTACAGCTTCGAGTGCGCGGGCGCGGGCTTCGCGGTGGCCAATGATCTTTGCGGGATATCCGGGCGGGCGGGAGCCGGCCTCTTCGGGGTCATGGATCACCTCGTCGGATAGCCCTGCCAGTTCGGGCACCCATTGACGGATATAGCCCGCCGCACCGAATTTCGGCGACTGGCCGAGCGGCGCCATGATCCGAACGAACATGTTGGAATCGATGCCCGTTCCCGCGGTCCACTGCCAGTTGACGCTGTTCGATCCATAATCGGCATCGACCAGCGTATCCCAGAACCAGCGTTCGCCTTCGCGCCAGTCGATCAGCAGATGCTTGATCAGGAACGAGGCGGCGATCATCCGGACGCGGTTGTGCATCCATCCCGTCGTCCAAAGCTGGCGCATCCCGGCATCGACGATCGGATAGCCGGTGCGTCCCTGCTGCCATGCCGCCAAATCGGCATCGGCCTGTTTGCCCGATCGCCAGGGCAAGTCATCGAAGCGATCGCGGGCGTTGCGGGTCGCATAGTCGGGGAATTGCAGGATCACATTCTGCGCATAATCGCGCCAACCAAGCTCACCGAGAAAGACATCGACCGAGCCCCCCACCGCCATCATGCGGTGCCAGGCATAAGCGGGCGAGACCTCTCCGAAATGCAGATGCGGTGAGAGCCGCGACGTGCCCTCTTCCGAAGGCAGGTTGCGTCGATCGCCATAATCGGCGGCATGGCCGACAAATCGGTCGATGGCATGTCGCGCGCGCTCCTCGCCCGGCGACCAATCGGAGAACCCGGTCGCCCAATCTGGCTTGCTCGGCAAAAATCCCCAATCCTCGATCGAGTCGCTTGTCGGCCAGTTGTCGGGCGCGGGAATGGCAGCGGGGCGGTTGGCCGGTGCGGGCGGGGGCATCATCTGTTTCAGCGCGCGCCAAAACGGCGTGTAGATCTTGTACGGCTCGCCCGATCCGGTGGTGATCGAACCCGGCGGCGCGAGATAATTGCCGTCATGGCAGCAAAAATCGAGCCGCTTGGCCACGGCCCGCTCGGCATTGCGCCACCAGGGCTCGTAATGGCGGATGCAGTGGACGCGGTTTGTTCCCGTTTCCTCGGCGAGCGCGGCCAGAACTTCGTCAGACTTCCCACGCCGCAGGATCAGCCGCGAGCCTTTATCGCGGAGTGCCTTGTCGAGACTGACGAGACTGTGGTGCAACCACCACCGCGATGCGCCGCCCATCTTGCGGTGCCGCGGCGTTTCGTCATCGAGGATGTAGACAGGGATCACCGCCCCCTCGCCCACTGCCGCCATCAAGGCCGCCTGATCGGAAAGCCGCAGGTCGCGGCGAAACCAGAGGATTGTGGGTTCAGCCATGCCGCGACACCGATCGTCCGTAGATCTTTCGCACAAAGGCGCAAAGGCGCGAAGAAGGAGTCACGGCGTCTCTCGATAATAATTGTTGGCGAGGCGGCGGACACCTTCTTTGAAGGTCGCTGCGCCGAAATTCATCAAAAGGCCAAGAGGCAGATTCATCAGCCGCAAATACGTGATCACCTGCTTGGCGTGAACCGGCGCGTGCGATTCGGTCGATTTAAGCTCGATCAGCAGGCGGCCTTCCACGACCAGATCGGCCCGGAACCCTTCCTGAAGGATGATTCCATCAAACTCGATTGCAATCGGCTTTTGCCGCTCGACTGAAAGGCCTCGCTTCGCGAGGCTTTGGGCCAGACAGGCTTCGTAGACCGATTCGAGCAATCCTGGTCCAAGCGCCTCATGCAGCTTGAACCCGCAATCAACCGCGACCCGTGCCAGTTCTTCGAGCGCCTCGCTCAACCGCCTTCCTTCTTCGTGGCTTTGCGTCTTTGTGCGAAATCAACAACCTACATCGAATGCGGCTGCTTCTCGACTTGCCACGTCTGGCCCTTGCTGACGAGTTTTTGCAGGTCGGCGGTCTTGCCTGCAGACGCCGCGCGGTTCTGTTCCACCACCGCCGCCTCAAAGGTCGGGCGAGGATCGTCATAGAGCACGCCGAGCGCCATCGGGAACGTGCCGAAGGGCAGTTCGACCAGCATGTGCGCCACGGTGCGGTTGGTGACGTCATGAACGATGACGCCAGCGGCTTCCCAAGCGCCGTCCGCGACATCGACAACAATGGGGGTCAACGTTGCATGATCGATCGCGATGCCTTTGGTGCCGCCCGCGAACAGCATCGGCTTGCCGTTTTCGAGCCAAAGCTGATTGCCCGCCGCGTTGGCCTTGGCGGTGAAATCCTCGAACACCTCATCATTATAGACGATGCAGTTCTGGAAGATCTCGATGAAGGCCGCGCCCTTGTGATGATAGGCCGCCTTCAGCACGGCACCCAGATTCTTGTTCACATCGATGCCGCGAGCGACAAAGCGCGCCCCCGATCCGAGCGCGAAGGCGCAGGGCTTGGCCGGATGATCGACCGAGCCATAGGGGGTGGAGGGCGTGCGCGTCCCCTCGCGGCTGGTCGGCGAATATTGGCCCTTGGTGAGCCCGTAAATCTCGTTGTTGAACAACAGGATCTGGCAATCGAGATTGCGGCGCAGCAGATGCATCGTGTGATTGCCACCGATCGACAGCGCATCGCCGTCGCCCGTGATGATCCACACATCCAGTTCGGGATTGGCGAGCTTCACCCCCGTCGCCACCGCCGGCGCACGACCGTGAATCGTATGGAACCCGTATGTTTCCATGTAATAAGGGAAGCGCGAGGAGCAGCCGATGCCGCTGACGAATACGGTGTTTTCGGGCCGTGCGCCGAGCTCGGGCATCGTCCGCTGCACCATCTTCAGGATGGCATAATCGCCGCACCCGGGGCACCAGCGCACCTCCTGATCGGTTTCCCAGTCTTTCAGCGTCGTGATGCGAGTCATCTCGTTCATGCGAGCATCCCTCCTATCGCCGCCTCGATTTCCGCGATGCGGAAGGGTTGGCCGGAAACCTTGTTGAGCGGCTTTGCATCGACCAGAAACTGATCACGCAGCACCGTCTTCAGCTGGCCCGTGTTCATTTCCGGCACGAGGATATGCTCGTAACCCTTCAACAACGCACCCAAATTCTTCGGCATAGGCCAGATGTGGCGGATATGGACGTGCGCCACGTCCAGACCGCGCCTCCGCGCGCGGCGCACCGCCTGATGGATCGGCCCGAAGGTTGATCCCCAGCCGACCACCACCAGCTTGCCGCTGGTTTCGCCAAGCTCGACCACCTGATCGGGGATGTCGATGCCCATCACCTTGTCATGGCGGATGTCGGTCATGCGCTGGTGATTGTCCGAGCCGTAATCGATGTTGCCGGTATCGATCGCCTTCTCAATGCCGCCGATCCGGTGGAGCAGGCCGGGGGTGCCGGGCTTTACCCAAGGCCGGGCGAGCTTTTCGTCGCGGCCATAGGGCTTGAACCCGCCTTCGGGCACATGATCCAGAAATTGCACCGGGAACGGCGCGTAGCTGCTCATGTCGGGCACTTTCCACGGCTCGGCGGCATTCGCGATATAGCCGTCGGTCAGCAGCATCACCGGCGTCATATATTGGGTGGCGATCCGCACCGCCTCGATCGCGACATCGAAGCAATCGGCGGCGGAGCGCGCAGCAATGACGGGCATCGGCGCATCGCCGTTGCGGCCATAGACCGCCTGATACAGATCCGATTGCTCGGTTTTGGTGGGCAGGCCCGTCGAGGGGCCGCCGCGCTGCGAATTGACAATAACGAGGGGCAACTCGGTCATGATCGCGAGCCCCATCGCCTCGCCCTTCAACGCAATGCCGGGCCCCGATGAGGACGTGACGCCCAATTGCCCCGCGTAGGAGGCGCCGATTGCAGAGGCGATCGCGGCGATCTCGTCCTCGGCCTGAAAGGTCGTGACGTCATATTCCTTGAGCCGCGACAGGAAATGCAGGATCGCGGAGGCTGGCGTGATCGGGTAGCCGCCGAAGAACATCTTCAACCCTGCCAGCTGCGCACCCGCCACCAGCCCAAGCGCGATCGATTCAGCGCCCGTCACCGTCCGGTATAACCCGGCCTCGGCAGGGGCAGCGGCCAGATGATGCTGCTTCATCGGCCCGGAAAGCTCGGCGGTTTCCCCGTAAGCGTGCCCTGCGTTTAGCGCGGCGACGTTCGCCTCGACAAGCTGTGGCGCCTTGGCGAACTTCGCGTTCAGCCAATCGACGATCGGCTTGCGATCACGATCGAACATCCAGAGCGCGAGGCCAAGCGTCCACATGTTCTTGCAGCGCAGCGCCTCCTTGTTGCCAAGACCGAAGGGCTTCACCGCATCGAGCGTCAGCTGCGAGATGTTGAGTTTCAGTAACTGCCATTTGGCCAGGCTGTCATCCTCAAGAGGGTTGGTGGCATATTTGGCCTTGGCGAGGTTGCGATCGCCGAATTCGCCCGCGTCGGCGATGATCAGCCCGCCCGCCTTCAAAAACTCGACATTGGTCTTGAGCGCGGCCGGGTTCATCGCGATCAGCACATCGGGCTGGTCGCCCGCTGTATCGATTTCGGTCGAGCCGAAATTGATCTGGAAGGCGGAGACGCCGAACAAGGTGCCCTGCGGCGCGCGGATTTCCGCCGGAAAATCGGGAAAGGTTGCCAGATCATTGCCAGCAAGCGCGGTCGACAGCGTGAACTGACCGCCCGTCAACTGCATGCCGTCACCCGAATCGCCAGCGAAACGAACCACGACCGATTCCGAGGGGGGATTGGCCTTCGCCTCTTCGGGCGTCAGCTCATGGACGGCGCTAGCCATTGTCATCTTCCTGCAATCTTGTTTGCGCGCCGTCTACGCCTGCTACGCGCCGCTCCCAAGCTGAAAAATGCGGGAGCTGCACAAATTTCGCGTTGCCGAACGCCTCGCCGAGCGTGAGGATCGACGCGACATGCCGCCGCGCAACCTCCATCGCATCGAGCCCGTAACCACCGCCAAGCGTGCTCGCCAGCGGAATGCCGCGGTCGATCGCCAGCTTCGCGACGAGGCGTTCCCGCCGTTCGAGCCCTTGCGCGGTCAGCTTCAACCGACCCAGGCGATCGCCCTCGAACGGATCGACGCCCGCCTGATACAGGATCAGATCGGGTCGATGATGGTCGATAATCGGTGTCAACGTGCTGGCGAGCGTTTCCAGATAAACGTCGTCGCCAATCCCGTCGGCGAGCGGCACATCGAGCGTCGACCGCGCCTTGCGGACCGGGAAATTCTTGTCGGCATGGATCGAATAGGTGGCGATGCCGGGGCGGCCGGCGGTCAGCGCGGCGGTGCCGTCACCCTGATGCACATCGCAATCGACGATCAGCACCCGCTCCGCCTGCCCCTCTTCGATCAACCGGACCGCCGTGATCGCGAGATCATTGAACACGCAGAAGCCGGCGCCGGTCTCGGCCAGCGCGTGATGGCTGCCGCCCGCGCTGTTCGCCGCGAAACCATGTTCCAGCGCCAGCATGGCGGCCAGCCAGGTGCCACCCGGCACGACCTGCGCCCGACGCGCGACGAGCGGCGTCACGGGAAAACCGATGCGGCGCTCTTTGGCTGCGGGGACGCGCGCCTCGATCACTTCGGCGACATAATCGGGATCGTGGACCGCCTCGATCCATTCGCGCGGCATCGGTTGCGGTTCTTGCCAGTCGACCGCGACGTCACCGGCGGCCAACAGATCGCGAACCAGGCCGTTCTTGTTCCATTGATAGCCGCTGCGCGACGGTGCGGGAGCCACGTAATCGGGGTGATGGACGACGGCGAACACGCCGCTTAGGTAAGGCGCTGAACCAGAAACGCCAATCGCCCAGGAGAGCCTGCATGACCGAGCATTTCACCCGTCCCGATGTCGCGCAGTTCCTAGCCTTTCTGAACGCTCTGCCCGGCCCCAAGACGCACGAACTCCCGCCAGCCGCCGCGCGCGCCATTTATGTGGCGAGCAAGGATGCGGCCGATCTTCCGCTTGGCGAGCTTGCCGTTATCCGCGATCTGAGCGCGCCGGGCGCGGCGGGGCCGATCCCGCTGCGGCTGTTCGATCCCCGCGCCACACGCGATGCCGGGCCGGCGCTCGTCTTCTTCCACGGCGGCGGCTTCGTGATCGGCGATCTCGATACGCATGCGGGTTTTTGCGCCGAAATGGCCCGGCAACTCGATATGCCGGTGATCGCCGTCGATTACCGGCTGGCGCCAGAACACCCCTTTCCCGCCGCCCCCGATGATTGCGAGGCGGCGGCGCGGTGGGTGGCCGGCAGTCCCAACGAACTGGGATTGAGCGTGACCGGGCTGGTCTTGTCGGGCGACAGCGCGGGTGGTGCGCTGACGATCGTCACTGCGATGGCACTGCGCGATAAGCCGGCGGCAGTACCGGTCATCGCTCAATTCCCCATTTATCCGACGGTCGACCGTGCCCAGGGCTATGTGTCCTATGATCTGTTCAGCGAGGGGCGCCTGCTCACGAAGGAAGGCATGGCCTGGTTCGACGCGGCTTATGCTGCGGATTCGGCCCATTGGCGCGGCGCCCCCATCCACGGTGCGCATCACGATATGCCACCGACACTGGTGATGACGGCGGGGCTCGATCCGCTGCGCGATCAGGGTCGAACCTATGCGGCCGCACTGATCAAGGAAGGCATCCCAACGGTCTACCGTGAGGCAGTGGGCAACATCCACGGCTTCGTCACCCTGCGTAAGGCCATCCCGTCGGGCCAGAAGGATGTGGCCGACGCGCTCGGCGTGCTCAAGACGATGATCGCCGAAGCGACGGCATGACCGAGCCTGCCGACCTGCCCTATCGCCCCTGCGCTGGCATCATGATCATGAACGCGGAGGGCAAGCTGTTCCTTGGCCTCAGGGTCGATACCAAGGCAGAGGCGTGGCAATTGCCGCAGGGTGGTATCGACGATGGCGAGGATGCGCAGGCGGCGGCTTTACGCGAACTCGGCGAGGAGACTGGCATCGCCCCCGACAAGGTGTCGCTGATTGTGGAGGCACCGGGCGAATATCGCTACGACCTGCCCGATGAATTAATCGGCAAGGTGTGGAAGGGCCGGTGGCGCGGGCAACGGATGCGCTGGTTCCTGTATCGTTTTTCAGGCGACGATACGGACGTAAACATTGCCACCGCGCACCAGGAATTCCGCGACTGGCGCTGGGCCGATCAAGCCGAAGTGATCGCGCTCGCGGTACCCTTCAAGCGCGACATCTATGCCGCCGTGTTTGCGGCATTGGCACCGCACCTGCAGGGCATCGATCAATAGGGCTTGGCGATCATCAGCCAGACCGCGGTGACCAAAGGCACCGTGCCGATCACGCCCCACACGATCCAGTTCCAGCTGTCGCGCTTATAGCTTTCAGGGATAGTGCCGCCGCCCGCAAAGGTCTTTGCCACCCGGTGCTGGCGGATCTGGATCGGCACCAACAGCCCCAGCCAGATCGATCCGGCAACCGCAAACATGATCTGGCTCCACACCAACCAGGTCGGACCGAACGGGTTCATACCCGCGATCCACGCCGCACCGTAGCCGCCGACGATCGTCAGGATGATGCCCCATAAGGTCAGGCTCAAGTCGGTGATCGTCACCAGCCGCTGGGCAAAGCCGATGATCACCGGATTGCCCGTCCGGTCTGCAAAAACCTTCCAGAAAGCGGTGGCGGTGATGTTGCCCATCAGCATGACGATACCCGTCACGTGCAGGAATTTGGCGATGTCATAAAGCATGGGAAAAAGGGATCGTCCCGGGGCAATGGTTTTATATGTTCCGGCCTTCAAGCGTGCGCGCCGCAACGCGTCAAGCCGCCATCGGCACCTTCTATTGCCCGTGGTGGGTGGAGCCGCCGCGTGCAATTGGCTAGAGGGGCACCATGCCGCAGCTCACGAACACCGAACTTGCCACGCTCGAAGTTGCGCGATCGCAGCCGATGCTAGACCAGACGCTGGCCTGGGCGGCGGTCAATTCGGGCACGCGCAACCTGAGCGGACTGGCGACGATGGCGGCGCTGTTCGCGGATGCGTTCGCGGCGTTGCCCGGTGACCTCGATATGGTCACGCCGGCGCCTGTTGAAAGCGTGGCCGCCGATGGGAGCGTCGGCGCGATCGACCACGGGCGGCATCTGCACCTTTGCGTCAGGCCCGAAGCACCCGTCCAGGTCCTGCTGACAGGGCACATGGATACCGTTTATCCCGTCGATCATCCCTTTCAGGCGACGCACTGGATCGACGAGACGACGCTTGGCGGCCCCGGGGTTGCCGACATGAAGGGCGGCATCGCGGTGATGCTCGCCGCGCTAAAGGCGGTCGAGGCGAGCCCGATGGCGGCACAAATCGGCTATGAAGTGATGCTCAATTCGGATGAGGAGACGGGATCGCTGTCGTCCGCCGCGTTGATCGAACGGGTGGCGCGGGGCAAGGCGGCGGCGCTCACCTATGAGCCGGCGCTGCCCGACGGCACGCTCGCCGGCGCACGCGGCGGCACCGGCAATTTTTCGATTACCGTCCACGGCAAGAGCGCGCACGCGGGCCGCAATCCGGAAGAGGGGCGCAATGCCATCGTCGCTGCGGCCGATCTTGCCGTTCGGTTGGCGGCGACGCGCGGCCCCGGGCTCGCGGTGAACCCAGCGCGGATAGAAGGCGGCGGGCCAAACAATGTGGTGCCCGATCTTGCCGTGCTGCGGATCAATTTCAGGCCAGCCTCGGCAGACGAGATCGTCCGTGCGCGGCGCTGCATCGACGAAGCGGTCGCGGCGGTGGCGGCGGCGCACGATGTCCGGATCGAGGTGCATGGCGGTTTCAATCGCCCGCCCAAACCGATCGATCCCGGTGCGGCAAAGCTGTTTGCCCTCGTGAAGACGGCAGGCGCCGACCTTGGGCTCGACATCGCCTGGCGCGCGACGGGCGGGGTGTGCGACGGCAACAACATCGCGGCGTGCGGCGTGCCCGTCGTCGATACGATGGGCGCGCGCGGCGGCGCGATCCATTCGGCGGACGAATATCTGATCGTCGACAGCCTTCCCGAACGCGCGGCGCTGTCTGCGCTCACCATCCTCAGGATTGCCGAAAAGGGGGGCTTGTGAGCTTTCGCATCCGCGCCGCGCGCGACAATGATCTGCAACCGCTTTACGAGATGGCGAAGCTGACCGGCGGCGGCTTCACCAACCTGCCGCCTGATCGTTCGGCACTGCGGGCCAAGCTCGATCGCAGCCGCGCCGCCTTTGCCGCCGATGGCGCCGAGCCGGGTGTGCCACTTGCCGACGAACTGTTCGTGCTAGTGCTCGAAAATGTGAAGACGGGCGAGATTCGCGGCACCTGCCAGATGTTCACCCATGTCGGGCAGAGCTTTCCCTTCTACAGCTACCGCGTCAGCACGCTCACCCAGCATTCAAAGGAGCTGAAGCGCACGTTTCGCGCCGACATGCTGAGCCTCACGACCGATCTGGAAGGGTCGAGCGAAGTCGGTGGTCTGTTCCTCCACCCCGGCGAGCGGGCCGGGGGGCTCGGCATGCTGCTCGCGCGGAGCCGCTATCTGTTCATTGCCGGGCACCGTGCGCGCTTTGCCGATCGCATCCTCGCCGAATTGCGCGGCGTGATCGACGAAGCGGCGGGTTCGCCCTTCTGGGACGGGCTTGCCGGGCGCTTCTTCGGGATGAATTTCCAGGATGCCGATCAGTTCAACGCGACGCAGGGGCACCAGTTCATTGCCGATCTGTTTCCCAAGCACCCCATCTATATCGCGATGCTCACCGACAGCGCGCGCGCGGCGATCGGTATGCCGCATCCATCGGGCCGGGCGGCGATGCGGATGCTGGAAAGCGAGGGCTTTTCGTATGAAAACTATGTCGATATCTTCGATGGCGGCCCGACGATGACGGCGCGTACCGATCAGGTCCGCACCATCCGCGAGGCGCAGCCGAACAAGGTCATCGCGATCGACGATGACGGCGGCGTCCCGGCGCTGATCGCGACTGGAACGCTTGCCGATTTTCGCTGCAGTTACGGCCGTTTGCGACAGGCGGGCGAAGGCGTCGTGATTGACAGGGCCTGTGCCACCGCGCTGAACATTGCCGTCGATCAGCCCGTCACCAGCGTGTTGCGCAACTGATGCCTGTCGAGATCAACTTCGACGGGCTCATCGGGCCGAGCCATAATTATGCCGGGCTCAGCCACGGCAATCTCGCGGCAACGCGCAGCGCGGGCAAGACATCGCATCCCCGCGCGGCAGCACTTCAGGGTATCGCCAAAATGCGCGCCAATCTCGCGCTGGGGTTGACGCAGGGCATCTTGTTGCCGCACGCCCGGCCCGATCATGGCTGGCTGGCGACTCTGGCGACCGATTACGACGCAGCGGCAATCCATCTGAAGGCGCAGGCGCTTTCGGCGTCGTCGATGTGGGCGGCCAATGCGGCAACGGTCTCGCCCGCCACCGATACCGCCGATGGCCGTTGCCATCTGACCGTCGCGAACCTGATGACGATGCCGCATCGCAGCCACGAATGGCGGGGCACGCTCGCGCAGCTGCAGCTTGCGTTTGCGAACCCCGCATTTGCGGTCCACCCGCCCGTCCCCGCCCCGTTCGGCGACGAGGGCGCGGCCAATCACATGCGCATGGCGGCGACGCATGATGCGCCGGGACTGGAGATTTTCGTTTACGGCGAAAGCGGCGGCCCCTTCCCAGCGCGCCAGCACCGTGAGGCAAGCGAAGCCGTCGCGCGCGCGCATCTGCTCGATCCTGCGCGCGCGCTGTTCGTCCGCCAATCGGACGAAGCGATTGCAGCTGGCGCCTTTCACAACGATGTCGTGGCGGTTGCCAACGGGCCGGTGCTGTTCGCGCATGAGCAGGCATTTGCCGATCGTGACGGCTTCCACGCGGATTTACGGGCAGCGATGCCCGATGCCGTGATCATCGAAGTGCCCTCGGCCGAAGTATCGCTTGAAGATGCCGTCACCTCCTATCTCTTCAACGCACAGTTGGTGACGCTGCCGGATGCCACGATGGCACTGGTGCTGCCCGAGGAAGCCCGCGCCAACAGCCGCGTCTGGGGCTGGCTGCAACGAATGATCGCCGGCAACGGGCCGATCCGGCGGCTCGAAATCGTCAATGTCCGCGAATCGATGGCGAATGGCGGCGGCCCCGCCTGCCTGCGGCTGCGCGTCGTCGCTGATCCAGCGACGATCGATCCGCGCTTCCTTGTTGATAACGCCAAGCTGGGTCAGATCGCGGCGATCGTCGAAGCGCATTGGCCCGAGGCGATCGACCCTGCCCTGATCGACAGCCCCGAGCTGATCGCGCAAATAGAGCGGGCTCGGGGTGAGCTGCTCAAGGCGCTCGATCTTGTCGGATTAATTGACAATTTACCATCTTCGTAAACCCGCGATTGGCGGATTTCCGGGACTGGCCCGCGCTTTGCTTAACCGATTGGCATGTGGCGCAAATTCACCCGGCTGTTCGTCATCAAGACCAAGTTCGAGGCTTTTCTCGTGATTTACGGGCTCGGCATGGGTTCTGTCGAACGCGGCATCCACTATCTTCAGCAATATCCGGGCATGGGTGGCTGGATGTTGTTCGCGGTGTGCCCAATCGCGGTGTTCATGGCCGGCGCGCGCATCCTCGATTCGATCGAGCGCCAGCAGGCCGATTGAAGCCGGCTTTCATCGCCAACAGGATAACTTCGTCGCACTCGAGCGCAGGGCGCTTATCTCGGCAGGCATGAACGCGCCGCTCACCCATCTGCAACGCCTCGAGGCCGAGAGCATCCACATCATGCGCGAAGTCGTCGCCGAGGCCGAGCGGCCGGTGATGCTCTATTCGGTCGGCAAGGATTCGGCGGTGATGCTGCATCTCGCGCGAAAGGCGTTTTTCCCGGCGCCGCCCCCCTTCCCGCTGCTGCATGTCGACACGACGTGGAAATTCCGGGCGATGTACGCCCTGCGCGAGAAAGCCGCGCGCGATGCCGGCATGGAGCTGATCGTCCACCGCAATCCCGAAGCGCTGGCGCTTGGCATTAATCCGTTCGATCACGGCGCCCGCCACACCGATATGTGGAAAACCGAAGGGCTGAAGCAGGCGCTGGAGGAACACGGCTTCGATGCGGCATTCGGCGGCGCACGGCGCGATGAGGAAAAGAGCCGTGCCAAGGAGCGCATTTTCAGCTTCCGCTCGGCGCACCAGCGCTGGGACCCCAAGAACCAGCGTCCCGAACTCTGGCAGCTCTACAACGCCCGCAAGAACAAGGGCGAAAGCATCCGCGTCTTCCCGCTCTCCAACTGGACCGAGCTCGATATCTGGCAATATATCCAGATCGAGGAGATCGAGATCGTCCCGCTCTATTTTGCGGCACCGCGCCCTACGGTCGAGCGCGACGGCATGCTGCTGATGGTCGATGACGAACGCTTCCGGCTGTATCCCGGCGAGGTACCCGCGGAACGGTCGATCCGCTTTCGCACGCTCGGCTGCTATCCGCTGACCGGCGCGGTCGAGAGCCATGCCGACACGCTGAGCACCGTCATCCAGGAAATGCTGTTGACGACGACGAGCGAGCGCCAGGGTCGGGCGATCGATCATGATCAGGCGGCGAGCATGGAGAAGAAGAAGCAGGAGGGGTATTTCTGATGCTCGCCCCGGCACTGCCGCAAGCCAACGAAATCTATCAGACCGACGCACTGATCGCCGAGGATATCGACGCGTATCTCGAGCTTCATCGTCACAAATCGCTGCTGCGCTTCATCACCTGCGGCTCGGTGGATGATGGAAAATCGACGCTTATCGGTCGGTTGCTCTATGATTCGAAGATGATCTTCGAGGACCAGCTGTCGGCGCTGGAGGCTGACAGCCGGCGTGTCGGCACGCAGGGCGAGGGTCTCGATTTCGCGCTGCTCGTTGACGGGCTGGCGGCCGAGCGCGAGCAGGGCATCACCATCGACGTCGCGTACCGGTTTTTCGCGACCGAGAAGCGCAAGTTCATCGTCGCCGACACGCCGGGGCACGAGCAATATACCCGCAACATGGTGACGGGCGCTTCCACCGCCGATCTCGCGGTTATCCTGATCGATGCGCGCAAGGGCGTTCTGACGCAGACGCGCCGGCATAGCTATCTGGCGAAGCTGATCGGCATCCGTCACATCGTGCTTGCGGTCAACAAGATGGACCTGATCGGTTACGATCGGGCGCGATTTGACGCGATCGTCGCGGATTACCGGGACTTTGCAACCTCGATCGGCATCGACGACTTCACCGCCATCCCTATTTCGGGGTTCAAGGGCGACAATGTCGCGTCGCGGTCTCCCGCCATGCCCTGGTATGACGGCCCGAGCCTGATCGCGCATCTCGAAAGCATCGAGATTTACGGCGCGGTGGATGCCGCGCGTCCGTTCCGGATGCCGGTACAATGGGTCAATCGCCCCGATCTCGATTTCCGGGGATTTGCAGGCACCATCGCGGCGGGCGAAATTCGCCCCGGGGCGGCGGTGCGTATCCTGCCCTCGGGCCGGACCACGAAAGTCGCGCGGATCGTCACCTTCGACGGCGATCTGGACGTTGCAGTGGCCGGCCAGTCGGTGACGCTGACGCTCACCGATGAAGTCGATTGTTCGCGCGGCGATGTGATCACACTGGCGGATGCGCCCGCAGCGATCGCCGACCAGTTCTCCGCAACCATCGTCTGGATGGACGGCGCGCCGTTGCTGCCCGGGCGTGCCTACACGCTCAAGCTGGCAACGCAGACCGTCGGCGCGACGGTGCAGGCGCCCGATCATGTGATCGACGTCAACACGCTTGCCAAATTGTCGGCGCGAACCTTGCAGACCAACGACATCGGGATCGCCGACATCTTCACCGATCGGCCGATCGTGTTCGAACCCTATGCCGACAGCCACGCGCTTGGCGGCTTCATCCTGGTCGATCGCGCGACCCATGCGACCGTCGCCGCCGGCATGCTGCGCTATCCCTTGCGCCGCGCGCAGAACGTCCATTGGCAGGCGACCGAGGTGTCGGCAGAGGCGCACGCTGCGCAAAAGGGCCAGCAGCCGCGCGTGCTGTGGTTCACCGGCCTGTCGGGATCGGGCAAATCGACGATCGCCAATCTTGTCGAGCGCAAGCTCCATGCCATGGGCCGGCACACCTTCCTGCTGGATGGCGACAATCTGCGCCACGGGCTCAACAAGGATCTGGGGTTTGGCGATGCCGACCGGATCGAGAATATCCGCCGCGCGGGTGAGGTCGCCAAGCTGATGACCGATGCCGGGCTGATCGTGCTGACCGCGTTCATCTCGCCCTTCCGCGCCGAACGTGCGATGGTGCGGTCGATGCTGGCCGAGAACGCCTTTGTGGAGATTTTCGTCGATACGGCGCTCGAGGTGGCCGAGACGCGCGACGTAAAGGGGCTCTATGCCCGTGCCCGCGCGGGCGAGATCGCCAACTTCACCGGCATTTCGAGCCCTTATGAAGCACCCGAAACGCCCGATATCCGCATCGATACGGCAACCGAAACGCCCGAGGCAGCGGCACTCAGGATCGTCGAGCACATCCTTGGCGTGTGGAGTTACGAGTTGTGAACGACGCAGCGCTCGCCCGCGCGATCGCGATCGAGGCGGGTGCGCTGCTTCGCGAACTGCAAAGGACCGCGACCTGTTCGGACAGCGAACTCGGCGCGCGCGGCGATCATGAAGCGAACCAGTTGATCCTCGACCGGCTGCACGCTGCCCGGCCCGACGATTTCATCCTCTCCGAAGAATCGTTCGACGATCGCAAGCGCTGCGCGGCGCGGCGGGTGTGGATCGTCGATCCGCTCGACGGCACCCGCGATTACATGGCCCGGCGCGACGATTGGGCGGTGCATATCGGGCTGGCGATCGACGGCGTGCCCACCATCGGTGCGGTCGCGGTGCCGGCATGCGGGCGGGTGTTTGCAACCGACGATGTCGCGCCACTTCCGCCAGCGACACCGGGCCGTCCCCGGATCGTCATCAGCCGCAGCCGGGCGCCCGATGTCGCGCGACAAGTGAGCGCGGCGATCGGTGGCGATCTGGTGGCGATGGGATCGGCAGGCGCAAAGGCGATGGCGGTGGTTGCCGGCGATGCCGATATCTATCTGCATTCGGGCGGCCAATATGAATGGGATAATTGCGCCCCTGCCGCGGTCGCAATGGCCGCAGGCTTCCACGCGTCGCGGATCGATGGCGGGCCGCTGGTATATAATTGCGCCGATCCGCTGTTGCCCGATCTGCTCATCTGCCGGCCGGAATGGGCGGCACCCGTGCTTGCTGCGATCGCCGCCCAATCCCACTGACGCCTATTCGTCGGCAATTGTACCAAACTGACACAAAGCTGTGTGTTTGATGGTATAGCATGGTGCGTGCAGGCTGCCCTATCGCAGCGTCACCGGGGGAGATTGCAATTGCGGCTGTTTCGCGGCCTTTTTCTGATGCTTGCAGCGCAGGCACTGCTGATCGTGGCGGTGCAGGCCGGGCTGCTCGTGTGGGGGCTCAATTTCGGCTTCGCACGGTATCTGGCAGCGCGGCATGTGCCGGCCACACCGATCAGCGGTGCCGAACTGGATTTTCTGCGGGGGCAGATCATCGTCATCGGTGCTGTTCTGGTCGCAGTGCTGGTCATCATGCTGCTTGCCGGCCTGGTGATCGCGCGGAGCTGGGCTCGGCCGCAGCGGGCATTGTTCGAGGCGAGCACTGCGGTTGCCGAGGGCAATTACACAACGCCCTTTCCCGAAACCGGGCCGCTCGAGACGATCTATACCATGCGCAATCTCGGCCGGATCGCCCGATCGTTCGACCGTCTGGAAACGGCGCGGCGCACCTGGCTGGTCGCAATTGCCGAGGAAATGCACAAACCGGTCGATTCACTCGATGCTTACCGTAAGCAGGCGTTGGCCGCCGGCACCCCCGTTCCAGAACATGCCAGCGATCATGTCCAACGCCTGATCGAGATCACTGCCGATCTGCAGGCGGTCGCGCTCGCCGATCTCGGCCGCCTGCCCGTGAACTTCACAACCGTGGACCCCTGCGCGTTGATCCATAACGCGATCTGGATGAACAAGCGCCGCGCAGAACTGGCGCGGGTCAGCCTGGAATCGGGTGAATTACCCGCAACGACAGTGCTGGTGAAATGGGACGGCGGGCGGATCGAACAGTTGTTCACCGCACTTATCGAAAACAGCCTCCGCTATACCCCGCCGGGCGGCCGCATCGTGCTGGGGCTTGAGGGCCGGAAAAATGCCTGGCGCCTGCTGATCGACGACAGTGCGCCGGGCGTCGATATCGATCTTGCGCAGCGTCTGTTTGAGCCCTTTTACCGGACGACGACCCTGCCCGGCGAATCGGTGACGAGTTCGGGGCTTGGCCTCGCCACTGCACAGGCAATCGTCGAGGCGCATCACGGGCGGATCGAGGCGGGCGCATCGCCGATCGGCGGCTTGCGCGTTCAGGTCGTGCTGCCGGCGATGCCACCGACCGCCTGAGCTCAACCGACAGGCGGTCCCCAGACTTCGACATTATTGTCGCGAAGCACCCGGCGCGATGTGGTGAGCGTCGTCAGCGCGCCGAGCCCGGCGGCTTCGAGTAGCACCGCCCCTTCGTGCGGCGCCGCGGCAACGGCATCCTGCACCCGCTGGAGCAGGTAGAATCGATAGGGCATCACCAGCGTTTCGATCTCATGCCCGCGCCACGCGAATGCAGCGCGCCCGATCATCCGGGTGCCGCGATCGTCGAGCCCGTTGGTGCCGGTCGCAAGCTCGGGACGGGCACCGAGCCAGTCGTTGGCGAAGGCGACATGTGCCGCAAGCTCGGGCAGATAATCGCGCGCGATGAAGCGCATCAGCGCGGTCAGGCTATCGGGAACGCCGTCCTCCGCTATCAACGTCTCCCCCGCTGGCCATAGCCCGTCTAGCAAGGCCTGCGCGCTGTTCATCCGCTCGGTCCAGCGCCAGACATGATAGGCGCGCGTCTTCATCATCTGCGCCGGATAGGGATCGCGCGCGAGATGCGCGTAAAGCGGTGCGATCAGCCCGTAATCGCCAATCGTCGGCCGACCGCCGAGCAGATAGGGGTGCGTGGCCAGATGCGCGTCGAGCAGCGCCAGGAATTCCTCGTAACTCTCCTCGACCGCCGCCGCCGTTTCGGGGGAGACGCCAAAGCCCGTCTTGGCCTTGCGCATCCGTCCGCTCGCCGCGCCGAACACCGCGTCGGTAGTCGCCGCATCCGCACCGGGCATCAGCGCCGCGACGAAATCGGTACGCAGAAAACCGAGATTGGCTTCGTCGAAATCCCAGCGATAATGCATCGCGGGCCGCAACATCCCCTCGCCGCCAAACAGTTCAAACAAAGCCGACACGATGCGGTGGCACGGTGTTTGCGGAAATGCCGATAGCCGCGCCTGCCCGCTTCCCTCGAAATGGTCGATGATCGCGGCGCCGTCCTGAATGATCTCGCCCGTCGGCGTCACCAGCACCGGGATGATCCAGCGCCCGATCGCCTTGGTGATCGCAGGCCATTCGGGGTCCGCCGGAATCGCTTCCTCGAAATCGATGCGCTGCTTGATCAGATAGCTGCGCGCCTTTGCAGTGTAGAGCGATCCGGGCATGCCGAACAGGCGATAGGCGGTCATGGCGTTTCCCTCGCCGGACGTTGATGATCCCGGAGGGCCGGGCTTGCGCTCATCATGGCAAGGCGTTCAATCGAAAAATGACCGTCGCGCCGCTAAAGCCCCAATCCGGTCAGGCAGCCTCGATTCAGGCGGCGGCCTTGCGCTGTTTGGCAAGCCGTTTCAGCACCATCTCGCGCTTCAGCCGCGACAGATGATCGATGAAGATGACGCCTTCGAGATGATCCATTTCGTGCTGAATGCACGTCGCGATCATCCCCTCGAGCTGCTCGTCATGCGGTTTGCCCTCACCGTCGAGCCAGCGAACCCGGCACGTCGCGGGCCGTTCGACCTCGGCATATTGATCGGGCACTGACAGGCAGCCCTCGTTGTAGATTCTATATTCCTCGTCGGCGGCGACGATCTCGGGGTTGATGAAGACCTGGGGCTCGCGCACCATTTTGCCGTCCTCGCCCTCTTCCTGAAGATCGATCACCAGCACCCGCTTGGGCACGCCGATCTGGACGGCGGCCAGGCCAATGCCGCGCGCCGCATACATGCTGTCGAGCATGTCGACGATCAGCGCGCGCACCTCGGCATCGACAACCTCTACGGGCGTCGAGACTACGCGCAGACGCGGATCGGGAACTTCGATGATCGGATGGACAGCCATGTCGTTCAGCTAGGAAAGCCGCCCGGATTCGTCAAGTAACCGGGCGCCGCGCGCGCAGTGCCTGGGCCAGCGTGCCCTCGTCGAGATAATCGAGCTCGCCGCCCACAGGCAGGCCGTGCGCCAACTGGGTGACACGCACCGCAAAGCGCTCGATCCGCTCGGCGATGTAATGGGCGGTCGTCTGCCCCTCCAGTGTCGCGTTCATCGCGAGCACCACTTCGTCGATCCCGCCAGCCTCGATTCGGCGGACAAGCAGATCGATCGACAGATCCTCGGGCCGAACCCCGTCGAGCGCCGACAATCGCCCGCCAAGCACATGAAACCGGCCCGGAAACAACCGTGAGCGATCGAGCGCCCAAAGATCGGCAACCTCCTCGACGACGCACAGCGCGCGCGCATCGCGGCGTGGGTCGGCGCAGATGCCGCACGGATCGATCGTGTCGATATTCCCGCAGGTGCCGCAAGACGTCAGCCGATCGCCGACCGCCTCGAGCGCGGCGCGCAAAGGTTCGAGTGCTGTCTCGCGTTTCTTGAGCAGGTGGAGCACCGCGCGCCGCGCCGATCGCGGCCCAAGCCCGGGCAGTCGCGACAGGGCCTGCGTCAACGCCTCGATTTCAGGAGAAGCCATGACGGCACAGATAGGGGCTTGCACCGCCCTCTGCCAAGCGGCCACTAAAGCTGCATGCGGATCATCTTCATGGGGACGCCCGAATTTTCGGTGCCGGTGCTGCAGGCGCTCGTGGATGCGGGGCATGATGTCGTCGCGGTCTATACCCAGCCGCCCCGCCGGGCCGGTCGCGGCAAGGCGCTGACACCGTCACCGGTGCAGGCGCGGGCCGAGGCGCTGGGGATCGCCGTCAAGACACCCGCCACGCTGCGTGATGCCGCCGCCCAGGCCGAATTCGCAGGGCTTGGTGCCGATGTCTCGGTGGTGGCAGCCTACGGCCTGATCCTGCCACGCGCGGTGCTCGATGCGCCCCGGCTCGGCTGTCTCAACGTGCATGCCTCGCTGTTGCCGCGCTGGCGCGGGGCGGCGCCCATCCAGCGCGCGATCCTTGCCGGTGATGCCGAGACGGGCGTGTGCATCATGCAGATGGAGGCCGGGCTCGATACCGGGCCTGTCCTGCTCGAGGAGCGGACGCCCATCGAGCGCACGACGGCTGGCACCCTGACCGACGAACTCAGCGCGATGGGCGCGCGGATGATGGTGCGCGTGCTTGGCGATCTGCCCGGCCATCCGCCGATGCCGCAGCCAGAGGCGGGCACGACCTATGCTGCCAAGATCGACAAGGCTGAAGCGTTGATCGATTTCACGGTGCCCGCTGATGCGGTCGAGCGACAGGTGCGCGCCTTCAACCCCTCACCGGGTGCGTTTTTTCAGTTTGCGGGCGAGCGGATCAAGGTGCTGGCCGCCGATGTGGTGGACTTCGAAGGCGCGCCGGCGACCGTGATCGACGCACCGTTGACCATCGCCTGCGGTTCGGGCGCGCTCCGCCCCGTCCTGCTGCAGCGTGCCGGGCGCGGCGCGATGACACCAGCCGAGTTGCTGCGCGGTTTTCCAATCCCCATCGGCACCGTGTTTTGACGCGATTTGCGCTGACGATCGAATATGACGGCCGCCCGTTCATGGGCTGGCAACGGCAGCCGCACGGGCCAAGCGTGCAGGAGACGATCGAGCAGGCGCTCACCCGGATGGTCCATGAGGAAGCGACCGTCTACGCCGCGGGGCGCACCGATGCTGGCGTCCATGCAAAGGGTATGCGCGCGCATGTCGATATCGCGCGGAGCATCACCCCGTTTCGCCTCGCCGAGGGGCTGAACGCGCTCGTTCGCCCGGCACCGATCGCCATCCTCGCCTGCGAAGTGGTGCCCGATGACTGGCACGCGCGGTTTTCGTGCGTTGCACGCCACTATATCTATCGGATCGTCAATCGCCGCGCGCCGCTCACTTTCGGGCACGGGCTCGCCTGGCGCGTCCCGGCATCACTCGATGTCGCCGCGATGCAGGCTGGGGCGCAAAGGCTGATCGGGCGGCATGACTTCACGACTTTTCGATCGGTCCACTGCCAGGCCGACTGTCCGCTGCGCACGCTCGACCGGCTGGAGGTGGTACAAGACAGCGACACGATCGAAATCGCCGCATCGGCGCGGTCGTTCCTCCATCATCAGGTGCGCTCGATGGTCGGCTGCCTCGCGCTTGTCGGCCAGGGGAAATGGTCAGCCGACGACATGACGGCAGCCCTGGAGGCACGCGACCGGGCCGCGCTCGGCTTCAACGCGCCGCCCGACGGCCTGTATTTCATGGCCGCCGACTATTCCTGACGACGGAACCGCGCGGCCAGCTCGACATGCGTTGACCAGCGAAACTGACCGACCGGCTGAATCCATTCCAGCGCGTAACCACCCTCACATATTGTTTTAGCATCGCGCGCGAACGTACTTGGATTACACGAAACATAGATGATCTTCGCGACGCTCGATGCGGCCAGCCCGTCAGCCTGTTCGCGCGCACCGGCACGTGGCGGATCGAGCACGATCGCGTCGAAACGGTTGATCTCGGCCGGGGTCAATGGCCGGCGATAGAGATCGCGGTGATCGACGAACACCGGCCGGCCCGCCAGTGCCGCCGCCGATTTCAGCGCCATCGCCGCATCACGGCCCGCCTCTGCCGCGTAGACCTTCGCAGCTGGCGTGAGGGCCAGGGCAAAGGTGCCGAGACCGGCAAACAGATCGGCCACGGTCGCGCACACCCCCAACCCCTCGCGCACTGCCGTAATCAACGCAGCCTCACCGTCGTGGGTCGCTTGCAGGAACGCACCCGGCGGAAAGGGAACCGCAACCCCGCCAAGCGTGATCGTCACCGCATCGGGCTCCCACCGCGTTTCGGGGCCAAGCCCGTTGTCGATTGTCACCCGCGCGATCGCGTGACGCGCCGCAAAGCCGGACAGCGCCTCGGCCGCCTCCAGCCCTGCCGCCTCGATGCCGGTGATCGCCAGATCGACGCCCTGATCGAGCAAGGTCAGCTGTATCTCGACCCGGCGCTTGCCGGTCATCAGACCCGCGAGTAATTTGCGCAGCGGGGCGACCAGCGCGAACAGGGCGGGCGCGAGGATCGTGCATTCCGCCAGATCGACCAGATCGTGGCTGCCGCCCTCGCTGAACCCCAGCGCGATCTGCCTCCCGCGGCGTTCGGCATGAAGCGTTGCCCTTCGCCGGCTGTGCGGCGGTGACAGGATCGGCGCTCGAATGTCGGTCGACAGGCCTTGTGCGGCCAGCGCCCCACTGATCCGGTCGACGATGAAGCCGGCATAGGTGGCGTCATCGAGATGCTGGAGCTGGCAACCGCCGCATGCCGGGAAGTGGCGGCATGGCGGCGTCTGGTGGTGCGGGCCGGGGACGATCGACCCGTCGGCGGCCACCCGGTCGCCCGGGGCGGAGAGCGCAACGTGCCTGCCGCCTGCGGTAACGCCCTCGCCGCGTCCGGCAACGCGAACGATCAGATCATCCTCGCTCATCAGGACGCCGGCTTGGCGCCACCCTTTACGGTTGCGGGCAACTGATACCGATCACCGCCGAGCGACACCTCGATCTTGTCGGCGCCGATGACGCTGACGACCGCGCGTTCGGCGCCGTCCGCCGCAACGATCCCACGCCCGTCCGACGTCACCAGCAGGCGGTGGAATGCGCCGTCGGGATGGCGGATCGTCAACACCAGTCCAGCGCTCGACGTCGACCTGTCGAGCGTGCACACCCGCGCAAAATCGCTCGATCCGTTACGCGAGCAGATCACCCTGCCGGCGTCGTCGGAATCGCTACGCTGTGCCGCCTCGATGCGGGCGAGCGTTTCGGGGTCGGTCTTGGCCTCGCCGCAACCGATCAGGGCAAACGGCAGCAACGTGGCGATGATCATCGATGTCTTCATGTCGCGCCTGTTTGGCAGGCCGGGCCGCCCGCGCCTAGCGCGTATTGACGGGCGATCTCGATCAGGATCGGTGCCAGCGCGGCACACCAGGTACGCACGCCCTGCGGCGTATCGATCAGATCGTTGCGGATTTCGATCGCCAGGCTGGGAATGCCGTTCGCCTCGCCGTGGCGATTGAGCGTCGCGTTGAGCAGGCGCCCCGAATAGGGCTCATTGTCGCCAGTCACCTCGCCCGCCGCGCGCAGCATTGCGATGGCGATGGTTGCGGCGCGCCGATCGCGGTTGGAAAGAATGCCGACCGTCCACGGTCGGGCCGCACCGCCAGTCTCCAGCGCCGGGGTAAAGCTGTGGATCGAGGCGATCAGCGCCGGGCGCCGATCGCGGATCACGTGCGCGAGGCGGCGGTGATAGGGCGCGTGAAAGCGCGCGATCCGGTCGATCCGGTCGGCGGCGATATTGCCGGGGATCGCATGCCCGTCGCTCACCACCGGGATCAGACCGGGATGATCCGCCTGACGGTGCAAATCGATCACCAGCCGTGATACCGTCGCAAGCACTGCTGGTGCTGCCAGATCCGCGGCGAGCGCCCGGGTGAGGTCGGCAGCGCCGATATCAATGGCGATGTGAAGATCGAGCAGCGCATCCGCGATCCGCAGATCGATACCCTGCGGCACCGCGTTCGATGCATGATCGCAGATCAGCAGGATCGGGCTATCGCCGGGCAGGTAATCGGGCTCGATCATCATCGCGAGGCGGCAAAGGCGGAATGGCCGGGTCGGCGAAGGGTGGCGGCGATGCCACCCTTCGACCCAGATGACGCCCGGGGAGTGCGGGGATCACGGGCGGACGACGACTGATAGTCGATGATCCACTTGGTCGGGTTTTCAGCAAGAGTGATGCCAGTCGCCGATCGCCGCCATTTCTGGCTGCGTGGCACCGGCGACGGTCCCGATCCGGGGCACAAAAGCGTCACGCGAGTGTCGATTCGAGACACCACCAGCCGGGCTGGGCGGCGCCGATCGACGCCGCCGCCGCTGCCCGCGCTGGCACGCCATCGAACAAGGCGAAGCACGTCGCGCCAGACCCCGACATCCGCGCCAGAACGACTCCGGGCTGGGCGGCGAGCAACGCCGTCACCTCGCCGATGATCGGCGCAATCGCGCGCGCCGGCATTTCCAGGTCATTGCGCCCGTCAATTGCTCGCTCGATCAGCGACCCGCCGCCGATGCCGCCGCGATCGATGCCGTCCCAGCCGCGAAATACCGGCCCCGTCGACACCGCGACACCGGGATTGACGAGCAGCACCGGCACACCGCCAACCCCGCCCAGCGGATCGAGCCGCTCGCCCTTGCCGATGCCCACCGCGCTCTTGCCGAGCAGGCATGCCGGCACATCGGCGCCTAGCCGCTCCGCGATCGCGAAGAGTTTCGGGTCGAGTGGCGACAGCGCGTTCAACCTCGCCAGCGCGCGCAGCGTTGCCGCCGCGTCGGCCGATCCCCCGCCGATCCCCGATGCGACCGGAAGATGTTTGTCGAGCACGATATCGAGCGGCGGTTGCGCCCCGAACGTCGCGGCAAAGGCGGCAACGGCCCGCAACACGAGATTGTCGCCTCCCCCCGCCAATGCAGCGGCGAACGGCCCGGTTACGGCAAAGCGGTCCCTATCGGCGGGCGCCAGCGAAATGGTGTCGCCATCGGTCAGGAACGCGAACAGCGTTTCGAGTTCATGATAGCCGTCATCGCGCCGCCTGCGAACATGCAGCGCCAGATTGATCTTGGCAGGGGCGCGCTCGACAATCATCGCACGGTCAACGGGCGGAAGGGCCATCGGCGATCTTGGCGGCAAGCCTGGTGGCATCATCACCCTCGGCGTGGATCGCGGCGGCGCGCCATGCATAACGCGCTTCGTAACGCCTGCCCTTGCGCCAGTAAACGTCGCCCAGATGCTCGTTGATCGTCCCGTTCGCCGGCTCGCCCGCCGCCGCGCGTTCGAGCAACGGCAGCGCCTTGGCGACGTCACCCTGCTTGAAATAGGCCCAGGCCAGAGAATCGAGGATCGAAAGATTGTCGGGCTTGAGCTTGCTTGCCCGCTCCAGCAAAGCGCGCGCTACGCCCAGGTCACCGTCATGCTCGAGCTGGCCATAGCCGAGATAATTGAGCGCCAGCGGCTGATCCGGCGCCAACGCGACCGACTTTTCGAGCAACGGCAACGCCTGAGACCATTTGCCGGCGCGATCGAGCACGCTCGCATGCTGGAGGTACAGCACCCAATCGGCGGCAGCGCCTGCGCGTTCGGTTGCCTGCTGATACGCCTGCTCCGCCTCGGCAAACCGATTGGCGGCGGCGAGTTGATCGCCGTAAACCTGCAGATCCGCGACCGTCGCGCCTGGTGCCTTGGCGATCGCGGCGGCGGCAGCGAGCGCCTGTTTGTCGCGACCGGCTTTTTCCAAAAGCATCACCCGCTGCGCCTGGGCCGTGCGGTAATATGGGCTCGTAGCCGCGATATCGTCGAGCGTCGCCAAGGCGTGCGGCACCGCATTCTCCGTCGCCAACGCACCGGCCAGAAGCAATTTCGCGCGGTCGTTGCCGGGTTCGAGCCGAAGCGAAGCGCGCATCATCGCGATCGACAGCGGCGCCGTCTCTCCCTCGCCCAGATCGGCGGCGAGCCGGATCAGCACGCGCGAAACACCAAAGGCGGCGCTTGGCTTGATACCCGAGCCCAGCCGGCTCCGGAGCGCCGCGAGCGTCGGATCGTCACCGCTGAGCAGATCGGCCGCCAGATCGGCACGCCCCTGCCCTGCCAGCAATTGCGCCGCCGTAACCCGCAAATCGAAACTGCCCCGGCTGCCGCCAAGCACCACCCGCAGCATTGCGACGCCGTCATCGGTTCGGCCCGCGGCGATGAGCAGCAGCGCGCGGGTTTCAGCGGCATAATGCTGGCCAATCGGGTTCTTGCCGGCGCTGTCGAGTGCCGCCAGCGCCCGCGCTGGATTGCTCGCGACCAGGCTCCATCCCCGGATTGGCGCCACCAGGAAATCGAGCGGCCCCGCGCCGATGCGCATAATCGCTGCCGCCGTAGCCGCCGTATCGTTGGCCTGCACCGCATCGGCAAGCGCGAGGAGCGCGGCATCGCTTGGGGCCACATCGGCGCGTTCAAGGACCATCCGCGCGCGCGTGATCAGCGCGTAATCGCCCGCCTGCAACGCCGCGCGATAGGCACGCACCGCGACCACCGGATTGTTGGGCGCCGCCTTCAGCGCCTGCGCATAGCCCGCCGCCGCACGCTCGGCATTGCCATCGGCATCGGCCGCACGCGCACGGACATAAGCTGTCAGATCAGCGGGATCGGCCTCCGCACGCGCCGGCGCGGACACCAACAGCAAAAGGGCCGACAGGACGAGGCGCTTACATGTTGGGATAGTTCGGCCCTCCGCCGCCTTCGGGGACGACCCAGTTGATGTTCTGCGTCGGATCCTTGATGTCACAGGTCTTGCAGTGGACGCAATTCTGCGCGTTGATCACGAATTGCGGGTCGCCCGTCTCCTGGCCGACCACTTCGTAAACGCCCGCCGGGCAATAACGCTGCGCCGGCTCGTCATACATTGGCAGGTTATAGGCGATCGGCACCGCCGGGTCCTTCAGCTGCAGATGGACGGGCTGATCCTCCTCGTGATTGGTGTTCGACAGGAACACCGAGGACAATCGGTCGAAGGTCAGCTTGCCGTCGGGCTTGGGGTAATCGATCGGGTGGACATGCTCCTTGCGGCGCATTTCGGTGTGGTTCGCGTGATGCCCCATCGTGAAGGGCATCTTGATGCCCCAGCTTTCGAGGAACATCGTCGCATTGGCGAGCCCCGCGCCGATGAGCATGCCGAATTTCTCAACGAGCGGCAGGGCGTTGCGCACGACCGATAATTCCTTGTGCACCCAACTCTGTTCGAATGCCTGCGGATAGGCGGCGAGTTCATCGCTCTCACGGCCGGCACCGATCGCGTCGAACGCCGCCTCTGCCGCCATCATCCCCGATTTCATCGCGGTGTGGCTCCCCTTGATGCGCGGCACGTTGAGGAAGCCAGCCGAACAGCCGATCAGCGCGCCGCCCGGGAAGACGAGCTTGGGAATCGCCTGCAACCCGCCATCGCTGATCGCGCGCGCGCCGTAGGACACGCGCTTGCCGCCCTCCAGGATTTCCGCGATCGCCGGATGCGTCTTCCAGCGCTGCATCTCGTTGAAGGGCGACAGATACGGGTTGGAATAGCTGAGCCATGTCACCAGCCCAAGCGCGACCTGCCCGTTCGCCTGATGATAGAGAAACGATCCGCCATTGGCATTGTTATCGAGCGGCCAGCCCTGGGTATGGATCACCCGTCCCTGGACATGCTTTTCGGGCGCGATGTCCCACAATTCCTTGATGCCGATGCCATAAACCTGCGGCTCGCAATCCTTCGCGAGATCGAACATCCGGATCAGCTGCTTTGACAGGTGCCCGCGCACTCCTTCTGCAAAAAAGGTGTATTTGGCGTGGAGTTCGAGGCCCGGCTGGTAATCGCCCTTGTGCGTCCCGTCGCGCGCCACGCCGAGATCGCCCGTCGCGACGCCCTTCACCGATCCATCCTCGTTGAACAGGATTTCGGCGGCGGCAAATCCTGGAAAAATCTCCACGCCCAGCCCTTCGGCCTGCTCGGCGAGCCAGCGGCACATGCTGCCAAGGCTGCCTGTATAGGTGCCGTGATTGTTCATGAACGACGGCAGCACCCAGTGCGGTACGCCGAACTTGCCCTTTTTGGTCAAA
The DNA here is from genome assembly GCA_038230675.1 of Sphingomonadales bacterium. Lineage (GTDB taxonomy): Bacteria > Pseudomonadota > Alphaproteobacteria > Sphingomonadales > Sphingomonadaceae > Sphingomonas. Next base: position 71,634 of record JBBRMV010000005.1, on the reverse strand, counting down.
ATCCAGTGCTGGTTGTCGGTGACGGGCGTATCCGCCATCGGGCAGCCCGTCGTCTTCCAGTCGGGCAGCAACTCGTCCAGCGCGCGCGGATCAACGACCGCGCCCGACAGGATATGCGCGCCGACTTCCGATCCTTTTTCGAGGACGCAGACCGACACTTCGCCGCCTTTTTCCGCCGCCAGCTGTTTCAGCCGGATCGCCGCGCCAAGGCCCGCCGGCCCTGCACCAACGATCACCACGTCATAAGGCATCGATTCGCGTTCGCTCATCACCGTCTCCATCGCAAAGCCGCCGCCGTCCGTCGTCGTGTTCCGGCAACGTCTTGTCCATTCACGCGTGCCCGCGAATTGACCGCGCCGTCAACACCGACTCTACATCAAGTGATGGGGGCAGATCAGAATTTGAACCTGGCAGATGCGGTGGCGAGCACGCTCGACTGGTGGCGCGAGGCCGGCGTCGACACGCTCATCTCGGAAGTGCCGCGCAACTGGCTGGCACCGGAAGCCCCCAAGGAACCCAAAGTCGCGCCGCTGGCCAAGCGGGTCGAACGAAAGCCGGCGCCGGTCGAATTCATATTCCCCAATACGCTGACGGCGTTTGAGAGCTGGCGGATCGGCGCCGAAGCGCCGGACGGCGAGTGGCCGGGTGCAAGGATCGGCGCGGTCGGAAACGCCGCCACAACGCTCGCCGTCATCATCGAAGCGCCAGAGCGTGACGATGGCGAAGCGGGCGTGCTGCTCAGCGGCGCCATCGGTAAGTTGTTCGACCGGATGCTCGCTGCGATCGGCTATGATCGGCAGTCAATCTATCTGGTGCCGATGTGCGTCGTCCGCCCGGCAAGTGGTCGCATTGGCGCCGAGGACGAGCCGGCGCTCGCCGCCGCGCTCAGGCATCACCTTGCGCTCGTCGCGCCGGCGCAGGCGCTTATTTTCGGCAATGCGGCGAGCCGTGCGCTGATCGGGGCTGAAATTTCGCCATCGCGCGGAATTTTACACCGCATTAACCATCAACGTGGAGAAACGGCGGCAATCACCAGCTTTCATCCGAAATTGCTGCTAGAACGACCGGCAGCAAAATCGGAGGCTTGGAAAGACCTGCAGCGCCTGACCCGGGGGACGACCACGTGAAAATGTTTCTGTTGCTGGCAACCGCGATGGCCGCCCTGCCAATGACACCCGCCATTGCCAACGCCAGCGACAGCCGCACGCCCGACATCAAAGCCGTGCGCGCCACCGATGCCATCCCCAGTCAACTCGACGAGGCGCAGCGGGCGGGATATCGCGCGATCTTCGCGAGCATCCGCAGCCAGAAATGGACCGAAGCGCGGCTGTTGCTGGCGACGATGCCCAAGGGTCCATTGCACGCCATCGCGCTTGCCGAATTGCTGACCGCAAAGGGATCGCCAAAGGCCAACCTGACGGATCTGGCAGCGGTGCTCGCCGATGGTCCGGAACTTCCGCAGGCGGAACAGATCGCCCGCCTCGCCAAGGCGCGCGGTGCCGCTGACCTGCCCGAGCTGCCCTATACCCAGGCGCTGAGCTGGACTCGCGGTGCGCCGATCCGAACGCGCGTGAAAAGCACCAAGAGTGATCTCGTCGCCGCCGAGCTGGCGATCCGGATGCAGCCGATGATCAAGGAGGATCGGGCGTCCGACGCACAGGCCTTGCTCGAGGCGACCGAGGGCCTGAGCCCCGAGGCACTGTCGGAGTGGCAGCAGAAGGTCGCCTGGATCTATTATCTCACCGGCGATGACGCGAGCGCACGCGCGATGGCGGCAAAGGCAGCAACCGGACCGGGCGATTGGGCAGTGCAGGCATCGTGGGTCAGCGGGCTCGCCGCCTGGCGCCAGCAGGACTATGCCGGCGCCGACGCGATATTCTCCGCGGTTGCCGGGCGTACTACCGATGTCGAGCTGCGCGCCGCTGCCCTGTTCTGGGCGGCGCGGGCGGGCATGGCCAATGGCCATCCGGAGCGGATCGCGACCCGACTGAAGAGCGCATCGCAATATGAAGAGACATTTTACGGCCTGCTCGCACGGCAGACGCTCGGGTTGAAATCGCCGGTGGATGCCGATGCCCCGAACCGGATCGCCATGGATTGGCGGGCGCTTGGCACCCGGCCCAATCTGCGCGTCGCAGCCGCACTGGCCGAAATCGACGAGAATAGCCTCGCCGACGAAGTCATCCGGCGCGAGGCGCGGATCGGCGACCCTGCGGCCTTCCCCGCGCTCGTCCGCATCGCCGGCGCGCTCGACCTGCCCGCCACGCAGATCTGGCTCGCGCATAATTGCCCAGCCGGTGCAGCAACCGGCGTCGCCTCGCGATACCCCGCGCCAAGCTGGACCCCCGATGGCGGGTGGCGCGTCGACAAGGCGCTGGTCTTTGCCCACACCCTCCAGGAATCAAGCTTTCGCGCCGATGTCGTGAGTGCTGCTGGCGCTTACGGGCTGATGCAAATCCGCCCGGCCGCCGCCGCCGACATCGCCCGCCAGCGCGGCATGCGCGCAGACCGGGTCGCGCTGACCAAACCTTCGACCAATATCGAGATCGGCCAGAGCTATCTCGAGCTGCTCCGCGATCAGGCGAGCACCGGCGGGCTGCTGCCAAAGGTGATTGCCGCCTATAATGCCGGCCCGGTGCCGGTCGAGGCGTGGAACAGCATCGTCCGCGATGGCGGCGATCCGCTGCTCTACATCGAATCGATCCCTTACTGGGAAACGCGCGGCTATGTCGTGACGGTGCTGCGCAATTACTGGATTTACGAGCGCGAGATCGGCAAGCCGGTATCGAGCAGCCGTTCGGCGCTGGCACAGGGTCTGTGGCCGCGTTTCCCGGGGTTGCCGGGTGCGACTTCGGTCCGCGTCCAGCCGCGCCGTTATCCGCCGGTCGTCGCGCCGACACGGGCCGAGCCAGTGACGACCGCCAGTGCCAATTGACGAGACGGCGGCGTTCCTGCCCGTCCGCATCGCGGTGATGACCGTTTCCGATACGCGCACGCTTGCCGATGATCGTTCGGGCGATACGCTGGTCGCGCGGCTCGAAGCGTCGGGGCATGTGCTGGCCGATCGCGCGATCGTGAAGGATGATGTGCCGGCAATCGTGGCCACGCTCGAGGGCTGGATCGATGCGCCAGACGTCGATTGCGTCATCACCACCGGCGGCACGGGCGTGACCGGACGCGATGTGACGCCAGAGGCCATCGAACGCGTGCAGGACAAGCCGATCCCCGGGTTCGGCGAACTCTTCCGATGGCTCAGCTTTCAGTCGATCGGGACGTCGACCGTCCAGTCACGCGCGTGCGCCTGTGTGACGCGCGGCACCTATATCTTCGCGCTACCGGGCTCTACCGGCGCGGTGAAGGACGGCTGGGACGGCATCCTCGCCAGCCAGCTCGACAGCCGGCACAAGCCCTGCAATTTCGTCGAGCTGATGCCGCGCCTGATGGAGCGCTGATTTTATTTCTTTGCTTTGGCCGCGTCATCCTTTGCCTTGACGAATTTCGCCAGATTGCCGTCCATCGTGATGTACCAATCGATCAGGTCACCGAAATTGGCCTTGGTCAGCTTCCCAAACGTATCGATATCGAGCCATTCGCGAAGCTGGCCCTTTTCATCGAGCGACACCCGCAGGAATCGATTATTCTGATTCCATTCATTGGCCATTGCGAGATTGAAATAGGGTTCGGCCTTGTAGAATGACTGGATGCTGAGGCCCGCGCATTTGAGCGCCTTGCAGTCGGTCAGATCGACGGTGAAACCATTGCCGTTGGCCGCGCTGAGAATGTAGCGCGAGCCGTCATCCGCCTTTTCGATCTTCGCTTTGTAGCCCGCCTCCTGAAGGGCTGCCGCGACGTTTTCCGGTGTCGATAGGTCAAGCAGAACATCCTCAGCCGCGTGCGCCGGTGTCGCGATCGCAAGCAGCAACCCGGTTGCCAATGTTTTCATCACCATTTCCCGCCTCCTTGCTACACCTCCGGATGCCAGCGTGACCTTTCATACCATCCTGAACACTCTTGCCCCTTCCTACGCATTTGTCTGCGCCACCGCCAGTTCATGGCCATCGGGATCGGTAAAGTGGAATCGCCGCCCGCCAGGAAAGGCGAAGATCGGCACGTTGACACAGCCGCCAGCGGCCGAAACCGATGCGAGTGCGGCATCGATATCCTTGACCTCAATCACCGGCAAAAGGCCCGCACTCCGCTCTGCAGGATCGGCCTGAAAGCCGATGTCAGTGTCCCCTGTCGTACTGGCTGCATAGGTGGGGCCAAAGGCCGTAAACGCGATGTCGAACGCGTTTCGATAAAACGTCGCTGATCTCTCGGCATCTTCAACCGGCAGTTCGAGATAGTTGAACCTCGCCATATCCATCTCCTTTCGTTCTTGATACGTTCCTATCACTGCGCTAGCGTGCGTCGATGGTCAAGACCAGAGCAGTCCGCGGCGCAACGCTGAACGGCGTTAGCAATCGCTTCAACCTGCCGCAAACCGAAGCGGACGGCGATTGGCTCGATGCGCAAGGCGTGATCGACGGCGCGCCGCCGCCGCTCCGCACCACCGTCACCGTCGAGCACCCGCGCACCATCATCACGCGCAACACGTCCCCAGACATTGCGTTCGACCGATCGATCAACCCCTATCGCGGATGCGAGCATGGCTGCATCTATTGCTTTGCGCGGCCGACCCACGCCTTTCACGATTTGTCGCCGGGGCTCGATTTCGAGACGAAGCTGTTCGCCAAGCCCGATGCGCCCGCGTTGCTGCGTGCCGAGCTGAGCAAGCGCGGCTATGTCGCCGCTCCGATCGCGTTCGGCACCAACACCGATCCCTATCAGCCGATCGAGCGCGAATGGCGGATCACGCGCGGTTGCATCGAAATACTCGCCGAGTGCAATCATCCGCTGACGATCACGACCAAGTCGGACCGGGTGGTGCGCGATATCGATCTGTTGGCGCTAATGGCGGCAAAGGGGCTGGCGGCGGTGGCGATATCTGTCACATCGCTCGATCCGCGGACCGCAATGACGGTCGAGCCGCGCGCGCCCGCGCCAGAGCGGCGCCTTGCCGCCGCCGCAACGCTCGCCGCAGCAGGCATCCCGGTGCATATCTCGATCGCCCCCGTTATCCCCGCGATCACCGATCATGAGATCGAGCATCTGATCGAGCGCGCGTCGGCACTCGGCGCGCAATCGGTGTCGTTCATCCCGGTGCGACTGCCGTGGGAGGTCGCGCCGCTATTCGAGGCATGGCTCGCCGCATATTTCCCCGATCGCGCAGCCAAGGTAATGGCGATCATCGCCGCGATGCGCGATGAGCGCGCCAACGATCCGCAATTCTTCACCCGGATGCGCGGCAGTGGACCCTGGGCAGAGCTGACGCGGACAAGGTTTCGGATCGCCTGCCGCAAACATGGGCTGAACGAACGGAAAATTGCGCTGCGAAGCGATCTGTTCCGCGCGCCGCAGGGTCCGCAGGGCGATTTGTTCGGTTAGGGTCGTTCTCTCTTCAGTTGACGCAACCCAACTTCCGTTCACCCAGAGCCTGTCGAAGGGTTGCCTTTGTGCTCGACGGTGGAAAAGAAAAGGCCCTGCGACTGCCTGCCAGGGCAGGCGCTCGGGAGAGCCTTCGACAAGCTCAGCCCGAACGGGGGGTGGTTCGACTCAACCGAAACCGGGTCTAGGCGTTGGCCAGCCGGTGATCGCGATATTGCTGGCGGAGCGCGGTCTTCAGCAGCTTGCCGGTCGCAGTGTGCGGCAATGCATCGACGAACAGGATTTCATCGGGCAACCACCATTTTGCCACGTGCCCGGCCAGATGCGCGTTGATTTCCGCCGGGCTCACATCGCTGCCGGGTTTGCGCACCACGAGCAGCAAGGGCCGCTCATCCCATTTCGGGTGATGCACCCCGATCGCCGCCGCCTCCGCCACGCCCGCACAGCCGACCGCGGCATTTTCGAGATCGACCGAGCTGATCCATTCGCCGCCCGATTTGATCACGTCCTTGGCACGATCGGTGATCTGCATCGTGCCGTCGGGGTGAATCACCGCGACATCGCCGGTATCGAACCAGTTGTCGGCATCGATCGCATCGGCTTCCGCCTTGAAATAGCGTTTGATCACCCAGGGCCCGCGAATCTGGAGCCGGCCGGAACTGATGCCGTCACGCGGTTGCTCGACATCGGCATCGTCGACGACGCGAAGCTCGACACCGAAGGGGATCTGTCCCTGCTTGCAGACCATGTCGAGCTGCTCGGAGGGGCTCAGCTCGTCCCAATGCGGCGGCGGCGCGCCGGCGGTGCCGATCGGTGACGTCTCGGTCATCCCCCACAGATGCGCGACCCGCGCGCCCATGCCCATGATCCGCTCGATCATCGCGCGCGGGGCGGCCGAGCCGCCGATCGTCACCTGTTTCAGGTGCAGCGGCGCCTCGCCCGTCGCATCGATGTGCTGGAACATCGACAGCCACACCGTCGGCACGCCAGCGGAGTGCGTGACCTTTTCCTCGTTCATCAAGCGGCACAGCACCGCCGCGTCATTGACCGCCGAATAGACGAATTTCGCGCCTGATAATGCCCCGGCAAAGGGCAGCCCCCAGGCGGCGGCATGGAACATCGGCACCACCGGCAACACTACGGCCTGCGACGACAGGTTGAGCAGCCACGGCGCGACGCCCGCCATCGCATGGATCATCGTCGAGCGATGTTCATAGAGAACGCCCTTGGGATTGCCCGTCGTGCCGCTGGTGTAGCAAAGCATGCACGGATCGCGCTCGGGCCCCTCATACCACCGATAATCACCATCCTGCGCGGCGATCAGCGCGTCAAAACCATCCGGCCCGTCGCTGTCGAAAACGACATAGTGCTCGATCGTCGTCCATTGCGATTTCAGGCGATCGACGATCGGCTGGAACTGCCGGTCATACAGCAGCACGCGATCCTCGGCGTGATTGGCAATGTAGACCAGCTGCTCGTCGAACAGGCGTGGGTTGATGGTGTGGATGACGCCGCCCATCCCGATCGCACCGTACCAGGCGGTGAGGTGCGAACTGTGGTTCATCGCCAGCGTGGCGATCCGGTCGCCAGGAGCGCATCCCATCTTTTCAAGCGCTTGGGCCAGCTTCTTCGCATCGCGTGCGATATTTCCCCAATTGGTGCGGGCCTCGCGACCGTCGGCCCAGTGGGTCACGATTTCGCGCAGGCCATGCTCGCGCCCGGCATGATCGATCAGCCTCGGCACGCGAAGCTCGAAATCCTGCATTCCACCCAGCATCATGCCCCTCTCCCGAAACTCAGCCGGCCAACGCCTTTTGCCGCGTCTCGGCGGTCTTCAAGGCAACGTCGCGGACACCTTGCATGCACTCGATCCGGCTCGCAAGTTCGCCGTCGAGCAGGAAATCGCGCCCGAGCAATATCTCCGCCTCGCCGCCATCGGGGAGCGAAGCGCGCAGATAGACCTCGCCCCGCGCGCCCCGCGCCTCGGCAATCAGCGCGCCGAGCTCAACGATCGCGCCCGCATCATCGAGCACGACCTCCATCACCATCCGCGCATTGTTGGCGAGGCTCTCAAAGGGTTGCAGCCGTTTTACCGATACCCGCGGCGTTTCCTCCCCGGCGCGACGATCGAGTTCGACCGTCGCGATACCGCACCCGCCATTGCGCGCCGCATCCTCAAGATCGGCAGCAACCGCATCGTCGAAACAGGTTGCGACGAATTGCCCCGATGCATCGGACAATGTCGCCATCAGATAGCGCCGCCCGCGCGCCGATGTGCGCCAGCGGGCATCCTCGACCAGCACCGCCATCGTCGCACCGATCCGGCCTTCGGTCGGGATATCGAGGTCGCCCAGCGCGGTGTAGCTGCGCGCGCCGTGCATCCGCGCGAGGTGACGGTGGCGATCGACGGGATGCGCGGAGAAATAGAAACCGAACGCCTCTTTTTCCTGGTCCATCCGCTGCGCCAGGCTCCACCGCGCGGATAGGGGCAGCTTGATCGAAGCTCCAGCGGCCGGCTCGCTTTCGCCGAACAGCCCGCCCTGCCCGCTCGTGCGCTGATCGTGCAGCCGCGATGCGACCGCGAGGATCGTCTCGGCACTCGCAAAGATGCCGGCACGGTTGGGGTCGATGCCATCGAAGGCGCCTGCCGCCGCCAGTGTTTCCAGCTGCCGCTTGTTGAGCATGCGCGGGTCGACGCGGGTCGCCAGATCGTCGAGCGACGCGAAATCGCCCTTCTCGCCCCGCTCCGCAACCAGCCGTTCCATCGCGCCCTCGCCCACCGATTTCAACGCGGCGAGCGCATAGCGTACCGCGTGCCCGTCGTCGGTTTCCTCGACCGTGAACTCGGCACTGCTCGCGTTGATGCACGGCGGCAGGATCGCCACGCCCGCGCGGCGCATGTCATCGACGAACACGCCCAACTTGTCGGTCAGCGTCATGTCGAAACACATCGATGCCGCGAAGAATTCATGCGGGTAATGCGTCTTCAGCCAAGCTGTCTGATAGGTGAGCAGCGCATAAGCCGCCGCGTGCGATTTGTTGAAGCCATAGCCGGCGAACTTGTCGATCAGGTCGAACAGCTCATTGGCCTTCGCCGCCGGGATGGCGTTGACGGTCCTGCACCCGTCGACGAAGCCCGCGCGCTGGGCGTCCATCTCGGCCTTCACCTTCTTGCCCATCGCGCGGCGCAGCAGATCGGCACCGCCAAGGCTGAAGCCGGCGAGCACCTGCGCTGCCTGCATCACCTGTTCCTGATAGACGAAAATGCCGTATGTCTCGGCCAGGATCGGCTCGAGCAAGGGGTGCGGATATTCGATCTTCTCCTGCCCGTTCTTGCGCCTGCCGAACATCGGGATGTTGTCCATCGGCCCCGGCCGGTAGAGCGCGCCGAGCGCGATGATGTCTTCGAACACCGTGGGTTTGACGGCGGACAGGGTGCGCCGCATCCCCTCCGATTCGACCTGGAACACGCCGACAGTGTTGCCGCTCTGGAGCAATTTGTAGGTCGCCTCGTCATCCCATTCGAGCGTCGACAGATCGATATGGATGTTGCGCTGCGCCAGCATCTGCACGGCTTTTTTGAGGACCGACAGCGTCTTCAGGCCCAGAAAATCGAACTTCACCAGCCCCGCCGCCTCGACATATTTCATGTCGAACTGCGTGACGGGCATGTCCGAGCGCGGATCGCGGTAGAGCGGCACGAGTTGCGCCAGCGGTCTGTCGCCGATCACCACGCCGGCGGCATGCGTCGAGCTGTGGCGCGGCAACCCCTCTAGCTTCATCGCGAGGTCGAGCAGGTGCTTCACCCCGTCATCGCTGCGATAAGCGGCGGCAAGCTCGGTCACGCCGTTCAGCGCGCGGTCGAGCGTCCAGGGATCGGTCGGGTGGTTTGGCACCAGCTTGGCGAGGCGATCGATCTGACCATAGCTCATCTGCAAAACGCGGCCCGTGTCCTTCAACACTGCGCGCGCCTTCAGCCGGCCAAAGGTGATGATCTGCGCGACATGATCGGTGCCATATTTGCGCTGGACGTAGCGGATCACCTCCTCGCGCCGGGTTTCGCAGAAATCGATGTCGAAATCGGGCATCGACACGCGTTCGGGATTGAGGAAGCGCTCAAACAGTAACCCGAGCTTCATCGGATCGAGATCGGTGATCGTCAGCGACCACGCGACGACCGAGCCTGCGCCCGATCCGCGCCCCGGCCCGACCGGAATGTCATTGTCCTTCGCCCATTTGATGAAATCGGCGACGATCAGGAAATAGCCGGGGAAACCCATGCTGATGATGACGTCGAGCTCGAATTCCAGCCGTTCTCGGTAGGGCCGCTGCCAATCGTCACCGCTGCCGTTGATCTTCGCCAACCGCACCTCAAGCCCGGCACGGGCCTCGCGGCGCAACGCCTCCGCCTCGGCACCCGGATCACCCGCCAGGCTCGGCAAAATCGGCTTGCGCTTGGGGGCGGCGACCGCGCAACGTTGCGCCACGACGAGCGTGTTCGCGATCGCCTCGGGCAGGTCGGCGAACAGCAGCTTCATTTCCTTGGCGGGCTTCATCCACGCATCGGGTGAACTGCGTGGGCGATCCTCGCTGGCAATGTAGGTCGAATGCGCGATGCACAGCATGGCATCATGCGCCTCGCCGAAACTCTGTTCGGCAAAGCAGCACGGATTGGTCGCGACGATCGGCAGATCGCGAGCATAGGCCAGATCGAGCAGCGCCGGTTCGGCCTTGCCCTCGACCTCGTCGAGCCGCCGGGTCAGCTCGATATAGAGGCGATCGGGGAAGAGCGCCTGCAGGCGATCGGCATAAGCCAGGGCGGCATCGGGCTGATCCTCGGCAAACAACCGCGCCAGCCCGCCCTCACGCCCCGCCGTCAACGCGATCAGGCCATCGGTGCGGCCCTCGAGCGCGCTGAATTCGACATGCGGTGCGAGTTCGGCCGGGCGGGCAAGGTGCGCCATCGAGACGAGCGCACACAAATTCTGATATCCCGCCTCATCCTGCGCATAGAGGGCGATCCAGTCGAGTGGCGCTGCAACACCTTCGGGAATATCAGGCCGCGCGATCCCCAACATCGTGCCGATGATCGGCTGAACCCCTGCCCCGCACGCGGCTTCCGAAAAGGGCATTGCCGCATAAAGCCCGTTGCGATCGGTCAGCGCGGCGGCGGGAAAGCCCAACTCCTGCGCCCGCTTGGCGATCGCCTTGGGCTCGATCGCGCCGTCGAGCATCGTGTAGGACGAGAAAATGCGAAGAGGGACGAAACCGGCATGAGGCATGGCCGTGACTATGCGCGCGCCGAACGATTCGCGAAACTGTCATCTGGGCAACGAGACAGCGGCTTTTTACCGTTCCCCGGCGAAGGCCGGGGTCCAGCCCTACAAAAAGACGCGCGCTCAGCGCGCTCGCGCTGCCGCGCGAATTTCCTTGCGGGCTGGGCCCCGGCCTTCGCCGGGGAACAGGAATATCTGAACAATCCGGACGATCCGGATGATCAGAGCAATTTCTCGATATCGCTCTCAAGCTCGGCGGGCGTCGTTTGCGGGCCGTAACGCGTCACCTTCTCGCCGCTGCGATCCACCAGGAATTTGGTGAAGTTCCACTTGATCATCTTCGACCCAAGCAGCCCCGGCGCGTCCTTTTTCAGGCGTTCGTACAGCGGATCGGCGCCCGATCCGTTGACCTCCAGCTTGGCGAACATCGGGAAGGTCACGTCATAATTGACGGTGCAGAACTCGGCGATCTCGGCCGCGTCACCCGGTTCCTGCGCGCCGAATTGATTGCACGGGAAGCCAAGCACCTCGAAACCCTTGTCGGCATATTTGCGGTGCAGCGCCTCCAGCCCCGCAAATTGCGGCGTGAACCCGCATTTCGAGGCGGTGTTGACGATCAGCAGCACCTTGCCGGCATAAGCCGACAAATCGACCGGCTTGCCATCTGCCCCGCGCACCTGAATATCAGTGATCTTGCTCATCATGCCCCCTCAAAGCGGCTCAATAGATAGTCCAGATTGCGCTTCACGCCCGGCCACTCGCCGGCGATGATCGAATAAACGACGATATCGCGCACCCGGCCATCCAGCACCTGATGATTGCGCAGCACGCCGTCACGCTTTGCACCGAGACGCTCGATCGCCGCTTGCGAGCGCTTGTTGAACCAGTCGGTGCGGATCTGGACGACGTTGCAGCCCAACACGTCAAAGGCGTGGCCGAGCAGCAGCAGCTTGGCCTCGGTGTTGACGCCGCTGCGCTGGGCCGAACGGGCGTAAAATGTCCCGCCGATCTCCAACCTCTGGTGCGCCGGCGCCATGCGCAAGAAGCGGGTCAGCCCGACGAGCTTTCCCTCGGGCGTCTCGACCGCAAAGGGCATCGCCCGGCCATAATCGCGCTCGCGAAGCGCGGCGGCGATGAAGGCATCGGGATCCTTCAGGCCAATGACGTTGGTAAAGAACAGTTCGGTCACCGCGCCATCCGCCGCAGCCGCAACCAGCGCGTCGCGGTCCTCCATAACGAGCGGGCGCAAGGACACATGACGTCCGACCAGCGTCGGCTGGGTCGCCCAGGCACTCATTGCAGCCGCCCCTCGTGCAGCCGCACCACCCGGTCGAGCTTCATCGCCAGCCGCTCATTATGCGTCGCGATCAGCGCCGCCGAGCCTTCGCGGCGAACCAGCGTGAGCAATTCGGCGAGCACGATATCGGCGGTCGCCTCATCCAGATTGCCGGTCGGTTCGTCGGCAAGCACCAGGGCCGGCTGATTGGCGAGCGCGCGGGCCACCGCTACGCGCTGTTGCTCGCCGCCCGAAAGCTGGCTCGGGCGGTGGGTGAGCCGATGCCCGAGGCCCAGCGCGGTGAGCAGCGCCGTCGCCCGCGCCTGTGCCTGTTCGTGCGTGTGGTCGCGGATCAGCAGCGGCAGCACGACATTTTCGGTCGCGTTGAAATCGGGCAGCAGGTGATGGAACTGATAGACGAAGCCGAGCTTGTCGCGCCGCACCAGCGTGCGCCCGTGGCTGTCGAGCCGTGCGGCTTCGGCCCCCGCGATCCGGATCGAGCCCCCAAACCCGCCTTCGAGCAGACCGACTGCCTGGAGCAGCGTCGATTTGCCCGCCCCTGACGGGCCGAGCAGGCCAACCACCTCACCCGCCGCAATCGTCAGATCGACCCCGCGCAGCACCTCGATCGTGATGCCGCCCTGGACAAAGCTGCGGGTCAGACCGGTAATGGCCAACACGGGCGCAGTGCCTGTATCACTCATAACGCAACACCTGGACAGGATCGGTGCTCGCCGCCTTGAACGCGGGATAGAGCGTCGCCAGGAAACTGAAGACGAGCGCCATCAGCGCGATCACCGTCACCTCGACGGGATTGGGTTTGGAGGGCAGTTCGGTCAGATACCGGATCGACGGGTCCCACAGATTTTGCCCCGTCACCAGCTGGATGAAATTCACCACGCCTTGGCGATAGAACAGGAAGATGAAACCAAGCGCGAGCCCGGCGAGCGTCCCCAACGCACCGATTGTCGTGCCCACCGTCATGAAAATGCGGATCAGCCCGGCGCGCGTCGCCCCCATCGTCCGCAAGATGGCGATGTCACGCGTCTTCGCGCGCACCAGCATGATCAGCGACGACAATATGTTGAACACCGCCACCAGGATGATGATCGACAAGACGGTGAACATCGCGATCCGCTCAACCTCGAGCGCCTCGAACAATTGCGCGTTCATTTGCCGCCAGTCCGACACCTGCCCGCGATTGCCGACCTTGGCCGCAAGCGGCGCCACTATCGGCCCGACCCGATCGGGATTGGCGGTGATGATCTCGACGATTCCCACCGAATCGCCCAGCAGCAGCAGAGTCTGCGCGTCCTGAATCGGCATCAGCACATAGGCCTTGTCGTAATCATAGACACCGATCTCGAAAATCGCGGCGACGGTGTAGGATACGATCCGTGGCACCGTGCCGAACGGTGTCGTCTGCCCTTGCGGGCTGATCAGCGAGATTTCGCTGCCGACCTGCGCGCCGAGCGCCTCGGCGAGCCGGCTGCCGATCGCGATCCGCCCGCTGCCGGGCACCAGGCTCTTGAGCGAACCGCTGAGCACCTTGTCGCCGATCGTCGCGTTGCTGCGGATATCCTCGATGCGCATCCCGCGGATCAGCACGCCCTCGACGCGGCCGTTGAAGCTCGACATCAGCGGTTGCTCGATCAACGGGGTGGCGTCAGTGACGCCCGGTGTCGCCCGTGCTTCGCGGATGATGTCGCGCCAGTCGCGGAGTTCACCGCCATAGCCCTGGACGACGGCATGGCCGTTCAGCCCGACGATCTTGTCGAACAATTCCGCACGGAACCCATTCATCACGCTCATCACGATGACGAGCGCGGCGACGCCGAGCATCACGGCTGCCAGGCTGATCCCTGCGACCAGAAAGATGAACGCCTCCCCCTTGCCGGGAAGCAGATAACGGCGCGCGATCATCCGTTCATAGCGCGAAAGGAGCATGATAGTGGTTCCCGCCCCCGCAGGTTGAACGCCCAGCATCGGGCAAGCCGCTCTAGGGCGGCGCCACAGCGCTGGCAACCGGGCTGACACCCCCTCCACAGCCCACCAGGCTGTTGCGATTCCGCCACAGCAGCGAAGCAATATGGCACCCGCAGTGCTCTCCAAGTGCTTTTACCGATGACAAACAGGCACGTGGAACCTAGCGTCAGAGACACTGAGACACAGGCAACGGCCGTGGTTCGGGGAGCTGTTCTGCCAGAGCGCGCCATCAGGGGTGGCATGCCGGCGGAACCGGGACAAGGGGGCTGACGAGCAGTCGTCACGCAGGCGCCCGGGCTGGAAACAGCCCGGGCGTTTCGCATTATCAGACAGGCGTGCGGATCAGAAGCGGCTCGACAGCGTCACGCCATATGTTCGCGGATCGCCGGGTTGGCCAACGACGAGGCCGGTATTGCCCGATTGCAGCGCCAGCACATCGTTGTAATCGGCATCGAACGCGTTGCGCACCCAGCCGAACAGGTTCCATTTTTCCCCGGCTTTGTAGCCCAGGCGGAAATTGTTGAGCGCATAGCCATCGATCTCGGTATAGGCCGACGGCGACGGATTGGAGGAGAAGCGCGAGCGATAGCTGCCGTCATACCCCACATAAAATTGGCCATCGATCGCGCCGATCCGCAGCGGCAGATCATATTCCGCGCCGTAGGAAAACGCCCATTTCGACACGCCGGGCAGGCGCTGTCCTGAGATATCGCAGCTTTGCGGACTGATGCCGCCCGGCGTTCCCGGGGCGCTGGCGGCCTGCCCGGCGGCGGCTGTGGTGCCGCCCGAGAGTTCGGGCGGACACGGCGCATCGACGAAGCGGACATAGCGGGCATCGGTGAGGGCCGCATTGGCATAGAGATTGAGCCGCGACGTCGGACGGAACGCCGCATCGACCTCAATACCCCTCGTGCGTACCTTGCCGGCATTGGCGAGATAGCCGCGCAGCACCCCCAACTGGCCGTTGGTAACGGTCGCCTGATAATCGTCGATCTCGGTCCAGAAACCGGCGATGTTCACAGTGGCGCGTCGATCGAGGAACTTCGTCTTCAGCCCGAGCTCGAAATGACTGACCTGTTCGGGTTTTACCGTTGCTGCGGCCAGGATGGGATTATTGTTCCCATCGAGCGGCAAGCCCGACAGATTGATCCCGCCCGATTTGTAGCTGCGCGCGTAACTTGCATAGCCGAACACATCGGCGGCGATCTGGTAGGAGGCGGTGATGTCGCCCGACACGTTCCAGTTGGTGAAGCTCGGCTGATAGCTTTGCGGCGCCAGCACGCCGCGCTGATCGCTGTTCAGCGTCGTGCTGCCAGTGCCGGTGGTAACGACGGAGACATAGCTGCCATTCTTGGTGTCATAATTGATGCGCAGCCCGGGCGCGATCTGAAAGCGATCGGTGATATGCTAGGTGAGCTTGCCGAACAGCGCGGCACTGGTGTTGGTGAAACCGATCGTGTTCACCGCCCTCAGGCCATCAAGCACCGCCGGGTTGGCCGCATTGGCGCTCGTCGGGTTGAGCAGGAAGCGGCTGGCCGCTGCCCCTTGAACCTGCAATCCCTGGGTGTCGATCGCCTGATAAAAATACAGCCCGCCAACCACATAATCGAGCCGGTTGGTGCCGTTCGATGCCAGCCGCAGCTCCTGCGTCACCTGATATTGCTGCGACGGGTTTGCAGAAACCGTCGTGATCGGCAGGCCGATGAAATCGCGGTCGCTGGACGGCTGCCAGTCCCAGAATCGATAGGCGGTGATCGAGGTGAGCGTGGCGGCGCCCAAATTCCAGTTGGCGAGCAGGGATACGCCCCCCAGTTCCTGCCGCGCACGCAAGGCGGTGTCGACATCGGTCAGCCGGTCGAACTCGTTGGTCGAGGGCACGGCATAACCCTGCGCCGCCGCGAGCGCCGCATATTGCCGGTTGAGCGGGCGCTGCGTCGCGCCGGTGCGGACATAATATTGGACGCAGCAGGCGGGGTTCTGGCGGTTATAGTCGCCAAAGAGCGTCAGATCGATATCGGCGGTCGGCCGCCACAAAATCTGCCCGCGAAAGCTGGTATTGTCCTGCGAATTGAGCCTTTGCCCGGTGCGGACATTATAGATCGTGCCCTGCCGGCTGGTGATCGACGTCGACAGCCGGATGGCCAGCTTCTCGCTGATCAGCGGACCCGATACCGACGCCTTGCCCTGGAAGAAATCATAATTGCCACCGGTCAACTCCACTCGCGCTTCGGGGGTGAAGCTCGGCGCCCGGGTATAGACGTTGATCGCGCCGGCAGTCGTGTTCTTGCCGTACAGCGTGCCCTGCGGCCCGCGCAGGATCTCGATCCGGTCGGTGTCGGTGAAATCGAACGTCGCCGATGCGATCCGGCTGTAATATACCTGATCGACATAAATGCCGACGCCTTGTTCGATGCCGTCGTTGGTCAACCCGAACGGCGCGCCGAGCCCGCGGATATTGGCGGCGGAATTGCGCGGATTGGTCGAATAGAATTGCAGCGATGGCTGCAACTGCGTGATCCGGCTGACATTGTAGCTGCCCGTCTCGGCAAGCGCTGAACCGCCGATTACCGATATCGCGATCGGCACGCGCTGAACGCTTTCGTTGCGCCGCCTGGCGGTCACGACGATGTCACCCGTGCCTTGCTGTGCCGCGCCGAGCCGGCCTTGGGAAGGTTTATCCTCGGCAGCCGGAGCAGCAGGTGCCTGCTCCTGCGGCGCTGGCGCGGGATCCTCGGCGGGTAACGGCGTGGCCTGGGCCAGCATCAGGATCGGCAAGCCGAGCAGCATCATCATCCCCTTTGAACAATCGCAGGGACCATAATGCCTATGCATTCAGTAGGATTTCACTCCGGCAGAATCTTCGCCGCGATAAAGATCAACTTGCTTGGCACGATTTTCTGCCATGAACCCTCTTGACGACGCGATGAAGCGCCCCAAATCAACGCCGTGCGACGCCAATCGGGTCGCACAGATCGTCGCCTCGCGCACGAGCGGAGGCGGCCCTCACGTTGATTTGCTCATTGGAGGAATTGAAAAATGCGTCAGTTCGATTTGACCCCCTATCGCCGTTCCGCAATCGGTTTTGACCGCTTGTTCGACATGTTGGAGGCCGGCGCGCGCCAGACGCCGACTGAAAATTACCCGCCGTTCAACCTCGAGCGGCTCGCCGAGAATCACTACCGGATCACGCTCGCCGTCGCCGGCTTTGCGCGCGACGAGATCGAGATCACCGCGCAGCAGAACCTGCTACTGGTAAAGGGCAAGAAGGACGATCAGGCGGCAAGTGCCAGCGCCTTCCTGCATCTCGGCATCGCCAACAGGAGCTTCGAGCGCCGCTTCGAACTCGCCGATTTCGTGTCGGTGAGCGACGCGCGGCTGAACGACGGCCTGCTGCAGATCGACCTGATCCGCGAAGTGCCCGAGGCGATGAAGCCCAAGACCGTGGCGATCAAGACCGGTGCCCCGCTGGCGGCGATCGAAAGCGACGTTCAGGCCGAAGCCGCTTAATTGGGCGACTGATAAGAGTGGTAGAGGGGGCGTCCGGAGTGATCCGGGCGCCCTTTTTATTTGCCGGGCACCTTGGTGCACCGAACCGGACCTATACCAGCCGGCTCTGCCGCACCGCCGCTTCGATAAAACTCGCGAACAACGGGTGCGGATCGAAGGGCTTGCTCTTCAATTCCGGGTGGAACTGGACGCCGACGAACCACGGATGATCGGGCCGCTCGACGATTTCGGGGAGTGTGCCGTCGGGTGACATGCCGGAAAAGACCAGCCCGCCCTTCTCGAGCACCGCCTGATAGCCGGTGTTGACCTCATAACGATGCCGATGGCGCTCGCTGATTTCGGTGTCGCCATAGATCGAGGAGACGACGCTGTTACCGTCGAGTTTGGCGGGATACGCACCGAGCCGCATCGTCCCGCCCATATCGCCATCGGCTTCGCGCTTTTCGATGCCGGTGGCGCTCATCCATTCGGTGATCAGGCCGATCACGGGCTCTGGCGTCGGTCCGAATTCGGTCGAGCTCGCCTCTGTAATGCCGCCCAAATCGCGCGCGCCCTCGATGCAGGCCATCTGCATGCCGAAACAGATGCCGAAATAGGGGATTTCGCGTTCGCGCGCGAAGCGGACGCTGGCGATCTTGCCCTCCGCCCCGCGCTCGCCGAACGCACCGGGGACGAGGATCGCGTGGAGCGGCTCCAGTCGCGCGGTGATATCCGCATCGGGCCGTTCGAACAGTTCGGCGTCGATCCATTCGATCTTCACCTTGACGCGGTTGGCGATGCCGCCATGGACCAGCGCCTCGTTGAGCGACTTGTAAGCATCTTGCAGCCCGACATATTTGCCGACCACGCCAACCGTCACTTCGCCATCCGCATTGGTCAACCGGTCGACGATATCGGTCCAGCGCGACAGATCGGGCGCTGGCCCCGGTTCGATCCCGAACGCGCGGAGCACCTCCGAATCTAGGCCTTCTGCATGGTACTGCATCGGCACGGCATAAATGCTCGCGGCATCGAGCGCAGGAATGACGGCTTCCTTGCGCACGTTGCAGAACAGCGCGATTTTCGCCCGGTCGCTTTCCGGCAAGGGGTGCTCACAGCGGCAGACAAGCACATCGGGCTGCACGCCAAGCGCCGCCAGTTCGCGGACCGAATGCTGGGTAGGCTTGGTTTTCAACTCGCCGGCAGCCGCGATGTAGGGCACCAGCGTGACGTGGATGCTGACCGACTGGCCCCGCCCCAGGTCGTTGCGCAACTGCCGGATCGCCTCGATGAACGGGAGCGATTCGATGTCGCCCACCGTCCCACCGATCTCGCACAGCACGAAATCGACGTCGTCGGTCTGTGCCTGGGCAAATGCCTTGATCGCATCGGTGACGTGCGGGATCACCTGCACCGTCGCGCCCAGATAATCGCCGCGCCGCTCCCTCTGGATGATCTGCTGATAGATACGGCCCGAAGTGATGTTGTCCGATTGCCGGCTCGGCACGCCGGTAAAGCGTTCATAATGCCCGAGATCGAGATCGGTCTCGGCACCGTCGTCGGTCACATAGACCTCGCCGTGCTGATAGGGCGACATCGTGCCGGGATCGACGTTCAGATAGGGATCGAACTTGCGGATGCGGACCGAATAACCGCGCGCTTGCAGCAACGCTGCAAGACTTGCCGCCATGAGACCCTTGCCAAGCGAGGAGACCACGCCGCCGGTGATAAAAATGAACCGCGCCATGGGAGGAGATGCCTAGCGTTGAAATGCCGTCGCCGACAAGCACCCGAATCCACCTGCGGGCGCAAAAAAATATCGTCAAGCGCCGCGAAACGACGCTGCGTCAATCAACGCTCGATCGGAACGGCGCCGTTGCTGGCAGGCGCGGGTGCAGCGATATTGCCCTGTTCGGCAGCGGCGGCGACCGCCGCGGCGGACGGACTGCCGGGTGCCTGAGGCGGCCCGCCGAGCGCACCGGCAACGGGCGCGGGCGCCTGCCGAGCGAGCGCCGGATCGATCGATTGCGCGTGGCGAGTCGCTGCAATGAAGGCGAGCAGGATACTGAACGTGACGAACAGTGTCGCCAGCACCGACGTCGACCGGGTCAGGAAATCGGCAGCGCCGCGCGCCGACATCAGCCCCGACGGGCTGCCCCCCATGCCCAGACCGCCCCCTTCGGAGCGCTGCATCAGGATCACGCCGACAAGTGCAGCAGCGATGATTGCGTGGACGACGAGCAGGAAGGTGAACATTGGATGCCGATTTTTCGTGGATGCCGAAGGCGGGCACATAGGCGCGCGTCGCGGATCGATCAACCATGCCGTCGACACGCTCCTGAAACAATTCACGCCGCTTTTTGAAACCAGAGAGCGAAGCGGGCGTTGTTGTCGCATCGATACATGCTGAACTCCCCTCATTTTTTTGAACGTGACGCCGATATGCAGATGACCAAGGTAGAACCCGCAACGGAAAAGACGCTGTCTTCGTGGATGGCCGCATTGATCGACTATGTGCGGTCTGGCGAACCCGATCTCACCAACCGCCAGATGGCGCTGCTGCTCGTGGTATATCTTCGCCCGGGGCCGCACACCGTGCGTGGCCTGGCGCATTGCCTCAATGTTTCTAAGCCCGTCATCACTCGCGCCTTGAACAGGCTTGGTGGCCTCGGCTATCTGCGCCGGCAGCGTGACGAAAGCGACAAGCGTAATATCTACGTCGCGCGCACGGTCGAAGGGGCAAATTTTCTTGAAGAGTTCGGCCAGTTCCTCGATCCCCAGCAAGGCCACCAGCACGGTATTGTCGCCAAACGGGCCACCGCGTAGTTTTGCGCTGACCGGCGTATCGGCGAAGATTGACCCCCGTTATCAGGCGGTAAGGGCTGATCTCGCCGATTTTCGACTGGCCGATCAGGTATTCGCGCCGCATTATGCCGCCCCAGTGCCGATGAGGTTGCTTGTGGCCACGTCGCTCAGACAAGACCAGGCGAGCGATTCGCCGATCCTCGCGCAAATGTCCGCTGGCGACCGCTTCGACGCCCTCGATTTCGCATCGAACGCAGCGTGGGGAATATCGACCAAGACCGGATTGGTTGGCTATGTCGACCGGTCGGCAATCGATTTTTTGAAGCCTCTGGAGGGTGAAGCGTGACCCTGTCGGTTTTTATCGACGGTGCGGCCGGCACGACCGGGCTGGAAATCCGCGAGCGGCTGATGACACGCGCCGATATCTCGCTGCTCACGCTGGACGACACCCTTCGCAAGGACGAGGGCGCGCGCAAAGAAGCGCTCAATGCCGCCGATTTCGTCATCCTCTGCCTGCCCGATGATGCCGCGCGCGAGGCGGTTGGCCTGATCGACAACGCAAGTACGCGCGTCATCGATGCCTCGACCGCGTTTCGTACCGCCGACGGCTGGACTTACGGCTTTCCCGAACTCGAACCCGGCCAGGCAGCAGCGATCGCCGAAGCACCGCGCGTCAGCAATCCCGGCTGTTATCCGACCGGATTTCTGGGGTTGGTGCGGCCGCTGATCCGTGCCGGGCTGGTACCGCCCGACTGGCCGCTCAGCGTCAATGCGACCTCTGGCTATTCGGGCGGCGGCAAGTCAATGATCGCAGCATTCGAGGGCGGCGACGAGCGTACCGCGTTTCGCGCCTATGCACTCGGCCTTGCGCATAAGCACGTGCCGGAAATGCAGAAGCATGGCCGGCTCGCCTTTCCGCCCATTTTCGCGCCTGCCGTTGCCAATAGCTATCGCGGGATGATCGTCGAGGTGCCGTTGCCGCTCCATGCGTTGCCCCGGCGCCCGACAATAGCGGCGTGCGAAGCGGCGCTGCGCGATGCCTATCGCGACAGCGCAATTATAAAGATTGTCGACGGCGATGGCACCGATCTGATCAGGCTCGAGGACGATGCCGGCAGCGACCGGATGACGCTGCGCGTCTGCGGCAATGGGGAAGCCGGACAAGCGCGGCTGATCGCCACGCTCGATAATCTCGGCAAGGGGGCGAGTGGCGCTGCTGTCCAGAACCTCAACATCATGGCGGGGCTCGATCCCGCCACCGGGCTGATCCTGTGAGCCGCGATGCCGCCACCAAATTGTTGCTGTTCGGCGCGACGGGCGATCTGGCGCAGCGGATGCTGCTGCCCTCGCTCTATGGCCTGCACAGCGACAGCCTGCTGCCCGACAGCTTGTCGATCACAGGCACCGCCCGCTCGAACCATGATGACGCAAGCTACCGCGAATTCGCCCAAAAGGCCCTCGACACCTATCTGCCGGCTGAGCTGAAGAACACCGCGACGATCGCCAGCTTCCTCGATCGCCTTCATTATCAGCCGCTCGATGCGTCGACGATCGAGGGGTTCGATGCGCTCGCGGCCAAAATCGGCGACGTGTCGGGCGGGCTTGCAATCTTCCTGTCGACCGCGCCGTCGCTTTTCCGCCCGACAATCGAAGGACTGGCCTCTGCGGGGCTTGCGGGCGCCAATGTGCGGATCGGGCTGGAAAAGCCGCTCGGCCATGATCTCGCCTCGAGCCGCGAGATCAACGACGCTGTCGCCGAGGCTTTCCCCGAGGAACGCACCTTCCGGATCGATCATTATCTGGGCAAGGAAACCGTCCAGAACATCCTTGCGCTGCGGTTCGGCAACACCTTGTTTGAACCGATCTGGAATGCGCGCGGGATCGACCATGTCCAGATCACGATTTCGGAGACGGTGGGGCTTGAGGGTCGCGCTGGCTATTATGACGGATCGGGCGCGCTGCGCGATATGGTGCAGAACCACATGCTGCAATTGCTCGCGCTGATCGCGATGGAGCCGCCCGCGCGCTTCGACGGCACCGCCATCCGCGACGAGAAGGTGAAGCTGCTGCGCTCGCTCCGCCCGATCAGCGAGGCCGATGCGCCAGCGCTCACCGTCACCGGCCAATATGCCGCAGGTGCGGTCAAGGGCGAGATCGTGCGGGGCTATACCGACGAACTCGAAGGCCCATCGACCACCGAAACTTTCGTCGCGATCAGGGCCAATGTCGATAACTGGCGGTGGCAGGGCGTGCCCTTCTATCTGCGCACCGGCAAGCGCCTGCCCACGCGGCAATCCGAGATCGCCATTCAGTTCAAGCCGGTGCCGCATTCGATGTTCGCCGCGCGCGGTGGCAAGCTGCAACCCAACACGCTCGTCATCCGGCTGCAGCCCGAAGAATATGTACGGCTGCTGGTGATGGCCAAGGAACCCGGGCTCGACCGCGACGGGGTGCGACTGCGTGAGGTGCCGCTCGATCTCAGCCTCGACACCGAATTCGCCGGTACGCGGCGGCGCATCGCCTATGAACGGTTGTTGCTTGATCTGATCGAGGGCGATCCGACCCTGTTCGTCCGGCGCGACGAAGTGGAGGCGCAGTGGCAATGGATCGACGGCATCCACGCCGGCTGGGAAGCCAATGGGATGAAACCCAAATCCTATGCCTCGGGTAGCTGGGGCCCGTCCGCCGCCATCGCGCTGATCGAGCGAGACGGTGCCAGCTGGCATGACGACTAGCTTTCAATAAACGTCACCCCGGGCTTGTTCCGGGGTCCATCGCGCCCAAATGGCGACGGTGTAATTGGATGAGTGGATGCCGGAACAAGTCCGGCATGACGAAGGAAACAGCATGACCGAGATCGAATGGTGGGATTATGACAGCGCCGATGAGATGGCGGATGCAGTCGCTGGCGATGCCGGCTTCATCATCGAAAGTGCGATCGATGCGCGCGGTGCCGCCGTCATCGCGCTGCCCGGCGGCAAGACGCCACTCGCCATCTACGAAAAGCTCGCTGCGACGAAGCTCGACTGGAAAAAGGTGACGATCCTGCCGACCGACGACCGGCTGGTGCCGATGGGCGATGCGCTGTCAAATATCACCGCCATCGCCAAGGTTTTCCTGCCCAAGGGCGTGCGCGTGCTGCCGA
Source organism: Sphingomonadales bacterium (assembly GCA_038230675.1). Lineage (GTDB taxonomy): Bacteria > Pseudomonadota > Alphaproteobacteria > Sphingomonadales > Sphingomonadaceae > Sphingomonas. The sequence goes on along the minus strand of JBBRMV010000005.1, from coordinate 48,173 downwards.
TCACGAGCGAGGCCGCCGCCGATTACAAGGCGGCGGGGCGCGCGGCGGATGCACGGCTGCAGGATGTCCATTGGCCGCTCGATCTGTGCGTGCTCGGCGTGGGGTTGGACGGGCATACGGCGTCGATCTTCCCCGGCGCCGATTTCGACGAAGCGGTGAACGGCCCCAAGGACCGGCGCGCGGTCGGCGTGATGCCAGCCGAGTTGCCCGAAGAAGCGCCCGTCGCCCGCGTCACGCTGACTCGCGAGGCGATCATTTCCTCGCGCGCGCTGATTATCGCGGTGACCGGCCAGCCCAAACGCGACGTCATAGAACGTGCGATCAAGGACGGGCCGATGTCTCCCTACCCCATCGGCCGCGTGCTCGCCGATGTCGAACTGCCCGTGGATATTCACTGGAGCGTTTAACGCATGTCCCTGCACCCCGCGATTTCAGCCGTTACCGATCGGATCATCGAACGCTCCCGGCCGACACGCGCGGCGTATCTCGCGCTGATCCGGAGCGAGCGCGAAGGCGGGGTCGATCGCCCGATGCTTGGCTGCGCCAACCTCGCGCACGGCTTTGCCGGGACCGAGGAAGACCGCGACACGATGAAGGCGGGTCGCGCGATGAACATCGGGATCGTAACGGCTTACAATGACATGCTCTCAGCGCATGCGACCTATTATCGCTATCCCGAGCAGTTGAAGATCTGGGCGCGGGAGGCGGGCGTCACGGCGCAGGTGGCGGGCGGCGTCCCGGCGATGTGCGACGGCGTGACGCAGGGCTATCCCGGCATGGAGCTGTCGCTGTTCAGCCGCGACACGATCGCGCTGAGCACGGCGATCGCGCTCAGCCACGGCATGTTCGAGGGCGCGGCCTTGCTCGGCATTTGCGACAAGATCGTGCCCGGGCTGCTGATGGGGGCGCTGCGGTTCGGCCATTTGCCGATGATCTTCATCCCCGGCGGGCCGATGCGATCGGGCATATCGAACAAGGAAAAGGCGCATACGCGCGAGCTCTATGCCGAGGGCAAGGCCACCCGCGACGAGCTGCTCGATTCAGAGATCGCCGCCTATCATTCAAAGGGCACGTGTACCTTTTACGGCACCGCCAATTCCAACCAGATGATGATGGAGATGATGGGGCTGCACATCCCCGGCGCCGCCTTCGTCAATCCGGGCACCAAGCTGCGCCAGGAATTGACGCGCGCCGCCGTCCACCGGCTCGCCAAGATCGGCTGGAGCGGCGACGATTATCGGCCGCTCGGACAATGCGTCGATGAAAAGGCGATCGTGAATGCCGCCATCGGCCTGCTGGCGACGGGCGGGTCGACCAACCACCTGATCCACCTCCCCGCGATTGCCGCCTGTGCCGGGATCGTCATCGACTGGGAGGATTTCGACCGGCTGTCGCGCGCGGTGCCCCTGATTGCGCGCGTCTATCCCAATGGCTCGGCCGACGTGAACGCATTCGAGGATGCCGGCGGGATGCCCTTCGTCATCCGCGAATTGCTGGGCGCTGGACTGCTCCACCGCGATTTGATGACGGTCGGCGGCGACGACCTGTCGGCTTATGGCGCAAAACCGGCGATCGAGGGCGACACGCTGGTCTGGGCCGATCCGGGCGCGAGCAAGGACGAGACGATCGTGCGCCCCGCAAGCAACCCCTTCTCCCCCGAGGGCGGTTTTCGGATACTCAGCGGCAATCTGGGCCGCGCCTGCATCAAGGTGTCGGCTGTGGAGGCCGACCGCTGGACGATCGAAGCCCCTGCCCGCGTGTTCGAGGATCAGGCGGCGGTGCAGGTCGCGTTCAAGGCGGGCGAGCTCGACCGCGACGTGGTGGTCGTCGTGCGTTTTCAGGGGCCGCGTGCGAATGGCATGCCCGAGCTCCACAAGCTGACGCCGCCACTTGGGGTTTTGCAGAACCGCGGCTTCCGGGTGGCGCTCGTGACCGACGGGCGGATGTCCGGCGCGAGCGGCAAGGTGCCATGTGCGATCCACGCCAGTCCGGAGGCGCTGGGCGGCGGGCCGCTGGGCAAGGTGCGCGATGGCGACATCATCCGTGTCTGTGCCGAGACCGGGGAGCTGAATGCGCTTGTGGATCCGGCAACCTGGGAAGCGCGCGAGCATGTCGCCGCACCCGTGGCGGCGCAGGGAACCGGTCGCGAATTGTTCGCGATGTTCCGCACCGGTGCGAACGAAGCCGAAAAAGGCGCGAGCGCTTTGCTGGCCGCCATGAGCGGCTGATGCAGGTCGTCGCGGTTGACATCGGCGGGACGCATGCGCGCTTCGCGATTGCCGAGGTGGATGCCGGCAAGGTCGTGTTGCTGGGCGAACCCGTCACGCTGAAGACTGCCGATCATGCCAGCCTGCAGACCGCGTGGCAAACGTTCGCCGACGCACACAGCACGCCGCTGCCCCGAGCCGCCGCGATCGCCGTTGCATCGCCGGTCGGCGGCGAGATCATCAAGCTGACCAATAATCCGTGGATCATCGACCCGATGCTCTTGAACGAGCGGCTCGAGGTCGACCAATATGTGCTGATCAATGATTTCGGCGCGATCGGGCATGCCGTGGCGCAGCTCGGGGAGAACCATTTCGCGCATCTGTGCGGCCCCCATGCGCCCTTCACCGATCGCGGCATCATCACGATTTGCGGGCCGGGTACGGGACTTGGCGTGGCGCAGCTGTGGCGGGATACAAAGGGCTATCGCGTTCTCGAAACCGAGGGCGGCCACACCGATTTCGCGCCGCTCGACAGCGTGGAAGACGAGATGCTCAAGCATTTGCGCATGACGTTCCAGCGCGTCTCGGTTGAGCGGATCGTTGCAGGGCCCGGAATCGTCGCGATTTATGAAGCGCTTGCCGAGATCGAGGGCCGCGCGGTGCAGCGGCTCGACGACAAGGCGATTTGGAGACTGGCGCTCGAGGGCACCGACAGCCTTGCGCTCGCCGCGCTCGATCGCTTCTGCATGTGCCTTGGGGCAGTCGCAGGCGATCTGGCACTTGCCCAGGGCGCGAAGGGTGTCGTGATCGCCGGCGGGCTTGGATTGCGGCTCAAGGACCATCTCGCGCGGCCGGGCTTTGCCGAGCGTTTTGCCGCAAAAGGGCGCTTCCGATCGATGATGGAGGCGATCCCCGTCAAGCTCATCACCTATCCGCAGCCGGGTCTGTTCGGTGCGGCTGCCGCCTTCGCCCAGGAGCATTCGAAATGACCATTGAGGACATCATGCGGACAAGCCCGGTGATCCCGGTGCTCGTGATCGACGATGCGGCAATGGCGGGTCCGCTTGCCGAGGCGCTCGTTGCAGGCGGTTTGCGCGTGCTGGAAGTGACGATGCGCACCCCCGCCGCGCTCGACGCGATCCGCGAGATGAAACAGGTGCCGGGCGCGATCGTCGGCGCGGGCACCGTCGTCAATACCGAGCAGTTCGAGGCGGTCATGAACGCAGGCGCCGAGTTCATCGTCTCGCCGGGGCTGACCGAGACGATTGCCCGGCCGATCATCGATAGCGGCGTGCCTTTTCTGCCCGGCATCGCCAATGCAGGCGACATCATGCGCGGGCTCGACCTTGGCCTGACGCATTTCAAATTCTTCCCGGCAATGGCGGCGGGCGGCCTGCCCGCGCTCAAAAGCCTCGCCGCACCCTTCTACCAGTGCAAATTCTGCCCGACCGGCGGCATCAGCGCAGCGACTGCGCCCGAATGGCTGGCATTCGATCCCGTCCTGTGCGTCGGCGGCAGCTGGGTGACGCCCAAGGGGGCGAGCATGGCGGAGGTGACCGAGATGGCGAGAGCAGCAAGCTGCCTTAGGGTGTAATTGAGAACCCCTAAAGCTGTCGGCCACGAATGATCAGATAGATGGCCAAAGCGGGCGCAACGCCCGGCACCAAACAAATCGGGATTGCGACCCAGCCATATCGGACGTTGAACGCCGCGCGATCGTAAACAATCCAGATGATGAGAACGAAGGCGCTGAACAGCACATCGAGCGAATAGCCCGACGCGTATGGATTGACGAACCCTGCCGCGAGTGCACCCCAAATATCCCCGCTATCCCAGAGCGGTGGAACAACCACAGCGCAAAAAGCGATCGTGAACGAAAGGGCCGCAACGGCGCATATAATCTCGAAAAGTTGCTTGTTCATCTCTAGCCTTTCGATGATCACGCTTCGGCAGGATTGCTCTACCGCTCCCCCCGCGCATGCCTGATCGCATACCATTTCTGCACATTGGCGTTATGCTGTTCGAGCGTGTCGGCAAACGCATGCCCGCCCGTCCCGTCGGCCACGAAATACAGTGCGTTCGATTGCGCCGGGTTCAGCACCGCATCGATGCTCGCGCGGCCCGGATTGCAGATCGGCCCCGCGGGCAGCCCGACCATCGCATAGGTGTTATACGCGTTCACCGCCTCCACCTCAGACCGCAGGATGCGGCGACCGAGCGGCTTTCCCTTGGTGATCGGATAGATGATCGTCGGGTCGGCCTGCAGCATCATCCCGCGTTTCAGCCGGTTGGCATAGACCGCCGCAACCGTCCGCCGTTCGTCGGCCTTGCCGGTTTCCTTCTCGACGATGGAGGCGAGGATCAGCGCCTGTCGCGGGGTGGTGACGGCGATGCCGGGTTGGCGCTGTGCCCAGGCCATTGCGAGATATTTGAGCATCGCGCGCTGCATCCGCGCCAACACCGACGCGCGGGTATCGCCGCGCTGAAAGCTGTAACTGTCGGGCAATACGGTCCCCTCGATCGGCACGTCGACCCGACCGGTCAGCCCTTTTTCAGCCATCAGCCGCTCCTGCACCAAAATCGACGGCCAGCCTTCGGGGATGGTGACGAAGCGTTGCAGCGTGCGCCCGCCCTGCAGCATCTTCAGGATATCGGCCTGGCTCAGATGCGCGGGGATGCGGTATTCGCCCGCCTTGATCCCCGTACTCGCCCCGAAGATCTTGGCGAGGAGGCGAAAGCGCGACGCCGACGGAATGGCCCCTGCCGCCTCAAGCGCATCCGCAGTCGATGAGAGACTCGCGCCCTCCGCCACCTGAAAAGTCAGGTTATGCGGCGCCGGCCCGCGCCCGCCCCAATCCTGAACGACGACGAACAGCGCACCGATCGCGGCGAGTACAACGATCAGCCCGAGGCAGCCGAGCTTTCTCACCCGCCGATTTCGCTCTTGTGGCGCGTTGGGCGGAACGGCACCGCTAGATCGCCTTCATGACCAGGCTGGCATTGGTACCGCCAAAGCCGAAGCTGTTGTTGAGCACCGCCTTCACCGGCCGCTGCTTGGCGACATGCGGTACCAGATCGACGCCGATGCAATTATCGCTCGGATCATCGAGGTTGAGCGTCGGCGGCACGATCTGATCGCGCATCGCGAGGATGCAGAAGATGCTTTCGACAGCGCCCGCCCCGCCGAGCAGATGCCCGATCGCCGATTTGGTCGAGCTCATCGACAGCGTGCCGATCGCGTTGCCGAACAGCCGGCGCACCGCATTCAGCTCCAACTCGTCGCCAAGCGGGGTCGAGGTGCCGTGCGCGTTGATATAATCGATATCGCCGAGCGAAAGGCCCGATTTCTTCATCGCCATCTGCATCGACCGGAAGGCGCCCGATCCTTCGGGATGCGGCGCCGTCACGTGATAGGCGTCGCCCGACATGCCGTAGCCGACGATCTCGGCATAGATTTTGGCGCCGCGCGCCTTGGCATGCTCATATTCCTCGAGGCAGACGACGCCTGCGCCTTCGCCCATGACGAAGCCGTCGCGGCCCCGGTCATAGGGTCGGCTGGCTTTTTCCGGCGCGTCGTTGAAGCCGGTCGACAGCGCGCGCGCCTGCGAGAAGCCGGCGATGCCGATCGGGCAGATCGCCCCTTCGGCACCGCCTGCAAGCATCACATCGGCATCGTCGAGCGCGATCATACGCGCGGCATCGCCAATCGAATGCGCGCCCGTCGAGCACGCCGTGACGACCGCGTGGTTTGGCCCCATCAGGCCGTATTTGATCTGCACCTGCCCCGAAATCAGGTTGATCAGCCGCCCGTGGACGAAATGTGGGGAAACCCGGCGCGGCCCCTTTTCATGCAGGACGATCGATTCACTCGCGATGCCGGGCAGTCCGCCAATCCCCGAGCCGATCGAGCAGCCCGTACGGATCCGCTCCTCCTCGCTCATATCGGTAAGGCCGGCATCTTCCAGCGCTTGCCCTGCAGCATCGATGCCATAGATGATGAACGGATCGACTTGCCGCTGCACCTTGTGATCGACTCGCTTGCCGGGATCAAAGCCATAAGCGTGATCGGCGGGCTTCACCTCGCAGGCATAGCGGCAGGCATAATCGGTCGCGTCGAAGCGCGTAATCATCCCCGCGCCTGATTTTGCGGCGATCAGATTGGACCACGCCGTCTCGACATCGGCGCCGAGCGGGGTCACCAATCCCAAGCCGGTTACGACAACGCGGCGCATGGCAGTCTCCGTTTCTCAACTCGAAACCAAAACGGCTCCCCAGCCCGGATTTTTGCCGGGAAGGAGAGCCGCTCGGTCATTATCGGCCCGCATGGGCCACTTGGCTGGTCAGGCCGCGCGAAATCGCGATCCGGCCGCTCAAAATTCAGCCCTTATGCTCATCAATATAGCTGATCGCATCGCGAACGGTGCCGATCTTTTCGGCCGCATCGTCGGGGATTTCGACGCCGAATTCCTCTTCAAACGCCATCACAAGCTCGACGATGTCGAGGCTGTCTGCGCCAAGATCATCAATGAAGCTCGCATCTTCGGTGACCTTGTCGCTCTCGACGCCGAGATGCTCGACGACGATCTTCTTCACGCGATCGGCAGTCTCGCTCATGCTTTCGTCCCTCTCGTAGCTTGGGGGTTCATCTTCCCGACCGCACGTAGAACGCGGGGGGTGTCGTGACAAGAGGGTCAGAGCATCGCCATCCCGCCATTGACGTGAATCGTCTGGCCAGTGACGTAACTTGCCTCTCGGCTGGCGAGATAGACCACCGCTGCGCCGACATCGGCACCGCTGCCCATATGACCCGCCGGGATGCGCGCGTTGAGCGCCTCCTTCTGCGCATCGGCAAGCCCGTCAGTCATTGCCGATGCAATGAACCCCGGCGCGACGCAATTGACGGTGATGCCCCGGCTCGCCAATTCCTGCGCCAGCGCCTTCGACATGGCCGTGAGCCCGCCCTTGGACGCGGCATAATTGGCTTGACCCGGATTGCCCGTCGCGCCGACGACGGACGTGATCGAGACGATCCGGCCAAAACGCGCCTTCATCATCGGCCGGGCGGCAGCACGCGCGAGCCGGAATGCAGCCTCCAGATTGACGCGGATCACCTGATCCCATTCGTCATCCTTCATCCGCATCACCAGATTATCGCGGGTGACGCCGGCGTTGTTGACGAGGATATCCAGTTTGCCGAGCGCATCGACCGCGGCCGGCACCAACGCATCGACAGCCGCCCCGTCCGAAAGGTCGCAGGGCAACGCGACATGATCACCGCCAAGGCCATCGCGGTAGGCCGCAAGCTTGGCCGCGTTGGACCCCGAAACCGCGAGCCGAGCGCCTTGCGCCGCCAACGCGCCGGCAATCGCCGATCCAATCCCCCCCGAAGCGCCAGTGACGAGCGCGGTCATGCCGGATAGGTCGAACATCAATTACTCCTGTTGATTTGGTTCACGCGGAGGCGCGGAGACGCGGAGTGATAATCATTGACGACACGTTTCACGCCCTCTTTCAGCGTTTCGCCGCCAAAGTTGATCAGCAACCCAACGGGCAGTTTTGTCAGCCGTAGATAGGTCAGCAACTGCTTGCCGTGGACGGCGTTCAGCCGTTCAACAGACTTGATCTCGACGATCAGTCGCTGATCGACCAACAGGTCGATCTTGAAAGCCCCTTCGAGCCGAATTCCATCAAATTCGATATCTACGAGGCGCTGTCGCGCAACGGCGTAGCCCATCTGCTCCAGCCGGCGGGCCAAAAGCGCTTCATAAACGCTTTCGAGCAAACCCGGCCCAAGTTCCCGGTGCAGCCTGAGCGCAACCTCGAGAACATCGCCGCTGATGTCGTCAATGTCCCTCACTTCTTCTCCGCGTCTCCGCGCCTCCGCGTGAACCCAATCTACAAAACCTTCGCCAGCGCTTCGATGTCGTCCATTGTGACGATGCTCGTCGTCTCGACATCGGGCAAGGTGCGCTTCGCCATCGGTCCGAGCACCTTCGCGCCGAACTCGACGAGCCGCTCGACGCCTGCATCGGCCATCGCCAGCATGGTCTCGCGCCAGCGCACAACGCCCGTCGTCTGGTCGACCAGCCGCGCACGGATTTCATCGGGCATGGTGATGGGTGCGGCGAGGACATTGGCGTAGAGCGCGACCAACGGCGTCTCGATCCGCGTCGCCTTCAGCCGGTGATACATCTGGTCGGCGGCAGGCTGCATCAGCGAGCAGTGGAAGGGCGCCGAAACGCTCAGCATCATGCCGCGCTTGGCACCCATGTCCTTGGCCATCGCGACGGCGCGCTCGATCGCGCCGATATGGCCGGAAATCACCACCTGCCCCGCCGCATTGTCGTTGGCGACCGCGCACACCTCGCCTTGCGCCGCCGCATCGGCAATCGCCTGCGCCTGTTCGAGCGTCGCGCCCAGCAACGCGGCCATGCCGCCAATGCCCACCGGCACCGCATGCTGCATCGCGCGACCGCGCAGTTTCAACAACCGCGCCGCCGTCCTCAAATCGATACCGCCAGCCGCGCACAAGGCGGTATATTCGCCGAGCGAATGCCCAGCGACAAAGCGCGCATGTTCGGAAATCCGCACCCCGCCCTCACGCTCAAGCACGCGCAGGGTGGCAATCGCATTCGCCATGATCGCTGGCTGGGCATTTTCTGTGAGGGTCAGTTCGGCGTCGGGGCCCTCGGTCATCAGCCGAAACAGATTCTGGTCGAGCGCCTCGTCGATTTCCTGAAAAACTTCGCGGGCAACAGGACTGGCGTCGGCGAGCGCCTTGCCCATGCCGACCGCCTGGCTACCCTGCCCCGGAAAAAGGAAAGCGCGCATTTTTGGCTCCTCGTCGCGCGGGTGCGGGGCACTCGGGCGCCGCGTGGAGGCGTGTCGTTAGGAGCGTGGAGGCGGTGTAGCAAGAGGGCGCACCCGAACGGCGGCTCACCCTGCGGGCGGCGTCCGGATCAGCAGCATCGTCGGATTGGGGGTGAACATGCGGCGCCGGACCGCCGTCGGCACCCGCGATTTGAGGCCAAGCCGCTCGATCAGCGCGCCCATCTTCGTCGGTGCCGAGGGATAACGGGCGACGATCGTACCGGCCACTGCCGTGCCTTCCTGCACCACCCGCAACCCGCCGGGCGCGCCCGGCGCATAACCGGCATTGTCGAGCCCTTCGAACCGCATCGGCAGGCTGGCGCGGCGCACCGACACCGGATCGCCGCTGACGATTTCGCCACGATGTGCCCGGCACGCAGCGATCAGTGCCTCCATCTCGAAACGCGGATGGCCATTGCCGACGCTCAGCAGCAACAGGTTGGACGTGGCGATCACGAATATGATCAGCCAACGTTGCCAGCGGCGCACGCGGTCGAGCCAGAGCGCGGCGATCGTTACCGCCAGGATGGCCGGCAAGGTGAAATAGCGCGGATTGAGGACGAGCTTGTCGTAAAGCACCGATACCAGGACGAAATCGGCGAGCGCCATCGCGGTCAGCACCATCAGGGGCTCGGCCCCCGGCCTGCGCCAGAAGGCGACACCGGTCACGCCAACGGCGATCAGCGCGACCCAGAAAATCATTCCGAAATCATCGTTGATCAACAGCACCAAAATTGGGTCGATCACCGGGTGGACGAGGAAGTTCCCCTCCATGTTGGCGGCGCGATCGATGTGCGAATCATGGTGGAAGGCGATGTCGTAACGGCGAAACAGGATGCCCGTCTGCCACGCCTGGAAGGCCGCCTCGCCGCCAAGCACCGTCAGCAGCCCGAACCCCGCCGCGATCAAAGCGCCGCGCGATACCGGCCTGCCGATCAGGAACAGCGGCCCGAACGCGACCAACGCCAGCAGAGAGGTTTCGCGGCAGAGGATCGCCGTGCCAAAGCACAGCCCCGCTGCATAGCCGCCCCGCCATCCGCCCCGCGCGCCGTCTGCATCGCCGAGCAACCAGGCGCCGCCAAGCAGCAACGCCGCCTCAAGCAGATCGACGCTGACGGTGGTCGCGTTGCCGATGATCACGGGCATCGTGCCGATCAGGAGCGCCGCGATCCAGCCCGCTCGGTCACCCCCCAGATGCCGGACATACAACCCGACGAGCATGGCAAGCACGCCATACCAGAGCAGCGCGGTCGCCGCGAACGCCGTGAAGCCGCGCCCGAGCAGGAGCAGCATCGCATCGAAGCTCCACAACAATGGAAAGCGCGTCGACCAGTGGTTGTCGCCAGCAAAGGGCGGATGGGTCAGCCAGCGTTCGGCACCGACGAAATACAGCGAATCATCGGAGGCGATGAACCCGGTCCAGCCGATCGCGATCGCCGCCGTCAGCAACACCGCCAACACGGCCAGCCAGACGATGCGTGCGCGCCACGATGCGGCGCCGGATTCCAGCCTGCGGTACATGGCGACACGCCTAATGGTGATTGGTGGAGGTTATCTTAAGCATGCGGCCTCGCTGTTACGCTTTGCGACCAATTCGCCCGGTTTTGGGGAGAGGTCTGCGACAATTGGCGCCCAGATTGTGGATGACGCCGATGTGATGGCGCCGCAATTTGGAGAGTTCGTCATGAAGAAGTTTCTGCTCGGCGCGATCGCCGTTTCGATCGCAGCTACCCCTGCCCTCGCCCAGGATCGCCGCGATGACCATCGCCCGCAGGTCCAGCAGCGCACGGTGATCGTCAAGCAACAGGTCGTCCCGCGCTATAATGCCGCCCCGGCCTATCGTGTTCAGGCCCAGCAGCGCCACGATTTCCGCAACTGGCGCCGCGGCGAGCGTTTCGACTATCGCCGCGCGCCGAATTATCGGGTGCTGAACGATTACCGGTCGTACCGCCTGCAGGCACCGCCACGGGGCTATCGCTATGTACGATCGGGCAATGACGCGGTTCTGGTTGGCGTCACCACCGGCCTGATTGCCGCCGTCATCGCCGGCGCAATCCACTAAAAACATGACTTGATCCGGGCGGGCGCTTGTCTTCCGCCCGGATTTCGTTATGAGCGCGCCTTCGCTTGCGTGGAAGCCAACGCCGAAACGCGCGCGCAATTAGAAGACAGACGACAGCCGGAGGGGCGTTTCGCATGGTGCGGGCGTCAGCAATCGGCCAAGATGAAGGACAAGACATGGCTCTTTACGAGCATGTGTTCCTTGCGCGCCAGGATCTGGCACAGGCGCAGGTGGACACGCTGGCGGAAACCGCCACCAAGATCATCGAAGATAACAAGGGTCGCGTCACCAAGACCGAGTCCTGGGGCCTGCGCAGCCTGGCGTACAAGATCGCCAAGAACCGCAAGGCGCATTATGTGATGCTCGAAATCGACGCGCCCGCAGGCGTTGTCGCAGAGCTCGAGCGGCAGACGCAGATCAGCGAAGACGTGATCCGTTACATGACGGTGAAGATCGATGAGGTCGAAGCCGGCCCGTCGGCAATGATGCGCAAGGGCGACCGTGACCGCGACAGCCGCCGTGGCGGCGAGCGCGGCGACCGGCCGGATCGTGGCGACCGTGATGGCCCGCGTGGCGATCGTGGCGACCGCCCCCGTCGTGATTTCGACGGCGAATAAGGAGTTATAGACAATGGCACGCCCCTTTTTCCGCCGCCGCAAAAGCTGCCCCTTCTCCGCGAAGGATGCTCCCCGGATCGACTACAAGGACGTTCGTCTGCTGCAGGGCTTCGTGTCCGAGCGCGGCAAGATCGTTCCGTCGCGCATCACTTCGGTGAGCGCGAAGAAGCAGCGCGAACTCGCCCAGGCGATCAAGCGCGCCCGTCATCTGGGCCTGCTGCCCTATATCGTTAAGTAAGGAGCGGACTGATATGGAAGTCATCCTGCTGGAACGCGTCGAGAAGCTCGGCGCCATCGGCGATGTCGTCAAGGTGAAGGACGGGTTCGCCCGCAATTTCCTTCTCCCCAACAAGAAGGCGCTCCGTTCGAACGCCGCCAACCGCAAGGTCTTCGAGGCGAATCGCGAGCGGATCGTTGCCGACAATGCCGCGCGTCGTTCGGTTGCCGAGGAAGAGGCGAAGAGCGTCGACGGCGTGACCGTGACGATGATCCGCCAGTCTTCGAACACCGGCCAGCTTTACGGCTCGGTCGCGGTCCGCGATCTGGTCGAGGCGCTCGAAGTCGAGGGCCACAAGGTGCCGAAGAACGCGATCGTGCTCAACAAGCCGATCAAGGCGATCGGCGTTTATGACGTAAAGGTCTCGCTCCACGCCGAAGTCGCGGTGATGATCAAGGTCAACATCGCGCGTTCGCCTGAGGAAGCCGAGATGCAGGCCAAGGGCGTCGACGTGATGGAGGCGATGTTCGAAAAGGACGAAGCCGGCTTCACCGAGGATTATGATCCCAACGCCGAGCCCGGCGAAATCGCAACCGCGCGTGACGATGCGCCGGCTGAGGAAGCCAGTGAGGAAAGCGCCGAGGGTTGATCCCCTCGCCGCTTTCGCGGCTTCTGCGACAGACGAGAAAAAAGGGCCGTCCGGATCATTCCGGGCGGCCCTTTCTCCGTGTGACGTTCAGATTTGGCGGTGGGTTCGAAGGGGGGAACGAACCAGACCGCGCTTGTACCCGGTTCTAAGGGGCCACCACGCATGCACTGACCATCACCGCGAGGGGGACGAGCGCGAAGACGATGGGCATGACGTTCTTCATTGCGGCACTTTCTTCATGAACCGGACCTGTCGCCAACAATCCGCAATCGACCGAAAAGTTTCCCACAGGGGAACGGAAAAGTTCTCGTCGATCACGAAAGCCATTCGGCGCGGCGCGCGAAGAGGTTACAAACCTCGAACCGCTGGCGCACTTTTTTTGCAAACTCTAGCGCGCGAATGACCGATAGTCGGGAAGCGTGTGCATTGCGGCTATCCTGCCGTCGGTAATCGCGGTAGGCACGGCGCTCAGCGCGGAGCGAAGCGCCCAACGTATGATTGGCGACCGGCTATGCGCCGGCATGCCGCCCTGCGCCGATTGATCGACGAACCGCCGGATCCGCGGAATCCTGAGCTTTTCCAACGCCCCGAGCATAGCCGGCGGCTCGATCCCTTCGCTCGCCAGCATGCCAAGCACCAGCGCATCCTCGATCGCCTGACACGCGCCCTGCCCAAGATTGGGTTCCATCGCGTGCGCGGCATCGCCGATACAGATGATCCTGCCGTCGCCCAGCTTGCGGGGGGCAGGCTTTGCAAAGATGGAAAAAGGGATCAGGCGGTCAGACGGCGTTGCCGCTATCGCCCGTGCAATCTCCGACGGCCAGCGCGCCGCCGTCTCGGCAATGAAGCGATGCGTAATCTCGGCAGCCGACGGCTCGCGTTCGTTGCGCATGAAAAACCAGTAACGGCGGCCCGCACCGATATCGAAAAGGCCGAAGCGTTCGCCGGTGCCCCAATATTCCAGTGCAGCATGGTCGCCACCCGCCTCTGGCACCGGATCGGACAGCGCCAGCATGCCGCCATAGCCTGCATGGCGCGGCGCGGTGCCCAAAAGCCGCGCCGCAGCGTCGGACCAGATGCCATCGGCGACCACCACGAAGTCGGCCGTGATCGAGCTTCCGTCAGCCAGCGTGACCGACACGCCGGAAGCCTGCTGATCGATCGCCGAAACCGTACAGCCAAGCGTCAGCAATGCCGGATCGATCGCCGCCAGCAACACCGCCTGCAGTGCCGATCGCGTCACGAGTAAGGCCGTCGCATCATCATGTGACGCATCGCTCAAACGGCGCGGACCGATGATCGCCCGTCCCTTCCGGTCGAACACCGCCATCGTTTCAATCCGCGTCGCCTGTGCTCGCAACTCGGTGCCGACACCAAGCAGATCGAGCGCGTCGACGGCATTGGCCCACAGGCTGATCGCTGCGCCAATCGGCTCCAGGGCAGGCGCGCGTTCGACGATGCGAACAGCGACACCCGCCTTCAAAAGCGCAATCGCTGCGGCCAGCCCGGCAATGCCGCCGCCAACGATGATTGCGGTTCTGGGATGATCGGCCATGGCCTCCCTCAGCGCCTGCCGAACAGTTTTTCGATGTCGGCGTGGGCGAGCTTTACCCAGGTCGGACGACCGTGATTGCACTGGCCCGAATGCGGCGTCACCTCCATCTCACGCAGCAGCGCGTTCATCTCGGTGACCGACAGCACCCGTCCGGCGCGCACCGAGCCGTGACAGGCCATCGTCGCGGCGACATGGTCGAGCCGCTCCTTCAGCGACAGCGCCTCGTCGAACGCGCCGAGTTCATCGGCAAGATCGGTGACGAGGCCGTGCACATCGCCCTGCCCAAGCGCCGCGGGCACACCGCGCACGAGCATCGCGCGCGGGCCGAAGCGTTCGAGATCGAGCCCGAATTCGGCGAGTTCGGCGGTGCGTGTATCGAGCCGGTCGCAGGCGGTCTCGTCGAGCTCGACGACTTCGGGGAGCAGCAGCGCCTGTGAGGCAATGCCGCCGCCCGTCATGCCGCGCCGCATCCGTTCGAGCACGAGGCGTTCGTGCGCCGCGTGCTGATCGACGATGACCAGCCCGTCCTCGGCCTCGGCGACGATATAGGTTTTCGCCACCTGCCCGCGCGCGACGCCGAGCGGAAACGCGTTCGTGTCGGGCGGGGGTGCCCAGGCGGGTTCGGCGCGGGCTTGCGGCGGCGCGGTGATGAAGCCGGGGCGGCGATCGTGAAACGCATGATTTGGTGGATCGGGGGGCCAGCTGCCATTTGACACCGGTGCGGCGGACTCGGTCTGCCACGAAGCGAACGCCGCTTCGCTCGGCCGCTGCATGCTACGATGCCCGGCCGCATCGAGCGCGCGCTTCAGCCCGCTGACGATCAGCCCGCGCACCATCGCCGGATCGCGAAAACGCACCTCGGTCTTGGCCGGATGGACATTCACATCGACCATATCGGGAGGGACATCGAGGAACAGCGCGACAACGGCGTGGCGATCGCGCGCCAGCACATCGGCATAGGCCCCGCGCACCGCACCGACAAGCAGGCGGTCCTTCACCGGGCGCCCGTTGACGAACAGATATTGATGATCGGCGACGCCGCGGTTGAACGTCGGCAGCCCGGCAACGCCGCCCAGCCGGATGCCTTCGCGCTCGAGGTCGACCGCAACGCTGTTGTCGATCAGGGCGCGATCGGTCAGCGCCGCCACCCGCTCGGGCCGGTCCCTGGCGGCGGCAACGTTGAACGAGAACCGACCGTCATGCTCAAGCGAGAAAGCGATTTCGGGCCGCGCCATCGCCAGCCTTTTGGCGACATCGACGCAGGCCGCATATTCGGCGCGCGCGCTGCGCAGGAATTTGCGCCGCGCCGGCACCCGCTCGAACAGGCCCTCGACCCGCACGCGCGTGCCCGGAGGAACGCCTGCGGGTCCCTCGCTCACCAGGGCGCCGTTGTCGATGAGCCGCGCCCAGCCCTCGGCACCGCGCACCCGGCTTTCGAGCGTCAACCGGGCGACGCTGGCGATCGAGGGCAGCGCCTCACCGCGAAACCCCAGCGTCGAGACCGCCTCGATCGCCTCATCAGGCAGCTTCGAGGTCGCGTGACGTTCGAGCGCGAGCGCCATTTCGGGCGGCGTCATGCCGGTGCCGTCATCGGCCACCTCGATCAGATCGACGCCGCCGCCGCCAAGCTTCACCGCGATCCGGGTGGCGCCGGCGTCAATTGCGTTTTCAATCAATTCCTTCAACGCGCTGGCGGGACGTTCTACCACTTCACCCGCGGCGATGCGATTGACGAGATGTTCGGGCAGGCGGCGTATTGACATGGGCACGGCTCTAGCCCAAGCGGCGGCATTCCGCGACCCGCATCGACGTACAACCAGAGTGTGGATATCCAGGCTCTGCGGGGCGGGTTGAAACTATGCGCACCGCCGCGCCCCCTTGGGGCAAGGCCATGAACTGGACCAGTAAATGATCTTCTCGCGGTTCTTCAATTTCATGTCGCACGATATGGCGATCGACCTCGGCACCGCGAACACCGTCGTGTATCTGCGTGGCAAGGGCATCGTCCTCAACGAACCGTCGGTCGTCGCGGTCGAGACGATCAACGGCGTGAAGCGGGTGAAAGCGGTTGGCGATGATGCCAAGCTGATGATGGGCAAGACGCCCGACAGCATCCAGGCGATCCGCCCCCTGCGTGACGGCGTGATCGCGGACATCGACGTCGCCGAGCAGATGATCAAGCATTTCATCCACAAGGTTCACGGCCAGCGGCGCTTCATGCGCTGGCCGCAGATCGTGATCTGCGTGCCATCGGGATCGACCTCTGTCGAGCGTCGCGCGATTCGCGACGCCGGATCGAACGCAGGCGCCAGCCAGGTGTGGCAGATCGAGGAGCCGATGGCGGCCGCAATCGGCGCTGGCATGCCCGTCACCGAGCCGATTGGCAGCATGGTCGTCGATATCGGCGGCGGGACGACCGAAGTCGCGGTGCTCTCGCTGCGCGGCCTTGCCTACACCACCTCGGTGCGGGTCGGCGGTGACAAGATGGACGAAGCGATCGTCTCCTATGTTCGCCGCAACCACAATCTGCTGATCGGCGAAGCGACGGCGGAGCGCATCAAGCAGGAAGTGGGCGTCGCCAAGGCACCGCTCGACGGGATCGGCCAGACGATCCACATCAAGGGCCGCGATCTCGTCAACGGCGTGCCCAAGGAAATCACGATCAACCAGGGCCAGATCGCCGAAGCGCTTTCGGAACCCGTCGGCACGATCGTCGAAGGGGTGCGGATTGCGCTTGAAAATACAGCCCCCGAACTTGCCGCCGATATCGTCGACCAGGGCATCGTGCTGACCGGCGGCGGTGCTTTGCTCAAGGGCATCGACGAAGTGCTGCGCGACGAAACCGGCCTGCCGGTGACGATCGCCGATGATCCATTGACCTGCGTTGCGCTCGGCACCGGACGCGCATTGGAAGACCCTGTCTTCCGCGGCGTCCTGCACAGCGCCTGAGCGGGGACAGGCTGGCATGGCGCCGAACCGCGACCGCCGGCCGGGCTTTTCGCGGCGCGCGCAATATGGCGTCTTCATCGGCTATGTGCTGACCGTCGCGGGATCGTTGCTGGCCGCCGTGCTGCTCGCCGTTGCAAGCTTCGACCCATCGACCTTCGCATCGATACGGCTCGCCGCAGCTGAGATGACCACCCCGGTTTCTTCGGGCCTTGCCTTCATTTCCCGCACGGTCGGCAGCATTCCGTCGGGAATTGGCGATTTCTTCATGGTGAAGCAGCGCAACGAGGCGTTGCGCAAGGAGATCGCCGAAACTCATTCGCTGTTAATGCGCGCGCGGGGCATTTCCTTCGAAAATCGCCGGCTCAAGGCATTGCTTGCCGTCCGCGAGCGAACGACCATGCCGGTCGCGGCCGCGCGGCTCGTGAGCTCCACGGCGTCGAGCGCGCGGCGTTACGCGGTGCTGAACGCGGGCTTCCTGCAGGGTGTGCGCGAGGGGCAGCCGGTGCGCGGGCCGGACGGGCTGATCGGGCGCATATTGGAAACAGGGCCCAACACGGCCCGGGTGCTGCTGCTCGGTGACCCAGAGAGCATCGTGCCGGTGCGCCGCAGCCGCGACGGCCTTGCCGCGATCGCTGCTGGTCGCGGGGACGGTCTGATCGAAATCAGGTCGGTCAATTTCAGTAACGTCGTGTTTGAAAAGGGCGACTTGCTGATGACATCGGGCACGGGTGGCATCTATCCGCCGAACATCCCGGTTGCCCGCGTGATCCGCCGGTCGCGCGATACAGCCCTTGCCCGCACCTTTGCACAGCCCGATACTTTCGATTTCGCGATCGTCCAGCAGGCTTTCATGATGATGCCGCAAGAGCGCGACCGGACCCGGTGATGGCACGCGCCAGAGGGGCATTTGATCCGGAACCGGCATCGGCACTGACATGGGCAATCCCTGTCGGGTCGGTGATGGCCGGATCGCTCGTCACGCTGCTCCCGCTGATCGCAACGATCGCCTTTCTGCCGCCATTTGGCCTGATGATCCTGGTCGGCTGGCGGCTTGGCAGGGCCGATGCGATGCCCATCTGGGCGCCGCTATTGCTTGGCATGTTCGACGATCTGTTCAGCGGGCAGCCCTTTGGCAGCGCGATGTTTCTCTGGTCGGCCACTGCGATCATCCTCGATCTGCTCGATCAGCGGTTGTTGTCGCGCGATTTCTGGCAGGATTGGCTGCTGGCGTCGGGGGGCATTGGCGGTTGCCTGATCGCCGGGCGTCTCGTAGCGGCACCGATCGGCGCGCATGTCGATACTGTGTTGTTGATCCAGGTGCTGGTGTCGGTCATGCTCTATCCGGTCATCGCACGGCTGTGCGCGTGGCTCGACCGCAAACGGACCCCGGCATGAACCGACCGACCCGTATCGTTACCGAAGCGAACCAGACGTACAGCTTTTCGCGGCGTGCGCTGGTGCTTGGCGGCGGGCAGGCGGCGATCGGCCTGGTGCTGGCCGGGCGGATGGCGTGGCTGTCGGTCGCCGAAAACGCCCATTATGAGATGATGGCCGAAAGCAACCGGGTGAATACCACGCTAATGCCCCCCCGGCGCGGCTGGATCGTCGATCGCAATGGCGCCCCGATCGCCAACAACCGCACCGATTTCCGCGTCGATATCATTCCCGATCGCCTGCAGAACAAGGGGCGGGTGCTGACGCTGCTCCGCGAAATCCTTGGCCTGACGGCGGAAGATGTCGATCGGATCGTTCTCGATCTCAGCCACGCGGCAGGCTTTCAGCCGGTGCAGGTCGCCGAAAACCTCGATTGGGAACGCTTTGCCGCCGTCAGCGTGCGCCTGCCCGAACTGCCCGGGGTCGCCCCGACGCGCGGCTTTGCCCGCAACTATCCCGCCGGCGCCGCAGTTGCTCACCTCACCGGCTATGTCGGCGCCGCCTCGGCCGAGGAATATCGCAAGCTGAAGGACCCGCTGCTCGTCACGCCGGGGTTCAAGATCGGCAAGGACGGCCTGGAAAAGACGCTTGAGCCGGCGCTGCGCGGCAAACCTGGCGCCAAGCGTATTGAGATCACCGCGCATGGCAAGCTGGTCCGCGAACTGGCGACGCGCGCCGACGTGCCGGGGGCGACCAAGCGGCTGACGATCGATGTCGGGCTTCAGGAATATGCCGCCCGCAGGCTCGGCACCAATTCGGGTTCGGCGGTGGTGATCGATTGCCTCAGCGGCGAAATGCTCGCGATGGTCTCGATGCCGGCCTATAATCCCAATAATTTTTCCGACGGGATCAGTCATCTGGAATGGGAGATGCTCTCCCGGAACGATCACGTACCGCTGATGAACAAGGTGCTGCAGGGGCTGTATCCGCCGGGTTCCACGGTGAAGCCGATGAACGCGCTCGCCCTGCTGGCCAATGGTGTCGACCCGAGCGAGCGGATAAGCTGTTCGGGCGCGCTACGCGTCGGCACGGGCGTTTTCCATTGCCACAAACGACGCGGCCATGGCGCGCTCGATATGAAGAACGCGGTCATGCAAAGCTGCGATATCTATTTTTTCGAGATGGCGCGTCGGCTTGGCTATGATCGGTTCGCGCCGGTCGCGCGCAGTATCGGGCTCGGCCAGAAATTCGATCTCCCGTTCGGCTCCCAACGCTATGGCACCGTCCCCGATTCCGCCTGGAAAGAGCGCAGATACAAGGACAAGTGGACCGTCGCGGATTCGATCAACGCATCGATCGGCCAGGGCTATGTCCTCACCAATCCGCTGCAATTGGCGGTGATGGCGGCGCGGATCGCCTCCGGCCGCGCGTTGCAACCCGTCATCGAAGCCGACCGCGTACGGCTGAATGCGGCGCAATTACCCTATGATGCCGAGCATTTGGCGCTGGTACGCAACGCCATGTACGGCGTGGTCAACGAAGGCGGCACCGGCGGCGCGGCGCGGATGCTCGTCCCCAACGTGTCGCTTGCCGCGAAGACGGGCACCGCGCAGGTCCGCCGCATCACGATGGCAGAGCGTGCAGGCGGCGTGTTGAAAAACGGATCGCTGCCCTTCAATCTGCGCGATCACGCCCTGTTCGTGTGTTTCGCCCCCGCTGATCGGCCGCGTTATGCCGCGTCGATCGTGCTCGAACATAACGGCCACACCGTGCGCAATCTCGATACGCCGATGATCGGGCGCGACATCATGACCTATCTGTTCGACAAGGACCGTGCCCTCGCCTCGCTGGCGGAGGTCGAGCCGACCTGGGGCGGGGACATTCAAACGCGCATGACCGCCGATGCCGAAGCCTATCGACAGAAATCCGCGATCGAATCCGCCGCACTCGCCGCATCGACCGAGACCAATGCGACCGCCGCCACCGAGGCTCCTGCCGTCAGCGCTGCCACCGATGCAAGCAACGCCGCCGCGGCAATCATCGGCAACACCAGCCAGGGCGGCGTGGCTGCCGACGGCACGACCGAGGCACCGGACCAATGAGCACGCGCTATGATTTCGTGCCTGCCCCGCTCGCGCAGCTGCCATGGCGGATCATCCTCCTTGTCGCCGCGATCGGTTTTTTCGGGCTGCTGGTCCTGTATTCGGCCGCGGGCGGCGGCATTCGGCCCTGGGCACTGCCGCAGGGCATACGTTTCGTCGCCTTCCTGGCGGGGGCGATCGCGCTGTCGCGGGTGCGAGAGAATATGTGGGGTGTTATCGCCCTGCCCGCTTATGGCGTGCTGGTGATGATGCTCGTTGTCGTCGAACTCGTCGGCGCGATCAGCGGGGGCAGCCAGCGCTGGCTCGATCTCGGGATCATCAGGCTTCAACCCTCCGAATTGATGAAGCCGTGCATCGTCCTCGCGGTCGCCAAATTTTACGATATGCTGCCGCCCAACGAGACGCGGCGGTTCGGCGCGATCTGGCCGGCGACATTGCTGATCGCGGTGCCTGCCGGATTGGTGATGCACCAGCCCGATCTCGGCACCGCGTTGATGATCACTGCAGGCGGCGTGACGGTGATGTTCCTTGCCGGCGTGCCGCTGCGCCTGTTCCTGGGCGGTGCGCTCGCGGTCGCAGCGGCAGTGCCGCTGGCGGTGAATTTCGTGCTGCACGGCTATCAGCGCAACCGCATCCTCACCTTTCTCAATCCCGAAAGCGATCCGCTGGGCACCGGCTATCACATCAGCCAGTCGAAGATCGCGATCGGCTCGGGCGGCATCTTGGGCAAGGGCTTCCTCAACGGCACGCAGAGCCACCTCGATTACCTTCCCGAGGGACATACCGATTTTGCGCTGGCGACGATGATGGAGGAATGGGGCCTGATCGGCGGCGTGTTGCTGATCATCGCCTTTTTCATCATCATCCAGTGGGGCGTTTCGGTGGCGCTGCGTGCGCAATCGCGCTTTTCCCGGCTGACTGCCGCGGGCCTGGCGGCGACGATCTTCTATTATGTGTCCATCAACATGGCGATGGTGATGGGCCTTGCCCCCGTCGTCGGCGTGCCCCTGCCGCTGATCAGCTGGGGCGGCTCGGCCGTGATGACCTTCATGCTGTGCCTCGGCATCCTGATGTCGATCGAGCGGCAGAACCGACAAGCGGTGGGCTGGTGAGCAGCGTGCTCTCGCGATTTTAGCTGCCAGCCGGTTTGCAATCGCCAACAAGCGATGCTAACGGCCCCCTTCCGATCGCGGAGCGGCCTGTTTTGCGCCGCCCCACGCCACCGGCACGGACGCATAGCTCAGTTGGTAGAGCAGCTGACTCTTAATCAGCGGGTCCTTGGTTCGAGCCCAAGTGCGTCCACCATTTTTCAATAACTTAGCCGGATAGAGCGTTGACGATATACGGCTTGGCTCGAGATATCGAGCTTGGTCTCGATGATTGGGAGCTGCTCGGTCGCTGGGACCCAGTTGCAGACATTCAGCCCTGCCACAACGGCGCCCGATATCCGCCGCTCATTCAGGTTGTGGACTCGCCAACACGCCGTCGAAACGCTTTGGCATGCCTGATGAGGTCGTCGCCATCGTCGCGGTTCTCGCCTCGGGCGAGGCGGCCTAGGTCATGGGAACAGACGTGCAAATAGATGGCCGGCTACTCGTCGGCTCCGCTCTCGCCTGGTTAATGTCGCTGGCGAGCGCGATCAGTGGCACCGGCCAGCCATGCTCCCCCGACAATGCCTTCGACATACGATAATTGTGGATCTCAACACCGTTAATCGCGAAATCCTGACGCTCCTCAACGTGGAAACCCCGGCGCTCGAGGAGAATGCGTGCGCCGTCGCTTGCATCAACGGACGGGGTGGCCATCCCGGCAATGACGGCTTGGCTCGGTGAATAATGCCTTAGTCCGCCCTCCCGAACGGAAGCATGAAAGATCGCGGCAAGGGCCGGCGCGTCAGACGATTGAAATTCGCGGACCTGCATTACCTTGATCTAATCGCTCTCGCGAGCTTTCCGCAAACGCATGTGGATCGGGAGAGTCAAAGGTGCGCCATGCCGGGATGACGGTTCTCGAAATCGCACGAACATCAAGACCGCCAAGCCGATGACGCAAAGCCATCCGAATACGTCGCCGATCGTCCCGTATAGGGTTTGCCCTGCGGCAGCGCCGGGCACCGTTACCGTCAGCGTTGACAGGGCTTGCCCGCTACGTTGCTCGGCGCGGATGCGGCCATAAGGGTCACTGACCATGCTGAAACCTCGCCGGGCCGCCCGTGCGATCGTGTATCCTCCCTCGACCCCCCGCAACGCGGTCATGCGCGCCGTCATCTCGTCATCCACGTCGAAATCCAGTGCCGGGACGAGCATCAGTTGAGCCCCGGCGAGCGCATAGTCACGGCCAAGCGTTGGGAAATGCATGTCCTTGCAGATGGCAACGCCCACTTTTAGGCCGGCTGCGTCCAACACGAGCGGGTGGTCCCCCGGCGTGATATCGGCTTCGATGCCAGGCACCAGATGCTGTTTGACGTACCAGCCGTAACGGCCGTCTGCCTGAGCGACCAGCGCGCGGTTAGTGATGTGCATGCCGTCCGTCACCACGACGCCCGCGACAATGGTGGCGGCGCGGCCGCGGGCGAAGGACGCGAGGGTTTTGGCAGCCTTCTCAGCCTCTCCGGCGTCCAGCTTGGCCACGGCTTCAGGCAACAGCACTACTGCTCCCGGCGTGGCGGCTCGCTTGATCGCCGGGCCATAGGCTTGCCAGAGGCTTCGCCAGTCGCGCGGCCGCTCACGTAAGCCGTCGGTCGCGAGCATCGCGACGCGCACGTCCCCGTCCGCTTGCGGGGCAGAAAGGCGCGCAATGCCGAACAGCAGCGCGCATCCGACGAGCACAGCGGTGAGCGCACCTGCGGAACGCAGTCCGCGCACCGGCGCGCCGAGCGCGCGCGCGATCACCAGCCCCAGAAAACTCCCGACGAGCAGCGGGACAAAGCTGACAGCGGGCATCCCGCCCAGGCTCGCAATCTGGACCGCGGGCAGGAACGCCATCTGGCTATAGGCGATGCTGCCCGCGCTGCCGTGCGGGGAAAAGTGGATCATGAGGGTGTCGATCGCCGCCCAGGCCACGGGCACAACCAGAACCGCCACGAGCGCCGAGCGACGTTCGGCGGTCGCTGCCGCCAGCCGGAAAACACTCGCCCAGGCGAAAGCGATGAGGCCGAGAATGATCAGCGCCGCGACCCACCCTCCGACCGTCAGATGATAAGCGAACGAGCTCGCCCCCGCGATTAGGCCCGTAGCGAGACCTAGCCTGCGCCGCAGCGCAACGGATGCGAGTAACACGGCCGTCAGGCCGGGCGCGGGCGCGACCCATGCCGCCCACCACAGCGGATGAAGCGCGTAGCTGAGCGCCAGCAACACGCCGGACAGCGCCGACAAGCCGAAGAGATGCGGCGTGCTGATTACCCTGCGTTCGATAGCCCTCTCCTTTCGACCAATCGATACTCTACTCGGCTGGAAGCGGTCGTCTAGGACGACCTTGAGCCTGGCGACATTGTGGACTCGCACCCTGCCACCCCGCGGCACCTCGATCCTCGTCGATGACCCAGAATCGGTCATTTAGCCGTGCTTCAACGCTCGTCGAAACCGGACAGTCGTTCATCGCGACCGTACTGGCTAAGCGCCCAATTTCTGGCCATCCGATGGGCTACCTTCCGCTCTCATTTCCAGACCTTCATTCATGAGCCTAAAATGACGCGCGCTTGCAATCGCGTTCGCAATATCCGATCCTGCTCGAGGGAATTGGGGGGCGTCACGATGCGAAGTCTCGGTCGGGCGATTGTGCTGGCGCTAACGCTAATGGCCGCGTCGGCAGCGCAGGCACGTCAGCAATATGACGTCATCGACATGCATTTTCACGCCGACCTGCCTGATGCCGAGGGACCCCCGGGCGGGAAGATATGCGCGCCTTACCCGAACTGGGCGCCGCGCGATCCGGGGAAGCCGATCGAGCGCTATTTGGAATGGTTCACCGTCCAGCCGACCTGCGCGCTCGTCCTGGTCGCACCGACAGACGCCGCAGCGCTGCGGGATCGCGGTATCGCGGTGCTCAAGCGCTATAACGTGCTCGCACTGGCAGGTGGCGCGGCATCGACCGTTGAGGATTATCGCCTGCATGCAGGCGGGCACATCCTGCCTGCGGCGGGATTCGGCAGCGACGGCGAACTACCGTCGATCGCGGTGCTGCGTCGGCTGCACGCGGAAGGCAAGCTGGCTGCATTGAGCGAAATCACCACGCAATATGCTGGCATTGCCCCCGACGATCCCAGGCTGGAGCCTTATTTTGCGCTCGCGGAGGAGTTGGACATTCCGGTGGGCATCCATATGGGCCCCGGGCCACCTGGCACCGCTTACTTTGCGACCCCGGGCTACCGTGCTGCGGCGGGCGACCCGCTTCGGCTGGAGCCGGTGCTCGTTCGCCATCCAAAGCTACGTATCTACGCAGCACATGCCGGGTGGCCGATGGGCGACGCCATGGTGGCGGTGATGTTCGCGCATCCCCAGCTTTATGTCGACATCGGCATTCTCGATTACGCCTACAGCGAAACCCAATTTTACGCCTATCTTAAGCGGCTCATCGACGCGGGAATGGAAGAGCGCATCATGTTCGGTTCGGACAACATGGTATGGCCGGATGCGATCGGCGTCGCGATAGAGCGCGTCAGACGGGCTCCCTTCCTCGACGCTCGACAGAAGCGTTTGATCCTTCATGACAACGCGGCTCGTTTCCTTCGCATCGAAGGCTAATCGGCGAGACCCCAAGGTCTCTCAGCGCGCAAAACGAGCGGCCGCTCAGCCTCTCATGTCACCAGCCATGAGTGGGCGTCTGTTCATCCTATCAATGACTCGGGGTGGGCCTCTCGCCGCTAAAAACCCGAAAATCCGATACAAGGGCTTTCTATGATCATGCTTGCGTCTGCGGCGTCCGCCATCCGGTTCGATCAGCTCCATTTATCACCGGTGGCGCTCGATCTGGGGTTCTTCCAGCTGCGTTGGTACGCGCTGAGCTACATCGCCATGATCCTGATCGGCTGGTGGTATTTGACAAAGCTGCTGCAGCGATCCGGTGCGCCAATGGCGCGGCGACATCTCGATGATCTCGTCTTCTACGCCACATTCGGGATCATCCTTGGCGGCAGGCTGGGATATTGCTTGTTCTATCGGCCTGAAATCTGGCTTCATCCGCTAGACGTCCTCAAGCTGTGGGAGGGCGGCATGTCGCTGCATGGCGGCTTTATTGGCGTCATCATCGCCCTATGGCTATTCGCCCGCCGCCATCAGCTCTCCATGCTCCGGATATGCGACTATTTCGCCTGTGCGACACCGTTCGGGTTGATCCTCGTCCGGCTTGCAAATTTCGTGAATGGCGAGCTTTGGGGACGGCCCAGTTCGCTGCCTTGGGCAATGATCTTTCCGGGCAGCCGTGACGGCATTCCACGCCACCCGAGCCAGCTTTACGAAGCACTGCTCGAGGGCGGCCTGACGATGGTCGTTCTGGTTTATCTGTTCTGGAGAACCGATGCTCGGCTGCGGCCTGGCCGCCTGACGGGAACGGGGCTGGTCCTGTACGGCACCGCGCGCTTCTTGCTCGAGTTCGTTCGTCAGCCAGATGCAGGGCTGGAGCATCTGTGGTGGGGCCTGACGATGGGGCAAACGCTCAGCGCGCCGATGATGGCGGTTGGTGCCTGGCTGCTGGTGCGATCGGGCCGATCACCCGGCTTGACGTTGATGAACACCGACGCGCGCTACCAAGCCCGGCCATCTCTGAGGGTATTGCCTGAACGTCAGCCTTGTGTCGATCCGGCTTTCGCGATCAGGAAAGTGCAGCGAGCGCTGGGTGGCGATGCGCGTCAACTAACGCGGATAGTTTCAATCCGCCAGTCGGCCAGTCGCAAAATCACGTCCTGCGGAACGGGTAAGCTGAGTGCATGATCTCTCGCCAGCTTGAGATAGGCTCCCCGAACAAGGCGGCCAATCAGTCCACGGGAGACCGCGAGCACGACGCCCGACACGCTATCTACCTTGGTCAGGCAAGCCCGTGATAACCATAGCCTCTCAACGGCCGTCCGGCCCCATCCGAGAGCACTTATCTCGAGGAAACGGCGCCGTCCCTGCAAAGCGACTGGATCCTCCTGGGGTTGCTTGGTTCGAGCCCAAATCCGTCCACCGTTTCCCTTCGCCATTCGCGAGCTTGTTCGTGGCGATGGCTCGCCACGAAGCGCTCCGTTCGCCTATCCCCCTGCCAGCAATGCGCGCGCCGCGTCGAGCCTGCCGGCATAAGCCGCCAGCACCGCGGCGATCCGCCCCGCATAGGCATTGGCATCGTCGAAGCGACGCTCCTCTATCGCTTCGCGCACGCCGGGCAACGTCTTAGCGCCATAGCCGGTGAAGCGGCCCGGCGCGTAGACCATGTTGACGAACCACGGGCGACCCGGCAGCCCCTTGGCATCGACCAGCAACTGATCGATATCGGCGAGCATCGTGTTGAGCTTGCCGCGCGCGGCGGGTGACAGCGCGGCGCCGCGCTTGGCATAGGCCGCGTCATAGGCGGTCGCGCTTTTCTTGAGCTGGTCGACCGCGTCTTCCAGTGCGGCGAATTCGATGTGCGGCGTCATCGCGACAGCGGTCGGCGGGCCGACGGGGTCCTTGGGGTCGGTCGATGACTTGAACGCGCCGGCCTCCGTCAGCTTCAGGCGCTTTTCATCCTCGGCCCGGCGATCGGCGGCGAGCTTCTTCACTTCGCCGAGATAGCCCGCGACGGTGCTGGCAAAATCGCCGAAGCGTTGCGGCGGGGTGTCGCTGTCGGCAATCCGCAGCACGAGCCGGCCGACCGTTTTCGACAAGACCGCGCCATAAACGAGGCCCGGATCATCAAAGGTCGTCATGTGGTGATAGCTATCATAGATCGAATGATAGACGCCGCCGCTTTCGTCCTCGCCGCCGTAACCCAGGTTGAGCGACGCCAGCCCCAGATGCTGCAGAAATCCGGAGTAATCGGAGCCCGAGCCGAGCGGGCCGATGGGCACGTCACCCCCCTTTTCGGCCGCCGCCAGCGCTTCGGGGCTGGTGCGTTCGTGATCATAGGCGCCGGCGATGATGCTGGCGCGCAGCCGTTCGGCAACGCTCTTGCCGGTCTGCGGGTCGGTCACATCTTCGGCAACGCTGTTGACGAGGTGCTGATAATCATGGCTGCCCTGAACGCCCAGAAAGCCGCGCCCGTTGCCGTCGGTGTTGATGTAAATCAGCGCCTTTGCCTTCAGTTCGGCGGCGTGCTGCTCGGCCCATTCGGTCGATCCGATCAGGCCCGGTTCCTCGGCATCCCAGCTCGCATAGACGATCGTACGATCGGGCCGCCAGCCGGTTTTGAGCAGCCCGCCCAACGCCTTGGCTTCGGAAAGCATCGCGACGTTGCCCGATAGCGGATCGGCCGCGCCGAACACCCAGCCGTCATGGTGATTGCCGCGCACCACCCATTGATCGGGATATTTCGCGCCCTTGATCATGGCGATGACGTTGTAGACCGGTTTCAGCGACCAATCCGATTTCACCGCGAGATGGACCTTCACGCCGCCATTGCCGCCCAGATGATAGGCAAAGGGCAGCCCGCCGCGAAAGCTCGCCGGTGCGCGCCTGCCGCCGAGTTGCGACAGCAATTTGGTCGCATCTGCATAAGACATCGGCAGCGTCGGGATTTTGAGGATCGTCGGTGCTGTTTCGCGGGTCAGGCGCTGCGCGTCGGCGGTCGCGCCGATGCCGGGCGTGAGCGGATCGCCGGGATTGATCGCCATATCGACGACCGAGCCGCGCTGCACGCTCTGCGGCGGGCGGGCGCCGCCCCTGGGATAGGGATCGCCCTGGCCATAGCCGTCCTCTGCCGGATCGGAATAGATGATGCACCCGGCCGCGCCGTGATCCTGCGCGAGCTTGGGCTTCAATCCGCGCCAGCCGCCGCCGTAGCGCGCGATGACGATCTTGCCCTTCACGTCGATGCCGCGCCGCGCCAGCGCCTCATAATCATCGGGCATGCCGAAATTGACGTAAACCAGATCGGCAGTGACATCGCCGTCGCCCTGAAACGCGACATAGGGGGGAAGCGCATCGGCGGTGTTGCCCGACGTGTCATCCTCAGCCAGCGCCGGTTCCTGCCCGCCAAGCTTGATTTGCTGGGGCGAAACCATTTCGACGGTTGTCGTGATCGGGGTGGGATACAGCACCTGGAAAGTCTCGATCCGCGCGTCCCAGCCCCAGGATTTGAACAAGGCGAGCGATGCCTCGGCATTGGCCTTGTTATGCGCGCTGCCGACATGGTTCGGCGCAGACGACATACGCTTGAGCCAATCGAGTTGGTCCTGTGCGCTGATCCGTGCATCGAACGCCGCCTCAAGCGCCTTTTGGCTTTGCGGACCCGCAGCGACGGCGGAACCGGCGAGGGCGATCGTCGAAATCGCCGCGAGCAGCGTCCAATGCTTTGTCATGTCGGTAAAATCCCCTTTGCCTTTTGCCGGGGAGTGTGGCGGGCGATCATGGGGTTGGCAAGCCCGCTGCGGGCGATCCGCGATCGGCGATCGATCAGGGCAAGGGCACGTCGCGGAGCAGCTTTTCCAGGCCGGCGAGATCAGCCTCAGCGATGGCCGCCAGTCGCGCCTCCATCGCCCGATATCGCGAAAGGATATCATGACCGGCGGGCGTCAGCGTGGCGCCCCTCCCCTTGCCGCCACCTGCCACCGGATCGACCAGTTTTTTGGTCCAGCAGCGGTTCATGCTGTCGACGAGCAGCCAGGTGCGGCGATAGCTCATGCCGAGCGCCCGCCCTGCGGCCGAAATCGATCCCTCGCGGTCGATCGCCTCCAGCAGATCGGCCTTGCCCGGTCCCATTGCCGGCTCATCGCCGCAGAAAATCTGCGCCTTCAGCTTGAGCGGACCGACACGCACAGGCTCAGGCCTTTAGGGGAAGCGCGGCTGTCATGGCTGTAGCATAGCACGGGCAACGCCCGGCGCCACAAGGCTCAGCGTTCGACGGCGTCGCGCTTCATCGGTGCGAGTTTGGCGAGCAAGCGGTTCTGCGCGAAAAAGCTGATTTTCTCATGCCGCATCGCCGCTTGGAGGTCTTCGACAAGGGCGTTGAAATCGGGGGTTTGCACGCCGAGATTCTTGTGGCCCTCGGCCATTGTCCGCCCGGTATAATCGCAGCCGCCGTTGAGGATGTAGCAGAATTGCTCTTTCAACGTACGCCGCAGCCGCACGATATCCTGGCCCTTGAAGATGTCGGCGATCCGGCGATCGACGATCAGGCGATCGACGAAATCATCGGTCATCCGGTCGACCCCGGCCTTTTCGTGAAACGCGCGCCACATCGCCTTGCCGGCAAAGGGCGTGGCGCCGGCATTGGCGTTGCTGTGGGTATAAGGCGCGACGGGCTCCTCCCCCGCCGGCGCTTGATCAGCGGGCGTCTGCAGTGCGGCGGCGAGCGCCAGCATGATGCCGATCATCGTCAGAAACTCCCCTGAAGCGACAGGAAGGCGCCGCGTTGGCGCGGCACGGTCGCGATGCTGCCAAGATCGGTATAGGCCGCCGTTATCGAAACGCGCCGACCCACAGCCCATGCCGCGAAAACATCATAGACATTATCTTCGCGCGCAAAGCCGAGGTTGCTCGGCTTGGTGCGAAATTCCGCGCCGACCAGAAGATGCCGGGAAACGAGCACGCCCGCCGATGTTTCGATCTGCGCCGAATATCGGTTGTTCCGGTCGCCGCCAAAGCCGAGCAGCCCGAACTGATTGGCCTTGGTGAACCGCACCGTCGCATTCACGACGAGGCTGCGCGACAGCACCGCCTTGGTCGCGGCGATATAGAATTCAGTGCCGCTCGACGATCGGCCACCGACGGCCTTGATCACCGCGTCTTGTTCGGCGCGCTTGTGCTGAATGCCGATCGAGATTTGCGGCAGGACGGTATCCTGGCCGTACACAGCATCGCCGACCAGGCGCAGCTTGGCGCCGATCACATGCTGGCCGAATTTGAAGCCCTGCCCAAGGCCGAGCGCCGCGCCCGCTTTGCGCGTGTCGAAGCGTTGATACGCGTAGGACAGTTCAATGCGGTCGAACACACCGACCGCGATGCCCGCGCTCTTCAAGTCGAAATCGGGCAATGGGATGTAGGTCGCGTGGATCGTACCGCCCACACCTGCATCGGTTTCATCGCCGGCGATGACGGCCCATGTCGCAAGGCCACCCCCCGCCGATCCCTCGACGCTGGTGACGCCGCCGGTGAGCAACAGCTTGCCGCCACCGCGCAGCTCGCGCGCGGCAGCCGTGCCCGGCAAGATGACCGCCAGCATGAACGCGGCAATCGCAATCGGTTTCCAGCGCAAAAACTCGGCTCCACTCAATGCGTTGCCGGGCAATTGATCCATTATGGTTGTTGTTCGGTTAACGCCGCCTTCAAGATTTGGAAATTCAATGCCTGTAGGGAAAGGCCATGCTGTTTCGCGCCCTGTCTGTCCTCGCCGGCTTGTTGGCGCTCACCATTGCCGTGCCCGCAAGCGCAGCCACGGCTGACATCGTGGTCCGCGGAGCCGACGGCAAGCCGCTCGCGAACGCCGTCGTCATCATCGATACGCAGCGCAAGCCCGCCGGCCCGATCCGCTTTCCCTGGCCTTATCAGATGGTTCAGGAAGACATAGCCTTTGCGCCTTATGTCCTTGTCGTACCGCAGGGGGCGCTGGTCAGCTTCCCCAACCGCGACCGGGTACGCCATCATGTCTATTCGGCGTCGAGGCCAAAGAAATTCGACCTCAAGCTCTATGGGCGCGACGAAACCCGCAGCATCGCCTTTGACAAGACCGGCGCGGTCGCGCTCGGGTGCAACATCCATGATGCGATGGCGGCTTTCATCTACGTCGTCGATACGCCGTATGCGATCAAGACCGGTGGTGGCGGCCACGCGGTCATCGCCAATGTGCCCGCAGGCGGCGCAACGCTGCGCGTCTGGCACCCGACGATCCGCACGCCGGGGAACGAAATGAGCCAGGCGATCAGCATCGGCCCGGGCGATTTTTCGACGATGATCACGGCACGCGGCAGATGAAGGCGCGGTTGCGCCTGCCCGGCGCCGTGAAGCGGGCGATGCAATTCCGGCACCTGCGCACGCGGCTGGCCATCCTGTATGCGATATTGTTTGCGGTCGCGCTGTTCGGTGTTGCCGTCATCGCGCAGCTCATGATCGTCAACCATGCGCGTCAGTCGGTGCGTGCCGAGCTGTCCACCGGGGCAAGCGTCTATGATCGGATTTGGGCGTTCCGGGTAAAGTCGCTCGGTGATTCGGCGGATGTGCTGGCGCGGGATTTCGGTTTTCGCAGCGCGGTCGCCAGTGGCGACGCGCCGACGATCGAATCCGCCGTCGTCAATCTTCAGCACCGCGCAGGCGTCGACAATGCCTTCGTCGTCGATCAGGCGACCGGCAAGGTGATCGGCAATGGCCCCGCCGATCTGCGCGCCGCCGTCGGCAATCTGCCCTTCACGCTTGCCGAGGGACGCCGCGACGCGGTGATCCTGGCCAAGGGCGGCGTCTATCGCGCCGTCGTCTCCCCGATCATGGCGCCGACCGAAATCGGCTGGGTCATTTTTGCCGTCCCGCTCGATCTGGCCGAGATGCGCTCGCTTCAACGGCTGTCGGCCATCCCGCTCACCGCGACCATCCTGCGCCGCGCGCCCGGCGGAGGGTGGATTCCAGCGACGGGCAGCGACATTTCCCACACAAAGGCGCTCGACGGGTTCATCGACAGCAATCTTCGCAGCGAAATCGCCAATCCGCTGCAACTCGCCGACGGCCAGGCCTTTGCAACGGTCAGGCCGCTCGAGGGACCAGACAGCAAGACCGAGGCGGCTTTGTTGCTCAGCTATCCGATCGCCAAGGCGCTCGCGTCATACCGGCCCTTGCAGATCGGCATCGCGATGGCGGGGCTGATCGGGCTGATCCTGGTGATGCTCGGCAGTCGGCGGCTGGCGGGCAACATCGCCCGTCCGATCGCCGCGCTCGACGCCGCTGCGCGGGCGCTGGAGGAAGGATCGCGCGCCGAAGTGGCGATCGAGGGCAATGACGAAATCGCGCGCCTTGCCGAGAGTTTCAACAAGATGTCCGCCGGCATCGTCGAGCGCGAGCACCGCATCACCCATCTGGCGTTCCACGATGCGCTCACCGGCTTGCCCAACCGCGTCTTGTTCCGTGAACAGCTTGAGGGCGCGCTCCAGCGCACGGCAAAGCGCGGCAGCAAGGTCACCGTGCTTTGCCTCGATCTCGACGGGTTCAAGGGCGTGAACGACACGCTTGGCCATCCGGTCGGCGATGCGCTGCTGCGTCAGATCGGCGATATTCTGGTGGAAACGGCGGTAGACGGCACCGTCGCTCGATTGGGCGGTGATGAATTCGCGATCATCCTTGGCGAGGGCGCCGATGCGGACCGCCCGCGGGCGCTTGGCCAGGCGATCATCGACCGGCTCCGCGAGCCGATGATCGCGGCCGGACACCAGATCGCGACCGCGACCAGCATCGGTATCGCCGTCGGCCCCGGTGACGGTGGTGACGCCGACACCTTGCTCAAAAATGCCGATCTCGCGCTCTACCGCGCGAAACAGGACGGACGCGGGTGCTTTCGCTTCTTCGAACAATCGCTCGACGCCGCAGCGCGCCGCCGCCGACAGTTGGAGCTCGATCTGCGCGAGGCGCTGCGCACCGGCCAGTTCCGGCTGAACTATCAGCCGATCTATGACCTGAAGAATGACCGCATCGGCGGCTTCGAGGCGCTGCTCCGCTGGGAGCATCCGACCCGCGGCAACGTGCCCCCGACCGAGTTCATCCCCGTTGCCGAGGATACCGGCCTGATCATCGCGATGGGCGAGTGGGTGCTCCACGAGGCCTGCCGACAGGCGCGCGACTGGCCCAGCCACACGCGGATCGCGGTCAACGTATCGCCGCTCCAGTTCCGCAACACCGGCTTTGCCGCCATCATCATGCAGGCGCTCGGACAGAGCGGCATCGCGCCAAGCCGGCTCGAGATCGAGATCACCGAATCGGTGTTCCTCGAAGGCGCCGACGCGACGATCGCGCTGCTCCACCGGCTCCGCGCGATCGGCGTGCGGATCGCGCTCGACGATTTCGGCACCGGCTATTCCTCGCTCAGCTATCTGCGTAGTTTCCCGTTCGACAAGATCAAGATCGATCGCTCGTTCGTCACCGACGTGAATTCGGACGAAGGGTCAGCAGCGATCGTGCGCGCCATCGTCGATCTGGCGACTGCGCTGAACATGGAAACGACCGCAGAGGGCGTCGAGGACGTGGCGCAGTGGGACCGGCTCCGCGCGCAAGGATGCAGCAGTATCCAGGGCTATCATTTCAGCCGCCCGGTCGAGAGCGGCATGGTCGACGCGCTTTTCGATCGCCCGGGGTTGCAGTTCGTCGCCTGAGACGCGGGTTGGCGTAAGACCCGCCCACCATGCTAGGCGCTGCCCATTGAAGGAGAGCGCACGATGCCACTCTATGAAATTGATGGAAAACGCCCGCAGATCGACCCCGCCGGCGCCTGGGTCGCGCCCAGCGCAGACCTGATCGGCGATGTGCGGCTCGGCGCGGATGCCAGCGTCTGGTTCAGCGCCGTCATTCGCGGCGACAACACGCCAATGCTGATCGGCGCGCAAACCAATATCCAGGAAGGCGCGATGCTCCACAGCGACTACGATGCGCCGCTGTCGATCGGCACCGGCTGCACGATCGGCCACCACGCGATCCTGCACGGCTGTACGATCGAGGACGACGTGCTGATCGGCATGGGCGCCATCATCCTCAACCGCGCGGTGATCCGGCGCGGCTCGATCGTCGGCGCGGGCGCATTGGTGACGGAGAACAAGGATTTTCCGCCCGGAAGCCTGATCGTCGGCAGCCCGGCCAAGGTGGTGCGCACGCTCGACGCGGGGGCAGAGGCGATGCTGCGAGCGTCTGCGGCGCATTATGTCGAGAAGAGCCGGGCGTGTGCGGCGGGGTTGCGGCGGGTGGATTAGGAGTGGGCTGTTCAAAAAGTAACGATGATGTCACTATTCAAAAGGCCTTCCAATACACTGTAATTCGTTAAATTGCTGCAATATGGCCGATGTCTAGATCAATATATGAACAGTTCTAATAATACTATGGAAATTAAATAAATCTGTCAATTATACCACTATCCATAATCTCAACAACATAATTGATCGGCCACACAATCCCAATTTGCGCGGCGAACTGGTCTTCCGATCCCACTCGACCGGAATATATTCCCACGATCTTCGTGTGCGGGCCGCCGCCCATTCTTGTCCCGCCATCAATAGACAAATAGCTCATCGAATATCGGGCGATAACTACCCCTCCTGAAATGCCTTCCCGTGTCGCCGTATCGACGAGCAGATGCCGTCCATCAGGCCCGTCGAACAATGCCTGCGGCTCTAGGGCTAAGGAAGCGCGTTTCCAAATCGGTAGATTTAAGCGATGAAGATTCCGCGGAAAACCAATTATAAATAGTTCACTTCCGACTGGAATTGCGATATCTTCGGTTTGATGAATTTTATTAACTGGCTGGCTAATTACTGACTTTGGAAGTTTTAGCGATAACGGAAGAACAGCTATATCAATCGCTCTTGATCCAAGAGTATGGACGAACCAGGCCGGAGTCTGGTTATCTGACGAGTACAAATTTTGATTCAGATCTAATGTTTCGCCCATCCGGCTCGTCAATAATTGTACTTTAACACGATTGGGGCGCACACCACTCTTTGATAATGATTGCCTTGTCGATGGATGCGTCCCGGTTAGGCAGTGCCAAGCAGTGACCAGACTGATACCGACCTCCGTCTGCCACAGCACCCCCGAGCCCATCGCAACTTCATGGTCATTATAGTACATTGTCAGACGTACAGCTGCCGAGCTGAACGGATCAATCGATATTTTTTGCTTTTTAACCATACAATTATCCAAATAATGGATTTGATGTTACCTTGCATCTCCTCATTTGACAGCGGTTTGTCTCAAAAAAATGGAAATATCATCGCTGAGCTAGAGACGAAAACGGTCTCGTAATAACGCTCGCCGTCCATCCCCCACCCCCCTCGACTCCCAAACCCGTTGCGCTATGAAACGTGGATGAGCCTGCCGCCCCTGTTCGATCGCCTGCGCCTGCCCGTTATCGGGTCGCCGCTGTTCATCATTTCCGGTCCCGATCTGGTGATCGCGCAGTGCAAGGCGGGGATCGTCGGATCGTTCCCGGCGCTCAACGCGCGGCCGCAGGGGCTGCTCGACGAATGGCTCCACCGCATCACCGAGGAACTTTCGGCGTGGAACCGCGACAATCCCGATCGCCCGGCGGCGCCCTATGCGGTCAACCAGATCGTCCATAAATCGAACGATCGGCTCGAGGCCGATCTGGCGACCTGCGCCAAATGGCAGGTGCCGATCACGATCACCTCGCTCGGCGCACGCGAGGATCTGAACGCGGCGGTGCATGGCTGGGGCGGGATCACGCTGCACGACATCATCGACGATCGTTTTGCGCGCAAGGCTATCGAAAAAGGCGCTGACGGGCTGATCGCGGTCGCTGCGGGCGCTGGCGGGCATGCGGGGAGGCTCTCCCCCTTCGCGCTGATCCAGGAAATCCGGATGTGGTTCGATGGGCCGCTGGCCTTGTCGGGATCGATCGCCAATGGTGGCGCGGTGCTCGCGGCGCAGGCGATGGGCGCCGACCTCGCCTATATCGGCTCCGCCTTCATCGCGACCGAGGAGGCCAATGCCGATCCGGCCTACAAGCAGTCCATCGTCGACAGCCGCGCGTCGGACATCGTCTATTCGAACCTGTTCACGGGCGTTCACGGCAATTACCTGCGCGGCTCGATCGAAAGGGCGGGCCTCGACCCTGACAATCTGCCCGAGGGCGACCTGAAGACGATGAATTTCGGCGGCGACAATGGCAGCAAGGCCAAGGCGTGGCGCGATATCTGGGGATCGGGTCAGGGAATCGGCGTCGTCGATGCGGTCGAGAGCGTCGCGGTGCGGGTCGACCGGCTGGAGCGCGAATATGAAGCAGCGCTTGCCTCGATCCGACCGGCGCGGGCAACCGTCCCGGCCTGAGCAGCGCGGTCAGAAAGCGTAGGCGAGCCGTTCGAGCATCGATCGTGCCGGGCTCGGCGCAGGGGCAGTGACCGTCAACCCGTCATCGAGCCGTGCGGTGCGCCGATGCAGATCGATGCTGGCATCGACAAGCATCCGCGCCTGATCGGGCATGGCCCTTAGCGCCTCATCGCTGGTTACGGGCGGGTCGCCAAGGCGCCTTGACGGATCGAGCGCTTCGGCTGGCGCCATCTCCCCCGCATCGACGGCGCGCTGCGTCAGCAACCAGGCGATCACGTGCATCAGCCGAGTCGTCACCTTCAGCGATTCGCAGGAAAAGGCGACCCGGGCGAGCGGATCGAGCGCCTCGCGCTCGGCGCGACCGCCTTCATCGAAATAGGCGCGCGCCTCATCGGCGAGCACCATCGCCTCGACATACAGCGTGTCGATAAATCGCCGGCGTAACCGCGACTCTGCCAGAATATCCCCCATCCGTTAATCTTGCAGCAAGGTTGAGGGCGAGAAAACCAAATTTTGCGAATGCTTAACCAACACGCGTCCCGATGCGGATCAGTCCCAATCGCGGGAACGGCCAAAATGGCGACAATCGGAGGCTCGTTGCGGCTACGCAATGATATCGGGAATGAGATGATCCTCGAGCATCGCGATTTCGTCGCGCAGCCGCAATTTGCGCTTTTTCAGCCGCGCTATCTGTAATTGATCGGTCGAGTTCTGATCGAGCAACGCATCGATCGCCGAATCGAGATCGCGATGCTCGGTCCGCAGCACTTCGATCCGCTTTACGATCAATCGTTCGTCCATTGCCGCTCCTTGATGGCGAACCGCTATCTTAGCAACTGATCGCGGTTGTGCGACTGCAAAACCGATCGTCGGCAAAAACACTGCGTCTGTCGATTCAGGCAATCAATGGGGGCGACAGGGGCGCGCGAAGATGATTTACTCGTCGACCGGCCCAACATTCAGGCCGCCAACCAAGGAGGACCGCTATCATGCAAGGCGCCCATCTTTCGGCACTCGAGGCGAAGCACGCCCGGCTCGATCATCGCATCACCGCGGAGTCGCAGCGCCCCATGCCCGATGCGCTGACACTGGCCGACTTGAAGAAACAGAAGCTGAAACTCAAGGAAGAAATGAGCGCAGG
The DNA here is from genome assembly GCA_038230675.1 of Sphingomonadales bacterium. GTDB lineage: Bacteria > Pseudomonadota > Alphaproteobacteria > Sphingomonadales > Sphingomonadaceae > Sphingomonas. Next base: position 10,291 of record JBBRMV010000005.1, on the reverse strand, counting down.
CTGACGATCTGACTGGAAGGTCGTTCGCGGCTAGGCGGCTGCTCCTGCCGGATGCACTCCGGCGGAGCAGATGCCGGGCTTCGTTATAGCTGGATGTCCCCACCCTCTCCGTTCCCCCGCGAAAGCAGGGGTCCGAAACCACAAAAGACGACGCCCTTGGCTCTGGACCCCCGCTTTCGCGGGGGAACAAGTGGGTCAGTCGCCGCTTTTTTTAGAGGACGGGCAGGATCGGTTTTACGAATACCGGCGTCTTGGTGCCATTGCCGACAGGCTTACGAGCAGCCATCGGATCGATCAGTTCGTCAAACGCGATGCCGACCCGGCCCGCTGTCCACCAGGCGACGCGACCGCCGATCCGGCCGACGCCGCGAACATCGACATCGACGCGAGTGCCGGCTTCGGCGCGTGTCGGCAATTCGGCCATCATGCCGCCGGCAGACAGGTTTCGCACCCGCACCTGCTCGCTGGGTCCCTTTCCATCAATCCGCAGTCCGGCAACGAGGAAAAGGCTGTCGCGCACTTCGAGGCGCTGGCTCGCGGCCTCGTCGGTGGTGGTTACCGGAAACTGGTCATTGGAAAACTGGTCCATCTCGCCTGCTCAAAGTTGAATCAGCACGCGGACAATAGATCATAAAAACGTATCGATTTGCTTAAGAGGCGGCGGCCCGAAAGCAGCCCGCGCTCAATCCTCCCGCGACACCTTTTCGTGGCGTTCGTGACGCTCCTGCGCCTCGACGGTCATCGTCGCGATGGGGCGTGCTTCCAGGCGCGCGAGCGAGATCGGCTCGCCGGTCACTTCGCAATAGCCATATTCGCCCTCGTCGATCCGGCGGATTGCTGCCTCGATCTTGGAAATCAGCTTGCGCTGGCGGTCGCGGGTTCGCAACTCGATCGACCAGTCGGTCTCGCTCGACGCCCTGTCGGTCAGATCGGCCTCGCGCAGGCTTTCGCTTTGCAGCTGCGACAACGTGCCCTGGGCTTCCAGCAGAATGGCATCCTTCCACTGCAGCAGCTTGGCCCTGAAATACGCCTGTTGACGCGGGTTCATAAACGGTTCGGCGCTGTTTGGCCGATAACCGTCATCGGCCGGAAGGCCGCCTGAACCGTCGATATCGTCTACTCTGTTCAACACGCTCGCCATCCCCACTCTCCTGCTCGAAGCAGCATGACGCTTTGCGCGCCTATGGCCGCCACGAGCGCGCCTATACCGGGGCATGCGACGCTCGACAAGCAACCCGAGCACCCCAAATTACCTAAGTTTGTCGGTAATTTGCGCCGGCGCTGCCCCCTGCCCTGCGGCAAAGCACGGCCCAAACGACAGCGATCGGGCAATCCACCGAGCGGGCAGTGCAATAGCGGATAGTAAACATTTGCTGTCAGATTGACCGCCGCTGATGTCCCGCCGTGAAACATTAACCATCATAGCATTCACCCTCGCAGCGCAGTCGCGCCCTGAGTGGCCGATTTGATGGTTAATCGAGTTGAACTTAATAATTTGTTCTGCACTTTAGGGAGATAGCAGAGAAGTTTACTGCAGAACTGGCTCGCCGCCCCTTTCGGCAACGTGGTCAAGAAAGAGTGATGTGATGTCTGTCCGGATGGCCTTGGCAAAATTGTGCGCCTGCGCATGTGGCGGCGCCGTGATTGGCGGCGGTGCGGTGCATGTGACCGAAACCGCTCAAGCGCGGCATCACTATGTCAAAAAGACGCGGCGCATCGTCCGCACGACTGTCCAGGGCGGTTCGGCAGCACGAGTCCGCCGCGTCGTCACCCAGACAAGGGCCGTCTGCCCGCCCGCCATCGTCACCGTCACCAGCCAGGGGACCCCTGTCCCCCTGCCGCCACCCTATGCGGCGTCGAGCGGTGAATTTCCGGTCGTGTCTGGCGGCGGCGGCGGACTCGCGCTTGCCGCTGCCGGAGGCGGGGGCGGCGGTTACGGCGGCGGCGGCGGCGGATTTTTTGCCGGTGGATTCTTCGGCGGCGGCGGCGGTAGCGGCGGCGGCGTCGTCATCTCCTCCACGACCAGCGGCAGCAGCTCGAGCGGCACTTCCAGCGGTACGTCCAGTGGAACGTCGAGCGGCACATCGGGCGGCTCGTCCAGCGGCGTCAGCAGCGCGAGCAGCGGCGGCTCTACCTCGTCGGCCAGCGGCGGCTCATCGACCGGCGGCTCGTCCACTGGCGGATCGTCCGCGGGCGGATCATCGACCAGCAGTTCGACGAGCGGTGGCTCATCCAGCGGCACGTCGAGCGGCACCAGCGGATCGAGCAGCAACGGATCGAGCGGCATCACGATCAATATTTCCTCAACGTCGAGCGGCAGCGTGTCGACCGGCGGCAGCGGCGGCTCCAGCGGCTACATCTCGTCGGGTGGTACCGGCGGATCGAGCGGCACGGTTTCCTCAGGCGGCACGGGCGGGTCGAGCGGCACGGTATCGTCGTCGGCGGGCGGCAGCGGCGGCTCCAGCGGTACGGTCTCATCTTCTGCAGGCGGCAGCGGGGGCAGCGGCGGATCGAGCGGCACCGTATCGTCGTCGGCGGGCGGCAGCAGCACTGGCGGCAGCAGCACTGGCGGCAGCAGCTCAAGCGGCACCGTGTCGTCGTCTGCGGGCGGCAGCAGTTCAAGCGGTTCGGTCTCCTCGTCGGCCGGCGGCTCCAGCGGCAATGTGTCGTCGGCAAGCGGCGGCTCGAGCGGAAACGTCTCGTCTTCGGCGTCGTCGAGCGGCGATGTCTCCTCGTCGTCGAGCGGTGACGTGTCCTCGTCCTCGGCTTCCTCGGGATCGAGCTCGACGTCGAGCAGTTCTAGCGGCAACATCACTTCGTCGGCTTCGTCGAGCTCAAGCGGCGACATCACGTCGTCGGCATCGTCGAGCGGCAGTTCGAGCACCAGCTCGAGCAGCTATGGTTCGAGCAGCGCGGGCTGGAGCACGAGTAGCGGCATCACGTCGAGCGGCATGAGCACCAGCACGAGTAGCGGCACGTCCGGCGGCAGCAGCGGGACGCCGACACCGGTGCCGGCACCACCGATGGTGCTGTTGTTCGGCGCAGCGGCCGCGGCCCTGGTCGTCCGCAAGCGGCTCGCGAACAAGGCGGCCGCCACCGCCTGATCGCGGTTAGGCGGCACCTCGCCGCTTGCGATCATCGCCGGCCCCGGCCATAGCCCCGGGCCATGCACGATATCCGCCTGATCCGCGAAGACCCGCAAGCATTCGATGCAGCACTGGCGCGGCGGGGAGTCGCGCCTGTTGCGGCCGAGCTCGCAGCGCTCGATGAGCGTCGGCGCGCGCTCATTACCGAGGCGCAAGTGGCGCAGGCGCGCCGCAACGAAGCGTCGAAGGCGATCGGTGCCGCCAAGGGCAAGGGTGACGACGCAGCGGCCGATGCGTTGATGGCCGAGGTTGCCGCACTGAAAGATCGGCTGCCCGCGATCGAGGCAGAGGAAAAGGCGCTTGGCGATCAGCTGTTCGATCGTCTTGCGGCCATCCCCAACCTGCCGCTGAGCGATGTGCCGGATGGGCGCGATGAAGATGATAATCTGATCGTGCATACGCGCGGAAAGCTTCCCGAGTTCGCGTTTTCGCCGCTTGAGCATGATATCATCGGCCCCGCCCTGGGCATGGATTTCGATACCGGCGTGATGCTCGCCGGCTCGCGCTTCACCTTGTTGCGCGGACCGCTTGCCCGGCTGTACCGCGCGCTCGGCCAGTTCATGCTGACGACGCTGGCGCGCGATTTCGGTTATGAGCAGGTGGTGCCGCCGCTGCTCGTTCGCGAAGAGATCATGTTCGGGACCGGTCAGCTCCCCAAATTCGCCGAGGATTCTTTCCAAACAAAGGATGAGCGCTGGCTGATCCCGACTGCCGAAGTCAGTCTGACCAACATCGTCCGCGAGCAAATTCTGCCAGAGGAAGAGTTGCCGATACGCTTTACCGCGCTCACGCCGTGCTTCCGCTCGGAGGCGGGATCGGCGGGGCGCGACACGCGCGGTTTCATCCGCCAGCATCAGTTCGATAAATGCGAGATGGTGTCGATTGTCACTCCCGATCAATCCGAGGCCGAACATGAGCGGATGACCGAGGCGGCAGAGAAGCTGCTCACGCTGCTCGACCTGCCGTTTCGCCGGATGAAGCTGTGCACTGGCGACATGGGCTTTTCCGCCGCGCGTACCTATGATCTGGAGGTGTGGTTGCCGGGGCAAAAGCGCTACCGGGAGATTTCGAGCTGCTCCACATGCACCGATTTCCAGGCGCGCCGCATGAATGCGCGCTATCGGCCCCAGGGCGAAAAGGCGACCCGCTTTGTCCATACGCTGAACGGATCAGGACTGGCGGTCGGACGGACATTGGTCGCGGTGATCGAGAATTATCAGCAGGAGGACGGCGCGGTCGCCATCCCCGATGCCTTCGCGCCCTACATGCACGGCCTCAATCGGCTGGAGCCCAAACGATAATGCGCATCCTGCTGACCAACGACGACGGCTATCATGCGCCGGGCCTGAAGGTGCTGGAGGACATCGCCGCCACGCTTTCCGACGATGTGTGGATCGTGGCGCCTGCCGACGAGCAATCGGGCGCCGGCCATTCGCTGACGATCACCCGGCCGCTGCGGGTACGCGAGCACGGCGATCGCCGCTTTGCCGTGGCGGGTACGCCGACCGACGCGGTGATGATGGCGCTTGCGCGGATCATGAAGGACACGCCGCCCGATCTGATCCTGTCGGGGGTCAATCGCGGTGCCAACCTGGCTGAGGACGTGACCTATTCGGGCACCGTTTCGGCGACGATGGAGGGGGCGCTTGCGGGCGTGCGTTCGATCGCATTGAGCCAGGCCTATGCGCGCGAGGGGATGGGCGATGTCGTCCCGTTCGAGGCGGCCGCCGCATGGGGCGAAAAGGTCCTGCGGCCGTTGATCGACGCGCCGCTTGCCCCGCGCACCCTGGTCAACATCAATTTCCCCGCGACCGCTGCCGCCGACGTGCGCGGCGTGCGCGTGGTGGCGCAGGGCCTGCGCGACTACGGGCGGTTGCAGATCGTCACCAACCGCGATCCGCGCGGCTATGACTATCACTGGTTCGGACTTGGGCCGGCAATCGAGACGCCGGCGCATTCGACCGATCTGGAGGCCGTCCACGACGGGTTCATCGCCGTCACGCCACTCCATCTCGACCTGACACATTATCAATCGATGGATATGCTCGACGCGGCATATCGCTAGGACGGGGGGCGAGCATGGGGGAGCATCGGCCGAAGACGAGGAACGCGCTGGCGCTCGCTGCGCTGCTCGTCGCGTCGCTGTCGGCGTGTATCCCCAATGATGGCACGCGCGATCCGCGCTATGACCGCGCACCTGACCGGCAGGAGCCGCCGGCGGGAGACGGGCGCTACGACGATCGCGGCTATGAACGCCAGCCGATTGATCGCCCTGCTCCGCCGCCCCGCCCCCAGGCATGGGAAGCACGCCCCGTTACCGCCGATGCCCGTGAAATCCCGATCAGCAGCTACACCGTCGCGCCCGGCGATACACTGCGCGGTATCGCCGACAAGACCGGATCGGGATCGGAGGCGATCGCGCGGGCAAATGGCCTCGAGGCGCCCTTCACGATTCGCGCCGGGCAGCAGCTTGCCATCCCCGGCGGGCGCTATCATCTCGTCCGCCCCGGCGAGACCGGGATCGCGATCGCGCGCGCTTATGGCGTGCCGTGGGGCCGCATCGTTGCTGATAACGAGCTGGTCGAGCCTTTTGTGCTGCGCGCCGGACAGCGCATCATCATTCCGCATGGCGGGCCGATGACCCCCGCCGAGCGCGCCGCCGCGTTCCACCTCGATATCGAAGACATCGTGACCGGCGGCGAGCCTGCGCTCGCCACCAACGCCCAGCCGGTCCGCCCCAGCAGCTCGCCAGGCCGCATCCTTCCCCCCGACGCTACCGTGGGTGAGCCGCTTCACCGAACAGGCGCGTTCGCGTGGCCGGTGAACGGCACGATCGTCAAACGCTTCGGCCCCGGCAGCAGCGGCGAGCGCAACGACGGCATCAAGATCGCCGTTCCGCCGCAAACGCCGATCCTGGCCGCAGCCGACGGCGTCGTCGCTTATACCGGCGCTGGCGTCGCCGGCATGGGCAGCCTGGTGATGTTGCGCCACGGCGATGGCTGGACGACGATCTATGGCCATAACCGCCAGATCCTTGTCGAGCGCGGTCAATCGGTTAAGCGCGGCCAGACGATCGCGCTGTCGGGCGATTCGGGCTATGCCGACCGCCCCGAACTCCACTTTGAAATCCGCAAAGGGCGCGCTGCGGTCGATCCGCTCAGCCAGTTGCCGCAGCGTTGACGTTGCGCGGGCCGCGTCCCTTCCTCTAAGTGCAGCGACCATGACCGAATATCAGTCCGATCTGCTACGCCTGCTGTCGTCACGCGGCTATATCCACCAATTGACCGATGCCGCCGGGCTCGATTATCTGGCAGCGACCACGATCATCCCGGGCTATATCGGCTTCGATGCGACCGCTCCCTCGCTGCACGTCGGCAACCTGCTCGTCGTCATGCTGCTGCGCCGGTTGCAGCAGGCGGGGCACAAACCGATCGTGGTGATCGGCGGCGGCACGACCAAGGTCGGCGATCCATCGGGCAAGGACGAGGTGCGCAAAATCCTCGACGACAGCCAGATCGCTGCGAACACCGCCTCGATCCGCCGCTGTTTCGAGCCGTTCCTGCGTTTTGGCGACGGCCCAACCGACGCGATCATCGTCGACAACGCGGACTGGCTCGATGCGCTCGATTACATCCCGTTCCTGCGCGATGTCGGCCGGCATTTCACGATCAACCGGATGCTGACGTTCGATTCGGTCCGCCTGCGGCTCGAGCGCGAGCAGCCGCTGACCTTCCTCGAATTCAACTACATGATCCTGCAAGCCTATGATTTCCTGGAATTGTCGCGCCGCGTCGGGTGCCGGCTTCAGATGGGCGGATCGGATCAATGGGGCAACATCGTCAACGGTATCGAGCTGTCGCGCCGCATCGACGGGACCGAAGTGTTCGGCGTCACCGCGCCGCTGATCACCAATGCCGACGGATCGAAGATGGGCAAGTCCGTCAACGGCGCGGTCTGGCTGCTCGAGGATCAGTTGTCGCATTTCGATTACTGGCAATTCTGGCGCAACACCGACGACCGCGATGTCGCGCGGTATCTGCGCCTGTTCACCGATCTGCCGCTCGATGAGATCGCCAGGCTGGAAGCGCTGGAAGGCGCCGAGATCAACGCCGCGAAGAAAATCCTTGCCGATGCTGCAACCGCGATGTGCCGGGGCGAAGCCGCTGCGCACAACGCCGCAGACACCGCACGCCGCACCTTCGAGGAGGGCGCGTCGGGCGATGCCTTGCCGACACATATCGTCGCTGGCGGCAGCATCATGCTGATCGATGCCCTGATCGGCCTTGGCTTTGCGAAATCGAAGGGTGAGGCACGACGCCTGATCGCAGGCGGCGGTGCGCGGATCGACGGAGAAAAAGCAGCGGACGAGGCGGCGATCATTGCGGTCGGCGCCGATCCGGTCCGCATCTCGTCGGGGAAAAAGCTTCACGGCCTGCTCGTCTCGGCCAAATGAACTAGGCAAAACGACTATTAATCAAGTCCGTAGCGATCCGGTTCACTTGCCGCGCCCTAGGATGGCATCAGCGGCAAAGGGGGGCGGAGGATGGCCAATCGAGCGGCAATTGCCTATACCGACGATCGCCTGATCGGGCGCGATGAGGTGCATTATCGTGCCCGCGCATTCGGCCCCGACGCCCGGCAGCTTCACCTCCTCGTCGTCAACATATCGGCGCTTGGCCTGATGGCGCGCTGTGACGCCAAATATCAACCCGGCGAACGATTGCGGATCACGTTGCCGGTGGTCGGCGTCGTCGTGGCCGAGATTCGCTGGGTGCTGGGCGGGCGCATGGGGTGCGAGCTCGAGCGGCCGATCGATCTGGCCGATTATTACGAGCTGCTCGCGCACCTGATCCGCGCGCGCTAACCCGAACGCAACAGCGCGACCCCCGCATCGCGCTCAAACAGGTACAGCGCCACCCGCGCCGCTTGTCCGCGCTCCCCGCTCAGGCCGCCGTCGCGGTCGATCAGCAGGCGGGTGTCGTCATGCGCGGTCGGCAACAGGGTACTCAGCATTTCAGGCGTCGCGAGCCGGAACTGCGCCTCTCCCGATTGCCGGGTGCCGAGCAATTCACCACTGCCGCGCAGCCGCAGATCCTCCTCGGCAATGCGAAAACCGTCATTGGTCTCGCGCATCAGCGCAAGCCGAGCGCGCGACGTTTCGCTCAGATGCGCGCCGCGGATCAGCAGGCAGTTGGAGGCGCCGCTCCCGCGCCCCACCCGCCCGCGCAGCTGATGCAATTGCGCAAGACCGAACCGGTCGGCGGCCTCGATCACGATCAGCGTCGCGTTGGGCACATCGACGCCGACCTCGATGACGGTGGTGGCGACCAGGACGCCAATGCGCCCGCCAGAGAACGCTTCCATCACCGCGTCTTTTTCCGGGCCCTTCATCCGGCCATGCACCAGCCCGACCTTGTCGCCGAAACGCGCGCGCAGCATTGCCGCTCGCGCCTCGGCAGCGGCGAGATCGGTCTTCTCGCTCTCCTCGACCAGCGGGCACACCCAATAGGCCTGGCCGCCGCCCGCCAGATGCCGCCCGAGCGCCTCGACGACTTCGGGCAACCGGTCCTCGGCGAGTACGCGGGTTTCGATCGGCTGGCGCCCCGGCGGCATCTCGTCGAGGCGGCTGACGTCCATCTCGCCGTACAGCGCCAGCGTCAGCGTGCGCGGGATGGGGGTCGCGGTCATCGCCAGCAGATGCGGCGGGTGCTGGCCCTTGGCGGTCAGCAACATCCGCTGCGCGACGCCGAATCGGTGCTGCTCATCGACGACCACGAGCCCGAGATCCCTATAGCCGACCGCCTCCTGAAAGATCGCGTGCGTGCCGATCAGGATATCGATAGATCCATCGGCAAGGCCCATCAGCGTCGCCTCGCGTGCGCGCCCCTTGTCGCGCCCGGTCAGCACGGCGATGTTGACGGAAAGCCCCGCGAGCAGCTTTCGCAAACTCTCATAATGTTGCCGCGCGAGGATTTCGGTCGGCGCCAGGAAAGCCCCCTGCGCGCCGGCCTCGACCGCCACCAGCAGCGCCATCGCGGCAACGAGCGTTTTCCCTGAGCCGACATCGCCCTGCAGCAGCCGCAGCATCGGTTGCGATTGTCGCATATCGCCCTCGATTTCGGCGATAGATCGCGATTGCGCGCCCGTTGGCTGATATGGCAGCCGCAGCATGTCGCGCAGCCGCCCGTCGCCGATCAGCGCCCTGCCCTTGCGTGCGCGCGACGACGCCCGGACCAAAGTGAGCGCAAGCTGATTGGCGAACAGCTCGTCATAGGCAAGCCGCTCGCGCGCCTTCGCGTCCGAGGGATCGGCGTGGATGCGCGCCAACGCATCGCGCCACGCCGGCCATTCGTGCCGCGCGAGCAACCCCGGCTCGATCCACTCGGCAAGATCGGGCGCGCGCTCTACCGCCTGCGCCGCCATCTGCCCCAGCCGGCGCGACGTCAGCCCTTCGGACAGCGGATAGATCGCCTCGCGCTCGGGCTGATCCCCCGCTTCCTCAAGCGGCAGGACATAGTCGGGATGGACGATCTGCAATTCCTGGCCATACATCTCCAGCCTGCCCGAAACGCGGCGCGGCTCGCCAAGCGGCGCGAGCTTCTTCACCCAGCCCGAATTACCGCCGAAATAAACGAGGCTGACATGGTTGCCCACACCGTCCACCGCCTGCGCCCGCGTCGGCCCGCGCCCGGCACTCGACCGGTACGACACCGCCGTCAGGGTGATCGCGATCGTGCGGCCAGCATCGGCCATGTCGAGTTCGTCGCGGGCGACCCGGTCGATCCATCCGGTCGGCAAATGGAACGCGACGTCGACGACGCGGGCGAGCCCCAATCGCTCCAGTGGCTTGGCCAGGGCAGGCCCCACGCCTTTCAGCGCGGTGACTTCTGCGAAGAGTGGATTGAGGATTTCTGGCCGCATGACTATCAGTCCCGTCTTACCCTCAGCCGACGGTCGCGCAAAGCACCGCCGGCCAATTGCCGTTGGACGTGCCATGGACCGAACCATCCGCCTGAAACGCCTGCACTTTCGCAGCCACCACCGCGGCACGAAGGAGGCCGACCTGCTGATAGTCGGGTTCTTCGATGCGCATGTCGATGGATGGTCCGATGACGAGATGGCGTTTTTTGAAACGCTGATCGAGG